>NZ_JBHSKF010000006.1:0-396479 GCF_042657845.1 Actinokineospora guangxiensis | reverse complement strand
CCTCGCCGCCCGCACCGCCATCCCGCCGACACTGCACGAGGCGATCGCGCTCGAAGGCGGCTCCCCGTGGTTCGCGATGACCCGCGTGACCCTGCCCCTGATGACCCCGATCATCCTGGTCCTCGCGCAGTACCTCGGCCTTCACCTGATGCAGTTGCGCGACGATGTCCGGTTCCTGCCTGACCTCAAGGTGGAGCGCG
The DNA here is from genome assembly GCF_042657845.1 of Actinokineospora guangxiensis. NCBI lineage: Bacteria > Bacillati > Actinomycetota > Actinomycetes > Pseudonocardiales > Pseudonocardiaceae > Actinokineospora > Actinokineospora guangxiensis. Next base: position 396,279 of record NZ_JBHSKF010000006.1, on the reverse strand, counting down.
CGAGCCTGCTCGCAGGTGTTCGTCGCCGCGACGTCGTGGTCGTGTTCGACTACCGGCGCTACGAACGCAGAGTGCGAACCTGGAGGCCGTGCCCGGCCATGTCGTGGATCCCGGCAGAAGTGCGGTGAGCTCACGCGCGAGCGCACCGCACGCCCTGATGAGCCCGAAGTCGGACAACGAAGATGCTGTGCGCCGGGTGTGCGGTAACGCACCCTCGGTTGCCCCCCTGCCAGGGGGCCTGGAGGATAGTTTCGGCTCAACGACAACGATCGAGCACTGGAACGGGGTCCGCAGTGGACGAGGCTCGGCTGGTGCGCAAGCTCGGTCGTGGCGACGCGGTGGTGATCGGGCTCAGCTCTATGGTCGGGGCGGGTGTCTTCGCCGTGTTCGGTCCCGCCGCCCGCGCCGCGGGCGCTGGTCTGCTGGTCGGGCTGGTGATCGCGGCCGTCATCGCCTACTGCAACGCCATCGCCTCGGCGAGCCTGGCCGCGGTCTACCCGACCTCGGGTGGCACTTACATCTACGGCCGCGAGCGGTTGGGTCCGTGGTGGGGGTTCGTCGCGGGGTGGGCGTTCGTCGTCGGGAAGACGGCGTCCTGCGCTGCGATGGCGCTCACCTTCGCCACCTACGCGGTGCCCGGGCCGGAGTGGCTGCGTCGGGCGGTGGCCGTCGCCGCGGTGATCGGGCTGGCCGCGGTGAACTACCGCGGGGTAACCAGGACAGCGGCGCTCGCCAAGGTCCTGGTCACCGCGAGTCTCGTCGCCTTGGCCGTGCTGGTCGTCGCCATCACCGTCACCGGCGCCACCACCGCGGACAATCTCCGGTGGGACGGGCACGATGGTGTCTACGGTGTCTTGCAGGCCGCTGGCCTGTTGTTCTTCGCTTTCGCCGGTTATGCGCGGGTGGCCACTTTGGGGGAGGAGGTCCGCGACCCGCGCAGGACCATCCCCCGCGCGATCCTCATCGCGCTGTCGATCACTGTCGTCGTCTACATCGCGGTCGGTGTCACCGCGCTACTGGCAGCGGGACCGCAGGACCTCGCCGCGGCGACCGCGCCGCTGGTCGCTGCGGCGGAGGCCGCCGGGGTCGGTGGTCTCGCCCCGGTCGTCGGGGTCGGCGCGGCGCTTGCCTCTCTCGGGGCGCTGCTGGCGCTGCTCACCGGTGTCGGGCGCACCTGCTTGGCCATGTCGCGTCATCGGGACCTGCCGGCTTGGCTCTCGGCCGTGCACCCGCGGTACGACGTGCCTCACCGGGCTGAGGTGGCGCTCGCCGTTGTCATCTGCGCCGCAGTCGCGGTCGGCGACCTGCGCGAGGTGATCGGGTTCTCGTCTTTCGGCGTCCTGCTGTACTACGCGATCGCCAACGCCGCCGCTTTCACCCTGCCATCCCCCGGCAAGAGGGGAGTGCGGGCCCTCAGCGTTCTCGGTCTGCTCGGCTGCCTGACCCTGGCAGCCACACTTCCCTGGCAATCCGCCCTGACCGGCGTCGCCGTGGTCGCGGCGGGCATTACCGGTCGACTCATCATTCTCAGGCGTCGAGGCACGGCAATGCGGCGGTGACCTGGATTGCTGGTGGCCTCTGGCGGGCGGCCACGGACACCTGCCGGCTTCCATCTCGACGATGAGGGCCCCCACCTGTCGTCGAGTGGTCAGCCGAGGTAGCGGATGCCGGGGTAGACCTAGCTGCCTTCGTTCACGAACTCGACAACTCGACGCCGGGGGGGCGGTAGTAGTCCTTGCCCCGACCACTGCTGACAAGCAAGCGGACGTGCTTCCGGCGCGTGTGTCAGAGCTGAGAACAGCTGACCATGTGCGCCCCGGCTCTCAGCAGTGGCTCGGACGGCCAGAAGGGAGTCCTCGAAGCTCCAGCAAGTAGATCAGGTGTTGCCACGTGGTGGCACTCGTGCGGCGCGACCGTTGCCAAGGCGGCCGACGAGGGGCAGCCAGGGCGTTGGTGCGGTCCTCCCTGCTGGCCTCGTCCAGTGGCGCCGCAACGAGCCCGTCCGGGTCGGATCGCGGACCTCGACCCTGCTTGATCCGTCACGGCGCGGCGCCCGGCGTAGGTCGGCCTATCCATAGACCGATCACCTGATCGGTGGCCGCCCGTTCGGTCCTGTCGCGACGGACCAATGTGAGCTGTCCGCTCCTTCGCCGCAGGTGACAACCCTGGGAACGGCATGGTCAGTCAGGAGGTGGCAGCAGCGTTCGGGCGGTGTCGGGTTCGGCGTGACGACTCTCGGTGGTTGTGTGCGCCTGCGGGTTGGGCCGATGGGTCGGTAACCGGCGGGCTCCGGGGTGCGATTGACGGTCTGGAGCCGACCACGAGGAGCGCCGATGTTCGCCTGGGTCCCACTTCGACGTTCGCCCGGGCGGGCCCGGCGCAGCGCGCTCGTCCTCGGGTTGATCTTCCTGCTGATCGCGACCGGGGTGACGACGCCGGGGATCGGGCTGGTGTCCGGGGCGGCGTCCGGCGGGTCCGGGGTGGAGGTGCCGGAGTACCCGGAGGGCCAGCTCTTCGACCCGAACCGGATCAAGGACCTCAAGGCGGGGGAGCCCGGGGCGGGGGTGGCGCTGATCGAGGCGCCCGCGGCGAACAACCAGGGGCAGGCCCGGTTGGGCTATCCGATCGAGGTGCCGCCCGGGCGGGCGGGTCTGCAGCCCGCGGTGGCGTTGGCCTACAACTCCGGGTCCGCGGGCAGCTGGACCGGTGTCGGCTGGGAACTGGCCGCGCCGATGATCTCGCTCGACACCCGGTGGGGTGTGCCGCGCTACGACCCGGCCCTGGAGACCGAGACCTACCTGCTCGACGGCGAGCAGCTGACGCCCGTCGCGCATCGCGGCGTGCCCAAACCGCGGGCGGCGGAGAAGGTGTTTCATACCCGCGTCGAGGGCAAGTTCCGCCGCATCGTCCGCCACGGCGACGCGCCCGCCAACTACTGGTGGGAGATCACCGAGAAGAACGGCACCCGACACGTCTACGGCCGCGACGACGCTTCGACGCTGGCTGACGTCGAGGGCAACCGGGCTGTGTGGGCGCTGGCCGAGACCCGCGACACCAATGACAACTTCATCCGGTACCAGCACGCCAAGGTCTCCGACCCGGGTGTGCCCGGCGGCGCCGTGCCGGGAGTCAACCTCTATCCCGACCGCATCACCTACACCGGCAACGGCACCACCGAGGGCCGGTACTCGGTCACCTTCCAGACCGACCGCGAGCGCGGCGAGTCCCGCAGGCCCGACGTGGCCATCGATGCGCGCTACGGCTTCAAGAAGGTCACCGCCGACCTGCTGCGCCGGGTCGAGGTCCGCCTCGACGACCAGCTGGTTCGCGCCTACGAGCTGGAGTACCGGATCGGCGCGTTCTCCAAGACACTGCTGGCGTCGGTGTCGCAGATCGGCGCGGACAACGCCCGCTTCACCACTCACACCTTCGACTACTTCGACGACATCCGAGACGAAGCGGGCGGCTACGACGCCTTCGGCACCACCACGGGCTGGAACATCCCGGACGACGGCCTCAGCCAGGGCCTGCGCGGCTACGGCGACGCCAGCGCGCTCGCCTCGACCACCTCGACCGGTGTGGGCGGGCACCTGTACGTCGGCTACAACCCGACCTCGCCCAGCAAGTCCAACTCCGCCGGTGTGAAGGTCGGCTACAACGCGGGTTCTGCGGACGGCCTGCTCGCCCTCGCCGATGTCAACGGCGACAACCTGCCGGACAAGGTTTTCCGCTCCGGCGGGGGCGTCTACTACCGCCCCAACCTGTCCGGCCCCGGCGGGCAGCCGCGCTTCGGCGACACCCCTGTGCGGCTGCCGTCGTTGCCCGCGATCTCCAGCGAGCGCACCCGTTCCACCACCGTCGGCGTGGAGTCCTACTTCGGTGTGGCCGCCCAGTTGGACTACGTTTCCACCACGACCACGTCCGACCGCTACCTCGCCGACGTCAACGGCGACGGCATCACCGACCTGGTGAACAACGGCGGTGTGCTGTTCGGTCGCCTCGACGCCCAGGGCAACCCGGTCTACACCGCCAACAGCGCCGAGACCCCCGCGCCGATCGGCTCCGGCGCGGTGTCCGGCCCCATCGTCGGCGACCAGACCGCGGAGTTCGAGCGGCAGGTGGACCAGTTCCCGCTGCTCGACGGCATCCGCAGGTGGATCGCGCCGCACGCGGGCACCGTCCGGGTCGGCGGCCGGGTCGCGCTCGTCGAGGACGCGAGCCCCGAGCGGGCGGCCTACACCAAGGCCGACGGCGTCCGCGTGGCGATCCAGCACGAGGGCGACGAGCTGTGGTCGCAGCGGATCGGACCCGACGACCACATCGAGTTCGCCCCGAGCGGGGTCGACTCGATCGCCGTCCAGCGCGGTGACGCCCTGTACTTCCGGGTGCAGTCCGTGCTCGACGGCAGGTACGACCAGGTCGCCTGGGACCCGGAGGTCACCTACACCGGCCTGCCCGCGACCCAGGACGTCAACGGCCTGGACAACCACCGCTACCTGGCCTCGCGCGACTTCACCCTGGCGGGCCGCCCGTCGGTGGTCGTCGCCCCGCTGACCGGCACCCTGCGCCTGACCGGTGACGTGGTCAAGACCGGCCCCACCACTGACGACGTCACCGTCGTCGTCAGCCGCAACGGCACCGACGCCCTCACCCGCGCGCTGCCGGCCGCGACCGGCGGCACAGCCGCGGTCGACCTGGAGATCCCGGTGACCGCGGGCGACCGGCTCACCTGGCGGCTGAAGGTCGACTCGCCCATCGACGCGGGCGCCGTGCGCTGGGTGCCGCGCGCGCACTACACCGCAGCGGAGGGCGTGGACTCCGTGGTGGACGAGAACGGCGACCCGACGCTGGCCATCGCCCCACCGTTCGAGATGGACATCTACCCGGCCTCGACGCTGACCGGCCCGCAGGGCCACCACACGGCGACCGCCACCGGCACCGTCAGCGCGCAGCCCGCGCTCGCCTTCGACTTCGGCGGTCGCCCGGTCGACGCGCGGGTGGTGTTCACCGCGAAGAAGCGGGGCGCGCTGCTGGCCAAGCGCGTGATCGATGTGGTCGACGGCGTGGTGCCCCCGATCGGGGCGGTGAACGTCCCCGCGACCGCGGGCGACGAGCTGTTCTTCGACTTCGCCACCACCGACCCGACCCTGCTGGGCGCGCTCACCGGCCAGTCGGTCGAGGTCGACGGGGCGCCCGTGCCGAGCGCGCTGCACGCGGCGGCGGAGCAGAGCGCGTTCGCCCAGCCGTACCGCGGGTGGGCGGCCATCGGCTACCAGGGCAACCGGGCGCGGGCGACCGCACCGGTCAACGAAGCGGACCTGGTCATCGACGAGGACTTCCGCGACTCGTTGCCCGAGGGCCCCACCGAGGACGACGTGCCCGGGTTCACCGAGAACCCGACCGTCGAGACGCCGAAGATCGTCGTCTTCGCCCCCATGCCCGCGCAGAACCGCTGGGCGGGCGCCGACGACAACACCTGGGTCGGGCCCGCGTCCGCGGCGAGTTCGCGGCTGGGCTCCGACACCATCGACGTGACCACCGACGCCGACCTCGCAGGCGCCACCGGGGTCGCCCGCCGGGCGCGCACCCAGCAGGTGTCGACGACCTTCGGCGCGAGCCTGCCCGGTGTTCCCATCGGCGCGGGCGGCAGCCTGGCCAAGGGGCGCAGCGAGGGCCAAGTCGACTTCCTCGACCTCAACGGCGATCGCTTCCCCGACGTCGTCGGCGCCGCCGGCGTGCAGTACTCCGACATGGTCGGCGGCCTCGGCAGCACCCGGGGCAGCGTCGGCGGCGAGGTCCGCCGCTCGGAGTCCCTGGCCTACAGCGTCTCCGCCAACGCGGGCAGCCCGGCGCGCACCAGCTCCAGCGCCCGCGGCCAGGACGCGCCCACCGGCGGCACCAACGCCAACTCGGCGAAGGCGGGCACCGAGATGCCCGCGCTGGGCGTCGGCGGCAGCCTCGGCGGCGGCGAGTCCGACGCCGCGCACGACCTCATCGACATCAACGGCGACGGCCTGCCCGACAAGGTCTACGACAACGGCGACGCCGCGTTGAACCTCGGCTACTCCTTCGCCGCGCGCGAGCCGTGGCCCGGCGGACCGCTGAACGCGGGCGAGACCGAGAACACCGGCGTCAACCTGGGCTTCAACACCGACTACTACGGCTTCGCCGGCGGCGTGTCGGCCTCGGTGGGGGAGTCCTCGACCGACGCCACGCTGATGGACCTCACCGGCGACGGCCTGATGGACCGGGTCTTCGCCGAGGGCGGCGGGCTCTCGGTGGCGGTCAACACCGGCAGCGGGTTCGCCCCGCGCACGCCGTTCCGCGGCGCGCTGCCCGGGGTCAACGCCGACGCCAACGCCTCCGTGGGCGGCGGGGCCTACTTCACCTTCGGGTTCTGCTTCGTGTTCGGCTGCATCGTGTTCAACCCCGGAGCCGACGTGTCCGCCGGGGTCGGGCGCACCGAGATCGCGCTGCGCGACGTCAACGGCGACGGCTACGCCGACCACGTCAAGTCCACGAAGGACGACCAGCTGCTGGTGGCGGAGAACCGCACCGGCCGCACCAACCTGCTCAAGACCGTGCGCCGCCCGATGGGCGGCAAGATCGACCTCGACTACACCCGCGACGGCAACACCGCCGACGCGCCGGAGTCGCGGTGGGTCCTGTCCCGCAGCGCCCTGCACGACGGGCACCCCGGCGACGGCCAGGACGTCCAGCTCACCACCTTCCGCTACTCCGAGGGCAAGCACGACCGCTTCGAGCGCGAGTTCCTCGGCTACGGCCGGGTCGTCGCCGAGCAGCGCGACCGGGGCGCGGACGACGCGGTCTACCGCACCGCGACCGACGAGTACCGCACCGACAGCGTCTACACCCGCGGCCTGCTCACCCGCTCGCTCACCGCCGACGGCGCGGGCCGCAAGTTCCTGGAAACGGTCAACACCTACCGCCTGCGCGATGTCGCCACCGGTGACGCGGCCGACGCGGCCAGCGCCACGGCAACGGTGTTCCCGATGCTGGTCAGGACCGACCGCAACTTCTACGAGGGCCAAACCGCGGTCGGCAAGACCTCGTTCGTGGAGAACGAGTACGACGGCTACGGCAACGCCATCCGCACGCTCGACGCGGCCGACAGCGGCACCGCCGACGACCAGGAGACGCGCGTCAGCTACAGCGGAACCGACCCGGCCTGCGCTGCCGCGCACATCGTCGGCCTGCCGGTGGCCAGCGAGGTCCGCGGCGCCGGGGCGCTCATGCGCCGCAGCGAGGCCCTCGTGGACTGCGCGAGCGCCAACACCACGAGGGTGCGCGAGTTCCTCGCCGACGGCAGCGCCGCGACCACCGACATGGCGTACTTCCCGAACGGGACCCTCGCCTCGGTGACCGAGCCCGCCAACAAGAACGGGCAGCGCTACAAGCTGGACTACACCTACGAGACCGTGGTCGCCACCCACGTGGAGACGATCACCGACAGCTTCGGCTACCGGTCGAGCACGATGTACGACCTGCGATTCGGCCTGCCCACCAGCGAGACCGACTTCGCCGGGCAGCGGGTGGTCAGCGCCTACGACGCCATCGGCCGCGTCGACGCGGTGACCGGTCCGTACGAGTTGCCGGAGGACCGGGTCACGATCGACTTCGAGTACCACCCGGAGGCGCCGGTCCCTTACGCGCTCACCCGGCACGCCGACCGCACCGCGGACGGCCCGATCGCCGACACCATCGACACGATCACCTACGCCGACGGTCTGAAGCGCACACTCCAGACCAAGAAGGACGCCTCGGTGGTCACCGCGCCCGGCGCGGACCCGGTGGAGGTCATGACCGTCTCCGGCCGCTCGGTGTACGACTTCGTCGGCCGCGGGGTGGAGCACTACTACCCGGTGACCGAGCCCAAGGGCGACAACCTGGCCTTCAACGGCTCCTTCGACACCGTGGCACCGACACGGCAGAGCTTCGACGTGCTCGACCGCGTCACCCGCACGGTGATCCCGGACGGCACCGCCTCGACCAGCGCGCACGGCTTCGGCGCCGACCGCGCGGGCCGCACCCAGTTCGAGGTCGTCGCCACCGACGCCAACGGCAAGCAGCGGCGGACCTACACCGACGTCCGCGGCCTCACGACCGCGGTGAAGGAGTTCAACGCCGTCGCGGGCCAGCCGGTCATCTGGACCAGCTACACCCACGACCCGCTGCGCCAGATCACCGCGGCGGTCGACGACCGCGGCAACACCACGGCCTCGGCCTACGACAACCTCGGTCGCAGGACCGTGGTGGACAGCCCCGACGCCGGGCGCACGGAGACGCGCTACGACCTCGCGGGCAACGTCATCGCCAAGGTGACGGCGGTGCTGCGGTCGGCGGGCAAGGCCGTCGAGTACGACTACGACTTCACCAGGGTCACCGCCATCCGGTACCCGACCTTCACCGGCAACAACATCGCCTACACCTACGGCGCCCCCGGCGCGGCCGACGGCACGGCCAACCGCATCGCGACCGTCCGCGACGCGGCGGGCACCGTCGCCCGGGCTTACGGCCCGCTGGGCGAGCTCGTCCGGGAGACCCGCACGGTCACCGCGATCAACGGACCCGCCCGGACCTACACCACCTCCTACGCCCACGACTCGTTCAACCGGGTCATGCGCATGACCTACCCGGACGGCGAAGTGCTCACCTACGAGTACGACACCGGCGGCCAGGTCCACCGCGCGACCGGGCGCAAGGGCGACTTCGACTACACCTACCTGCACCGGCTCGACTACGACAAGTTCGGCCAGCGCTCCTTCCAGGTGACCGGCACCGGGGTGCGGACCAGCTACGCCTACGACCCCGCCGACCGCCAACTGGCGACGCTCAAGTCGGCGCTGCCGGACGGGCACGAGTTCCAGAACCTGTCGTACACCTACGACAAGGTCGGCAACGTCCGGCAGGTCCGCAACGCCGTCGCGCTGCCGCACGGCAAGCCCATCGGCGGGCCGAGCGTGCAGTCCTTCACCTACGACGACCTCTACCAGCTGACGGCGGCTTCCGGCGAGTACCGCAACAAGCAGAACAAGCTGGACCGGCAGTCGCTGACCTTGCGGTACGACACCCTCCACAACGTCACGCTGAAGAACCAGCGACACGAGATCGTCAACAACGCGCAGACGGTCCCGCCCGCCGACACCTCCACCGGGACGGTCTACGCCGACCCGACCGCAGGCACCCTGGTCGACCCGGCGCTGGCCCCTGTCGGGCCGGTCGAGGAGCCAGCCGAGGAACCGCTGCAGGAAACGCTCGAAGCGGGCACCACGACGGGCAACGCCCAGGTGCAGAAGAAGACCACCTACGACTACGACTACACCTACGGCTCGGCCAAGCCGCACGCGGCGAGCAAGGTCGGCCCGGTCAACCAGGCGTTCGACGCCAACGGCAACCTCGTCGACACCGTCAACACCGAGCCGCCCGCGCCGGGCAAGCGCAGGCAGCTGGTCTGGGACGAGGAGAACCGCCTCGCCTGCAACCAGGACCACTCGCGCAACCGCACGGTGGCCCAAGACCCGAGCACCTGCGTCGCCCCGCAACAGCCCGCGACGGTCCGCTACGTCTACGACGACAAGGGCAATCGGGTCGTCAAGGACGCGGGCCCGAAGCACATCTACCCGAACCAGAACTTCAGCGAGCGCAACGGCACCGGCTTCAAGCACATCTGGATCGGCGACACCCGGCTGGCGACCAAGACGGTCAAGCCCGACACCAGCTACGAGAACCACCAGTTCTTCTTCCACGCCGACCACCTGGGCTCCTCGTCCTTCGTGACCGACGAGCGGGCGATCCTGACCGAGCACCTGGAGTACTTCGCCTTCGGCGAGACGTGGGTGGACGAGAACCCCGCCCAGCCGACACCGGTGCCCTACCAGTTCGGCGGCAAGGAACTCGACGAGGAGACCGGGCTCTACTACCACGGCGCCCGGTACTACAACCCGAAGACCGCCCAGTGGCAGAGCCCGGACCCGGCCCTGGACAGCTACCTCGACGGTGAACCGAACAACGGCGTGTTCCAGCCGTTCAACCTCGCCTCCTACACCTTCGCCAACAACAACCCGGTGCGCCTGACCGACCCGACCGGCGCCAGCACGTGGAACCGGGTGATGGGAGGGCTCAAGGTCGTCGGCGGCGTGCTGGAGATGGCGGCGGGCGCGGCGGGCGGCGCTGCCACCTCGTGGACCGGTGTCGGCGCGGTCGCGGGCGGCGTGGTCGTCGTGCACGGCGCCGACGTCACCGCCACCGGCCTGCGCCAGCTCTGGACCGGCGAGCAGGAGAGCTCGCTGACCAGCCAGGCGATCCAGGCGGCGGGGGTGAGCCGGGAGAACGCCGACCTGGTCGACGCGGGCATCTCGGTGGTGGGCTCGATGGGCACCTCGGCCATGGCCCAGGCGCCCAGGGCGGTCACCGCCACCGCGCCGCGGGTCGTCGCCCAGATGCCGTACTCCTCGCGCCTGCTCGGGCAGAACCTGGTCCGCGCCGGGTACTCCCGGCCCGCGCAGACCGCCGCCCACCACATCGTCGCGGGCGGTGACGCCCGGGCCTCGGCGGCACGAGCGGTGCTCCAGCGCTTCGGCATCGCCCTCGACGACGCGGCCAACGGCGTCTTCCTCCCGTCCAACCTGAGTTCGGCCAACGCGGGCGGGGCCGCGGTTCACTCCACCGTGCACACCGACCGGTACTACGCTGCGGTGAACGCCCTGATCGGCCGGGCGCAGAACCGCCAACAGGTGATCCAGTCCCTGGGCCACATCAGGCAGCGCCTGCTGTCCGGCGGTTTCCCGTGACCCGGAGGCAATGAGTGAGGCTCTTCCAACCGCAGGTCCACCCAGGCTCCGAATGGGCGATCCCGGTGCACGACACCGATCACGAGCTCATCAGGAGCCTGGGTGCGACCCCCCGGCTGCCGCACTGGCAGCCGGTGCGGGTCAACCTGCTGAGCACGCAGGACGACGGGCAGAAACGGACCCGTGCCGACCTCCCGTGGCTGGGCGAGCACGTCCTCGTGCTCCGCCCGGCCGCGGTGTCGACCCTGACCCCACTGCTAGAGGAGTGGGGCGAGTTCCTCCCCCTGTCCTGCCCCACCGCAGACCTGACCCTCTACCATGCCCTGACCGAAATCGACGCCCTCGACGAAGAGGCCTCCGAGATCATCCGCTTCGACGACGGCACCGTGCTGGCCGTGGACTCCTACGCCTTCCGCCCGGAGAAGATCACGGCCCCGGTCTTCACCGTCCCCCAACTTCCGCACGGCCCCCTCTTCGTCTCCGAGGACATCGCCGCCGCGGCAGCCGACCTGCACGGAACCGACTTCACTGCGGTGTTCTAGGGCGGGCTGGTCGTCTGCCCTTCCACCGGAGTCATCTCGCTCTCACTCGGAGCAACCCACCGGGGATGGTGACACTCCCGCTTCTCCGGTTCTTTGAGAGCAAGCCGGTCTTGTGGATCGCGCTTGGGCGAGTGGCGATGCTCGTAGCGGGTGAGGTGACCAACATCCACAGTGACGGCTCATACTGCGTTGAGCCGCGCCTGCTGGCTGCATGGCAGGCATCGCTGACCTGACCGACAACGCGTCATGGCTTGAGCGTGCTGGTTGGACGTCTACCTGCCCGAGGCCGCAGTGACCGAGCGGTTGAACGAGTGGATCGGAGGATTGTTGGCACCGGCGAACCGGGATGCCACTGTGCGCGCGCTACTGGCAACGGAAGAGACGACAGCGCAGGCCGAGAATCTCGATCCGGTGCGGCGGCGACTTGCTGACGTGACCACGCGCTTGCAAGCGGCGATCGAGGCAGGTGCCAACCCGGGGGAATCAACCGGGCCCAGGAAGAGAAGGACGCTGCAGAGGCGGAGTTGAGGCGTGCTCCGGTGGGCCGGTCATTCGGCCAGGCTGAGATCGATGCGATGGTCGACTATCTCGGGGATGTCGGTCGAAAGCTCCACCGGGCGGACCCGGCGACGCTACAGGAGATGTACGAGGAGATTGACCTTGAGATGGTCTACAACGCCGAAGGGCGGACGGTCGATGTGACCATCCGCCCTGTGCGTAGGGTTAGTGCCGGTGTCCGAGGCCCGAGTTGAACTCTCCGCCCAACCCCTCTACCAGCAGGTTTGCTTCGAGGTAGGCGCGTAGAACGTCCGTTGGGCCCGCACACGGTGCGGGCCCAACCTCTATCTGGGCGCAGTTGGGTGGCTCAAGTAGCGGCTTTCTCTTTCGCTACTTTGCTGGGTTGGTTTCCCTGTATCTGAATGATTTTTGCTGCTCGCGGCCGTGGAAGCTGCATAGGCGCAGCTACCCCGATCCGGCGGGCGACCCGCGTGTGACGTTCTCCCGGGTCCCTTTTCGGGGTTGCGGCATTCGCGAGCTACCGCTCACCATGTCGGTTGCCCCAGGCATTACGGATCCGGGGTCGCCGTGGGCAGAGGCCGTCATAGTGAAACAGGCACTCGTTGACATGGTCATGGTCCGCTGGCTCGGGCTGTTTGCTCCTGTCCGAGGTCTTGTTGCGGTCCCGGCCGGCCGATCGGGGCTCTCCGGCCCACCGCGGCCTACAGCGTGTTCCCACGCACGCAGAACTCGCTGAACGTCGTTCAACATCCGCTCTTGCCAAGTTGCGCGTCACTCGAACGTTCTCATCTGCCGACGAGCGGATGCCGCCGGTAGAGAGATCGCGGGCATCACCACCACGCTGCTGCGCAACGGCTACGACCTCTGCGCCTTCCGCATCACCGCCCAGGCGGGCGGCGAACCCCGACCGACCTCTGCGCACGCTGACGGTCGGCTCGTAGTCCAGAGGGCCGCCGTCGGACACATGGACGCGGACGGCGGCGTCGACCGCGAATCCCCGGCCGCTGACCCGCACTGGCCTGCCGGCGAGCATCGAAGTCACCGCGTCGTACTTTCATGGAGGTGGTGCGGCTGGTTCTTTGCGAAACCACTGCGACGTGCTCGCGTTCCGCAGTTGGCGGATAGAGCTGTCAACATGGAACGAGTGTTGAAGGGATTCGCCACGATAGGACTGCTGGCCGTCGCTGGGTGCGGTGACGGGCCGCGACCGAACGACGACCTGGGCACGCTCGGGGACAACGGCCGATCAGGGCAGGTGCAGGTGCTCAACGTTCACTTGCAGCCGCCCGCTGACGACCGCTACGCCTCTGGAGATGACGTCGTCGTCCGCTTCACCATGGTCAACAACGACGATGAGGTCGATCGACTGACCGGGGTGAGCGCTGTCGACGCGCAAGAGGCGGTTCTGCACTGGGACGTGGGCTGCGACGGCACTGCCGAGCCGGTCTCGGAGACCCCGCTGCCAGGCTGCACCACGGGCTTCGATGTCGGCCCGCCGGAAGAAGGACGTCACCAGCCCTGCTACGTCACCTTCCGCCACATTACCGAGCTCACCACCGCGGGCACGACGACCGACATGACCTTCACCTTCGCTGAGTCGGGCGAGATCAGCGTCGAGGCCATGGTCGCCATCGATCGCCCCCGCCCACGACCTTCGAGTACGCCTGCGACGTGCGACCGTGACAGGGCGAGCACCCAAGTGCCGCGGGTGCTCGCGACGTTGTGCTGACGGAGCAAGACGCGCATGTCTACGGAAACTTGGCCCGCCTGGGGGTCTGGTTCGCCTCGGGCCACCGCACGCTGTCCGCGTGGTGGCTCAGCCGTCACCGGCGTACCGGCAGCATGGCGTCCAGGAGTTCGGTCAGCGGCACCGAGAACACGCCGATGGACGCGTCAGCGATGCCGTGCGGGATCACGACGTTGCCCGCGTGCAGCAGGCCACCGCAGGAGTAGACGACGTTGGGCACGTAGCCGTCGCGTTCGGCCGGGTCGGAGGTGAGCAGCGGTCTGGGCAGCGCGGCCAGCACGCGGTCGGGGTGATCGATGTCGAGCAGCATGGCGCCCATCGAGTACACCCGCATCGGGCCGACACCGTGGGTCAGCACGAGCCAGCCCCGCGGGGTTTCCAACGGCGAGCCGCAGTTGCCGACTTGGACGAGCTCCCAGTCCGCGGCGGGGGCGTGCACCGGCACGGGCGACCCCCACACCCCGAGGTCCTCGGAGGTGGCGAGGAAGGTGCGCTCGCCGTCGCCGCGGGTCAGCGCCGCGTAGCGCCCGCCGATCCGCCGGGGGAACAGCGCCATGCCCTTGTTGCGCGCGGCCACTCCCGCGGTGGGGGAGAAGTGGAAGGTGCGAAAGTCATCGGTCTGCACCAGGTGCGGCGCGGCGTTGGAGCCGTCGTAGGCGGTGTAGGTCGCGTAGTAGGTGCTGGTGCCGCTGTCGGTGAAGCGGACGAACCGCGCGTCCTCGATGCCCTGCCGCTCAGCCGGTGCGCTCGGCCACAGGACCCGTTCGCCGAGCGCGGTGCCCTCGGCGAACTCCGAGGTGTAGGCGCAGGCGGCGATCCAGCGGATCAGCTCGACGGTGCGGTGGGTTTCCCGGCGGGCGAGCAGCCCGGGGTGCAGGCCCGCGAGCAGGCTCTCCAACTCGTCATCGGTGAAGCGCTCAGGCAGGTAGCGGTTCAGCACGGCCGAGACCTCGTCGTCGTCGCCCAGGTCGGTGAGCTTGCCGGTGAAGGTGCTCTTGTGGTGGACCGCCGGGCGCCGATCGCCGGTGACCGCCAGGGGCGGTGCCGGGTCCACCGCGACGGCGCCGTCCGCGTCGAGCGTCGCCGTGCGGAAGCCCACCGACGACTGGTGCCCCTCCCCGATCCCGCGCACGCTCATCACGGCGCGCAGGGAACCGGGCGGGACCCCGGACTGGTCGGGGGCCGGGACCATCGACGGGTTGCAGAGCGCGGCGCCCTCCACCGCGTACTCGTGGGTGAAGTAGGCGCCGATCAACTGCTCGCGGTCCTCGGAGAGCCCGGTCCCGTCCGCCACGCGGTGGCCGACGCTGGCGTAGTGCTCGGCGAAGACGCGGCGCAGGTTCCGGTGCCTGCCCGCGAAGCTCCGCACGGTGGCGGCCAGCGCGGTGCCGACGGTCGCCTCGTCGAGGGCCAAGACCCGATTGATCACCGCGGCCGAGCGGGAGTCGTGCTCCGGGCGCTCCTCTCCGGGGATGAACATCCTGGCGATGACCCGGCTCGGGTCGGGGCGCAACCGCGCCGCCGACCGCCGAAGTGCCGGGCTCACCGGCTGCTCCCCACCGGGAGGCGCGCGTGCTGCAAGGTGGAGATGAGCGCCAGCGTCGACTCCGCGCCCTGGTTGCGGCTGCACCCGTCGCGCTCCAGGCCGTCGCGCCCGCCTCCGGTCTCCGGGTCCAGCAGCGGGAGCCCGAGGTCGTTGTCGCCGTGGAACCACGCCACGGCGCGGTAGGTGTGCGTCGACCACTCCCGGTCGTCGGTGACCTGCTCGGCGCGGGTGCACGCGTCGGCCAGCGCCGCGACCTCGATGGGCTGCTGGGCGAACGCCGGGCGCGGCTCGCCGGGACCCCACCCGCCCGCCGCGGTCGGCGAGAGCCGCACGGCGCTGGTCTCGACGTCGAGCAGCCAGCGCAGCAGCCGCAGGCCGTCGTCGCGGACGCTCTCGTCGTGCAGCAGGTGACCCGCGGCGATGAGCACCTCGGGCAGGACGGCGTTGGCGTAGAAGAGCCGCTTCTCCGGCCACGGCCACCCCTGGTCTGGTCGCGGCCGTCCTACCGCCGCGGCGGCGTCGGCCAGCAGCGCGGCGGCCTGGCGGTGGCCGGGGACGGCCCGCACGACCTCGGCGGCGCCGAGCGCGGCGAAAGCCATCGCGCGGACCGACGTCGACCGCCTGAGCGCACCGGAGTCGAAGCAGGCCAGTGCCGCGGCCCGCAGCCACGGGCGGGGGCCGCGCGCCGCCGCGGTGCCCAACCCCCACAGGGCGCGGCCCCACCAGTCACCGGTGCCGGGCTCGTCGCGCCACCGGCGGTCGGCGCCTAGCCTGTTGTGGAAGCGACCGTCGGCGGCCTGGGCGTGCGCGGTGAAAGCCAGGTACCTCTCGGCCGCTTCGACCTTCCGCTCGTCCGGTGCGGGCTCGCGGCACAGCACGACCAGGCCGCGGGCGACGTCGTCCAGGCAGTAGCCGTGCTCGCGCAGCGGCAGCGGACCCCGGGCGTGTTCGAACAGCCCGGTGTCATCGCTGAGGCGGTACAGGTGGGCGAAACTCGGGCCGCTCATGCCGGGACCCCCGTCCGGGCGGCGACGACGTCGCAGGCCAGACTGTGGTAGCTCGCGGCCACCGCGGGCCAGCCGGTTCCCGCCGCCGCGGCGGTCGCGCGGTCGGCCAGCTCGCCCGCCAGCCCCGGCTCGGTCAGCACCCGGCGCAGTGCCGAGGCGATGGCCGCCGCGTCGTGCCGGGGCACCAGCAGCCCGACGCCGTCGGCCAGCAGCTCGGCCGCGTGCGGGAACGCCGTCGCCACGACCGGGCGGCCCGCCGCCAACGCCTCGGCCAAGACGCCGGAGGTCACCTGCTCGGTCGAGTCGTAGGGGAGCAGCACGACGTCCGCCCGTGACACCAACGAGGCCAGCGCACCGGCGCTCAGGTAGCCCGACGAGAACTCGACCAGGTTGGCCACGCCCTCGGCGGCGGCGCGCTCGCGCAGCCCCCTGCGGTACGCCTCGCCGTCGCGCGCCAGCACTTTGGGGTGCGTTTGCCCGGCGACCAGGTAGCGGGGTCGCAGGTCGCGGAGCTCGCGCAGCGCCGATATGCCCCACTCGATCCCCTTGCCGGGGCTCAACAGCCCCCAGGTGAGCACGAGAGGGCGCCTGCCGCCGCGGGCGATTCGATCGGAGCGGTCGGTGAGCACAGCGCCGTGCGGGATGACGACCACCGACTCCGGTCTGCGCACCGCGTAGCCCGCGAGGAGCCGCTGCTGAGCGGACAGGGACAGGGTGACGACGGCGGCGGCGCGGTCGACCACCTGTTCCAGCACCTCGCGCTGATGGGGGGTGGGTGCGGTCAGAACCGTGTGCAGCACCACGACCACCGGCACGCGTACGCGGTCGAGCACCGCGAGCACGTCGTCGCCGTCCTGTCCGGAGTAGATGCCGTACTCGTGCTGGACCACGATGACGTCGCAGCGGTCGAGCACCGCCGCGGCGGCCCTGGCCCCGCCGGGTTCCATCTCGTGGGCGACGCCGCGGCGTCCGCCCGCGCCCATCCGGGGCTCGGTGTCGCCGAGCACGCGCACGACGCGCGAGCGGCTGTCCGGCGCGCTCGCGGCGATGTGGTGGTTCAGCGCGGCCGCGAAGGTGGCCAGGCCGCATTGGGTGGGCGGGTAGGTGCTCAAGTGGCCGTAGGCCAGGGCCATCGGGGGCCTCTCGGGGAGTGTTCGGTGACGCGCGCCCGAGTCGGGCGGCGCGACGGGGAGTGCTCATCACCGGGCGTGGGCGGCCGGCGGAGCCGGATCAGATGTCGGCGTAGGTCGGGGGCTGGTGCCCCTCAGGCGCCGTCCTGTCGAAGTCGGCCTTGCGCAGTCGGAAGACCTGGAGGTCGATGCCGAAGTACTTGCTGGTCTCACCGACCCAGTGCATGCCGTTGCGTCGCACCGCCGCGGAGGAGGTGTTGCCGGGCCGCACGACGGCGAACACCTCGGAGTGGCCGCGCTCGAACGCCAGCGAGGCGAGGGTGAACGCGCAGTCTTCCTCGTGGCCCTGCCCCCACACCCCGGGGTGCAGCTGCCAGCCGATCTCCCAGTCCTCGTCGCCGGGGGGCAGCGGCAGCAGCACCGCGCCGCCGACGACCCGGCCGTCGGCGACGCGGTACACAGCCCACCGCCCGCCGTTCGCGGTGATCCGGGTGCTCTCGGCGATCCACTGCTGCAGCAGCAGCCGCATGGCGGCCACGCCGGGAACGCGGTCCATGTCCGGGATCAGCCACCGCACGACCTCGGGGTGGCTGTAGACCGAGAGCGCGGCCGCCGCGTCGTCCACATGCCACTCCCGCAGCGCGAGCCGGTCCGGGCGCGGGGTCATCTCGTGGTCCACTTGTCCACCGCGCGCCGCAGCGCGGAGACGATCTCCCGCAGCGCGCTCTCGTGTGGGAGCAGCACGGTGCGTCCGCGCCGCGTCATCTGACTGCGAGGCTTCCGCCGTCGGCTTCCCAGCGCTGCCTCGCCTGACTGGCGCGCGGGATCTGCAGGCCGTTGCCCGTGAGGATCTCCTCGGCGGAGTCGGTGGACTCCGGGCGCGCGGCGGAGCGCAGCAGCGCCCGGGCGACGCCGCCCGGGGTGCTGTGGGGCACCAGCAACAAGGTCACCCTCCGCGCGTCGGCACCGATCACCACGATCGTGTCCCGCGTCATGGAGTGAAAGCCCTCCAGGCGGATCAACCGCCCGTCCGAGGTGAGCTTGCGCCGCGTCGTCGGCCAACCGTCGAGGTGGTAAGAGATGCGGCTGACCGCACCGACCTGCTCCCGCAGCGATCCCGCCAGTGCGGGCGCCTCGGCTGCCAGGTCGTCGGAGGCGGGCCACCACCCGCCGTCCAGCTGCCCGCGGGTGGACCCGCGGGGCTTCATCGCCACTCGTGATCGTGCGGTGCTGGGCTGGTCCGAGGTCATCTCGGGCACTCCCGCCTCCGAACGCCCGCGGGCGCCGGGGTAGCCAACTCGCCGAGGGCGGCAACCGTGAATCGGGAATGCTCGATCGCCTCCGGTATCCGCAGTGTACGCTGCCGCGTCCGCCCGTGGTGGCGGTGAACGATGTTCATCCTCAGTGGACTCGGGTTGGGCGGGCGGTCCCGCCGCGGGGGCGTAGTGTCGAACCATGGATCCCGGTGGACAGTGCCGGGACAAGGACGTGGAGGCATCCTCCCGGTGACCTCTCCGCTCGACGACCGAGAGGCCGCACCATGTCGCAGAACCCGTTGCCGCAGAACCCGTTGCCGCAGAGCCCGTTGCCGCAGAGCCCGTTGCCACAGAACCCGTCGCCGCAGACCCCGCTGCCGCAGAACCCCTTGCCGCAGAACCCCTTGCCCGCCGGGGACATCCCGACGGCCGAGGACGTGGCGGACGGGTGCCGAGCCTGCCCCCACCCCCTCGCCGACCACGACGCCGTCGCGCTCCGCTTCTGCGCGGCGATGGCGGCGGGCGGCAGCACGCGGCGGTGCCTGTGCTCGGCGAGCACCGGCGGGATGACCTACTCCAACTCGACCAGGGGGCCGATCAGCGGCGGCGACGAGCGGCCGAGGAACTGAGCCCACCCCGCTCACCACGGGGATCGCGTGGTCCAGGTGAGGCGGTTGCGGCCCTCGGCGCACCGGTCCTGGCGCGCCGCGCGCGGGTTCTCGGCGCACTCGCGCAGCCGCGTCACCAGCCGGGAGCGGCCGAGCGTCGCCAGGCCGTCGTCCGCCACGACCACGGTGAACCCGCCTGCGCCGTAGTTCACGGTCAGGTTGACCGACTGGGCGTGGGAGACCGTCGCCAGCGCGTCGCGCACCACTGTGACCACCTCGTCCGCGAGGTGGCCGGGCGCGCTGTTGACGTTCCCCTCGATGGACGCGCGGATGTGCAGACCGGTGGTCAGCTCACCCGCGTCCACAGTGGAGAGCAGGCGCAGTGACAGCGGGACGGGGTGCGTGCGCGAGGCGGGGCCCGTCGAGAGGAGTTCCCGGACGCGCGTGATGATCGCCGAGGTCGAGTCGAGGTAGCGGGTCAGGCGCTCGCGCTGCACCGGCGACGCCGTCGTGGCGATGATCCCCTGCAGCCCGAGGCCGACGGTGAACAGGTCCCCGATCACGTGGTCGGCCGCCTCGGCGATCGCCTCCTCGGTCCCGCGCTCGGCGGTCCCCCGGCGGAGCGCGCCCGAGCCCACGGCTTCGAGGGCGGGCGCGGTGTGCGTCGCGAAGTGCCCCAGCTCGTCCAGGTCCGCCGGGGTGAACGGTCGTCCGCCCTCGGCCCGGCCGACCACGAGGGCGCCGATCACCCTGTCGTGGCGCAGCACCGGGACGGCGGCCACGGGCCCGAGCGTGCGGGCGTCCGGGTACTCGGCTGCCAGCAGCGGTTTCCCGGAGCCGATCACCCGGCCCGCGACGCTGCCTGCCGTGTCCGGACAGGTGCCGACCAGGGTGGGTTCCACGGCCCCCCACGCCGCCCGCACCGCCAGCAGCCCGGGGGCGACGAGCAGGGTCAGCGTGCCGTAGTCCGCGCAGGCGGCCCGAGCGGCGTGGCGCGCCACGTGCTCCAGCGGGCGCTGCCCGTTGCCGCTCAGCACACCGGTGCTCGCGGAGGCCGCCGCCAGCGCCCAGCGCTCGCGCCGCGCGGACTCCCTCGCCATCCCGACCGCCAGTGCCAGCGCGTCGGCGAGCACGGACTCCGTCGTCACCGCCGCCGCGCCGCCCTCGGCGCGGAACCGGACCGCCCGGTGCAGCAGCGCCTCGGCGTCGGGCTCGGAGCCGTGCCCGGCCTCGGGCAGCGGTGTCGCGGTCTCGCCGAGCAGCCCGCCCTCGGCGGTCGAGTCGCGGTACCTGCTCGCGGCGTCGGCGAGCACGGAGCGCCAGAGGGCGCCACCGGTGTCGGAATCGTAGCCGTCGGCCGCGTCTGCGGACCGGAACGCGTCCGGCATGGAGGACTCCCGTCGATCGTGCGTCGGCGGGGTCCGGGCCAACGTCAGCAGAGCTGAATCTGAGGTATGACTGTAGCGCGTCCCGGCGCGGGCAGTACCGCGAAACGGGTGTCCTGCCCGGTCACACGACGCGCCCGCGGCGACCGCGGCCGGGCGTGCTCGTGGCGAAGCGGAACTCCACCGCGGTGGGCAGGTCGTCCAGCTCTAGGGCGCCGCGCAGGCGGGGCAGCGCCCGGGAGACGAGCATTCCCCTGACCTCGCCGGGGTCGCAGGTCCGCTCGACGACGAGCGACAGGACCAGCAGGACGCCGGGCGGGTCGCCGCGCAGATCCCCGCCCGCGGACCGGACACCGGGGAAGCCGCGGAGCTCCTCGAGCAGCGGGGCCAGAGCCGTCGCGGTCGTCAGGTGCGTGCGCCCGTGCTCCGACCACGAGCCGACCGGCCACGTCCGGCTCCTCGGCCCGCGCGGCACCTGCGCTGCCAGCCACCCCAGCGCCAGCAGCCCCACGACCACCGCGGCCGCCGCCACGACCGACCACACCCAGGTCGGCGGCAGCCCCGTTCCCGCGACCAGCCCTTCGCCGGCCCGCGGCCGCGGAAGCACGCCGAAGCGGGCGCAGACGACGAATGCCCCCGCGGCCAGGAGGAGGAACCCGAGCAGGCCGAGGACGGTGCGGTTGAGCACACCCACGGGGTTCACCGCGCGGCCCTGTCGCGGCGAACGCGGACGCGCACAGCGGGCTCGATCGCCAGTCCCCAGCGGCCGAGGCGGCCTTCGACCGCGGCGTGCACAGCCGTGCCCAGCTCGCCCGAGCCGCTCCGGCGGGTGCGCACCGAGGCCAGCACGTCGCCAGTCCCGGCGCGGACCCTGGCCTTCGACACCCCGTCGACCCCGCGCGCTGCGTCGCGCAGATCAGCTCGGTAGCCGCGGCGGCGAATCCAGCACCGCACCCCGTCTCCGCTGTCGCGCAGCGGCACGACGGGAGAGGAACCGGGCAGCGCCGCCGCCGCCAAGAGCACCACGCCGAGAACCGCGGCCACCGCACCCACCAGGGTGGGCACCGCGCTGTCCCACGCGGTCGCGCGCAGAGTCGAGGCGATGTCGCGGTAGGCGTCCGCGGGTACGTCGCCGAGCGCCGCGCGCAGAGCGACCACGGCGGTAAGAACGCAGACGACGAGCACGACCAGCGCCGTGAGCGCCGCGGCGAGTCGTCTGCGGGAGCGGGTCACCCGGCGCTCCGCGTGCGCAGCGCGGACACCGTGATGTCAACCTGGGTCACCGTCAGCCCGGTGAGGTCTCCCACGCGGCGGATGAGGTGGCTCCGCACGGCGTCCACCGTCGCCCGCACCGGCAGCGGGTAGTCGATCGAGGCGCGCACCCGCAGCGCCGCGGCCGGTCCGCGGACCGTGGCCGCGGCGCCGGAGCCGCGGCCGGGCGGCTCCCCGGCGCCGTGGACCTCGGTGGCCGCGCGGGCGGCGATGCGCGCCACGGCGGTCTCGCTGATCGCGAGGGTCCCGCGCTCGGCGGGGTCGAGGCTCACAGCCCGCCGCCGCGGGCGCGGCGGGCGCGACCGGTGAGCGCGGCGAGGTCGAGCCTGCCGTCCACGGCGGCTCCGACGAGGAGCCCGAGCGCGCCGAGCACGAGCACGATGGCGAAGGCGCCGAACCCGCCGAACGCGGCGGCGAACCCGAGCGCGAGACCGGTGACGAGGCCTCCGCCGGAGGCCGTCACGACGTCCTCGCCGGGAACCGGATGCGCAAGGCGTCCACCGCGCGGTTCTGCCCGGTCTCCCCGATCGGGGTCTCGCCGACCACCAGGCCGCTCTGGGTCGGGTCCAGGCAGACGTCGCCGACCCAGACGTCCACCGCCACCGGGGCCACCGCGGCGCGCACGGCGGCCGCCACCTCGGCGACCGGCACGGGATAGCGGGCCACGACGCCGATGGTGACGTCGTCGTCGCGGACCCGCACGCCGAGAACACGGCGGCCGGGCAGCAGGGTGGTGATCTCGCCGTACCTGCCGCTGTGCAGGCCCGCCACCTGCGGAAGCGCGGCCACCAGGGCGGCCAAGGCGACCGGGTCTGCCACCGTCATCGGACGCGGCCCGATTCGGCGGTGCCGTCGTCGGCGTCGTCGGCGCCGGGGATGTGCACGTCCGTGACGGCGATGTTCACCTCGACGACCTCCAGCCCGGTCATCCGCTCGACCGCGCCGACGACGTTGCGCCGCACGGACCGGGCCAGGTCGGCGATCGGCACCCCGTACTCGACGAGGATCTGCAGATCGATGGCCGTCTGCCGCTCGCCGACCTCGACCGACACGCCTTGGCCCGCCGAGGCCGTGGCGCCGGGGATGCGCTCGCGGAGCGCGCCGAAGGCCCGCGACGCGCCGCCGCCGAGGGCGTGCACTCCCGCCACCTCACGCGTCGCCAGACCCGCCACCTTCTGCACGACGGTGTCGGCGATCGTCGTGGCGCCCAGAGACCCGCCGTGCGCCGACGCTCCCCGGGAGTCGGCCGCCGACGTGCCCGCGCTCCTCTCGATCCCCGTCCTGTCGGCTCGGGGGTTGTCGGTCATGGCGCTACCGGTCATGGCGCTGTCGGGCTTGGCGTTGTCCGGCTTGGCATTGTCGATGTGACTGGTCACTCGGGTCTCCTCAGGTGTCGGGCCCGCGCGGGAATCCCGCGCGCGGCGCCGACGACATCGGTGGATGACGGCAGAGCGCGTGCCCGGCCCGCGGGTTCTCGCGCGCACCGGGGTCTCGGGCGACCGTCTTGTCGGGGATTCCCGCGGCCGGGTGGGTCAAACCGCCTGAGGCGTGGGGATGCGGTGTCGGGGGTGCGGTACAGTTCGCGGTGATCGACCTTGTGCGTGGGCCTTGTCCCCGCTGCGTTCAGGGATTACTTGCGTGGCGCGGCGGAGGTGTTGTGCGGTCCATGTCGTCAGCCCCCAGTCGGTGACCGACCCCCGCGGTGACGCCGTCGAGCAGGTCAGGGCATCCGTGGTCGGCGGGATGTCGGCGGGCGGCACCGGGGTCGAGGCCCTGGAGCGGATCTGCCGGGCCTGCGTCGACCTGCTGCCCATCGATGGCGTGTCCGTGTCGGTGATGACCGGGACCTCGGGGCGGGAGAGCCTCTACGCCAGCGACGAGGTGGCCGCCCGGATCGAGGCGCTGCAGTTCAGCCTCGGCGAGGGGCCCTGCTTCCAGGCGTTCGACGCGCGGCGGCCGGTCCTGGTCCCCGACCTGCGGCACTCCAGCACGGCGGCGTGGCCGGTGTTCGCCGCGGAGATCGCCGCGGAACCGGTCGGCGCCCTGTTCGGTTTCCCGTTGCTCAGCGGTGCCATCAGCATCGGCGCGCTGGACATGTACCGTCGCACGTCCGGTTGGCTGACCGCCACGGAGGTGGGCATCGCCCTGCGGTTGGTCGACATCGCCACGGTGGTGCTGCTCGGTCTGCGCCTCGGGGACAAGGACGGGCCGTGGTCCGACACGCCGATGCGCAGCGCCACGGTGCACCAGGCGACGGGCATGCTGATCGCCGAGTTCGGGGTGCCCGCCGAGCACGCGCTAGCCCGGCTGCGCGGGTACGCCTATTCCGTGGGACGCCTGGTCGACGACGTGGCCGACGACGTGGTGAACCGCAGGCTCAGCCCCGCCGACCTCGGCCCGCCGTGACCGGTCGTCCGGTCCGCGTGCCCTGAGAGTTCTACGCTGAGACGAGCAAAGAGAGGAACGCGTCCGTGGAGGAGATACTGGCGTCCGAGCGCGAGGCGCGGCTGGTGGGCGCGTTCGTCCAGATGGCCGACACCTTGGTCGACGACTACGACGTCGTCGACCTTCTGCACCAGCTCGTCGGCTACTGCGTCAGCCTGCTCGACGCCGTCGCGGCCGGGTTGCTGCTCTCCGACCAGCGCGGTGGGCTCCAGGTGATCGCGTCCTCGACCGAGGAGACCCGGCTGCTGGAGCTGTTCCAGATCCAGACCAACGAAGGCCCCTGCCTGGACTGCCTCGCCACCGGCGAGCCGGTGTCCGTCCCGGACCTGGCCGCCTCCGCCGACCGCTGGCCGCGGTTCGCCGAGCGGGCGCTCGACCACGGCTTCGCCGCCGTGCACGCCATCCCGCTGAGGCTGCGGCGGGACACCATCGGCGCCCTCAACCTGTTCAACAGCGAGCCGAGGCCCATGCGCGAGCAGGACACCCAGGTCGTGCGCGCGCTGGCCGACACCGCCACGATCGGCATCCTCCAAGAGCGCGCCATCCACCGCGGCGAGGTCCTCACCGAGCAGCTGCAGACCGCGCTCAACAGCCGCGTGCTCATCGAGCAGGCCAAGGGCGTGCTCGCCCACGCGGGCGGGGTCGACATGGACCAGGCGTTCCAAGCGCTGCGCGCGCACGGGCGCAGTCACAACGCCCGACTCGCCGATGTCGCCCGCCAGATCGTCGACCTCACCCTGGACCCCCACCTGATCCTCACCCCCGGGCGCACACCACCGCGGGTGAGGTGAACCGCTCCCGCCGAGCGGTGGGTTTGCCGCGGCCGCGCCGCGGGAATCGCTTGTCGTGACGCCCATGACCCCGGCGCGACAACCCATCAGCTGCCGGGAGGCCGAATGTCGACGCTCTCCTCTCCTGCCGAGACCGGTCGGACTGGGGATTTCACCGAGCTGGTCCGGCTCGTCCGGGGCTCGGGTCTGCTGGCCCGCCGCCACCGCTACTACGCGGTGCGGATCGGGCTGAACCTGGCGGCGTTCGCCGCGGGCTGGGTGGCGTTCGCGCTGATCGGGGATTCGTGGTGGCAGTTGGCGGTGGCGGCGTTCCTGGCGGTGATGGGCGCGCAGTTGGCGTTCATCGGCCATGACGCCGGTCACCGCCAGATCTTCCGGTCGCACCGGGCGAACGACGCGGTGGGCTATCTGCACGGTGGTCTGGTGGGTATCAGCTACCAGTGGTGGATGGGCAAGCATGTTCGTCACCACGCGAACCCCAACCACGAAGAGGATGACCCCGACGTGGACATCCCGCTGCTGGCCTTCTTCGCCGCGCAGGCGGGCACGAAGAGCGGGTTCGTGCGGTGGACGACCAAGCACCAGGCGTTCCTGTTCTTCCCGCTGCTGCTCCTGGAGGGCTGAACCTGCACTGGGCGGGTATCGCGGCGGCGAGGAACGGGGAGGTCAAGTCCCCGCGCCGGGAGGTGGCGGTGATCGCCCTGCACATCGCCGTGTACCTGGCGGCGGTGTTCCTCGTGCTCTCGCCCGCGGTCGCCGTCGCGTTCATCGCCGTGCACCAAGGTTTGTGGGGTGTCTACATGGGATGTTCGTTCGCGCCGAACCACAAGGGGATGCCGACGGTGGCGGCGGGCACCAAGCTCGACTTCTTCGCCAAGCAGGTGATGACGAGCCGCAACGTGCGCGGCGGGCGGGTGGTGGACTTCGCGCTGGGCGGGTTGAACTACCAGATCGAGCACCACCTGTTCCCCAGCATGCCGCGCCCGAACCTGCGCCGCGCCCAGTCCATCGTGCAGGAGTTCTGCGCCAGGAACGGTGTCGACTACGCGCAGAGCGGCTTCTTCGCGTCCATGGCCGCGGTGCTGCGCCACCTGCACGCGGTCGGGGCGCCACTGCGCAACAGCTGATCAACAGCTGACCGGCGCCCGCGGGCAGCGACCGCCGGCTGTGTTCGCGGCGAAACCGCCTCGGTGACGTAGGCTGGCCCCTGATGAGCGCAAACCGCTCGTGACTGCACGTCCGCTGTCTTCCTGCGGGCCGACGAGGGGCGGAATGGCCGAAGCGATCGTCTACCCCGGCGGGGTGATGGCCGACGGGCTCCCCACGGCGCTCGTCGGTCCCGCCCGGCTCGCGGCGGTGCACGCGACCGGCCTGCTCGACACCGGACCGGAGGAGGCGTTCGACGACCTGGCGCAGCTGGCCTCCGTCGTGACCGGGTGCGGGCGGGCGTTCATCACGCTGGTGGACGGCAGGCGCTCGTTCTGGAAGTCCTGCGTCGGCATCGACTTCGGTGACGCCGCCGACCCGGCTGACCCGGCCAACCGCCAGGGCCCGGTGCGGGAGAGCTTCTGCTACTTCATCGTCGGGCTGGAAGGCCAGCCCTTCGTCGTGGAGGACGCCGTGCGCGACCCGCGCACCCGGGAGCACCCTCGGTGGAGCCGATGGCGATAGGGGCGTGGGCGGGCTACCCCGTGCTCGGCCCCGGCGGCGAGGTGCTGGGCAGCATGTGCGTGGTCGACGACCGGCCGCGCCGCTGGGAGCCCGCTGAGCTCAAAGCCCTGGAGACCCTCGCCAGGGCGGTCGGCAACGAGGTGAACCTGCGGCACTCGCTGTCGGTCTCCCGCAAAGCGCAGGCGGCGTCGGCCGACCTCGCCCGCAGCCTCCAGGAGAGCCTGCTGCCACCCCGGCTGACCCCGCTGCCGGGGCTGGAGGCCGCGGCCTCCTACCTGCCCGCGGGCGGCGACACCGTCGTCGGCGACTTCTTCGACCTGTTTCCGCGCGTCGGGCCAGTGGTGGGCCACCGTGATCGGCGACGTGTGCGGGCACGGCATCGAGGCGGCGAAGATCACCGCGCTGGCCCGCTACACCGCCCGCGCCGAGGGCACCCAGCACAGCTCACCGGCCACCGTGCTCGGCAGGCTGAACGGAGCGCTGCTCGACCAGCACCCCGGGAGCACCCGCTTCCTCACGGCCGCCTACGCCACCTTCCGGGCGACGAACCGGGGCGTCGCGGGCAGGCTGTGCCTGGCGGGCCACCCGCACCAGCTGATCCTGCGCGCCGATGGCGGCGTCGAGCCCGCGGGCCGCCCCGGCAGCCTCCTCGGGGTCTTCCCCGACGTGACCCTGGTCGACGTGCGGTTCCGCCTCGCCCCCGGCGACGCCCTGCTCCTCTTCACCGACGGCGCCACCGAGGCCCGCCCGCCCGAGCCCGTCGACGGCCACCGCCCCATGCTGGGCGAGGACGGCCTGGCCCGCGTCCTCGCCGCCTGCGCGGGCATGACGGCCGAGGAGATCGTCGTCCGCCTCGCCGAGCACAACCACAAGCAGCCCACCGACGACACCGCCCTGCTCGTCCTGCGCGTTCCCGCCGCACCCACCACCTGAGGCGATCCGACCGGACGGTTCACCGGCCGCCGCGCGCCCGGACGCCGCGCGTGACGGGAGTGGACGCCTGTGTGACTTTCGCACGAGTTCGCCGCCGGTGGGTTGGCCTCGGGCGCGGTGGGTATCCCGGCAGCACGATGGACAACCCGGACCTCGGGCGCGGTGGCAGGAGCGAGGCCACGCCGCCGCGCCCCCTCTTCCCGCCGCCTGGTGCGCCGGGTCCGCCAGATCAGCAGGAGCTGACAGTGCGGCTGCTCGCCGACCGCGACGCCCCCACGCGAGGGCGGCACGCGCTTCGCGGGTGGCTGAGCGCGCGGCACGTACCTGGTCAGACGGTGGAAGACGTGGTGCTGGTCGGAACCGAACTCGTCGCCAACGCCGTGGACCACGCCTACGGTGACGGTGGACCAGGCCCGGTCGCGCTGACCGCCCGCGCGTGGGACGGCTGGCTGTCGCTGACCGTCTCCGACGTCGGGAGGTGGCGACCGCCGCCCGCCGACCGCGGAGCGCGCGGGCACGGGCTGCGCATGGTGGACGCCCTGGCCAAGTACGTCGTCATCGACCACTCCGGCATCGGAACCCAGGTCACAGCTCTCTTCCACTCTCCCTGAGCGGGTCCGACCCGGGGGCGCGGCGGTGGTCGTGACCGCCCGGGACGGTCCGGCGCAGGGCGTCGGCGAGCCATTCGAGGTCGGCGGTGGCGTCGGGGGCCGAGCGGCCGCCGCGGACGCGGGCGACCAGGACGCGGTAGTGCTCGGCGCGCGCGGCCAGTCCCGCCTCCAGACCGGCGAGCACGGCCGCGCGGTCGTGCTGCCCGAAGAGGTCGGTCAGCAGGTCGGCCGCCGCGGGGCTGTCCGGCCCGGCGCCGCGTCGCCGCGCGTCGGCGACCTGGGTGACGATGTGGCGGGCCCACCAGATCGACGCCGCCGGGTGCGCTGGTTCCCCGGGGCGGGGGGCGGTGAGCTCCAGCATGGCGCGCATCCGCGTGCGGAAGTCCTCGTCCTGGACGAGGTCCGCCAGCTCGATCCAGGCGTCGACCTGGTCCGGGGTGGGGTCCTCGGGCAGGTCGATGGCGAGGTCGCGCAGGCGGTCGCGCACCCGGGGTTGGAGGTCCAGCGGGCCGAACACCTCCTCCTTGAACTCCTCGATCACGCGGGCGCGCTCGGTGGCCGAAAGCCTGGCGAGCCGGTTCATCACGGTTGTCTCCTCAGCGGTCGAACCTCGTCGGGATACCGTGGACAGCACCGCGCGGCTCACCTTGAGCGCTCTGATCCTGGCGTCGAGCGCGGCCACATGCGCGTCGGCGACCTGGGCGAGCGTGGTGCGCCCGGCGAGCACGTGGCCCACCTCGTCCAGGCCGAACCCGAGTTCCCGCAGCGCGCGGATCAGCTCGACGCGCGCGACGGCGTCCACGCCGTAGCGCCGGTAGCCCGCGGGGGAGCGGTCGGCGGGGGTCAGCGTGCCGTCGTCGGACCAGAAGCGCAGCGTGCGCACCGGCACGCCGGTCCGCCGCGCGAGCTGGCCGATGGTGAGCAGTTCGTCGTCCACGCACCCCATCCTGAACTCTCCAGCGGGTGGAGACTCAACCCCGATCGATCCGGACAAGCGCCCGTTCGGATATGACGCACGGCACACGGTGTTGCGAACCTTTCGCGGGCGCCGGTCGTCTTGCCGGTTGTGAACGAGGAACAGATGGTGCGCGCGATCGCCCGAGGCGACCGCGGCGCTTTCGAGGACCTCTACCGGTGCACGTCGCCGTGGCTGGCCGTGCGACTGCGCAGGCGGTGCTCCGACGACGAGATCGTCGCCGAGGTCATGCAGGAGACCTACCTGGCCGTCTGGCGTGCCGCGGGCTCCTTCGCCGGAGCCGCCGTGGACGGCAGCGCCGTCGGGTGGCTGTGGACGATCGCGGCCCGGCGGCTCGTCGACGCCTTCCGGCGGAGGGCGAGGTCCCAGCAGCCGCTTCCCCGGGCCGGGACCTGGCCCGCCGCCGAGGAGGAGGTGCTCTCGGGCACCTTCGACGACGAGGTGGGCGGGGCGTTGCGCACCCTCGCGCCGGAGTTGCGCGCGGTGCTGCAGGCGATGGTCCTGGACGGGCTGAGCGTCCGCGAGACCTCCGTCCTGCTCGGTGTGCCGGAGGGGACGGTCAAGACCCGCGCCAGGCGGGCGAGGATCGCGATGCGGGAGGCACTGTCATGACCGAACACGTCCCGGCCGACCTGGTCGGCCGCTACGCCCGGGGCGCGGATCTGCCCGCTGACCTGCTGTGGGCGCTCGAAGCGCACCTGGAGTCCTGCGCGGCCTGCAGGGTCCACCTGAGCGGCGCCGTGCCCGCGCCGCTGTCCACTGTGATCGATTCGGTGTGGACCGCCCTGGACCAGGCCACCGTCGGCGGAGCCGTTCTCGGCGCGGCCGACCCCGAGCGGCGGCCGACCCCGAGCGGCGTCCGGCCGTGGCGGGTCGCGGGCGGCGGCGCTTCACCAGCCGGGTGATGCCCTCGCTGCTGCCCTGGGCGGCGATGATGTCGCTCGTGGTGCTCGCGGCGCTGCTGCTGGACCTGCTCGCCCCCGACGGCTCCGCCCCCTCAGCGTTGCTGCTCCTCGCGCCGATCGTTCCGGTGCTCGGTGTGGGGATCGCGTGGTCGCGCCTCATGGACCCGGCGCACGACCTGGTCGCCTCGACGCCGCGGGCGGGCCTGGAGATGGTGTTGCGGCGGACCCTGGCCGTGCTGTCGGTGGTCATGCCCGCCCTGTTCGCCTGCGGCTGGGTGATCGGCGCGTCACCGGCGTACTGGCTCCTGCCCTGCCTGGCCGTGACCGCCGTGGCACTCGCCCTGTCCAGTGTGGTGGGTGTGCGCCCGGCGGCCCTCGCCACCGTCCTGGCGTGGGCGGGGCTGGTGATCGGTCCCGCCGCGCTGACCGGGGTGTCGCCGGCGGTCCTGACCCCGGCGGCGGCACCGGTGTGGGCGGCGACCCTGGCCGCGGGCGTCGCGGCCGTGCTGCTGCGGTCCGCGCGGTACGCGCGAAGCTGAACAAACTCTGGAGGACATGTGCGAGTGGTGCAGGCGGCCGAGGTCGCCCCGACGAAGTACGCCTGGCAGGTGCACGCCCGGGGGCTGCGCGTGCGGGCGGGCAGGCGGATGGCGGTGGACGGCCTGGACCTGCGGCTCGGCCGCGGCGTTCACGGCCTGCTCGGGCCCAACGGCGCGGGCAAGACCAGCCTGATCCGCTGCCTGGCCAGCGTCCTGCGCCCGGCGGGCGGTGAACTGGAGATCCTCGGCCAGGACGTGGTCGGCCGGTCCGACCTGCGCGCGATGCGCCGCGGTCTCGGCTACCTGCCGCAGGATTTCGGCTACTACAAGCGGTTCACCGTCCGCGAGTTCGTCGAGTACATGGCCTGGCTCAAGGAGATGCCCGGCCGCGACATCCCCGGTGCGGTGCAACGCGCGGTCGAGCGCGTCGGCCTCGCCGACCGCGCCGACGACCGCCTCAAGACCCTCTCCGGCGGGATGGTCCGCCGCGCGGGCATCGCGCAGGCGATCGTCAACGACCCCGAGCTGCTCCTGCTCGACGAGCCCACCACCGGGCTCGACCCCGGGCAGCGGGTCCGCTTCCGCGAACTGCTGCAGGACCTCGGCTCCGACGCCTGCGTGGTCGTCTCCACGCACCTGGTCGAGGACGTCGCCGCGGCGTGCGCCGACGTGACGCTGGTCGCCGCGGGTGCGCTGGTCTTCCAGGGCACGCCTGCGGAGCTGGCCGCGGCGGGCGGTTCCGGGCACGTCGGGGACAGCCCGATCGAGCGCGGGTACTCGGCGCTGCTCGGGGGTGCGTGGTGAGGGTGCTCGGCATCGAACTGCGCCGCACGTCGGCGCTGGTGGTGGGTGTGCTGGTCGCGCTCGTCATGCTGGGGCTGCTTTGGTGGCTGCCCCCGGCGAACAAGAACAGCACCGGGTGGACGCGCCAGTTCTCGACCATGGCCGAGTGGACGCGCTACCTGCTGATCTTCACCTGGCCGCTCACGTTCGGCGCGGGCGCGGTGCTGGGGCTGCGGGACCGGCGCTCGGGCGTGCTGGAGCTGTTCTCCTCGACGCCCCTGCCCCGCGGGCGGCGCGTGGCGCGGACGTTGCTGGCGCTGGGGGCGCCGCTGGTCCTCGCCTACGCGGCCGTGGTGGCCGTCGGCGTGGTCGGGGTGTCCTCGCGCACGGACTACCTGAGCTGGGGGTGGGTGCCCGTCGTCCTGGTCGGCGCGCTCTCGCTGGTCGCCGCGGCCTGGCTCGGGATGGGGATCGGCAGGCTGCTGCCCTCGCCGCTGACACCGCCGCTGGTCGCTGTGGGCGCGATGGCGCTGATGGTGTTCGCCGAGCTCGCCGGGACCGGTGGTCACCCCTTCGCGCTGCTGCGTCCGGTCACCGCGGCCCCGGAGAGCGTGTTCACGCGCGTGTCCGATTCGGTGACAGCGGGCCAGGCCGCGTGGTTCGTCGGGCTGGCCGCCACGGGGGTCCTGCTGGTCGCGGCCCGCCGCTGGTGGCTGGCCGGGCTGCCCCTGGTGCTCGGCGCCGCGGTGGCCCTGTCGCTGCTGCCGGCGACCGCGGCGGGCGCGAGGGCCCCGGACCCGGCGGCGGCCGAGGTCGTGTGCGTGGACGCGCTATGCCTGACCAGGGCGCACGAGCACGAGCGCGCCGCGCTGAGCGCTCCCGCGCGCCAAGCGCTGCGCCTGCTGTCGGCGCTGCCGTCCCCGCCGACCGCGGTCCGCGAGATCCCGAACCCCTCCCGGTCCGAACCGCGGGGGCCCGAACCGGTCCACACCGTCTGGCTGGACCTCGACGACATCATCTACTTCCGGAGCGAGCCACTGCCGCCCGAGCGCCTCACCGCGCTCATGGTCGACGGCGCGGGAACCCGCGACTGCGACCTCGTCGCCGGACCCAGCGGCGAGGAGAGCGCCGCCCGAGCAGTGGTGTCGGCCTGGCTGACCGGCACCTTGGAGCCCTCCCGCTACCACGGTGACTTCGGCGCGGAGGTCAACACGCTGGCGGCGTCGGCGTGGGACGCCCTGCGCGCTCTCCCGCCCGCCGACCAGACCGCGCGGGTCAACGCGACCCGCGAGGCGCTCGCGGGCTGCACCGGGTCGTCGTGGCAGGCCCTGACCGGAGGCTCGCTGTGATGCGCTGGCCGCTGCTGTACGCGCGCTCCCACCGGGTCCCCGCCGCCGCGCTCACCGCCGTCGCCGGGATCGGACTGCTGGGGCTGCTCGCGCGGGCGGGCGAGAACCCCCAGATCGCGGCGCTGGCCGCCGCCGTGGGCGCCGCCGCCCTCACCACCGGCCTGAGCGGCACGGACCCGGCTCTGGACCGGACCGCGGCGTTCTCCTGGCCGCCCCGGCGGGCGCTGCACCTGCTCCTGGGGACGGTGTTCGTGGCGGGCGCGGTGCTGCTGCTCGCGCCCGTGGCGTCCGGGCCGCTGCTGCTGCGCGACGTCGTGGGCCTGGTCGGGGCGGGGGCGCTCGGCGCTGTCGTGTTCGGCGCCGAGTACGCCTGGCTGCTCCCGATCACCTGGGCGGCGTCGACGCTGCTGCTGCCCGCGGACGACTCGGGTGTCGGTCAGGTGCTGACCTGGCCGGTGCAGCCGGCAGGCACGCCGGTCGCCACCGTCACCGCGGCCGTGCTGGGGTGCGCCGGGCTGCTGGCGCAGAGCGCCCTCGGCGCACGGCGCCACCGGCGTTGAGCGGGCGGCCCGCATCAGAGCAGCGTGTGCTCCAGCCGCGCGATGCGGATCAGGCGCAGGACCTGCGGCGGGATCGCGGTGAGCCGCAGGGTCGAGCCGTGGGCCTGGAGGTGGGTGTCGAGGTCGGTGAGGACGGCCAGGCCCGCGACCCCGAAGAAGGTCACGCCCGACAGGTCGATGACCAGGTCCTCGGTCAGGCGCAGCACCACCGCGCGGAGCCGGACCGCCGTGGTGGCGTCGACCTCGCCGGACACGGCGATGGTGGTGGGCCCGTCGTGGTGGTCCTGGGAGGCCGCGATCCGCAGCGGGCCCGCCACCGCGGGGACGACCTCCTTCGGGGCGCTGTCCGGGGCCGCGGTGAGCAGCGTGCGGGCGGCGCGCGCGGCGAAGATCCCGGCGATGGTCGTGTCGGCGGGGGTGAAGGGCGGGCGTGCCTGCGCGTAGGCGGTGAGCACACCCAGCCTGCGGCGCGCGCGGATCAGCGGCAGGCACAGCACGCCGCGCACGCCCATCTGGCGCGCGCGGTGGGCGAGCACCGGCCACCGGTGGTCCAGCTCGGTGGC
Organism: Actinokineospora guangxiensis; assembly: GCF_042657845.1. NCBI lineage: Bacteria > Bacillati > Actinomycetota > Actinomycetes > Pseudonocardiales > Pseudonocardiaceae > Actinokineospora > Actinokineospora guangxiensis. Next base: position 362,330 of record NZ_JBHSKF010000006.1, on the reverse strand, counting down.
GACGACGATCGGGCGCTCCTCGCTCAGAGCGGTCCGGCACGGGCACTGCGACAGCGCGACCTGCAGCCGGTCGAGCGTGGCGGCGGTGCTGTGCGAGGACACCGCGGGCCGCAGGGTGGTGTCGTCGTACCAGAGCACCCCGGTGAACACGGTGGCCGGGAGGGACGCGCGCAGCGCCGAGGTGATCTCCTCCAGCTGGGCCCGCTCCGCGGACGGTATGCGCGTCCCCAGCCGCGGGTCGGGTGACAGGTGGTCCGGTGACAGGGGGCCTGCCACACGTGGGGGTGGGCCATGCTGTCCGGTGTCTGAGCGGCTGCCCCGCGAGTCCACGGCTGCTCCCTCGGTCGTCGCGTGAACGTGACGACTGCCGGGGTCAGGGGCAGCGGGGCGGGACGCGTGCGGCACGCCCCGACCGCACGGTTATACCACGCGACCGGGCGCGCTCGGGGTTTCCGATCGGTCCAACCATCCGATCGTCGCAACGCACTGCGGTCCCCGGCCCCGCCGAAGGGCGTCGATCGTCCTTAGTAGACTGTGACTGGCGTTCTCGGCACGTCGAGTCGGCTCGCGGGTGCTGCGCCTCTCGTGGTCACGTGCTATAACTGCTGTGTCACGCTCACGCTGCACGGCGCGTTCGTGACCAACTGGCCCTTGACCCTGGCCGTCGTTCCTTCACACGACGTCCGGGGCAGGTGCACATGATCCGTCACATCACCAGTCGAGCGGTGTTCTCCGCGAGGCGAGCAGCCCCACAACGCGACCCCGCGACCAGGGGCGATGGCCGGCCGCTCTCCGTCACGGCCCCCGTGCCCGTGTTGTCCGGGCACTTCGCGGTCACGATGTCCACGAGCGGGCCCGGCGCGCCCGCTGTCATGGCGATCTCCGGCGAGGTGGACGGGTGCACGGTCGCGAGGCTGCGGCAGGTCTCGTCGCGCGCCGGTGACATCACCGTCGACCTGTCGCGGGTGTCGTTCCTGGGCTGCGCCGGACTGACCGTCCTCCTCGAACTGCGAAGCCGTCTGCTCGACTCCGGTTCCACCCTGCGCCTGGTCGGCCTCACGCCACTGGTCAACCGGGTGATCGGACTCGCGGGTCTGGGCGAGCTCCTCTTCGAGAGCGCCGAGGACGGGCGCGCCGCAACGCCCATTGAGGACGATGACCGGCCCCGAGCGGCGTGGCGGAAGCGGGTTCTGGGGGCGTGAGCGCCCGGGAGCGGGCTGGGGCGTCACCGCGAGGGGGCGTCTCGTCGCCGGACTTCCCTGTGGAAGACGTGGTCCACGCTGATCCGCACGGTGAGGACCGAGATCGCGCCGGTGAGGATGAGGACGTCCTCGACCGTGCCGCACTCCTCGGCGACGACGACGAACTCCACGCCCCGCTCCCGCGCCTGGCGCCGCCCGGCCATCAGGGCCGTCACTCCGGTCGACCCGCGGAGCCGGGCCGCGCTCAGGTCCACCACGAGCAGCCGCGCGCCGACCTGCTCGGCGGTGTCGGCCGCCGCGGTGAGCCCGGCGGCGAACTCGCCCACGCTCTCGTCGGAGATCTCGAAGTGGAAGCCGACCACGACGGCTCGTTCGGAAGGGACGCGGCCGACAACTGTTCTCCCCACGGAACAACTGAACCACGCTGAACCCCGACTTTCCTAGTCATTCAGGGAAGTTGACGAGATTCGTCTACTGAGGACGAGTCTCCTACAGGCGCGTTCCGGGACTGTCCGGTGGCGCTTCGGTTGCCGCGTGGTGCTTGCGGTTGTTTGCCGCCCCGCGCCCGGGGTAGCCAGCCCGCGGAAGCGATTCGCCCCGGACCCCGGCGGCCTTCGTCGAGCTCGGCCAGACGGGGTTCCCGCGAGCCTGCATCCGCCGCCCGGTGAGCGGACGCCGGTCTGCCGCGGGCGCCACCACCACAGCAGAGGAGCGGTACCGCATGAGAGGCAGTCCCGCACCGGTGACCACCCCGGCACGGCGCGACCCGTCGCTGCGGGCCCCCGCGCCGAGCGCGCGGGCTGGAGCGATCTGGACGTCCGCGCCGTCGACACGGCCCGGCTGCTCGCCGCCGACGCCGTGCAGCGGGCGGGCAACGGCCACCCTGGCACGGCGATGAGCCTGGCGCCCTTGGCCTACCTGCTGTTCCAGCGGGTGATGCGCCACGACCCCGCCGACGACCAGTGGCTCGGCCGAGACCGCTTCGTGCTGTCCTGCGGTCACTCCAGCCTCACCCTCTACATCCAGCTCTACCTGTCGGGATACGGGCTGTCCCTCGACGACCTGCGCGCGCTGCGCACCTGGGGCTCGGCGACGCCGGGACACCCCGAGCACCGGCACACCCGCGGCGTGGAGATCACCACCGGGCCCCTCGGCCAAGGCCTGGCCAGCGCGGTCGGGATGGCGATGGCGGCCCGCCGCGAGCGCGGCCTGCTCGACCCCGACGCCGCGCCGGGCACGAGCCCGTTCGACCACCACGTGTTCGTCGTGGCCTCCGACGGCGACCTGATGGAAGGCGTCTCCGCCGAGGCGGGCTCCCTCGCAGGCCACCAGGAGCTCGGGGCCCTGGTCGTCTTCTACGACGACAACCGCATCAGCATCGAGGACGACACCGACGTCGCCTTCAGCGAAGACGTCGCCGCCCGCTACGCCGCCTACGGCTGGCACGTGCAGTCGGTCGACTGGGCCCGCGGCGAGGGCGGCGGGGGCGGCGAGGGATACGTCGAGGACGTCGACGCGCTGCTCGCCGCCACCGACCGCGCCCGCGCGGAGACCGGGCGGCCATCGATCATCGTGCTGCGCACCGTCATCGGCTGGCCCGCGCCGACCGCGCGGAACACCGGCGCGGCCCACGGGTCGGCGCTGGGCGAGGACGAGATCGCCGCCACCAAGCGGCTGCTCGGCTTCGACCCCGACCGCCGGTTCACCGTCGAGGACGACGTCCTCGCGCACGCGCGCGGCGTCGTCGGGCGCTCCGCTCGGCGGCGCGCGCGGTGGCAGCCGGAGTACGACCGGTGGCGGGCGGCCAACGTGGACCGGGCCGCGCTGCTGGACCGGCTGCTGGCCGGTGAGCTGCCCGACGGCTGGACCGAGGCGCTGCCCCTGTTCCCCGCCGACCCCGCCGGGATGTCCACCCGGGAGGCCTCCGGCCGGGTGCTCACCGCCCTGGCACCGGTGCTGCCGGAGCTGTGGGGCGGCTCCGCCGACCTGGCGGGCAGCAACAACACCACCATGACCGGGGAACCGTCGTTCCTCCCCTCGGCCCGCCAGACCGCGATGTGGCGGGGCGGTCCGCACGGCCGCACGCTGCACTTCGGGGTCCGCGAGCACGCGATGGGCGCGATCCTCAACGGCATCGCGCTGCAGAGCCTGACCCGCCCCTACGGCGGCACCTTCCTGGTCTTCAGCGACTACATGAGGCCCGCCGTCCGCCTCGCCGCGCTGATGCGGCTGCCCGCGACGTTCGTGTGGACGCACGACTCCATCGGCCTGGGGGAGGACGGTCCCACCCACCAGCCCGTCGAGCACCTCGCGGCCCTGCGCGCCATCCCCGGGCTGGATGTCGTGCGCCCCGCCGACGCCAACGAGACCGTCGCCTGCTGGCGGGCGATCCTGGAGCACGGCGACCGGCCCGCGGGCTTGGTCCTGTCCCGGCAGGATCTGCCGGTGCTGGACCGGGGCAGCGGTGCGTGCGCTCCCGCCGCGGGCGCCGTGCGCGGCGGCTACGTCCTCGCGGGCGGCGAGGACCCCGACGTCATCATCGTGGCCACCGGCTCCGAGGTGCGCATCGCACTCGACGCCCGGACCGCGCTCGTCGAGGAGGGCCTGTCCGTCCGCGTCGTGTCGATGCCCTGCCTGGAGTGGTTCGCCGAGCAGTCCCCGGCTTATCAGGACGAGGTCCTGCCCCCGGCCGTGCGAGCCCGGGTGAGCGTCGAGGCGGCCGTCGGCCAGGGCTGGCGCGACGTCGTCGGCGACGCCGGGCGGATCGTCGGCGTGGACCGCTTCGGCGCCTCCGCCGACCACCGGCGCCTGTACCGGGAGTTCGGGCTCACCGCCGAGGCCGTCGCCGCCGCCGCGCGCGCGAGCATCGCCACCGCCGCGGGTGTGGCCCGCCCCGGCGGCGCGCCGCCCACCGCCGCGGCCACCGAGGGCGGCGCCGCCGACCGCCCGGCCTAGCGGCCCCCACCACATCCGATCGACCAGGAGGCACAGCACATGCAGATCCCCAAGGACACCGTCCTGGAGATGATCAAGGGACAGGGCGATCCCGACAAGGCCGCGCGGGCCGAGGCCGAGCTGCCCGACCAGATCGACACCGTGGAGCACCGGGACGTGCTGGCCGAGTACGGGGTCGAGCCGAGCGACCTCGCCGGAGACCCCGGCAACACCCTCGGCATCTGAGCCCGGCGGCGGTGCGGCCGACACGCACCCAGATCCCGGCACCCCAGGTCCCGGCACCCAGATCCGGCACTACGACCGCCACAGAAAGGACGCTCATGACAGAGCGCAACACCCTCGTCCGATCGATGCACGACCTCGGCCTCTCCGCCTGGTTCGGCGGTTCCCTCGCCGGAGCCGTCGCCGTCAACGGCGGCGCGGCCGACCTGCCCGACCCGACCCAGCGACTGGGAGCGGCCACCGCGGGCTGGGCCCGCTGGGCCCCGGTCAACGCCGTCGCCATCGGCGCGCACCTCCTCGGTGGCGCGGCGATCCTGCGCGCCAACCGGGGCAGAGTCGCCGGCCAGCGCGGGGTCGCCGCCCAGACCGTCGCCAAGCTCGTGCTGACCGGCGCGGCGCTGGCGGTGACCGCCTACAGCGGGGTTCTGGGCAAGAAGCTCACCGGCGTCAGCGCCCCGGTGGAGGGCGGCACCACCCCGGCGGAGGCCACCCCGCCCGACATCGCCCACATGCAGCGGCAGCTGGCCGCCTGCCAGTGGCTGATCCCGGCCCTCACCGGCGGCATCTCGGTCCTCACCGCGCTGGCGGGGGAGCAGCAGCGGCCCGGCCAGCAGCTGGTGGGGATCATCGCCAAGCCGGCGCGCTGGTTGCGCGCGGTGACGTGAGCGTTCCCCGCAGGCACCGTCCCCGACACCCGAGAGAGGCACCATGAGCACCACACCCGCGGGTGGCCCCCGCCACGACCCGGCGCCCGAGCACGCGAACCCGGACCTCGGTCGGGCGCCCGCGCGGAGCGGCCCCGACCAGAGCACCGACACCATCCCCACCCGCCCGCGCGGGCCCGCCCGCTCGCGGGGGGACCTCCTCCAGCGGCAGCAGGACCGCTTCGGCGGCATCAAGTGGGGTGCGGCGTTCTTCGGCTGGCTCACCGCGATCGGCACGGCCGTCCTGCTCTCCGCGCTGGTGACCGCCGTGGGCGCGCTGATCGGCGTGGCCCTCACCGGCGGCACCGACCTCATGGCCGAGCAAGCCGCGCAGGACACCGACCTGGCCCAGCCCGCCGCCATCGTCAGCGCCATCGTCGCCGCGGTCATCCTGCTGCTCGCCTACTACTGCGGTGGCTACGTCGCCGGGCGCATGGCCCGGTTCAACGGCGTCAAGCAGGGCATCGCCGTGTGGCTGTGGACCATCATCACCACCACCGCCGTCGTCATCCTCGCCGCCATCGCCGGCGACCAGTTCGACGTCCTCAGCCGCGTCGACGGGCTGCCGCAGCTGCCGGTCGGCGACGACACCGTCGTCCTGACCGCGATCCTCACCGTCGCCGCGGCACTCGCGATCACCCTCATCGGCGCCATCCTCGGCGGCCTGGCGGGCATGCGCTTCCACCGCAAGGTCGACCACGCCGACCTCGGCCGGCCCGACGGCAACAGGACAGACGGCGACCGGCCGGACGGCGACCGGGCGAACGTCAACCCGGCCAAGCGGTAGCCGACTCGCGGTCGGCCGCACGGCCGTGATGTGTCCCCACGGGACGCACACGGCCCCGGCGATCGCCCGCCAGCGGACTGCCGCGGCATCCCGTAGGTTGCGAAACATCCGCCCGCCCACCGCCCGCGAGAGGGAGTCGCCCCGTGATCGTTGTTCGCCGACGTCGGGCGGCCGACGTCGAGCGGACACGGTGGACGGACCGGGGCGCGGACTGGCCGGGATGGCTGGCGTGCGCCGCGGCGACAACGGGTTTCGCGCTGTGCCTGGCGGGGTGGCTCGCGGGCGGGGGCGGGTTCTCCGTGCCGTGGGCCCCGACCCTGGACCTGCGGCTGAGCTTCGAGCTCGACGGCCTCGCCGCGCTGTACGCGCTGCTGGCCACCGGCGTGGGTGCCCTCGTCTTCGCCTACGGGACCGCCTACCTGACCCTGCACCTGGCCCACCACGGGCGTTCGACGTCGGAGCGGTGGCGGTTCTGGCCGTGGATGGCGCTGTTCGCCGTGGCGATGGTGGGACTGGCCACCGCGCAGGACCTCGTCCTGATGTTCGTGTTCTTCGACCTGACCGCGGTGTGCTCCTACTTCCTCATCGGGTTCGACCGCGCCGAGCGCCCCGCCAGGACCGCGGCGCTGATGTCCTTGGTGGTCACCGGCGTCGCCGCGATGGCGATGCTGGTCGGGGCGGTGATGCTCTACTCCGAGTACGGCACGTTCTCCATCCCGGAGCTGGTGCGGCGGGCGGAGCCGTCCACGAACACCACCGTGGCCGCCGCGGCGCTGGCCGTGGCGGCGCTGGCCAAGAGCGCCCAGGTCCCGCTGCACTTCTGGCTGCCGAGGGCGATGGCCGCGCCCACCCCGGTGTCGGCCTACCTGCACTCCGCGGCGATGGTCGCGGCGGGCATGCTGGTCATCGGCCGGACGCACCCGCTGCTGGCCGGCAGCGCGGCGGTGCTGACCGGGCTGGTGGTGGTGGGCACCGCGTCGGTCGTGGTGGGCGGCGTGCTCGCGCTGCGCCGGGACGTGCTCAAGCAGGTGCTCGCCTACTCCACGATCTCCCAGTACGGCTACGTCGTGATGCTGTACGGGATGGGCGGGGCCGAGGCCAACGGGGCGGCGTCGTTCTACGTGCTGGCGCACGCGGTGGCCAAGAGCGCGCTGTTCATGACCGCGGGCACGGTGACGACAGCCACCGGCGAGGACCGGCTGTCCCGGCTCGGCGGACTCGGCAGACGCGCTCCGCTGCTGGCCGCGGCGGCGCTGGTGGCGTCGGCGACCCTGGCCGCGCTGCCGTTGACGGTCGGGTTCTTCAAGGACGAGCTGCTGTTCGCCGCCGCGCTCCGGCACGGCCCGCTGACGGCGGCGCTGGCCGTGATCGCGGCCGCCCTGACCTTCGCCTACGTGACGCGGCTCTGGGTCCGGCTGTTCCTGGGGCCCGCGCGCGGGGATCTGCGTCCCGTCCCGCTGCCGCTGGTCGTCCCCATCGTGGTGCTGGCCGTGATCGCGCTGCTCGGCGGGGTGGTCGTCGAGCCGTTCGCGCGGCTCGCCGAGGACGCCGCGTCGGTGTCGTCGCGGGGACCGGTCGCCCTGGCCCCGGCCTACCACCTCGACCTGCGCGCGGAGAACCTGATGGCGGTCGGGGCGTGGTGCCTCGGCGGGCTCACCCTGCTCACGCCGGCGCTGACGGACCGGGTCTCGCGCGCGGTGGCCGCGGCGGGGGAGCGGTTCGGCCCGCACCGCGCCTACGAGCTGGTGATGCGGACGCTGGCGCGGGTCTCGGCGGCCCAGCACGATCGCGAGGTGCGCGACCTGCGCACCAGCATCGCCGCCGTGCTCGTCCCCGCGGGCGTGCTGACGGGCCTGGCCTTCGCGACGACCCCCACGATCGGCGCCTTCGTCGTCGGCACCGTCGCGGGCGCCGACTGGCTGATCCTTCCCCTGCTGGCACTGGTGGTGGTCTCCGCGGTGGTGATCGCCAGGGCGCGGGTGCGGCTGGTCACCGCGCTGGGCCTCTCGGTGGTCGGTTTCGCCCTGGCCACGACGTACGCGCTCATCGGCGCCCCCGACGTCGCGCTGGTGGCGGTGGTCGTGGAGACCATGCTCACCCTGGTGTTCCTCGCCGCGATGGCCGGAATCCCCCCGGAGCGCAAGCTCGACGAGCAGGTCGAGCCTCCCCGACCCGTCCAGCGCTGGCGCGACCCGCTCGCCGCGGGGGTGGCCGGACTGGCGGCCTTCGGCGCGGTGTGGGGCTTCCTGTCCCAACCCGCCGAGAACTCCGTCTCCGCCGAGCACATCCGGCTCACACCCGAGGCGCACGGCGGCGATGTCGTCACGGTGATCGTCGCCGACTTCCGCGGGCTGGACACCCTTGTCGAGATCACGGTGCTGCTGGCCGCGGTGGTCGGCGTGGCCACGCTCCTGCGGCGGGGGCGGCTGTGGTGAGGCGCGGGGACGGCCCCGACCCGGGCGCTCCCGTCACCGACGCGGGCGACCCGGTGGTGCGGGGCGTGGCGAGGATGCTGCCCGGCCCGAGCGTGATGGTGGCGGCCGCGCTGATCGCCAAGGGGTACGCCGAGGTCGGCGACGGGTTCGCCGCCGGGGTGATCGTCTCCCTCTCCGTGGCGCTGCTCTACATCGCCTTCGGCTCCGAGGAAGCCGTGCGGATGCTGCCCGTGCTGCGGGCGGCGCCCGCGGTCGCGGTCGGCGGCGTGCTGCTCGCCCTGGCCAGCGGCTTCTTCCCGCTGCTGCTCGGCGAGGCCCCCGTCACCCACCGGCCCGGCCCCGGCGAGGACGTCACCAAGGTCGGGGCGCTGGAGCTGTTCACCCCGCTGCTGTTCGACATCGGCGTCTTCTTCCTGGTCGTCGGGGTGCTCACCGTGCTGCTGCACCAGTTCGCCCGAGCGGACCGGACGGGGGCGCGGTGAACCTCGCCTTCGCCATCGTCATCGCCCTGCTGTTCGGGTCGGGGGCCTACCTGCTGCTCAAGCGGGACCTGGTGCGCATGGTCGCCGGCATCATGCTGATCTCGCAGAGCGCCGTCCTCACGCTGCTCGCGTCGAGTCTGACCAGGGGCAAAGCCGCGATCGCGGTGCGGCCGGGCGAGGTGGTCAGCGACCCGCTGCCCCAAGCGCTGGCGCTGACGGCGCTGGTCATCGGCCTGGCCACCGCCGCCCTGCTCCTCGCGCTGGTGCACCGGGCCGTGGTGGTGTTCCGCACCGCGGAGCAGGACGAGCTGGCCGCCTCGGAGGCCCAGGACGACGCCAGGCTCGAACGCAGGCGCGACGCGGACCGCGACGAGATCGAGGCGCACCTGGAGGACGACCCCGGCGACGACCCCGATGGTGATCCCGGCGGCGACCCCGGCGGCGGGGATTCCGCGAGGAACGACCGGGACCTCGGCGGCGAGGCCCCGGACGGGCCGTGGGCGTGGGACGGGCGGGTGCGGCCATGACGCTGTCGATCGCGCTGCTGGTCCCGTGGCTGGCGGGGGTGCTCCTGATCGCCTTCGACGGCCGCAAACCCGTCGTCGCCTGGCTCGGCGTGCTCGCCTTGGCCGCGGGCGCCGCCGCTCAGGTGGTGCTCGCCGTGGAGGTCTTCTCCTCGGGGACAAGCCGGGTCGTCACCGGCGGCTGGCCCTCCGGGGTGGGCATCGACCTGCGGGCCGACGCGCTCGGGGTGACCTTCGCGCTGCTGTCGAGCCTGGTGCTGCTCGCCGCGGCGACCCACGAGACGATCGGCCGGGTGCGCTCGCGCACCTTCCCCGGCCTCGTGCTGCTCGTCGCGACCGGGCTGACCGGGCTGTTCCTCACCGCCGACATCTTCTCCTTCTACGTGTTCTTCGAGCTCGCCATGACCGCCTCCTACGCGCTGAGCGCCTATGGCGGCAGACGCCGCCAGCTCCGCGGGGCGGTGATCTTCACCGCGGTCAACCTGCTGGGCTCGTTCATCTTCCTGCTGTCGGTGGCGGGCGCCTACCGGGTCACCGGCGCGCTGGCGATGGACCAGGTGGCCGAGCGCATGGGCGAGGCCAACCCCAACGCGGCGACGATGATCGCCGTCGGGTTCTTCGTCGCGTTCTGCGTGAAGCTCGGCCTGTTCCCGTTCCACTTCTGGCTGCCGACGGTCTACGCGGGCTCGCGGCGCGCCGTCGCGGCGATCCTCAGCGGGGCGGTGGCCAACATCGGCGCGTACGGCCTGCTGCGCTTCGGCACCGGGATGTTCGCCGAGCAGCTGCGGGCCGCGGGCGTCGCGCTGATCATCCTGGGCGTCGCGTCCGTGCTCTACGGCGGTGTGCTGGCCATCGCCCGCGGCGACGTGGCCGAGATGCTCGCCTACTCCGCCATCGGCCAAGTCGGCTACGTGCTCGTGGCGCTCGGGGTGGGCGGCCCGGTCGGCCTCGCGGCGGCCGTGCTCTACAGCGTGATCAACTCGATGAACAAGACGCTGCTGTTCCTCACCGCGGGCGCGCGCGGCGCGCTGGTGGCCGCCGCGTTCGCCGTCGGCGCGCTCAGCGTGGCGGGCCTGCCGCCCGCGGCCGGGTTCGTCGGGAAGCTGGAGCTGTTCCGCACCGGGGTCTCCGCGGGCAGCGTCCTGCTCCTGGTCCTGATGCTGTTCGGCAGCGCGCTCTCGGTGATCTACATGTTCCAGGTCTACCAGCGCAGCTTCTGGCGCCCGGACACCGTGGCGGTGGGGCGGCCGAGCCCGCTGCCGCAGCGGCTGCTCACCGCGCTGCTCGCCGTGGTGGTCCTGGCCGCGGGACTCTGGCCGGAACCGCTGCTGGCCGTCAGCGGCCACGCCGTCGACGTCCTGCTCGCCGGGCGGTCGACATGACCAACGGGAGGCCGCCATGACGGCGCTGCTGCGCGTCCTCGTGCTCACCGGGACATACCTGCTGGTGCTGACCAGCGCGCACCCGGCGGACATCCTCACCGGCCTCGTCCTGGCGACCGTGCTCGTCCTGGCCCGCGGCCGGGTCCGCGGGTCCGAGCCGCTGCCCGCCAGAGCGGTCCTGAGCAGGCTTGCCGGGGTGCCCGCCCTCCTCGGCGGCACCCTGGTCGACCTGGTGCGCGGCACGTGGCGCACCGCGGTGTGCCTCATCGGCCCCGGGTCGGGCAACGCCGGGCTCGTCGAGGTCCCGATCCCCGGCGGCGAGCGCGGGTCGGCGGTGGCGTGGGGCGTGCGGGTGGGCTTCGTGCCGGACACCGTTGTGGTCGAAGTGGACAAGGAGCGGGGCCGAATGCTGCTGCACGTGCTCGACGCGAGCGACCCGGAGGCCGTGATCGCCGAACAACACGACTCCTACCGCAGGCGCCAGCGCCGCGTCTTCCCCTGACCGCCATGCCCACCTGGGTCGTCATCCCCGCGCTGTTCTGGGTCACCCTGCTGCTGGTGGGGGGAGGCCTGGCGCTGATCCGCGCCCGCGACGCCTACCAGCGGATCATCGCGCTCGACCTGCTCGCGGTCATCGTCATCGCCCTGCTCGCCCTGCTGTCGCACCTGCGCGGCGAGGCGTACTACTTCGACGCCGCGGTCGCCCTGGCCCTGCTGTCCTTCGTCGCGACCGTCGCGGCGGCGCGCTACCTGGAACGAGGAGGACCGTTCGGATGATCCCGGTCGTGCTCGACGTGGTGGGCGGCATCCTGCTGCTCGTCGGCCTGACCCTGCTCACGATCAGCCTGGTCGGCGTCCTGCGCCTGCCCGACACCTACAGCCAACTGCACGCCCAGGGCCTGGCCACCGGCCCCGGCGTGGTCGCGGTCCTGGCCTCCTCCATCGCCACCGAGAACACCGCGATCATCACCTTCGCCGCCCTCGCGATCCTCTTCATCACCCTCACCTCCCCGGTCTCCAGCTACTCCATCGCCCGCGCCGCCCGCCGCCGCACCACCCCGGAGCAGGACCGCCCCGGTGGACCGGAGACCGGCGACAGTCCCTGACACCTCGAGGCCGGCACGGCAGCACACGCCGAGCCGGCCGGGATCAGTGGTGTGACCGCTCCGACCCGCCGGGCGCGGCAACCATCCGCAACCGCGGAGACCCCGGAGGAACAACCGCACCATCCCATCGTGGTCGGCGTGGGCCACCCGGTGATGGCGCACAGATGGGCGAAACTGTTCCCCGTCGTGCGCCGCATCTTCGATGACTACCTGGACGGCAACGGAGACCGGGCAATCGCGCCGGGCCTGAACCGAGACGGTGTTCCGTGTCCGTCACGGCGTCACCAGGACCAGAACAAGCATCGCCTTGCGGACGGATGGCAGGGGAGCACGGTTCGGGCGATTCTGGAGAACCCGCGGTACACCGGCTACGCGGTCTTCGGCCGGTGGACCAAACATGAGATGCTGGCCGATCCGGACGACGTGGCCGCGGGGCACGTGACCCGATTCCGGCGGTCGAGCCCGGACCGCATTGTCCGGTCGCGCAAGCCCGCGCATCCGGCCATCGTGTCGGTTGAGGACTTCACGCAGGTTCAGCTACTTCGGAAGTCCCGTAGCGTCGGGTCAATGCGCGGGATCACGAAGTTGGAGAGGAAGCAGACGACCACGAAGCACACCTACCTTCTGCGGGGTCACGTCCGGTGTGAGATCTGCACCCGGAAGATGCAAGGCGGAATGGTTCGGTCATCGGTCTACTGCCGGTGCCTGGCTCGTACGCTCGCTCCTGGCGCGGCGGCATTGGCCAGTCACCCGAAGACGGTGAACCTGCGTGAAGACGTCCTGGTGCCCGCTATCAATGAGTGGATCGGCCGGGTGTTCGCGCCGGAGAACAGGGACGCGACGGTAGCGGCACTGGTGGGTTCACAGGGAGGCGTACAGCGATCGAGCGGGCAAGGAGGCTGCGGCTCATCGTCTGGCGGATGCGGAAGCCCGGTTGAAGCGCTATCAGCGGCGATCGCGGCCGGTGTGGACCCGTCCGCGCTAGTCGAGGTCATCAATCAGGCACAAGCCGAATGCGAGACGGCTCGCGCGGAGATCGGGAACTTTCCAACGTCCGGGAGCCTGGATCAAGCCGAGGTCTACGCGATGATCGATGCGCTCGGAGATGTCGGAGCGGTGTTGAAGGATGCGCGGCCTCAACGGCTGATGGATCTGTACCGTGACCTGCGGTTGAAGGTTTCGTACCGAAACGACAGAGAGGCTGTCGTGACGACAGCCTCTCTGCGTGTGTCTAACGAGTGTGTCCGAGGCCCGAGTTGAACTTTCCGCCCACCCCCTCTGCCAGCAGGTTTGTTTCGAGGCTGGCACATAAGCGTGCGTTGGGCTCGCAGACCATGCGGGCCCAACCTTTATTGAGGCCCTATCTAGCCGTCCTGAAGCGGTTACTCTGCTGGTCTTACTGCTAATTCCGTGTGGAATCCGTAGTTGTGTGAATTGGTCTGATCGAGCCTTCGGGCATTCCGTATGGGCTACGGATTGAGAGTGATCACTGCGGTCTCGCTGGCTGCCATCTTCGGCGGGGTACCTCTGCTGTGATCGAGCCCGCGACGATCGCGACCGTGGTGCGGATGTGGCAACGCACCGGTCGATCATCCGGGGCCGGGCTTCCTGGAGAACGATCGGACGGTCGGCGGCGCCGTGCGAGCGTGCGTGCTCACAAGAACAACGGGTAGATCGCTGAGCCGTCGGAGCACGGTGGTGTTCATGTGCTTGTCGAGCTTGTTTACGGTGAGCTGGTGGAACCTTCCCTTCTCGGTGACCGCGATGTCGCAGTAGGGAACTGCGAGGCCCAGGGCGTCAATGTCGAAGATGTCGTTCGAGGACCAAGGGCGTGACGGGTTTCTGTGCTGTTCGGTCTTGAGGGTGGTCGAGACCAGAGCCGTGGGCATGGCGGGGGCCAATGGCCGGATCGCTTGCCGCGGCGAGGTCGCGGCGTTGAGCGGGGTTCTTGATCTTGGTCATCTGCATGTAGTGGCTCGCGGAGAGGACGAAGGCGGCGTCACCGGCGTTGTGGGCGGCTCGGCAGGCCGTCAGCGCGGGGGCGTACTGGCTGCCGCTGGTTAGGCCCTTGGCCGCCTTGGCCAGGTAGATCCAGTGGTTCATGGGCACGGTGTGAGGGTGCGCTGCCTGAGGTCGGAAGTCGAGCGCATTCGCCGGGATGTCGGCAAGCCGCGGGCGGGTGGAGAGGGTGTACCGTAGATATCCGGTTAAACGGATGTTCGCCCGGTGAGGGAGTCGCCGAGATGGATTGTGATCTTGCCATCGTGGGGTCGGGAGCCGCGGGGTTCGCTGCGGCGATTGCGGCTCGGCGGCGTGGGTTGGTGGTGGTGATGGTCGAGCAGGGGGTTCCGGGTGGGACGTGCGTGAACGTCGGGTGTGTTCCGTCGAAGGCGTTGTTGGCGGCGGTCGGGAGCTTGACCGCGGGGCCCGCGCGTGGGCGGTTTCCTGGCGTCGGGGGAGCAATCGGGTCGGTGGACTTTGCGGAGTTGGTCGCGGGGAAGGATCTTCTTGTGGGAGAACTGCGAGCTGAGAAGTACATCGGGCTGGTGGCCGAACTGGGATGGGAGATCATCGAGGGGCGTGCCCGGTTCGAGTCCGGTCCGCGGTTGTGGGTGGAGGGTGCCGATGTCCGGGTGCGGGCGGAGCACTACCTGGTGGCGACGGGCTCGGTGCCGCGGATACCGGCCGTCGTTGGGGTGGACGAGGTCGCGTCGTTGACTTCGGCGACTGCGATGGAGCTTGGTGAGTTGCCGGGGTCGTTGCTGGTTGTCGGCGGCGGGTACGTCGGGCTGGAGCAGGCGCAGCTGTTCGCTCGGCTGGGGGTCGAGGTGACGGTGGTCGAGGCGCGGGATCGGGTGGTGGCGGGGGAGGAGCCGGAGGTCTCGGCGGCTATCGAGCGTGTGCTGGTGGAGGAAGGTGTCGCTGTCCGCACGGGGGTCGAGGTGCGGCGGATGTGGTCGGATGCGGGACACGTCGTGGCGGTGGTCGATGACGGATCGGGTGTCGAAGGGGAGGTGCGGGCGCAGCGGGTTCTGTTCGCGGCTGGCAGGCGTCCGGCTTCCGGGGCGATGGGGTTGGCGGAGATCGGGGTCGCACTGGGTCCGGCGGGTGAGGTGGTGGTGGACGGGTATCTGCGGACGAGCGCTCCTCGGGTGTGGGCGGCGGGGGACGTCACGGGGCATCCGGCGTTTGTGTACGTGGCCGCGTCCGAGGGGGCGCTGGCCGTTGACAACGCGTTCGGACCGGATCAGAAGGAGGTGGACTTCTGGGGGCTGCCGCGGGTGATGTTCACCAGCCCGTCGGTGGCCTCGGCCGGGCTCACCGAGGAGCAGGCGGCGGCGCAGGGGGTGGAATGCGAGAGCCGAGTGCTCCCGCTGGACATGGTTCCCCGGGCGATCGTCAACCGGGACACCCGGGGACTGGTCAAGCTGGTCGCCGAGCGCGGAAGCGGCAGGCTCGTCGGGGCGCACGTGGTCGCGGAGGGAGCCGGTGAGGTCGTCGCGGCGGCGGGGTACGCGCTGCGGAGCGGGATGACGGTGGCCGATGTCGCCGGGATGTGGTGTCCGTACCTGACGATGGCCGAAGGGCTCAAGTTGGCGGCGCAGATGTTCGACCGCGACGTCTCCCGGCTCTCCTGCTGCTCGCCCTAGCGGCGGCCGCTCACAGCTCGACGGGGGCGCCGCTTCGGCGTGACCGGTCGCAGGCCAGGGCAAGCCGCAGGCTGATGAGGCTGTCGCGGACTGGGGAGGGGTTCTGCGCGGCTCCGGTGATCACGTCGAGGAACACGCGCATCTCATTGAGGTATGCGGCGTGGAAACGCTCGGGGAACCCCGGGTAGGCGTCCGGCCCGGCGGTGGCACCGCCGGGGTCGAGTGAGGTCAGGGGGGTGAGCGGGTTCAGCCCGACGGCCAGGGAGTCGCGGCTGCCGTGCACCTCGATGCGGTGGTCGTAGCCGAGGGGATTGTGCCTGCCCGCCGACAGCAGGGCATGCGCGCCGCCCGCGAAGTGAAGCACCACGACGGCGGTGTCCACGTCGTCGGCGTCGGCGAAGGCGTCGTGCACCAGGACCGAGCCGGAGGCGAAGACCCGCACGACCGGTTCCCCGACGAGCCAGGGCACGGCGTCGAGGTCGTGGATCAGCAGGTCGCGGAAGATGCCGCCGCTGGCGGGCAGGTAGGCGAAGTCCGGGGGTGTGGCGTCCAGCCCGACCGCGCGGACCTGGTAGACCGTGCCGACGTCACCTGATCTGACGCGCCGGTGCAACTCGACCATCGCGGGGTCGAAGCGGCGCTGGAACCCGACCAGGACCGGCACCGCCGCCGACTCGACCTCGGTGACGAGCGCTTCCATCTCCGCCTCGTCGGCGGCGACCGGCTTCTCGCACAGCGCGGGCACCCCGGCCGCGACGCATCGCCGCACCAGCTCGGGGTGGGTGTCGGTGGGCGTGGCCAGCACGATGCCGTCGCAGGACGCCAAGAGATCATCGAGGGCGTCCGCCCGGGACGTCCCGGGGTCGGGTGTCTCGGCTCGCCCGGGGATGAGGTCGTACAGCAGGACCTCGTCCACCGCGTCGAGGGAGGCGAGATGGCGTGCGTGCATGGAGCCGATGCGTCCGACTCCCGCGACACCGATGCGCATGTGGTCTCCGTTCGTTCGCTTGTCCTCGGAACCACCGCTGGCAGCGGTAGTCCGGCGTCTTCAATGCTTGTTGAGCCGCAGAAGCGGGTCGTACGCTTCAGGCGAGCAGGGGAGGGGTATGGAGCACAGCGCCGAAGTGCTGGCCATGGGCGGCACGTCCGACCGGCAGGCCCGCTTGTCCGCCCCTGAGCGGAGGCTGCACCAGCGGGTTCTGCGGAGGTTCCTCGAAACGGGGATTCCGCCGACGGCGGCCTGGTTCGGCGAGGCCGCCCTGGCGTGTGGCCTGGACGGAGCAGCCGCCGCGGAGACCCTCGCACAGGCGGACCTGGTGCACTTCGCGGGTGAGCGGGTTTCGGTGTCCTACCCGTTCTCGGGAGTGCCCACCAGCCACGTCGTGAAGATCGACGGCTGCCGCGCCGTGCACGCGATGTGCGCGGTCGACGCCCTGGGCATGGTGCCGATGGTGGGAGCGGCGGGTCAGATCGACTCCGTCGACGCCCATACCGGGGAACCGGTGCGGGTGACCTGTGCGGATGGCCGCTGGACGTTCCTCCCGGACGCGGCCGTGATGCTGGTGGCCGCGACGGGCAGCGGCACCAGTTCGAGCTGCACGTGCCCGTACATCAACTTCCATGTGTCAAAGGCCTCCGCCGACGCGTTCCTCGCCGTCAATCCGAACCTCACCGGCGCCGTCCTCGGCCAAGTCGAGGCCGTCGCCCTCGGCGAACGGCTCTTCGGGCCGCTGCTGCGGGCCTGAGCGCTCCAGTGAACGCAGGATCGCCGCGACCACACGAGGCGCCGCGCGGCCGTCCCCGAACGGATTGCCGGGCGGCAGAACGGGCCGCTCGGCGAGCAGGCGCCGCCCTGCGGCCGTGATGGCTGTCGACTCGGTGCCGACGAGCCAGGCGCGTCCCGCTTCGACGGCTTCGGGACGTTCCGTGCGGTCGCGGAGAACCAGGACCGGCACCCTGAAGGAAGGCGCCTCCTCCTGCAGTCCGCCGGAGTCTGTCAGCACCAGCGCGCTCACCCGCAGTGCGCGCAGCAGGTCCGGGTAGTTGAGCGGCTCGGTCAGCGTCACCCGTTCCCGACCGCTCAGCTCGACGCGGGCCTGCGCGGCGACCGACGGGTTGGGGTGGGTCGGCAGGAGCACATGGACATCGGGGTGCTCAGCGGTCAAGGCCGCGATGGACTGGAAGATCCGCTTCAAGGGCTCTCCCCAGTTCTCGCGGCGATGGGCGGTGACCAGCATCAGGCGATGACCGAGTGCCGCGATCGTCCGTTCCGCGGCCGCGAGTTCAGGGTCACTCGCGGGGAGGTCACGCGCCGTCAGGTGGGCGACGGCGTCGACGACAGTGTTGCCGGTGACGGCGATGTCGCCACCCGGGACACCTTCTGCGCCCAGGGCGTCAGCCGCCCTCGCCGTGGGCGCCAGGTGCAGGGTGGCCAAGCGGGCGATGATCCTGCGGTTGGCCTCCTCGGGAAACGGGGACCGCATCGATCCACTGCGGAGCCCGGCTTCGAGGTGGACGAGGGGAACGCCGCGCCAGTGCGAAGCGAGGGCACCTGCCAGTGCCGTCGTCGTGTCCCCTTGGACGAGGACGGCGGCCGGACGACGTCGGGCGATCAGGGCGTCCAGGCCGGGAAGCATGCCCGCCACCAAGTCGGCCTGCCCGCCGACGCGGTGCAGCGACAACGACTCTGCCGGGCGCAGGTCAAAGGCGGCCAAGGCGTCGAGGGCGGTCCGGCCGTGTTGCCCGCTGTGGACGACCACAGCCCGGATGGCGGGTGGCGACGCCAGCACGACAGGAGCCACCTTGACCGCCTCGGCCCGGGTGCCGACGAGGACCAGGACCTCGGGCGTCATCAGCTCGGCCGCGGCGACGGTATGGGAACGCGCAGGTGATCGGTGATGACGGCGGCGTCGGCGCGGTCGGTCATCCCAGCGAGGGTGTCGAGGCGGTAGTGGTCGCAGCGTTGACCGGGGGAGAGGACCAGGGGGATCACCTCGACATCGTGCACTCGAAGGTGGTCTCCGGCGCAGACGACCCCGACGCGCACCGCCACGCTCAACCGCGTGTGCGGGGTGAGGACGGGCGTGATCAGGTTGCCCGCGGAGTAGACGATCACCCCGGCGCCGTGGTTCGCGCGCCGCTTGCGCACCTCGACGGGCTGGATGACGTGCGGGTGGTGACCCCAGACGATGTCGGCGCCTGCGTCGACAAGCCGACGGGCCAACCCGATCTGTCGTTCGGTCGGGTACCACTCGAACTCCAGCCCCCAGTGCAGGCTCACCACCACGAGACCGCTTCCCGCCGACCGCGCCTCCCGGATCGCGGCTTCCAGGCGGTCGCCCGCGGCGCCGACGTCGCGCTCGTTCAGACCCGCGACGTTGACCATCGCCCGGTCCTGCGCTGGTCCGTGCAGCCCGTTCGTCCCGAAGGTGAACGGCACGACCCCGACCCGGTGCCTCCCCACCGCGGCGACCACGAAGTCCGCGGCGTGGTCGGCTGTCGTCCACGTACCGGCCGCGGTCACCCCGCGCCGACGCAAGGTTTCGACAGTTCGCCGGACCCCCTCGACGCCGAGATCCCACGCGTGGTTGTTGGCGGTGGCCATCACCAGGGAGCCCTCGCTTGCCCGCAGGTACTCCAGGTGCACGGCGAGTTCGGCGTCGGTCATGGCCAGCCGCGGTGCGCCGCCGAGCAACCCGCCACCGTCACCGGCGGCCGCCGCGTCGCCCACCGGTCCTTCCAGGTTCGCGAACAGCGCGTCGGCGCCCAGGGCGCTGGTGACCTCCGGGGCCAGTTCCACCTTCGGCATGGTCTCGCAGAACGGGCGCAAGGGCATGATGTCGCCGAGGAACACCATGGTCGCGGTGGCGTGTTCGGCGCTCCCGCCGACGGGGTGGCGGCCGACGGACAGCGCGTCCGCCAAAAGCCTGCGCGCCCCGCGTCTTCCAGTCAGCGGGTTCTCGCGCTTGTAGGCCCAGAACGCCTGGTCCAGCAAGCCCATTGTCGCGGAGTCGCCGGTGTAGCCGCCGAGCAAGCGCCAGGCGCCGAGCCGGAACGCGGCGAAGACGGGCGGTCGTCCCACGCGCACGTACCAGGGTTCGCAGTTGGCCATGCGGGCGCTAACCGGCGCTCGTCAGCTGGTCCAGGATCTGTCGTGAGTCCGGGTGGGCGTCGGCGTGGTGCTTGGCCCACTGCAGTGGCGTCGACCCGTGCTGTCCATCCCTGATGGACAGATCGGCGCCGCGGTCCAGCAGCAGGCCCACGGTGTCCTTGTGGCCGGCGCTCACCGCGAAGTGCAGGGCGGTCAGGCCGGGGGCGGGGCGGGCGTCGATGTCGGCGCCGTGGTCGAGCAGCCACCGCACGGCGTCTGTCGCGCCGACATGGGCGGCGTAGACGAACGCCTCGCCCAGCACGGAGGCGTCGTCGTCCTCGGGGGGCGGGCCGATCGTCCACCCGACGTCGGCGGGTTCGGGTCGGGATCGCCGGGAGTCGGTGGTGAGAGCGCCGTCCTCCCAGAAGTCCTCCAGCAGGTCGACGCGGTTGCTGCCCGCCGCGACCCACAGCGACAACGGGACGACCTGCTCCTGGGCGAGGCGCGTGGCGGCCTGCGCCTGGCCGTGGTGGATGGCCGCCTCCAGCGGGGTGATGCCCCACTCGACGGTGTTGGTGACATCGGCCCCGGCGTCGAGAAGGGTCGAGAGCATGTCCATCCGGTTGAACCCGGCGGCGAGGTTGACCGCGCGGTCCAGATCGGCGCCCGCGGCGATGAGCTCCCGCACGACGGCCATGTCGCCTGCGAAGAAGCCCAGCCCGTGCGGCTGCACGGCGGTCTCCAGCACGGTGCCGCCGTCGGCGTCGCGGTGGGTCACCAGATCGGGGTACTTGGCCAGGAGTTCGCGGACGGCGAAGGCGTCGGCGGCTTCCATCTTCATGACGAGGTCCCCGCGGTAGCCGGTCTCCTCGCACCAGCGGGCGCGATCCGCGCTGCGGGCCTTGAGCCGCTCGACGGTTTCGGTCATCTCGCGCCAGGTCAGGCAGCCGCCTTCGCGGGCGACGACTACCCGCGCGTCGTGCTCAGTGGCCTTCGCGGCCAACGCCGCAGTGTCCGCCTCGTCCGCCAGGCGGGGGACGTGTCCGCGGAAGCGCCGGGCGGCTCCCTCGTCGCCGTTCCTCAGTTCCGCGAGGTAGCTGCGGGCTCGCTCCTCGTAGAGCGCCAGGTCGGTCCCGAGCCGGGACACCGGACGGGGTTTGGGCTGCTCGGCGGCGGCGTTCAGCAGCGCGGACCACCCCTCGTACCCGAACTCCTGGGCGATCACTGTGCGGGCGTGGTCAAGGTCGAAGCCCTCGGCGGGGGTACCCGCCCGGGCGAGCGCGGTGGCGTCCCCGGAGCGGGCGCCGTCGGCCAGGTCCTCGGCTTCGCGGCTGAGCGCTTCGGCGGTGGGGGGATCGGGGAGGTCGAAGTGCCGAACGCGCTGCATGGGGTCCTCCTAGGACGTTCTGTCGGTGGCCGGAGTGGAGCCCGCGTGGTCAAGAGGCCGTGGTGGCCGTCGTCCTGAGTCGAGCACCCGTTCGGCGCCGGTTTCGCTCAGTCCTCGGCTGTCGATCAGGTGTCGGCGGAACCGGGGCCTGGCCTGGTCCGTTGTCATACCGAGGGCTGCCAGGTCGTCCCCGATGGTATTCCTCTTCGCGGGGTACTGCGCGGGCGTGGCGGTCGGCGAGTTCGCGAGGAAGTTGTCCAGGATCACCATCTCGGCCGACAGGTACAGGGACAGGATGCCCGGGTTCTCCGAGAAGCGGCTGTAGTAGCTGATGCCGCAGAGGTGGAACAGCTCGTCGGAGACATCCTCGGGCCAGTGGGCGTGATCGGTGCTCTCGGCGTCGTAGGGCAATGTGCATCGGCGCGCGAGCGGCCGCAGCGATGCGATCGGGTAGCCCAGGGAGCGCGCGAGCAGTTGGAAGAGGATGAGCGTGTCGTAGAAGTTCCCGCTGACGAATGCGGGCCTGCCGCCGTGGTCCGGGACGACGCGGGAGAGCAGTGCTCGTGCGCGCCGGGTGGGGACGCGGTTGCGACCGAGTTGGGGCAGGGGGCGGGCGTGGCCGTCCCAGTCGTGGGTCCCGGGGTCCGCGGGCACCCCGGCCTCCCGTACGGCCTGGATCGCCGCGCGGTTGACGAACAGCAGGTGGGTGCCCGCGGTGGGGAAGCCGAAGTCGGTGGTCATCGACCAGCCGCAGTTCATCGACGCCGTCGGTGAGACGTCGGCCAGTTCGGCGAACACCTCTGGGTTGAGCACGAAGCAGTCGATGTCGATCCAGCCGAAGCTGTGTTCGTTGACCTCGAACAGCAGCTGCCAAGCGGCGATGTCGTCGGTGCGCTCGTCGATGTGGTGGAAGGGCCGGTCCAGGTTCTCGGCGATCCAGGCGCGCTCGGCGTCGTCGAGCGCCGAGCCGATCAGGACGAGGTTGATCTCCGGCGGCACGTGCGATTCCGCGGCGGCGGCCCAGTGCAGCAACCCGCCGGTGAAGAACATGTAGAAGACTTCGCTTTTGGTGGTGAGGCGGTCGTAGAAGGCGCGGAACGCGCGTTCACGAGGGCGGGCGCGGAGGGCCGCGGCCGTCTCGTGCGCGGCGGCACGCGCTCGTACGAGGCCGTCCGCGAGCACACCGCCGATCGCGCCGCGCAGGCCGGTGCGCCCGTCACAGCCGGGCTCGGCGAGCCCTACCGCCGCGCTTTCCCCGACGCACACCAGGTTGCCCGCGCAGTCGACGAACTCGAAGAAGCGGGCCCCGAACGCGGGGACCAGGTCGCCGGGGGGCCGCCTGCCGTCGTCAGCCAGCCGTGCGTGCAGGGCGTCGATGTCGCCGACGAGGAACGCGGCTGCCCAGGGACCCTGCAACGGGACCTCCGGGGGTGCTCGGTCGGCGCGGTTGGGCTGCCCCGTTCGCTCCTGCAGCAGCAGCGTCACCCCGTAGCCGCGCACGAGCGCCACCCGTCCGCCTGGTGTGTCCAGCGTGACCTGCGGTTCGAGGCCGACGACGTCCCGGTAGTAGTCGACGGCCTCGTCGAGGTCGTGGACCACGAGACAGGGCACTCCGGTTGCCGGCTCCACGCGACCGAGGCCTTCCCATCCGTTGAACCGAATACGACGCCGTCCCGGAGACTGCCACCGATGGGTGCGGCGGGCAATACCCGGATCGGGGCCCGCTCCACCGTGCCCAACCTCGACCCCGGAGAACGCGGCGGAACTCGCTTATGATCCCGATGCCCTGACCGAACCCTCCCGGGAGCCGCGATGTCGGACCTGACCCCGCTCTCGTCGGATCAGGAACGGCTGTGGCTTCGCAGGTACCTCTTCCCGGAATGGGGCAACGAGAGCCCGGCCGTGGTGTGGTTGGGTCCGATGGCCCCCGCGGCGGTGCGGGCCGCGTGTTCGGCGCTCGTGCGCAGGCACCCCGCGCTGCGCACCGTGTACCCGAGAACCGACGGCGTCCCCGCCCAGCGCGTCCTGCCCGCGACGCGGTTCGCCGTTTCGCTGATCGATCTTTCCGGTCTCGCGGAGCCGCGACGCCGGGCGGCGTTGGGCCGCGTTGTCGCCGCCGAGGCCCAGCGGCCGTTCGACCTCGACAACGGTCCGGTGCTGCGGGTCGAACTCGTGCGGCTGTCCGAGCGGGAGCACGTGCTGGTGTCCGGGGTGCACCACATCGCCGTGGACCCTTGGTCGATCATGCTGCTCGGAGAGGACCTGATGGCCCTCGCCGGGACGGCGTCGACCGGGCAGCCCGATCGGCTGGCACCGGTGTCCACCACCTACCTCGACTACGTCGCCTGGCTACAGCGACGCCGCACAGGGCCAGCGGCCGAGGCCGACCAGCGGTTCTGGGCGCGGCGGCTCGCGGGTGTCACCGCCGTCGAGCTACCGCTGGACCGTCCGAGACCGGCACGGCTCACCACAGAGGTGCTGGTGCATGCCGTCGACCTGCCCGCGGAGGTCAGCGACCTGCTGCGGGAAACGGCGCGCGCCGCGGGGGTGACCACCTTCGTGGCATTGTTGGCGTGCTTCACCGCGCTGGTCCGGCGCTGGAGCGGAGCTGAAGAGTTCGTGGTGATGACCGTGCCGTCGGGACGTGTCCGAACCGAGTTCGGGGCCGTCGTCGGCTTGTTCACCGGCGACGTCGCGGTGTGCTGCGACGCTTCCGGCGATCCGACCGTCGGCGAACTCCTCACCCGGGTCCGCGACGCCGTGCTGGACACCTTCGATCATCCCGAACCCGCCTTCAACGAGATGGCGGCCGGGCTCGACCCCGAGCGGACGCTCACCCCGCACCCGCTGCGGCAACTGGGGCTCGTGCTGCACAACAGGCGGCCCCCCGAGGTGGACCTCGCACGCGTCGACCTGCCCAACCCGGCGATCTCCAGGGGCAACGCCACCGCGGACATCTGGCTCGACGTGTTCGACAGCGGGGCGGGGCCGATGCGGATGCGCCTGGAGATGGCCGAAGAGCTGTTCGAGGTGCGCGCGGGCAGGCTCACCGCCGAGCGCCTGATCACCCTGACCGGCTCGGCCATGGCCGACACCAAGCAGCGGATCTCGGCGCTGCCGTTCATCGGACCCGGGGAAGCCGAGCTGATCGCCGAGTGGGGCCGCGCATGCGGCACCCGGACGCAGCCGGTCAGGTCGCTGCTGGACCGGGGAGCTGAGCTCGCACCCCGGAGCGCGGCGCTGCGGTGCGGCGACAGGGTGGTCACCCACGCCCAGCTGCGTCAGCGAGTGCGCGCCGTCGCCGCGCGGCTGGTGGATCGCGGTGTCGGTCCGGGGACCGTCGTCTCGGTGGACGGCGACGACCAGGTCGCGGTACTCGTCGCGGCGTTGGCCGCGCTCTGCGCGGGGGGCGGGGTCGCCGTCGGTGAAGCCGCAGGCGCTCCACGAGGTGCCCGCCTGAGGTTCGCCAGGCATTCGCGGCGCGCACACCACATCGCTGTGCGCCACCGCAGCGGCGGCATCACCCACACCGCGCTGGCGCTCGTGGCGCAGAGCGCGTCCCGCGCCCTGTTCAGCGGCGGTCCGCGCAGGCTCACCCTGGCACCCGGCGATGGCCTCGACGTCGTCGCGGTGCTGGCCACGCTCGCGGCCGGGGGCACCTACGAGCCGGACGGGCGTCCTGAACCGGGCATGGTGTGGTTGGCCGACCACCACACCCCCAGCGCCGACATCGCCGCCGCCCGCGACGCGGGCGCCGCGGTGTGGGTCCGGTTCCGCGCCGCGGGACTGCCCGGCTGGACGGCCGCCGCTCCGGTGCCCGCGACCGACGAGCGGGGCACGCTGCCTCTGGGACGTCCCCTGGGTGTGGCCGAACTCCGCGTCGTCGACGACCGCGGGGGGCCGGTTCCGATCGGTGTGGCGGGGGATCTGCTCTTCGCCGGTTCCGCTGGCTCCAGTCGCCCGGGATGGCGTACCGGCGACCGCGTGCTGTTCGACAGCGACGGCATGCTCTGGCCCGCTCCCGATTCCCGGTTCCCCGCGGTGGGCGGGCGCTGGGTCGATCTCGACGCGGTCGAGCGCGCGCTGCTCACCCACCCCGAGGTTGCCGGTGCGGCGGCCGCGGTACGACGGTGCCGTACCCGCGCGGGCGTCGCCGTGACCCACCTGCTCTGCTGGGTGCGGCCCGCCGACTCGGCTGCCCTGAGCGAGCGGGCGACGCGCGAGATCGCCGCGCTGGTGGCCGCGACCACCGCGGTCCCGCACACGATCGTGGAGGCAGCCGACCTGTCCAGCGTGCACGCGGACGCTTTGCCGGTGCCCGAACTCGGGGACCGGCGATCCGGCGGCCTGCCCGCGCCGCGCACCCGCACCGAGACCGCGGTGGCGCAGCTGTACCAGGAGATCCTCGGGGCGGTCGAGGTCGGCCGCGCGGACAGCTTCTTCGTGCTCGGCGGCACGTCCATGCAGGTGTGCCGACTGGCCGCGCGCCTCACCGACCGGTTCGGCGTCGACCTGCCGCTGCACGACCTCTTCCTGCGGCCCCGGGTGGCGCAGGTGGCCGCCGCCGTGGACGCGGAACTGGCGGCGGCGGGCGGTCAACGTTCTGGAAGCGACCTGCGCACAGCGTCGACCACTGTCGCAACCGCGATGTCGGACAGACAACGGGGATAAGGGCCGTCCTCCGCCACGTACGGGTAGTGGCACCGGTGGGCGCAGGGCATCGTGACCGGCCCCTCGCCGCGGGGCATGTTCCTGACCATCTGGCACTCGTACCGCAGGTTGATCCCCGTCTGCCGCGGATACGCCCGCGCCCACATGAACTCGGTCATCGTGGGCCCGTAGAGCACCACGCTCGGCGTGCGGACGGCCGCCGCGATGTGCGCGGGAGCCGAGTCGTTGCCGACCAGGACGTCGGCGGCCGCCACCACGTCGGCCAGGTGGTTGAGCGATCCGCCGCACTCGGTGCGCACCCGCGCGCCCGGCAGGTCGGACCGGATGCGCGCGGTCAGGCCTGCCAGCTCGTCCTCCTCGTCGGCGCTGCCGATCAAGATCAGGTCGAGGTCGGCGGCCTTGGCCAACTCGACGCACAGCAGGGCGTAGGAAGCCGCAGGCCACCGGCGGTTCCAGTGCTTGGCGCCCCCCGGGTGCACCGCGACCTGAGGGCGCTCGGCCGGAGCGGACGGTTCGGGCTGCCGCGGCAGCGGCGGAACGACCTCGGACGGCCGCAGGGCGGGCAGACCGATCGCCCGGGCGAGGCCGCTGGCGTACTCGTACAGGTCGGGCAGGCCGAACAGGGGGCGAGCGATGCGCACCGGCACGGTCAGCCAGGGGTCGGTCGTCTCGCCCCGGGGGAAACCCAACCGGGACGGGATGCCGCAACGGGCGGCGACCCGGCTGTCGAGCCCGTGGCTGTCGGGGTCCAGCACGCACAGGTCGAACGACTCCGCGCGCAGGTCGGCCGTGAACTCCGCCCAACCCGGCCCGCCGGCGTCGTGGCCGGGTGGGCAGCGCAGCACGCGGGTGGCGTAGCTGTGGGCCGCGAAGTAGCCCGCGTGCCGCTGGGCGATGTGCTCTCCCACGACCAGGACCACGTCGGCGGCGGGGAAGGCGCGCCGGAGCAGGGCGAGGAAGATGTTGCGCTGGATCAGGTCGCCGAGTCCCGGCTCGCGCAGGTGCGCGAACACGCAGACGCGCTCGGGCGTCATGGCCGTCCCCGTTTGGTCAGCCGGAGGCACGCCACGGTGAGGCCGGGTGGCCAGCTGATCCAGCCGTGTCCGCTGATCAGACAGGAAAGCCGGTACAAGGTGGGGTGCCGCCACGGCAGGAGTCTGCGGTCGACCGAGGCGGCGTATGCCGTGGTGAGGGTTCCGGGCCTGCCCGCCTCTCGGTGGGCGTCGAGTGGGCTGTCGGAGTCGAACAGCCCGTCGAGCGCGGAGATCATGGCGATGTGCTCGGGGTCGTCATCGGGTGGCGCGGTCGGGAGGTCGAACGTCAGCAGCAGGAGACCGCCGGGTCTCAGCACGCGGTGCAGTTCCCGGACGATGTCGCCGCGCCGGTCTGTGTGCTCCAGCACGGACACGCAGTAGACCGCGTCGAACGACGCGGGCTCGTATGGCAGGTCCCGCAGGTCCGCGGCGGCGAAGGTGACCGGCGCGGCGCAGCGCTGGTTGACCCGGTCGAACACCTCGGCCAGGTCCGTGTCGTGGTCGCAGCAGTGGACCTCGGCGCGCATCCGGTCGGCGACCAGGAAGGGGAGGAAGGTCGCCCCCGAACCGGCGTCGAGCACGGTGAACCGGCGATCGCCGAAGTGGTCCGACAGGCCGCCGAGGGTGAACGGGTACTCCCAGCGCCTGCTCCATTGACGCAGCGGGTCAGCCACCCAGCGGCGCCGGTACCCGCGCAGGGCGTCGCGGTTCGCGGCGAGGAAGGCGTCGGAGAACTCGGCGATCCGGGCGAAGTCCGGTGATCGGCCCAGCTGCTCGTAGGCGTCGATCGTCGGAATCCCCGAGGGGAGCGCGGTGATCACGGCCGCTTCCCGAGTGCGGACGCGACCTTGCCCCGCACCGATTGCGCCGACCGGGCCACCGTGCAGCACACCTGACTGAACAGGCGCAGCCGCAGCGGTACACCGCGCATTCCTTTGTGGTGGATCGCGTACATGTCCTCCAAGCCCGGCAGCGGCCTCTTCTGGGCGTCGACCTGATAGTGCCCGTCCGCCTCCAGCACGTGCCCAGGCGTGATCAGCACGGAGGGCAGGTCCCGGTAGCCGCCGTCGACCACGCAGTCCTGCAGCATCTCCGAGCCCGTGCTGCGGCTCACGTAGTAGACCTGGCTCCAGTCCAGCATTCCGCGCAGGCCGAAGGCCGGCCGGTTCTTGCGCTCTCGCATCGCGGCGAAGACCGACGACCACAGTGGATGCTCGGGCGCACTGCCCACGATGGCGTTGCCGATGCACGCCCGATCGCAGAAGACCAGCTCGCGCTCGGCGATCAGATCGTCCAGCGGGCGGATGAACTCGATGTCCATGTCGACGTAGAACCCGCCGAAGGTGTGAAGCAGGAAGTACCGGATCGCGTCGCAGCGCTGGATGCGGTACGGATAACCGTCGTAGACGGGAAGGAAGTCCGGGTAGCGCTCGCGGAGGAAGTCCCGTGCTGTCGCCTCCGTCCAGAACCGGTGCTCCCAGTGCGGATGCATCGCCACGGCGGCGGCTCGGTAACGGCGGTAGGCCTCCGGTGCCGCCGACTCGTCCGGGAAGTAGAGCTGGTGCATCACCTTGGGGATTGGCCTCATCCTGCCGACCTCCAGATCCGGGAACGGCGGGCAGTGGACCGCTCAGCCTGCCAGACAAGGAAAGGCGCCGCTATACTCCCGCGGACGGGTTCGGGCGGGAGGATGCGATGAGCGCTCAGACGAGTGCGTCTGGCCGCACCAAGCGGTCGGTGCGGGTCGAGGTCACCCTCGCCGAGCCCCGCGAGTGCGGCGGTACCCTCGAATTCGGGCTCCAGACCGCCAAGGACGAACTGGACTTCGGCGTCCCGGCGGGCGACGGGGCCATCCGGTACACCGCGGAGATCGGAGTGGGCACTCGCGAGGACGGCACCGCGACGTACTCCGGCACCGCCGTCAACGGGCCGTCCAGAGCGCGTTTCGTGTACCTCAGCCACCGCGCGCCGGGGGCGGGTGCCGACTGGACGCGTCGGTGCAAGATCCCGCTGCCGGAGCGCCTCGAACAGGGCACCACCCTGCTCGCGGCCACCGTCGAAGACACCGGTGCCACGTGGGCGAAGTTCGACGGGTGGACCCAGACGTGAGCGGGAGCCCCCGGTGAACGACCCCGCTGATCTGGCCCGGCGCGCCGAACTGGAAGCCGTGATCGCCGATGTGTGGTCGGAGGTGCTCGGCCGGCCGGTCGCCACGACCGACGACTTCTTCGCCATCGGTGGCAATTCCCTGCACGCGGTGCAGATCGTGAGCCGGACCGAGGAGATCACCGGGGAGCCGCTGTCGGTGCGGGCTGTCCTCGAGGGGCGGACCGTCGCGGCGATGGCCGAGGCGGTCGCGCGAGCCGTGGGCGGCTGACCGGTCGCGGGAGTCACGGGCACGCCGGTGGAGGTGGGGGAGTGCCCGCCAGGCGGGCGTTGATGTAGTCGACGATCTGCGGCAGGGCGTTGCTCGTGGTGTTCGCGTGCCCCTTTCCCGGCACGAACTTCGCCGTCACGGACACACCGATCGCGCAGTAGTCCGCCAGGAGTTCGCGGGTTCCGGACACGGGAACCGTGTCGTCGGCCTCGCCGTGCACCAGCAGCACGGGAACGGAGGTCTTCTGCTTGCCCGGTTCGTTCTCCGCCAGCCGTTCGCGGAACACCGCGGAGTTCAGGATGGCGCCCACGCCGAAGTCCGTGCCGCGCTTGCCCGCGTACTCGGTGAGCACGATGTCGCTGCACAGGCCCTTGACCTTGGCCAGCGCGGCTTTGCCCTCCGCGCCGAGGTCGGCCTGCAGGGCGGCGGCTTCGGGATAGGCCGTGGCGATGCCGTTGATGGCCATCAACGTGTAGCCGAAGTAGGGGCTGCCGTCCAGGTGCGTCATCAAGCCCGTCAGGTCCGCGGGAGGGGCGACCGCGACCGCGCCGTCCAGGCCGACGTCGGGGGCGTAGGTCGGCGCGAGCTCGGCGGCGAACAAGGCCGCCCCGCCGCCCTGGGACTCGCCGAAGGCGACGCTCGCGGAGACCTCCAACCCGGTGAGCTCTGTCGCCGCCCGGATCGAGTCAAGCACGTTGCGTCCTGCCGAGTGACCGACGATGTAGGGGTGCTCGCCCGGAGGCCCGAGCCCTTCGTAGTCCGAGGCGACGAAGACGCCGCCGCTGCGGATGACCGACGCGGCCACGGACCTGGCCATCCCGGGCTGGTCGAAGTCCCATTTCGACGGCGCGCACTGGTCGCCGAGGCCCGCGGTCCCATGGGCCCACGCGACGATCGGACGTGGTCCGTTCGCCTCCTGCGCGGGCCAGAACACCAGACCCGATGTCGCGACCAGCGTGTCGTCGACGGTGGTCGACCAGTACAGGATGTCGTAGCCGTAGCTGTTCTGGAGGCCGCTGATCGGCCGCGCCCAGATGAGCTCGCCTGGCTTGGCGTCCGCGGGTGTCGCGGGCGGTACGAAGAACGCGTCGTCGTGGGGGCCGGGGACGGCGGAGACCGACGTCGTCGGGCTCGGCTTCGGGCCGGTGCCTGCCGAGCAGCCGCTCACCGCCGCCACCATTGCCGCGGCCAGCGCGAACGCGCGCCTAGCTGACACCCTGGTCTCCTGTCGTCGCAGGGCTCAGCACCGCCACCATCCGTGGACGTTGCAGCGCCTTCGCCCAGTCCAACGCCGTCGCGTCGAACCGGTTGTCCCGTAGCTCCACGTCGACGCCGGATGCCAGCGCCACTCGCGCCAGATCCGGGTCGTCGCGCTCCACAGCGGTGTGCAGGATCGATTTGCCCGACCGGGGCCGTTGGCGGTCGCGGACCGTCGAGTCGGCGAGCAGGCCGCGGACGGCGTCCTGCCAGCCCAGATCCCACGCGCTGAGCACGTCGAGGGGCGCCCCGTTGTCGACCAGCCAGCGCGCCGAGGCCTGCTGAGCCGTGGCGGCGGCGAATTCCACGGTCGTCATCCCGTTGGGCAGCCGGTCACCGAGGCGGTCGCGGAACCGGGCGAGCGTGGCCAGCTCGCCCGCGCCGATCGCTTCGGCCAGCGTGACGCGGTCGGCGGTGTGCTCGGTCGCCAGGGCGTCGCCGGAGAGCCACCACGTCTTGCCTCGACCGATCGAACGGAAGCCCAGCATGCGATAGAGCGCGGGCGGGTTGCCTTCGGCGTTGAGGACGACGTACCGCGCGCCGAGGTCGGCGACGAAGCGGCACAGCGCGCGGAAGCGCGCGGCGCCGATCCCTTGGCTGCGGGCCTCCGGGAGGATGATCAGGTCGTGCAGGCCCGCAACACCCCAGGGGCCCGTGGTCGCGGTGACGGCGATCTGCCCGACCGGCCCACCGTCGCCCCACAGGGCCAGGTGCCACACCCGCCGCGGTTCGACCGCGCCCATCGCGTCGCGGATCGCCGCGGTCTCGCCGTCGAAGGCGGTCAGGCCGCACACCGACCAGTCCCGCAGCCGCTCGACCGGTGAGACAGCCTCTGCCGATTGGCCGTCTATGGCGACTCCGCGCAGGTCGAGAGCCATCCACTGCGGCAGGCCGCCGGGCCTGAACCCGCGCGCCCCCACCCACCCGCCGACCTGGGTCTGCTCGTCAGCGCTGGTCAGCCAGCAGCCCACGCGCTCGACACCCAGGCCACGCGCTGAGCGCACCGCCTCGTCCACCTGCGCCCGGAGCCGGTCGCCGTGCACGTCGAGGACGACGATGTGAAGTTCGGGGCGTGGCTTGGGAAGGTGGGCCAAGAACAGGTCGCCGTCCACCCCGCAGTCGCCGTCGCTGGCCGCTGCCAGCCTACGCGTCCAGTCCACGTGGTTGAGCACGCACGCGTGCCGCAGCTCGTCGGCGGACGCGTCGCGGGTGAGGAAGTCCGCCCTGGTGCCCGGCGAGGGTGGCTCGTCTCCCATTCGACCCCCGCAGGTATCGCCGACCGGAACGGGCGCGGCAAACGCTACCGCAACCACATCCGATAAACCAGATCCGTGCGACCATGACGCCGCTGCCTCACCTGGGGGGACTCGTGATCTTTCAACTGGCTCACCGCCTCAACTCGCGGATCCTCGCCACCGCGGGTGGGGACGGCAGACCTGTCGTGTTCGACATCGACCGGATTTGCCCGGCTTTGCGAGCGGTGGACGCGGCTTTCGAGGACATCAGGGAGGAAGCGCGCGCCGTGCTGGCCGACCGCGAGTCGGTGCCGGTCTACCACGACGTGGACCCCGAACAGCACTGCATTTCGGCGGTCACGCCGCACGATTGGCGGGTCTACTACCTGTGGATCATGGGGCTTCGCGCGGAACCCAACGCGACACGCTGCCCGCGGACCACCGCCGCGCTCGAACGGGTGCCCGGGTTGTTCCAGGCCCACTTCTCCGTCCTCGACCCAGGAAAGTCCATCCCGGCGCACCGGGGGCCCTACGCGGGCTACCTCCGCTACCACCTCGCGGTCGAGGTGCCCAGCGCCGATCCGCCCCACCTGCGCATCGCTGATCACGTCCACACCTGGAAAGAGGGCGAGAGCGTGCTCTTCGACGACAGCCACGAGCACGAGGTCGTCAACACGGCCGCGGAAAGGCGCGTCGTGCTCATCGTGGACGTGGCACGGCCGATGCCGGTGACGCAGCGGATCGCCCACCGGGTCGCGACGCGGATCGCTCGCGAGGTCTACGGCAAGAGCGTGCTGCGCAGAGCCGAGGAGCGGGCGGCCACGCTCGGACCCGCCGGGCCTTAGCAGGACGCGGACGACCCCGGCTCGATGATCCGGCAGGTGCTGATGCCGCCCGCGTTGTCCTCCAGGAACTCGCGCGCCATGTCGATGAACAGCACGGCGCGTCGGTCGGCGACGCGGTAGATGCGCCGCGCGCCCTCCCACTCCGAGACCAAGAGCCCGCACCACGTGAGGCAGCGCAGGTGCTCGGAGGCGCGCGACTGCGGGATGCCGGTCAGTTCGAGGAGTTCCGACTGCGACAGCTCGCCGTGTTCGAGGACCAGTTCGAGCATCTGCAACCGTCTTGCGTCGCCGAGGGTGCGGAAGATGCGGGCGAGCAGTTCGTGTTCGGTCAGCTCGGCACCCGGTGCTGCGATTGTGGGCGATCGCGCCATTGGTGGGTCTCCTCGATGGTCGGCCGGTCGGGTGACCATCATGGAAGAGGCGCGCCGGCAGCCGGTTCGACCGGTCCAGTTTAACCCAAGCTCACGCTTTGGGGAGTGGCGGGTTGCCCGGCACGCTCTGCGGAAGCGCGAGTATCTTCGCAGGTCAGGTGCTCCATCGGCGGTGGCGGAGGGGATGGTTCACGCGCCGCACGCGTCCACGGACGGGCACGCGGCAGTTGGCGTACGCGCTCTTGACATCCGGTCCACCGGATTGTTCAGTATGAGGGCGACGGGCGGTTGTGGTGCCGCAGGGCCGACGTTCCCGACCGTTCCGAAGGGTTCGCCATGCCTGATCGCGCAGTTCCCACCCCCGCGGCGGACGAGGACGAGCTGTTCCCCCGCCCGGTGCGGCCAAGGGTCTTCGCCCTGCTGTGGGTTCTCCTGCTGGTTTTGAGCACGGTCCTCGCCATCGTGGTGGTGCTGTACGTCAGCGCGAACGGGCGTTGATGCGCTGATGGCTGACACAGGAGTGCGCTGGTGGCGTCGGATGTTCATCCGGCTGGCGCAGTTCCTCCGCCGCGGCAGGGTGCCGGTGCGGATGCAGCTCAACGCGGTCGAGTGCGGCGCGGCGTGCCTGGCGATGGTGCTGTCCTTCCACGGCAGGAAGACGACCGTCGCCGAGTGCAGGGCGGTCTGCGAAGGCGGGCGGGACGGGGTCAGCGCGGCGATGATCGTCAGCGCCGCCCGCGTCTTCGGCCTGTCCGCCCGTGGTTTCCGCCCGGACGCCGCGGCGCTGGCCCACGTCGCCCTTCCCGCCGTGGTGCACTGGGAGGCGGACCACTTCGTGGTGGTCGAGCGGATCGGCCAGCGCTACGCCGACATCGTCGACCCGGCGTGGGGACGCAGGCGCGTGCCCCGGGAGGAGTTCGACCGCAACGTCACGGCGGCCGTGCTGGACCTGCGGCCCGCCGAGGGGTTCAGCACCGAGAGCCCCAGGCACAAGTCCGCCCTGCGGCTGCTGGCGGGCATGCTGCTGGAGCAGAAGGGGATCCGCGGTGTCATCGCGCAGGTCCTGGTCGCCACCGTCGTGCTGCAAGCCTTGGGGCTCGCGCTGCCGCTGGCCGCGAAACTCGTGGTCGACCTGTTCTTCCGCGGCGACGATTACCTGCTCCTCCTGCTCGGCATCGGAGTGGGCGTCGTGGTTCTCGCCTACGTGGTCACCGCGTACCTGCGCTCCATCGTGCTGCTCTACTTGCGTGGCAGGCTCGACTGGAAGGTCTTGACCGCCTTCAGCGACCACTTGTTCGGCCTGCCGCTGCGGTTCTTCCACCAACGCAGCAGCGGCGACATCGTCACCCGGCTCGGCAGCGTCGCCGCGCTGCGGGACATGCTCGCCAACCAGACGGTGGGTTCGCTGCTGGACGCTGCGATGGTGGTGGCCTACCTGGTCGTGATGTTCCTGTTCGACGCCACGATCACGATGATCGTCGTGGGCGTGCTCCTGGTCCAGGTCGTGCTCTACTTCAGCAGCGGCGGCCGTGCGCGGGACATGATGGCCCAGTTCGTCGGCGCCCAGGTCGAGCTCAACCAGTACCTGGTGCAGAGCCTGTCCGGGGTGTCGACGATCAAGGCCACCGGGTCCGAAGAGCACATCGTGCGCGGGCTGTCCGAGCGGATCTTCCGCTGGACGGGCGCCACGCTGCGGCGGGGGCACCTCGTCGGCGGGGTCGACACGCTCGCCGCCGGGCTGAGGCTGGTGGCTCCGCTGGTCGTGCTCTGGGTCGGCGCGTTGCGGGTGCAGGACGGGCTGCTCGGCCTCGGAACGCTGCTCGGCCTGACTTGGCTGGCGTCGGCGATCCTCGCGCCGGTCTCGGCGCTGCTGGCCAACGCCCAGCGCCTGCAGAGCGCGAGCGTGCAGTTGGAGCGGCTCACCGACGTCATCACGGCGAAGCCCGAGCCCCTCGGTTCACGCAAGCCGGAAGCACCGAGCCCCGCGGGTGCCGGGATCGAGCTGCGGGACGTCTGCTTCCGTTACGACGCTGGGGCACCGCTGGTGGTCGACGGCGTCTCGGCGGCCATCGAGCCAGGTCAGCGCGTGGCCATCGTCGGTCACAGCGGGGCGGGGAAGACGACCCTCGCCTGGCTGATGCTGGGCCTGTACCAGCCCACCGGGGGCGAGATCCGCTACGACGGCGTCCCGTTGCGAGAACTCGACGCGCGGCAGCTGCGCAGGCGTTTCGGGGTGGTGCTGCAGGAGCCGTTCACCATGCGCGCCAGCCTGCGGGAGAACATCACCGTCGCCCACCCCGATGCCACCGAGGACGACCTGCTCCGCGCTTGCAAGCTGGCCGCTGTCCATGACGAGGTCATGACGTTGCCGCTGGGATACGACACGCGGTTGGCCGAGCGCGGCATCGGGTTGTCCGGGGGGCAGTTGCAACGCCTCGCGCTCGCCCGCGCCCTGGTGGGGCGGCCGTCCGTGCTCATCCTCGACGAGGCGACCAGCCACCTCGACGCCGAGACCGAACAGCGCATCACCGCCAATCTACGCGATGTCGCCTGCACGCAGGTCGTGATCGCGCACAGGCTCAGCACGATCCGCCACGCCGACCAGATCCTCGTCCTCAACAACGGGCGGTTGGTCGAGGTGGGACAGCACCGCGAGCTGATCGAGCGCGATGGGCGCTATGCGGCCCTCGTGGCGGCGCAACTGGGAGGCGTCGATTTCGCCCTCGGCGACTGCGGGCCCGGTCCAGCAGGCCTGGGCGCTGGTGAGAGCGAGGGGAGGTGAGCGACATGGAGAACCACGGTGCACCGGTCGAGTTGACCGACGAGCAGCTGGCCGCCGTCTTCGGCGGCCAGGAGGATCAGGCGCGCGAGGTGTGCGCCGAGGAGGCGATGATGGCGAGCGAGTTCGCCCTCTAGATCGGCTCCGCTAGTCGGCTCGGCGTGCCTCTGGCACGCCGAGCCCCGGTTCTTGTCGGCCGTCGCGAACCGTCGATACGATCGAACCGGTTTACCGGATGTGTCGGCCGCGTTCGCGGAACACCGAGGTAGGTGAGCGCTGTGGCTGTCGACGACGAGGTCCAGCCGCTCACCCCGGCCCAGCGGCGCATGTACTTCCTGCACCAGCTGGACCCTCTCGACCCTGCGTACAACACCGCCATGGCGATCGACGTCCGCGGTCCGCTCGCCGTCGCCCAGGTCCGCCAGGCGATCCAGGCGGTGACGCGACGGCACCCAGCGCTCCTCACCCGGTTCGTCGCCGAGCCCGCCTGCTCAGGATGGCCGGCCCCAGTGCGGATCACCGACCGGGGTTCGGTCGATCTGGCGCGACTGGTCGACCTCACGGGAGTGCCCCACGCCGACCGCAAGCTTCGCGAGCTTCTCAGTGAGGCGCAGCGTCGCCCTCTTGATCTGGAAGCCGGGCCGGTCGCGGTCTGGACGCTGTTCCGGCTTGGACCGAGCAGGCATGTGCTGCACCTCGTCGTCCATCACATCGTGTTCGACCTCGCCAGCGTCGCGGTCCTGACGCGGGACCTGGAGCGGCTTTGCGGCCGAGGCGCGGCAGGGCGACCGGCCGACCTGCCTGCGCTGAACCCGCCTCCGGCGGATCCGCCACCGGAGCGCGTCGCCGCCGACGTTGCCTACTGGGTCGAACGACTCGCCGACGCGCCCCCGCAGCGGCCGCTCTGGGACGACGGCACCGCCGCCACCCCAGCGGCCGTCACCGCCGTGGAGCACCTGCCCCATGCCGTCGCGACCCGCTTGGCCGCTGTGGCGGCAGCGCGGGGGTGCACGCCGTTCCTGATCGTCGCGGCCGCCCTGGCCGTGGCCGTGACCCAGTACACCGGGCAGGACGACATCGTCATCGGCACACCTGTCGCCCTTGACGACGTCCTCGTCCGCGACCGGATCGACCTGCGCGTGAACCTGCTGCCGCTGAGACTCGCCGTATGCCGGAACGAGACCTTCGCCGAGCTGCTCGGACGGGCGCGCTCAGCCGCGCTGGACGCCATGGAACACCGCCACGCGCCGTTCGAGCGCGTTGTAGACGCTCTGCGGCTTCCCCGAGACCGCGCCGCAACGCCCCTGTTCCGCGTCCTCTTGGCCCACCAACCCGGTCAGCGGCCACCGCTGCTGCCCAGCGTTGAGACCACCGCGCTGCCGACGGACGCTCCAGCCGCGAAGTACCACCTCTCGGTCACCGCGACGGACACACCAACGGGCATGGAGCTGGCAGTCGAGGCAGACGCGCGCGAGACGCGCGACACCACGGTGGCGGCTTTCGCCCAGCACGTGGTCGCCCTGCTCGTCCGCGCCTGCGCCGACCCGGAGGCGCGCGTCGCGGACCTCATCCGGCCGGAACGGCCCCGCCGCACCGCGGAACGTCCGGCCCGGCGGCCGCCCGGTCGGGAGCGGTGCGGCCTGCACACCCTGGTCGAGCGGGCTGCCGGTGCCGTGCCTGACGCGGTGGCCGTGCGGGCCGCGGGCGGGGATCTCACCTACCGGCACCTGGACCGGCGGGCCAACCGGATCGCCCGTCACCTGGCCGCCCACGGCGCGGGGCCCGGCCGGATCGTCGCGGTGCGGCCGGAGCGGGACGTGCACCTGATCCCGCTGCTACTGGGCGTGCTCAAGTCCGGTGCCGCCTACCTGCCGCTGGACGTGTCCACCCCTCCGGCGCGCCAGCGGGCCATGCTCGCGGACGCCGAGCCGACCATTCTGGTCGCCAGCGGTGACGGTCTCGGGTTCTCGGGAACACTGCTCCGACCCGACGATTCCGCCATCGACGACCTGCCCGCCACCCCCTTCCGCAAGCCGCCCCACGCCGCCGAACTGGCCTACGTCCTCTACACATCGGGGTCGTCCGGCGCGCCGAAAGGGGTGGCGATCGAGCACGGCAGCGCGGTCGAGTTCATCCGCTGGGCGATCAAGGCGTTCAGCCAGGACGAACTCGCCACGACGCTCGCCACCACCTCGCTGGCCTTCGACCTGTCCGTCTTCGAGATCTTCGCCCCGCTCGCCGCGGGCGCGACCGTCCTCCTCACCGCGACGGCGCCGGACTTCGGCCCCCTGGTGGCACGGGGACGAGCGACGCTGCTCAACACCGTGCCCTCGGTGCTGGCCGCCATGCTCGACGGCGGGCTGCTGCCGCACGGGCTGCGCGCGGTCAACCTCGCGGGCGAACCGCTGTCGGAAGACCTCGTCGCGCGTGTGGCAGCGGTCAGGCCGAACGCGGTGATCCGCAACCTCTACGGGCCATCGGAAGCGACGACGTACGCCACCGCCGCCGTGGTCGCGCCGGGCAGGACGCCGGGGATCGGCACCTCGGTCGCCGACGCCCGGATCCGGCTCACCGACCGCACCGGCGCGCCGGTGCCCCCTGCCGCGACCGGTGAGATCCGCATCGGCGGCGGGGCACTCGCCCGCGGCTACCTCCACAGGCCGGGACTCACCGCGGCGGCCTTCGTCCCCGACGACCTCGGCCTGGAATCGGGCAGGCGGCTGTACCGGACCGGGGACCTCGCCCGGCCCGACCACGCCGACGGGCTGCGCTTCGTCGGGCGCGTCGACCACCAGGTCAAGATCCGCGGCGTGCGGGTCGAGCCGGAGGAGGTCGAGGCGCACCTGCGCGCCCACCCCGCCGTGCGCGACGCCGCGGTCGTCGCCACCCGGACCACGCCGCCGCGTCTGGTGGCCTTCGTCTGCGGCTTCACCGACCGCGTCGCGACTCCCGAGGAACTCGCCGCACACTTGCGCACGCGGCTCCTCGGACCGATGGTGCCCGAGCGCTGGTCGACGCTGGCCGCGCTGCCGAGGACGAGCAACGGCAAGGTCGACCGCAACGCGCTGAGCCGCAGGGCATCCGAGGCCGCTCCGGCGGCACCGGGCCCGGCGCCGCCGAGGACGCAGCTGGAGCGGACCATCGCGCGAATCTGGTGCGCGGTGCTGCGGCAGCCGTCGGTCGGCGTGCACGACGGGTTCTTCGACGTGGGCGGAAACTCCCTGGTGATGCTGGCCCTGCTGCACAGGCTGCGCGAGGAGGTCGACCCGCACCTGCGCCTGGTCGACGTCTTCCGCTTCCCGACCGTGGCGGCGCTGGCCGCGCACCTCAGCCATCCGACCGCCGCCGACACCGCCGTCGCCCAGGCCACGGCCGCAGGGCTGCGCCGACGTGCTGCGGCGTCTGGTCGGCTAGGACGCAAACGATGACCGGCGCGGGTCCTTCCGGTATCGCGGTTGTCGGCATGGCCGGGCGCTTCCCCGGCGCGGCGTCGGTCGACGAGTTCTGGGCGAACCTCGTCGCGGGCGCGGAGTCGATCAGCAGGGTCGACCGTGACCCGGCAGAACCCGCGCACGTCCCCGCCGAGGGGTTGCTGGACGGGCAAGACCGCTTCGACGCCGAGTTCTTCGGCTACAGCCCCCGTGAAGCCGAGACGATGGACCCCCAACACCGCGTCTGCCTCGAAGCGGTGTGGTCGGCGTTCGACTCGGCCGGGTTCGACCCCGCCGCCGCGCCCGGCCCGGTCGGCGTGTTCCTCAGCGCCAGCATCAGCTCCTACCTGATCCGCAACCTGCTGCCGGACCGGAACCGGCTCGCGCTGCTCGGCGGCTTCCCGGTGCTGATCCACAACGACAAGGACTTCCTGCCCACGACCGTCTCGCACAAGCTGGGCCTCACCGGCCCGAGCCTGGCTGTGGGCACCGCGTGCTCGTCGTCGCTGGTCGCCGTCCACCTCGCGTGCCAGAGCCTGCTCGCCTTCGAGTCCGACACCGCGGTCGCCGGCGGCGTGTCGCTGCAAGTTCCCCAAGGCCGAGGCCATGTGCACCGGGCGGACGGCATCTACTCCGCCGACGGGCACTGCCGGGCTTTCGGGGAAGGTGCGGACGGCACCGTCGGCGGCAGCGGCGTCGGCGTCGTCGTGCTGCGGCGGCTGGAGGACGCGCTGCGCGACGGCGACCCGGTGCACGCCGTGATCCTCGGCAGCGCGGTCAACAACGACGGTTCGGCGAAGGCGGGGTACACCGCCCCCGGGGTTGACGGCCAGGCCGCTGTCGTCGCAGAGGCGCTCGCCGTGGCCGGGTGCTCGGCGGCCGAGGTCGGCTACGTCGAAGCCCACGGCACCGGGACACCGCTCGGTGACGCCATCGAGGTCGAAGCCCTCACCCGGGCCTACGCGGGGGTGCGGCCTGCCCAGTGCGCCATCGGCTCGGTGAAGACCAACATCGGGCACCTCGATGCCGCTGCGGGCGTCGCGGGTCTCATCAAGGCCGTGCTCGCCGTCGAGCACGGCGTCGTTCCGGCCAGCCTGCACTGTGATCCGCCCAACCCCGCGATCGACTTCGTCAAGACGCCGTTCCGCCCCGCCCGGAGCACCCGCCCATGGGGCCTCGGCGGCGTCCGCACCGCCGGGGTCAGCGCGTTCGGGATCGGCGGCACCAACGCCCACGTCGTCATCCGGTCGGCTCCGGACCGGCCGATGCCCAGCCGTGCCCGCCGCTGGCTGCCGGTGCTCGTGTCCGGACGTGACGCCGACACCGCTGATGCCTTCCGCCACTCCCTCGCCCGGCACCTGCGCGCGGACGCCGATCTGAGCGCCGTCGCGGCCACCACGGCCGGGCAGCGTGCCCTGCCCGCGCGGGCGGCGGTGGTCGCCGAAACCTCAGAGGAAGCCGCCGACCTCGTGGCGGCGGCGGTGACGCGGACGGCCGAGCAGCGGCCCGTTGTCTTCGCTTTTCCCGGTCAAGGCGCGTGGTCGGCGCGAGCTGCCGCCGCTCTGTACGTCGAAGAGCCCACCTGGCGCGGCCACGTCGACACCTGCCTGCACCTGCTCGACAGCGCCGGTCGCGGCTCGCCGCGCTCGGTGTTCGACGCCTCGATCGACGTGGACACCGGCGATCCCGCAGTCGGACAGGTGGCGCTGTTCATCGTCGAGTTCGCGACCGCCGCGACCCTGTGCGACTGGGGTGTCGAGCCCGTCGCCGTGGTCGGGCACAGCCTCGGCGAGTACGCGGCCGCCGTCGTCGCGGGCGCTCTGTCGCTGACGGACGCGCTGGCGATGACGGCAGCGCGGGGTGAGCTGTTCGCGGAGCTGCCCGCGGGCGCGATGCTGGCGGTGGCGGGCCAGGTCCGCGACGGCCTGCCCGACGGGCTCGACCTGTCCGCCGTCAACAGCGAGGACCAGCACGTCATCGCCGGAGACCCGACAAAGGTCGCGTCCTACGCCACCGACCTCGTCGCACGGGGCGTCTGGTGCAGGCCCCTGCCTGCCACGAAGGCGTACCACTCAGCTGCCGTGGACGCGATCACCGCGCGTTTCGACGTCCCCGCGGTCGGTCCCCCCGCGCTGACCGTGCCATTCGCCTCCACCGTCCTCGGGGGATGGGCAAGCGCGCACGACCTGGGCGCCGAGTACTGGGTTCGACACCTCCGCGCGACCGTGCGCTTCGCCGACGCGCTCTCCACGATCCTCTCCCGGCACCCGGACGCCGTCGTCCTGGAGCTCGGCTTCGGCGACGTGCTCACCAGCCTCGTCCGTCGGACCGGGCACTCGCGCACCCACCGCGCGGCCGCGGCCCTGCCGGTCAGTCGACCCGCTCGCGGTCTGCTCCACACCGTCGCCGACCTGTGGGCGGAAGGACACGATGTCGACTGGTCCGCAGTGGTGAGCGCGCGCCGTACCCGCCTGCCGGATCGACCTCTGCGCCGGGACCGCTTCTGGGTCGATCCACCCGGTGCGCCGGTCGAGGACGAGCGCACGTTGGCCGCCCTCACCTCGGGCATCCCGATGACCGAACCGCCGCCGCTCCCGGACGACCTCCGTTTCCGCTCCGCGATGGACCGCCTGTGCGCGGCCGGCGCCCTGCGCTTCCTCGAAGAGGCCGGGGTGGACACCGCACCGGGCGCCCGCCACACCGTCGCCGGGTTGGCCGCCGACATCGACGTGCTACCGCCCCTGCGCAGGATGCTGGACTTCCTCCTGGACACCCTCGCCGAGGACGGCATCGCTCGCCGTTCAGGTGGTGAACTGGAGTTCCGGCCCGGTCGTCGTCCTCGGCTTGAGGAGGTCGCCGCCGAACTGCTGGAGGACTACCCAGGGAAAGCGGAACTCGTCGAGTTGGTGCGGCGATGCGTCGAGGGCTACCGGCGTGCCCTGTCCGAGCCGGGCAGCGCGCTCGCCCTGCTGTACCCAGGCGGAAGGGCGAATGCCGCCGCGGGCGTGACCGTCGGGTTGGACGCCGTCGGCGCGCGGATCGCCGAGCTGGGGAAGATCGCCCGCAGGCTCGCCGACCGGGCAGGCAGGCCGCTGCGGGTGCTGGAGGTCGGCGCGGGCGAGGGGAGGCTGACCGAAGCGCTCGCCCCCGGCCTGGTCGCGTTGGGCGCGGACTACCTCGCCACCGACATCAGCCGGGCGTTCACCGTTCGACTCGACTCCGCGGCCGCCGAGCGCGGCGTCCCGCTGCGGACCGCTGTCCTCGACATCACCGCCGACCCGGCCCCGCAAGGCATCGAGCCTGGGTCCTTCGACCTCGTCGTGGCATTGGACGTCGTGCACGCCACCCCGGACGTGCGCGCCACCCTTCGCAGGCTCCTTCCCCTGCTCAACCGGACAGGAGTGCTCGGCGTCATCGAGACCGCCGCACGCGACCGGTGGCTATCGATGGTCTGGGGTCTGACGGAAGGTTGGTGGACCTTCCGCGACGACCGTCAGCGCACTCCGCTGCTCGACGCGGGCCGCTGGCGCCGGGTCGCGGCCGAAGTCGA
The DNA here is from genome assembly GCF_042657845.1 of Actinokineospora guangxiensis. Classification (NCBI taxonomy): domain Bacteria; kingdom Bacillati; phylum Actinomycetota; class Actinomycetes; order Pseudonocardiales; family Pseudonocardiaceae; genus Actinokineospora; species Actinokineospora guangxiensis. The sequence goes on along the minus strand of NZ_JBHSKF010000006.1, from coordinate 319,854 downwards.
CGCCGCCGAGCACACGGTGCTCCCGGCCGCCGCGGACGCCTGCCTCGTGCTGCTGCGACGCCGACCACCGGCGGACACCCTCGACGACCTGGTCAGGCGGCTGCCCCGGAAGGAACCCGACGTCGCTGACTGGGCCTATGTGCCGACGTGGCGGCGTCTGCCGCCGGTTTCCGCGCCGAGCACGCCACCGGGCCGCTGCGTCGTCTTCGCCGCGGGAAGCGCGGGCGACGCCGTGGCCGCCGAACTCCGCGCCCGCGGGGCGCACGTCACCGTCGTCCGTCCCCGCGGCGAGGTCGATGTCGCCCCCGACGAGATCGCGATCGATCCCCGCGAGCCGACCGCCCACGCGGAGCTGCTCCAGCGGATCGGGCCGGTCGACGCCGTCGTCCACCTGTGGGCGGCCGACATCGAGCGCGCTGGTCCACTCGATCCCCACAGCGCGTCCGCCGCCCAGGCGCACGGCCTGCACAGCGTCCTGGGTCTCGTCCGCGCCCTCGGCGCCGCCAAGGCGGACGCTCGTCCCCGACGCCTGCTCGTGGTCACCGCGGAGTCCGCGGACGTCCTCGGCGGCGAACTCGACCGGCCCGAGCACGCCACCCTCCACGCCGCCGTGCGGGTCATCCCCCGCGAGTACCCCTGGTTGCTCTGCTCCGCCATCGACCTTCCCGCGGCACTGCCCTCGTTCGCGGCGGTCGTGGTCGCCGAAGCCCTCGCGGACCCGGCCGATTCCGTGGTGGCCTACCGGGGCGATCACCGGTGGGCGCCGGGATTCGAGCAAACGAGGTTGCCCGAAGCGACGACCCACGACGGCGGGGTCTACCTGGTGTGCGGAGGTCTCGGCGGGATCGGCCTCGCGCTGGCCGAGCACCTCGCGGCACTCCCCGCCACCGTGATCGTGACCACGCGGCGCCCCGTCGAATCGGTCGGCGGCGACCTGGCGGACCGGCTCGCCAGGGCATCGTCCGGAGGCGGCCGCATCATCGTTGAGCGGGCCGACATCACCGACCGCGATCGGATGCGCGACCTCGTGCGCGACGCGGTCGGCCGCTGGGGTCCGCTCGCGGGCGTGGTCCACGCCGCGGGTGTCCACGACGACGCCGGCATGATCCAACGCCGGTCGGCGGAAGACACCGACGCCGTGATCGCGGCCAAGGTCATCGGCACGACCGCCCTCGTCGACGCGCTCGCCGGACACCGGCCGCGATTCGTGCTCCTGTGCTCCTCGATCGGCACCGCCCTGCCCAATCTGAAGTTCGGGGAGGTCGGGTACCTGGCCGCCCACGAGTTCAGCAACGCTTTCGCCGCCCACGCCGCCGCCCGGACGGACTTGCCTGTGGTCGCCGTCGGCTGGACCGACTGGCTCGACAGCGGGATGTGGGCCCGTGCCCGGCGCAGCCTCGTCGACCGGGCGTCGGGTCACCACGCCGACGTGCTCGGCGCCGACCTCCTCCGCGGGCTGACCGACACCGAAGGCGTCGAGGTCTTCGACCGGGTCACCTCGGCGCCCCCCGGCCCGCATGTCCTCATCTCGACCCAACGCCTGCCGGGACTGCTCGCCGTGCACGACGCCTACGCGGGGGCGGCACACCACGCGGTCTCAGGCGACCTGCTCGCCCGACCGTCCCACCGCGACCGCGCACCCCGCGGGGTCGCGCCGCTGCGATCCGACGGTGAGCGGGTGGTGGCCGCGATCTGGCGCGACCTGCTGGGCGTCGCAGAGATCGGCCCCGACGACGACTTCTTCGCTCTCGGCGGGGACTCGCTGCTGGCCCTGCGCTTCCTCACCCTCCTGCGCGAGCGGACCGGCGCGGACCACCCCATCGCCCGGCTGTTCGAGGCGCCCACGGTCGCTGACATCGCGCGATCGATCGCCGCGCGGGGCGGGACGCCCACCGACCTCCTGCTCTGATCGCGCACAAGGAGCCCCATGAGCCAACTCGCCGTACTCGGAGGCACGTCCGTCCGCCGGGGCAAGCCGTGGCCACCATGGCCACGCTACGACGAAGGCACCGAGCGTGCGCTGGTGCAGGCTCTGCGCTCCCGCCGGTGGGCGGTCAGCTGGCCCGCGGACGGCACGAAGTCCAGAGAGCGGCAGTTCGCCGAGGAGTACGCCCGCTACCACGACGTGCCGTACTGCGTGAGCGTCGACCACGGCTCCAGCGCGCTCGTCGTGGCGCTGGAAGCCCTCGACATCGGCCCGGGTGACGAAGTCGTCGTCCCCAACCTGACGTGGGTCGCACCGGTCACGGCCGTGCTCCGCGTCGGCGCGCTGCCGGTGCTGGCCGACGTGGACCCGCGGTCCGGCTGCCTGACTCCGGAGACCGCCGCGGCGGCCATGTCCGAGCGCACCAAGGCGATCATCGTCGTGCACCTGGCGTGCACGGTGGCCGACCTCGACGGCCTGTGTGCCATGGCGGAGGGCGCCGGGGTGCCGTTGATCGAGGACGCCGCCCAAGCCCACGGTGCCCAGTGGCGCGGGCGCAAGGTCGGTACCTTCGGGCGGATCGGCGCCTTCAGCTTCCAGGTGGGCAAGGTCCTGGCAGGCGGCGAGGGCGGGGCGGTCATCACCTCGGACCCGGAGATCCACCTGCGGGCGCAGTTGCTGCGCGCGGACTCCCGCCGCTACGCCGACGGCCCCGTCCCGGTCGCGGCGATGGAACTGCGGCCCGATCCGCTGGTGATGGGCACCAACTACTGCATGTCGGAGCTGACCGCGGGCGTTCTCCTCGATCGCCTGCCGCACCTCGACGACGAGAACGCCCATCGGGCGAAGATGGCCGATGAGCTGTCCGCGGGCTTGGCCGCGCTCGATGGCGTGGGGGTGGTGCCGGTGCCGGACGCGGTGGACCTCCGCTCCGTCTACGAGTTCGGCGTCCGGTTCGAGCCGGACACGTTCGGCGGTGTTCCGGTTGAGCGGGTCGCCGAGGCCGTCTCCGCCGAGCTGGAGATGGCGGTGTGGGCGCCGAGCACACCCCTTCACCGCAGCCACATGGTGCGCCCGGAGACCAAGCGCCGCTTCGCGGCGGTGTGGACGGAGTCGGGCCGCAGGCGCGCCGTCGGGCGCGACTACCCCGGTGCCGAGCGGTACCGGGAGACGACCGTGCTCTTCTACCATCGCGCGCTGCTGGGCGACGAGCACGACATGGCCGACATCGTCGCGGCGGTGGGCAAGGTGCTGACCCGCCGCCGCGACCTGATCGGATAGATCAGGGACGGCCCGCCTTCCGGACGACGACGCCGGGGAAGGCCAAGGCGTCCAGTCCGGTGGTGAGGAGGGTGTTCAGCGCGTCGGCGGGGGTTTCGTCGATGGGCGTCCCGCGGGTGTTGAGGCTGGTGTTGACCACCAGCGGGACGCCCGTTCGGGCGGCGAACCGGGTCAGCAAGGTGTGGAAGGACCCGTTGTCCTCCGCGGTGACCGTCTGGATCCGGGACGTGCCGTCCACGTGGGTGATGGCGGGGACGTCCGGCCGCAGGACCGGGCAGGCGCGCAGCATGAACGGGCTGTCGGCCAGCCCGAACCACTCGGCGGCGTGCTCGTTGAGCACGGCCGGGGCGAACGGGCGGAAGTGCTCGCGGAACTTCACGCGCGAGTTGAGGTGGTCCCGCACGGTGGGGCTGCGCGGGTCGGCCACGATGCTGCGGTGCCCCAGCGCGCGCGGCCCGACCTCCGCCGCGCCGTCGAACCACCCCACCGTCGCGCCGTCGGCGACCAGGTCGGCCGCCACCCCGGCGTGGTCGCCGGTCACGGTCACCAGCAGCGAGGGATCGGCGTCGACCGCCGAGCGCACCGCCGCGGCAACGGCCTGCTCGGTGTAGGTGCGTCTGCCGTACATGAGGTCGGCGGGGGAGTGCTGGACGCGGGGCTTGCGGAGCACGTGGTGCCAGTACCAGAGCGCGGCGCCGATGGCGGTGCCGTCGTCCCCGCACGCGGGATGCAGGTGCAGGCGTTCGAAGCCCGAACGCGTGAAGCACAGCTGGTTCGCGACCGCGTTCAGTGCTGTGCCGCCGCTCAGGCACAGGTTCGGGCGGATCCCGCTCGCGCGGCACACCTCCTCCAGGTCGGAGAACACCGCGGCGAGCTGGTGCTCCAACCCGAGTTGCACGTAGTAGGCCAGGGTCGCGTTGAGCGGCTTCCCGGCGACTTCGACGGTGGTCGGTGCGGTCGAGGCGAACGCGAGAAGGTCCTGGAAGGTCGTCATCCCTTTCCAGTCGACGGCCGCTCCGCCGTCGACCTGGCCGAAGGGCGCCAGACCCATGACCTTGCCCGCCCCGACGATGCTCGACCCGAACAGGTGCTCGGCGGCGTAGGTGTAGGCGATGTTCGCGGTGAACCAGCTGTCGTAGCCGCGGTCGAGCGGGATCAGCATGCCGCCCTCGCCGAGGAACGCGCGGCATCCCAGCGGATCGATGGCCACCGCGACGGCTGAGTCGAAGGGCGAGGTGTAGTAGGCGGCCGCGGCGTGGATCAGGTGGTGGTCGGGGTTGACGGTGCAGGGGATGTCGCGGCCCCGCAGCCGCACCCGGTCGTTGCGCTGGTTGACCCAGAACTCCAGCCACGTGTCCTTGAGGTCGGAACCGTGCAATGCCCGGATGTCGGGGGAGTCCATGTTGTGGAGGTTGCAGAGCAGCACGTGGTCGACGTCGGCGACGGTGATGCCCGCTTGGTCCAGCAGCTCGTCCAGGTCGGCTTCGCGCAGGCCGGGGTGCTTCTTGAACCGCGAGTACCGCTCGGTGCAGACGAACCCGGCGATCTCACCTTCGCGCAGCACCACGGCGGCGCCGTCGTGGTTGAAGTTGATCGACAGCAGCACCGCGGGAGCTCGCCCGTTCATCGTTCGGATGCTAGCGACCACCACATCCGGGTAAAAGGATGTGGTGGTGGTTCACCTGTTCGGCGCGCGATCGGGCGGTTGTGGTCGAAGCGAGACCACTACCCGCCCATCAGCAGGTGATTGCTGCGCTCGTCGCCGGTCTTGAACTCCGAGACCATGTCCGGCCGGGTCGTGAAGAGGACGCGCAAACAGTCCACGGCGATCTCCAGCGCGCGTCTCGCCTTCGGTCCCAGGTCGCGCGGTTCGTGGTCCTTGTTGCCGTGCACCACGTCGCTGCGGATGTCGTACAGCCTGGCGAGTTCGCTTCTCAGCGCCGCCCGCTTCTCACGATCCTGCTCCAGCAGCCAGGCGATTGACCCGGTCACCCGCAGGGTGGGCTCACCCTTCCTCGAACCGAACAGGTTCTCCCAGGCGATGATCGCATCAACCAGCACGTCGGCGAGGTCGGTGCGCTCGACCGACGCGCGAAGGGTGCGACGGATGGCGACGTCGATGTGCTTGGTTCGCGCCTTCTCGATCGCCACCGTCATCTCGCCCCACTTGACAGCCGCTTCTGCGGACACCCTCCTGAGGGAGAAGCTCTTCGACCGCGGATCACTCCAGGCCGTGCTCGGACCGTGGGTGAGGGGGTCATCTGTGTACTGCCAGGTGCTGTACAGAGTGATCGGCGTGTCAGGCGTGGTTTCCTGGGACAGCAAGGCCCCGAGGAGCGTGCATTCGACGAGGTGCTTGATCCGCTCCCATTCGCGCATCTCGGCGGTTGGCTCTTCCAGCAACTCCAGCCTGCCTGCTTTGGCGCGGTACGGGATCGTGGCTTCGAGGATCACGTTGCCGCTGAAGTCGATCTCGATCTGTGCTCCGTCAGGCGCTGTGCCGCTCAACTTGTGCTGCAGGTCAGGAGGCGCCAACGCCGAGTCGCGCGCATCGGCTGCGCGGAGAGTGCCCCATCCCAGGTCGATCGGATCCGAATCCAGAAGCAGACCGGTGAAGGCGACTCGGATGGGGATCTCCACCGCCTTGCCTGCGAGGGCCTGGCGCACCCGGTCGAACTGGGTCAACGTCGCCGCGATGTGCTCATCGAGCGTCGGCTCCGAGGGGGAGTTCGCCCTCGCGGCTCGCCACCCGTTGGCGATCAGCAACCCAGGCAGCCCTCGCAGGTCCAGCGAGCTGCCGTGCCCGGAGCTTCGCTCCACGTAGGCTCCCCGTGCCAGGACGTCTTCGTCGTCTCCCGGGAAGAGGGCTCCGAGCACCCGGTCTTGGACGGCGAGTGACGCGAACCTCTCCAGGCCGGGATGGAAATTAACCGCCAGCAGTGACATGTCCTGCCTCCACATGGAGTCGGACGGCAGCAGGCACAGAGCGTGGAGATCTCGAACAAGGGCGGCCATGGCGCTGCGCGGCGAGTCCCAGTTGCCCCGGTCGAAGCTCTTTCCGGTGGCGATTCCTCGGATGGCGTTGACCACGGTGGTGCCCTCGTGGTCGTCGTACCCGCCCAAGATCCGCTCGAGGTTTCGCCTGCGCCAGTAGGGCTCGTCGTGCGAGCCGGACACGTGAAGAACGATGTGCAGCTGCTTGAGCGCGTCGTCTTGGGCGGGATCGCCGAGTTCGTCGTCATCGCCTGCCAGCCACTCAGAGAGGCGCTGATCCGAGATCCCGAGCACGTAGCAGAGGAGGTCCTGTCCGAGCGCTTCGACGAGCAGCGGCTTGACCACGCGCGGGAACGGGTCTTCGGCGGGCGGCGGACTCACCGCCGGAGGTTGCCCCGCGGCGTCCCCGTCGCCGCGGAGGTGGGAAGGACGGGGCCGATCGGGCTTGACGCTGTCGCAACAGGCAAACCTGTCCTATCGTGTGGATGCCCGCCGATCACGATGGATGACGGCGTTCGCGTCCGGCCACGGACAGGGGGCTTCCCATGGGTGCGGTGGATTCGTCGGCGGCGTTCTTGATGGCTGCCGACCAGCGGGAACTCTGGGATCGGGTCAACGCTGCCGAGAGCCGAACACCGGTAGAGCCGATCGGGGCCGCTCTCGTCGCGCGGTTCGCCGACCGCGCTGAGCAGACCGCGGTGGTCGCGGCGGGGGCGAGCCTGACCTACCGGGAACTGGCCGAGCGCGCGGGGGCCGTGGCCGACCTGCTGGCAGGCGACCCGACCCCGGTGGCGATCTGCGTGGAGCCGGGGTGGGAACAGGTCGTCGCGGTCGCCGGTGCGCTTGTGGCCGCGGTTCCTTTCGTCGCGGTGTCCCCGTCACTGTCCCAGCCTGCCAGATGGGGGCGGCTCGGTACCGCGGGCGCCCGTCGGGTGCTGACCCAGTCGTGGCTGGTCCAGCGCATGGACTGGCCCGACGGAGTCTCCGCGACAAGCGTCGATGGCCTTGAGCAGGCCGTCGGGTGCCACGTCTCGCCCCCCATGCCCGAGTTGTCCTCGGTCGGGTGCTGGATCGCCGATGGCGCGGACGCGCCGCTGATGCCCCTGACAGTCGCCGCGCTGAGCGGGCCGCTCACCGATGTCGCGGAGCGCTTCGAGGTCGGCGCGCAGGACAGGCTGCTGGCCGTCACCCCCGTCGACGACCCGATCGGGCTGTCCGGGCTGCTGCTCGCCCTCAGCCGCGGGGGCACCCTCGTCATCCCGGAGGACATCGACCTGCGGACCCCGTCGGTCTGGGTCGACCTGATCCGTCGCGAGCGCGTCACCGTCTGGCACTCCACCCCCGCGCTCGCGGCGTTGCTCGTCGAACACGTCGAGCAACGCGGCGATGACCTTCCCGAAACCGTGCGCCTCGCCTTGTTGGGAGGCGAACCGCTCTCGGTGGCGCTGGCCCGGGGTCTGCGCGTGCTCGGTGACGGCCCCAGGGTGGTCAACCTCCTCGCGGGCGGCTTGGCGGGCCTGTGGGCGGCCTGCCACGAGGTGGCCGCCGACATCGACCGCCGCGGACACGTCCCTGCTGGCGCGCCACTGGCGGGCACGCGGGTCTACGTGCTCAACGACGCCCTCGTCCTGTGCCCCGTGTGGGTGACGGGCAGGGTCCACGTCGGCGGCGCGCTCCCCAGCGATATCGGGCAGAGCGGCGTGCGGGCGCCGGTCATGCCGGGCACTGGGGAGCGGGTCCACCGAACCGACCTGCTCGGGCGGTTGCTCCCCGACGGCCAGATCGAAGTGGTCGGTGAGGACGCGACCGCGGTGACCATCGCGGGCCACCCGGTCAACCTCCGCGACATCGAAGCGGCGCTGAGCGCCAATGACGCCCTGCGCTCGGCCGCCGTCGTGCAGGCAGGCGACAGCACCGTCGCCTATGTCAAGCCCGCGGGCGGCGGCGTCACGAGCGCGGACGTCCTCGACCACCTGCGCAGGCGCATGTCGCCGTACCTGCTGCCCGAGCGCGTCGAGTTGGTCGGCGCCTTCCCGCTCACCTCGGGGGGCCGCGTCGACCGTGTCGCCCTCGCCGCGTCCGCCGCTCCACCGACCGCCGCCGCGCCCGCGCCCTCCGGGGCGACCGCGCCCGATGTCGTGCGGCGCGCCTGTGAACTCGCGGCGGCCATCCTCGGCGTGCCCGAGGTCGAGGAGAACGCCAACCTGCTCAACCTGGGCGCCAACTCCGTGCAGATCGTGCGCCTGGCCGTGCAGGCAGAGCAGGAGCTCGGCATCCACGCCGACGTCGAGGAACTGCTCCGCTTCCCTTCCGTCGCCGTTCTCGTGAGCTTCGCCTCGACCGAGACCGCCGAACCGCCGCCGGGCACCGCGGCCGGGTCCGTGGTGACCGAGCTGATCCTCGACCCCGTCGAGCGCGCCGCGTTCACCGAGCGCCAGCCGGGCCTCCGGCGCGCGCTTGCGGGCAGACCCTCCACAGCACTGCCCGCGCTCGACGGCGCGACACGTGCCGCTCTGCGCCGTCGGTCCACCCACCGCGCCTTCACCGGCGGGCCCGTGCCGTTCGAGGCGCTCGCAGCGGTTCTCGGCGTCCTCGCGCGGCTCGACGACGCCGAGGCCACCCCCAAGTACGCCTATCCGTCGGCAGGCACGCTGTACCCGGTGCAGGCCTACCTCACCGTCACGCGCGGGGGCGTCACCGGTCTGGCGGCGGGCTCGTACTACTACCACCCGGTCGATCACCGCCTGGTGTCCGTCGTCGACGGCGCCGCGGTGGACGACGTCGCCCACGCCTGGCTCAACCGGGAACCCTTCCGGTCCTCAGCCTTCTCCCTCTACCTCGTCGCGGCACTCGACGCGATCGCACCCATGTACGGCGCCCGCGCCCGTGATTACTGCCTGATCGAAGCCGGAGCCATGACGCAGCTGCTCATGACGGCCGCGAGCACGGCAGGGCTCGGCCTGTGCCCCGTCGGCGAACTGGACCACACCAAGATCTCCTCCCCGCTGCTCCTCAACGACAGTCACGCCGTCATGCACACCCTGCTCGGCGGCATCCCCGCCGACGACGAGGACGGCACCGAGGCGGAGATGCTCCGCCGCGTCGCCGACCTGCGGAGTCCACCGGAATGAGCGAGCCCCGCCCTGGCTTCCTCGGCGTCCGCAGGCAGGCGGTGGTGCCGGACACCCGCACGTGGGTGCGGACCGAGACGGGCGACGGCACGCTGCCGCTGCGCGTCCACCGCCGCGCGGACACCACTCTCGCCACGTGGGCGGCGGCGAGCAGAGACACCGTCGACGAGTGGCTCGGTGAACACGGCGCCGTGCTCTTCACCGGCTTCGAGGTGACGCTGGACCGCCTGCCCGCGGTCACCGAGGCGCTCGCGGGCACGCCCTTGCCCTATCGCGAACGGTCGACACCGCGAACCCAGCTTGCCGACGGCGTGTACACCTCCACCGAGTACCCGGCAGACCAGACGATCCCCCTGCACAACGAGAACTCCTACCAGCAGACCTATCCCGCCAGGCTGGTCTTCTGCTGCCTGCGCGCGCCGGAGACCGGGGGAAAGACTCCGCTGGCCGACTGCAGACGCGTACTGCGCCGCCTACCGCACGCCGTGGTCGCGAAGTTCCGCGACCTCGGCGTGCGTTACGTCCGCAACTTCCACGACAGCCTCGGCCTGCCGTGGACGGAAGCCTTCCAAACCGACGACCGCGCCGCAGTCGAGCAGTACTGCGCCGAGCACGGAATCCGGGCTGGATGGCGGCCCGACGGCGGTCTGCGCACCGAGCAGGATCGACCCGCCCTCACCCGCCACCCCGTGACCGGCGATGAAGTGTGGTTCAACCACGCCGCGTTCTTCCACGTCACGTCCCTGCCCCCCGACGTCGCCCGAGGGCTGACCGATCGGTTCGCCCCCGAGGATCTGCCCACCAACACCTGCTACGGGGATGGCACGCCCATCGAGGACGACACCCTCGCCATGATCCGCGCCGCCTACGACGCCGAGAAGCACACCGCACCGTGGACGCAGGGCGATCTCCTCCTTGTGGACAACGTTCTCGTCGCCCACGGCCGGGAGCCGTTCACCGGACAGCGCTCCATCGCCGTGTCCATGGCGGGGGCGCTCTCGCACACCGATGCGGGGCACGGGTGAGCGCGGCCGCCAGCGCGGTACGCCGTCGCCTGCTGCGTGGGCACGAGGCGGGGCTGTGGACCGACCCGGAGGTCCGTGCCCTGCGCATCACCGGCGCCGTGGACCACCAGCGCCTACGCGCGGCCATCCACGAGGTCACCGCCGCGCTGCCTGCGCTGCGATTCGGCTACACGGCCCTGCCCCACCTGATGGAGCCGCAGCCCGTGGAGCGCCCTGCCACGGTCGCGCACCACGACCTGGCAGATGAGCGCGACCCGCAGCAGGCTTGCGTCGGCCTCCTCGACATCGACAGGCGCAAGGCGACCGATCCGGTCCGCGACGCCCTCGTCCGCTTCCACATCGCCCGACTCGCCGAACAAGAGTGGGTGCTCGGTCTGGTCGCTGATCCCCTGGCCCTCGACCTGCGCTCGGTCTACCAGGTCCTCGGCGCCGTGGTGCAGGCATATCTGGGCAGGTTCCGTCCGGACGAGCACCCCGAGGCCGCCCACGCCGTGGCGTCGACGGTCCCCGGGACGCCTCGGTGGCGCTGGTGGGAGAGACGCCTCTCCACCTGGACGGGCCGAGAGCCGCTCTCCGCCGTGGTGCGCACCTCCACCAGCGCCGCGAACGCGCAGCGCACCGCGATCCTCCCGCTCGACGGGCGTACTTGGGCTCGGCTCACCTCACTGACCGACGACGCGGGCAACGCGGGCACGCTGTCGATCGTCGCGTTGCTGATGATGTGGCTGCGGGCCCAACAGGGCGCAGGCGGTCCGGCGGTGTTCGGCGGCACCCTCGACCTCCGCGACCTGCTCGGCCTGGGCGCCGCGGTCGGACCGCTGACCGAGCGCATCGTCTACGAGGTCGACCAGACCGATGTGGACCAGCTCTCCTTCCCGGGCGTCGTGCGGCGAGTGCACGCCGGGATGCTCGACGCCGTCGTGCACCACACCGCATACGACGATCTCATCGCGATCGCCGACGCCTGCTCGGCGCCAAGCCCGGACCAGTACGCCGACATCGTCGTGCACTACTGCCGGACCCCGCCCGCGAGCGGCCATACCCGAGACGACCCCGGACTGCGCCGCTACGGGCTGTCGATCGAGCTGTTCGCCGAATCCGACCTCGCCAGTCCTCGGCGACCGGAGGACGTGCGCCCAGCCGGCGCGGCGGCGGTGGAGCTGCGCGTCGCCGAGCACGGGACCGGAATGGCGCTGCTGGTCGACCACGACGCCGCCAGGGTGTCGCCCGCGGTGGTCGACGGCCTCCTCAGCGACTTGGGCAGCATGATCCCCCGGTTCGGCGCCACTCCAGCCGTCCCGCCGAGCTGACATGGCCATCGGTCACGTTTCGTGGACGGCGACGCCGTCCTTCTCCAGATGGAGGCGGCCGGTGCGCAGCTGTGCCGCCGAGGAGCCCGTCTGGGCCATGTAGCGGCGGATCAGGGCCGACTGCCCCGCGTTGGGCCGCAGCACGACCCCGTGGTCATCGGTCTCGACCCGGTCGATGCCCCGCTCCGCGAGGTAGGCCGCCACCTGGTCGGCCGCCGAACGCCTGCTCGCCAGCACGAACGCGCGATCGGCCTCATCGAGACCGGGGTTGAGCACGTCCATCAGCAGGATGAGCCTCGGTTCGTCGCCGTCGTGGCGCACCTCGTGCTCGAACGAGTCGTCGAACACCAGGCACCGCCCTTCCTGCCAGCGCAACTCCCGCCGCCCCACCCGCAGCACCGGACCGGGCGGGACTCGGATGCCCAGGTGGACCCGCAGCTGGGCGTTGGTCCGACCGCAGTGCGGCCGGACCCGGCTCCCCGGCGCCAGCCAGGACAGGGTGATCACGCCGAGCCCGAAGGTCGTCGCCTCCGGGATCTGCTCGACGACCTGCGCGATGAAGGGGAACCTGGCACACGCCTCGTCTTGTCGCCTGCCGCCCTCGTACAGCACGACCTGGTCCCAGCGCCCAGCGTCCAGCAACGGCTCCTCCACGGGCGCGAAACCGCCGTCGCGTCGGGCGAGCACCGCGTCGACCTCCGCCCGGATCTGGGCGAAGTTGCTCTCCAGATGGGCGACGAACCAGAACTCGTCCGCGGAGTGCACCGGCTGCGTGCTTCCGGAGGCGACGTACTCCACCGGGCGCTGCAGCGGGTCGGACCACACCCCTTGCGCCACCGCGAGCGCCACCACCTGCTCGGCGAGATCCGTGCGACCGATCCGGACGAACTCGTCGATGAGGTGGAGGTAGCGCCTGCGCACCTCCGCGCCGAACGCGGTCATCACACCCCACCCAGAACGGAACGGACACCGTCCACCACAGCGCCCACCTCATCGTCATCGAGGCCCTGGTGCAGCGGGAGGCACAGTGTTCGGTCAGCGGCGCTCTCGGCGCCGGGCAGGGAGGACACCGAGCCGTACACGGGCATTCGGTGCAGCGGCAGGTAGCGGAACGTGGTGTAGATGCCCAGTTCGAACAGTCGGGCGGCCAGCGCGTCGCGCCGCTCCGGAGCGAGTTGCAGCCAATAGAGGTAGTGCGAGGAGCGGTGACCGTCCGGAAGCGGCGGCGGGCACAGCACTCCATCGAGGTCCGCGAACTCGTGGTCGTAGCGCTTGGCGATCTCCGAACGCCGTGCCAGGAACTCCGGCAGCCTGCTCAGCTGCACCTGCGCGATCGCGGCGAGGACGTCGTTGCCGAACGAGCGCCTGCCGAAGGCGCGCACGTCGAACTCCCACCAGCGCCCGCCCGCCGCGGCGCTCGCCATGCCGCTCTCCTGGCTCATGCCGATGTTCACCCGGGTGGTGATCGCGGCGCGGAGAGCGGGATCGGGGACGTGCATCATCCCGCCGTCGCCGCCGACGACGATCTTCATGGGGTCGAAGCTCCACACGCCGATGTCGCCGAACGTGCCGCACGCCGTGCCACCCACCGCGGAAGCGACCGAGCACGCGGCGTCCTCGACCAGGGCGACGCCCCGTTCGCGGCAGAACGCGGCGATCTCGGCGATGCCGCCGGGGGAGCCGCCGTAGTGCAGCACCAGGACCGCGCGGGTCCGCGGACCGGTGCGCCGTTCGACGTCGTCGACCGCGGGGTTGAGCGAGCGGGGGTCGACGTCGCAGAAGACCGGCGTCGCGCCGCGGGCGGCGATCGCGTTGGCGGCGCCGACGAAACTGACCGCGGGCAGCACCACTTCGTCTCCCGGGCCCACGCCGAGCGCCTCCATCGCCAGGAAGAGCCCTTCGGTGCACGAGGTGACGGAGACCAGGTGCTCCGGGGCCACGCCGATGTGGGACCCGAACGCGTCGATGAACGCCTTGGTGCGCGGTCCGCGGCCCACCCAGCCGGAGGCGAACACCTCGCCAACGGCGGCCAACTCCGCCTCGCCGAGCGTCGGCTGGAACACGTTGATCATGGGCGTGCCTCCCATTGAGGTTTATACACACTCAGGGCCGCATCCAACAGGTTTGCCTGTAAAGTCCGGCCGGTGGAGGTCGACCTGTCCGCGCTGCTCCAGCGGCTGCCCGGCCGGGAGGCCTGCGTCATCGGGGACGTCATCCTCGACCGCTACGAACGCGGCCGGTCCCACCGGTTGTGCCGGGAGGCGCCGGTTCCCGCCGTGGAACTGACCGCCACCGACGACTGTCCAGGAGGCGCCGGCAACACGGCGGTCAACATCACCGCACTCGGCGGCAGGGCGACCCTGATCTCGGCGGTCGGCCATGACGTGGACGGCCGGACCTTGACGGCGGCTCTCGAAGCACACGGGGTCACGGCCAGACTGACCCGGTCCGCGGAGCGGACCACGCCGTTCCGGCGACGGATCGTCGTCGGCGACCGCATGCTGCTGCGCGTCGACGGCGGCACCACCGCGGCCTTGCCGACAGCACAGATCCACTGGACCGAGATGGAACTGCGCGCTCTGCCCGAGACCGCGAGGGCGCTGGTGGTCAGCGACTACGGCTGCGGAGTGGTGACACCGCGAACCCGGTCGGTGCTGGTCGGCATGCGCGAGCGCTTCGAGCTGGTGGTCGTCGACACCAAGACCCCGGCCGCGTTCGCGGCGCTGCGGCCGGACGCGGTCACCCCCGACTACGCCGAAGCGGTGGCTCTCCTGGGCCTTCCCGTGCTCAACGGCGACGCGGACCGCGCGGCACAGGTGACCGAACGGGGCTCGGACCTGCTCGCCGCCACCGGCGCCCGCTCGGTCCTGGTGACCCTCGGCGCGGCAGGGGTGGTGCTGTTCGAACCGGGCAGACCCGCGTTCCGCGCCCGTCCGCCGGACCGTTCCGACCAAACCGTCGTCGGCACCGGGGACGCCTTCGCCGCGGCGCTCACCCTCGCGCTGTCCGCGGGCGCCGACCCGGTCGCCGCCGCCGAACTCGCCACCGCCGCCGCCGCGGGCTCGGCCGTCGGCGCCGCGAAGCGGGTGGAGACGGCCGTGGTCGACCCCGACGCGCTTCGACGCCAGTGGCTCGGCACCGCCAAGGTGCTGCACCCCGACGACCTGCGGCGGTGGGGGAGCGACCGCCGAGCCGAAGGCAGGCGCGTGGTCTTCACCAACGGCTGCTTCGACTTGGTGCACGAAGGTCACATCACCCTGCTCAGCCAGGCCAAGGCGCTCGGTGACGTGCTGGTCGTCGCCGTCAACGACGACGAGAGCGTCCGCGCGCTCAAGGGTGAGGACCGGCCGGTCATCGACCTCGCGGGACGGCTGCGGCTGCTGTCGGCGCTGAGCTGCGTCGACCACGTCGTGGCGTTCGGCGGACCGAGCCCGGCCCCGCTGATCCGCGCGATGCGCCCGGACGTGTTCGTCAAGGGCGGGGACTACACGGCGCGGACGCTGCCGGAAGCTCCGCTGCTCGCCGAGCTCGGCGTCGAAGTGCGGCTGTTGGGGCACTTGCCCGGCCGCTCGACGACCCAGATCATCGACCAGGTCAGATCCAGCGCCACCGACTCCCGGTGAGGTGCCATGCCCGCCACGTACGAGGGCCACGAGCCGTACGACACCCTGCTGCGGATCATCGCGCACCACACCGGCCGGCAGGTCGACGAGCTGCGACCGGAGACCCCCGTCCGGGAGCTGGCCATCGACTCCATCACCGCCGCCGAGATCGTCTCCCAGGCAGAGGAGGCGGTCGGCGCGACGATCAGCCTCCACCGCGTCCTTGACGACTGGTCCGCCTTGACCGTCGACGGACTGGTCCGCGGTCTGGCCGAAGGAGTGGACGGGCACGGCCGCGACGATTGACACCCGTCGCGGCGAATGCTCTGCTGGACCGGTGACGCGGACCGTGTCGACAACCGATCGGTCGACTCCTGCCCCCGAGGACGCCGCTGCCGCGGACGGCACGCAGGCGGCTTGCGCCGTCCTGCTCATCTCCACCTACGACCTGGGGCACCAGCCCTTCGGGCTCGCCTCACCCGCCAGCTGGCTCCGCGCCGCCGGATGCGAGGTCACCACCCTGGACCTCGCCATCGACACCCTCGATCCGGACGCGGTCGGCGAAGCCGACCTGATCGCCCTCTACCTGCCCATGCACACCGCGACCAGGCTCGGCATGTCCGTGTTGGATCGCCTGCGCGAGCTGGGCGTCCGCGCCCACCTGTGCGCCTACGGGCTCTACGCACCGGCCAACGAGACGCTGCTGCGGGCCAAGGGCGTGCAGACCGTCCTCGGCGGCGAGTTCGAGGAGCAGCTGGTCACCCTCGCCAGGCGTGTGCGGACCTCGGAGCGGCCCGACGACTCTGCGACCGCGGACAAGCGGGACCTCCCGCTGATCACGCTGGACCGCCTGTCCTTCCGGGTGCCCGATCGTCAGGGACTGCCCACACTGGACCGTTACGGCGCCATGACCTTCCCCGGCTCCGACGACCGGGTCGTCGCCTACACCGAAGCCACGAGAGGCTGCAAGCACCTGTGCAGGCACTGCCCGGTGGTGCCGGTGTACAAGGGAAAGTTCCGCGTCGTCCAGCGAGAGGTCGTGCTCGGCGACATCGAGCACCAGATCCGGGCAGGCGCACAGCACATCACCTTCGGCGACCCGGACTTCTTCAACGGCCCCGCCCACGCGATGGCCCTTGTCCGCGAACTGCACCAGCGGCACCCGACGATCACCTACGACGTGGTCATCAAGATCCAGCACCTGGTCGATCACGACGACCTGCTGCCGGAACTCGCGCGCACCGGGTGCGTGCTGGTCACCAGCGCGGTGGAGGCGTTCGACGAGCACACTCTGGAGGTCTTCGACAAGCGGCACACCCGCGAGGACTTCGCCAGGGCGGTCGCTCTGCTGAGGGCCTCGGGCATCGCGTTCGCACCGACGTTCGTGGCGTTCACCCCGTGGACGACCAGGGAGTCCTACATCGACTTCCTCACGTCCATCCACGAGTTCGGCCTGGTCGGCAACGTGCCGCCGGTGCAGTACGCGATCCGCCTCCTGGTCCCGAGGGAGTCCAGGCTCCTGGAGTGGCCGGGCATGCTCGACTTCCTCGGCGAGTTCGACGACGAGGCGCTCAGCCACCCGTGGGTGCACCCCGACCCGCTCGTCGACCGGCTCCAGGAGGAGGTCTTCGCCCTCGTCGACGAGCACGGCGCGACGGCGTCGCGAGCCGAGGTGTTCGCCATGATCTGCGCTAGGACCGCGGAGCTGGTGGGTCAGCCGCTGGCGCAACGGCTGCTGTCGCTCGACCCCGCGGACGAGGTGGAGCAGATCCCGCAGCCTTCCGAACCGTGGTTCTGCTGCGCCGAACCGGGCCGCAACCAGTGGGACATCGTCTGATGCGACCGGCGTCTGATGCGACCGGCGTCTGATGCGACCGGCGTCTGACGTGACCGGCGACGACAGCGGCGGGTCAGGGGAGTAGGGCGAAGTCGTCAGGCGGCCCGAACTTCAGCTCGTCGCGGCAGAACGCGTCCCATTCGGGAGTGCCGCCGGGGAAGACGACGTCCTCGCCGGGCCAGATCGATCGGGTGACGGTGCGGTCGTCGTGGACGAACACCACGGCGTCGTCGTCCATCGGCTCGCCTGACGGTTCTTCCGACCACCCGGCGAACCGGCGGAGGTCGGACACCACGTACGCCTTGCAGTACGGCCGCCAGACGTGGCGCTCGGCCGAGGCGGGATCCGCGGCTTCCTCGGCCTCCCGCAGCACCGCGGCCGCTTCCCGGTGCCCGGCGGCAAGGGCGATCTCGTAGGCCGTGCGCAGTTCACGGCCGGTGGCCGTCGGGTCGGCTCCCGCCGCGAGCAGCAGGCGGACGGAGCGGACGTCGCCGGCCCCGCCCGCGTGGTCGAGGGGGCTCCAGTCCTCGGTGTCCCGGGCGTTCGGGTCCGCACCCGCGTCGAGGGCGGCGGACACGGCGTCGGGACCGCGGCGAGCCGCGGCGGTCAGCGCGAGCGCGTCACCGGTCATGCTGTCGTTCCCCTTCCAGAACCGACGGCGAGCACACGATCGGCGGTCTCCTGGGCGAGCCCGCGATCCTCGACCAGGTGTGCGCGCACCAGGCTCGCCGACCTCGCGGGGTCCAGACCCAGGTGGGCCAGTTCCGTCTCCAAGGCTCGCACGCGTCCACCGTAGGAGGAGGGGAGGAGGTCGACGATCGGAGCCATCATGGCGTGTTCGGCCGCGAGGTACATGCCGCGCAGCCGGGGCGAGTGGAACCACCGCTGGTAGTAGCTCACCCCGCCCACGTGCACGACTTCGTCGGATAGGTCCTGCTGCCAGACGGGGGCCTCGGGGTTGATCGTGTGCTGTGTCCGGTGCGCCAGCGGTCTGACCCGTTCGGTGCGGTATCCACCCGCGTACGCGCCGACCTGGAAGGCGACGAGCGTGTCGAAGAAGGGGGCCTCACCGGGTGGCAGCGGTTTGCCGTCGTCGCCGGGGGGAAGCACCTTCAACAGGACCTCGCGCTGCCGCGCGCTCGGCACGCGGCAGTAGTCCCGGGGGTGCAGCAGCGAGATCGTGGCGCCTTCCCAGTCGTAGTTCGCCGGACTGAGGTAGGAGTCCTTGGCGCGCAGGTCCGCCACGGCGTCGGCGTTGATGAAGGCGAAGTGCGTGCACGCGATCGGTTCACCGGAGTCGGTCTCGTAGGTCCAGATGCCGTTCATGGCGACGTCGGGTGCCAGGGTCGCCATGTCGCGGAAGAGGTCCGGGTTGAGCACGAAGCAGTCGATGTCGAGATAGCCGAAGCCGCGGCGGTTGCAGTCGAAGAGGAAGTCCCAGGTGGTGTTGTCGTCGACGCCGAGCTCGATGTTGTGCAACGGCCGCGAGGTGTTGTCCCGCAGCCACGCCTGCTCCTCCGCGGGAAGGGCCGATCCGATGAACACCAGGTTGACGTCATCGGGGACCAGCCGTTCGGCGTTGCGCACCCAGTGCAGCAAGCCTTGCGTGAAGAACATGAAGAACGGGGGCCGGTCGGGATCCAGACCGTCGATGAACGCCCGTATGCGCCGCAGCTCGGGGACTTCCTCACGGCGACGCAGCCGGTGCTTGACCTCTCGGGTCAGTCGCGAGGGCACGGCTTTCGACGCCGCCGAGCGCACTCGCGCGCCGAGCCCCACGGGGGCGCCTGCGAAGGCCAGGACGTTGCCCCATTCGTCGCGCACCTCCAAGGTCTTGTCGGACACGGCGGTGATGCCCAGACCGACCTGGATTCGCGCGCCTCGGGCGCGCATGGACTCGGCGACCGCCTCGATGTCGTCGACGAAGAACAGCGCGTCCCAGTGCAGGCCGCCCAGCCGCCGGTGCGAGAACTCCGCCACTCCGCCGGGTGCCAGTTGGAGGAGCACCTGACCGTGGCGCCCGCTCAGCAGCGCGGATGTGGGCGGCTCTCCGAAGCGGTCGGCCGTGGCGAAGCCGAGCACGTCGCGGTAGTGCGCGACGGCGCGCTCGACGTCGTCCACCAGCAGGCACGGGACGCCGCGTGCGGGGCGCAACACGCGCGCAATGATATCCTGATTCCCGGATATGCCGCTAGCGTCGGCCCAGTCGTCCGGAGGCTGGTTTGCCCGTCACCATGCACGAGATGTTCTGGCGGCAGGTCGCCGACCACCCCGATCGAGTGGCCGTGGTCGACAGCGCCCAGCATCTGACCTATCGGGCGTTGGGCCGGCGCGCGCGGGCGTGGACGTGGCGATTACAGAAGGCCGGGGTCGGGCACGGCGACCTCGTGGGTGTC
The DNA here is from genome assembly GCF_042657845.1 of Actinokineospora guangxiensis. Taxonomy (NCBI): domain Bacteria; kingdom Bacillati; phylum Actinomycetota; class Actinomycetes; order Pseudonocardiales; family Pseudonocardiaceae; genus Actinokineospora; species Actinokineospora guangxiensis. Next base: position 300,354 of record NZ_JBHSKF010000006.1, on the reverse strand, counting down.
CACCTGGACCGGTCGGCGGACCTGGTCGCGGCGATGCTCGGGGTGCTCACCGCGGGCGCCGCGTACGTGCCTCTCGACCCGGCCTATCCGCGCGAGCGCCTCGACTACATGGTCGCCGACGCCGGCATGGCGGTCCTCGTCACGGCGGATCCCACGCTCGCCGGACCGCGCGGCGCGGACGTGCCGGTCATCGCCCCCGGTGACATCCCACGGGAACAGCCTCATCCGACGCGCGTGGCTCCGATGCACGCGGACCACCTCGCCTACGTCCTCTACACCTCGGGGTCGACCGGCGCGCCCAAAGGCGTCGGCATCACCCACGCCAACGCCGTCGACCTCCTGCGGTGGTCCGCGACGATGTTCGGCGTCGAGTTGGACCGGGTGCTCGCGTCGACCTCCGTCTGCTTCGACTGCTCCATCCTGGAGATCTTCGGTCCGCTCAGCACCGGCGGGACGACCGTCGTCGGCTCGGGTCCCGAGGCCGTCGCCGACGGCTCCCACGCCGCCGCGGTCCGCTTGATCCACACTGTTCCCTCGGTGGTCGCCGACCTGCTGCGCACCGGAAGACTGCCGAGCTCGGTCACCACCGCGATCGTCGGCGGAGAAGCGCTCCTGCCCGCCGTGGTCGAGCGGATCTACTCCGGCAGCGCCATCCAACGTCTGGTGAACCTCTACGGCCCGACCGAGTACACCAGCTACGCCACCGCCGCGGTGGTCCCGCGCTCGCCGGACGACCACGCCGTCCCGCCCATCGGGCGTCCTGTCGCCAACACCGACATCCACATCATCACCGAGCACGGCCTCCTCGCGGGCAGCGGCACGGGGGAGTTGGCCATCGCGGGGGCGGGCCTGGCCCGCGGCTACCTGGGAAAGCCCGCCCTCACGGCGGAACGGTTCGTGCCCGAACCAGCGGGCGGCGAACCGGGCAGACGCATGTACCGGACCGGGGACCTCGGGCACCGCGACGCCGATGGCCTGCTGTTCTTCCTCGGCCGCGTCGACGACCAGATCAAGCACCGGGGCGTGCGCATCGAGCCCGCCGAGATCGAGCAGGCGCTGATGGCCGTGCCAGGCGTCGCCGAAGCCGCGGTCGTGCAGGCCGACGTGCTGGGCAGGTCCGTGCTCGGCGCCTTCGTCGCGCCGGATCGGCCCGGAGGGCTCGACGGCGTCGACCTGCGCGCGCACCTGCGCGCGAGCCTGCCGTCCCCGCTCGTGCCCGAAGTCGTCACCGAACTCGACCGGCTGCCCAGGACGCCGAACGGCAAGCTCGACCGGGCGAACCTGCCCGCCGTGCGGCTCCCCGCGGCGGCGCCGTGCGCCTCAGCGGTCGACGCCACATCATCGTGGGTGCCCGTCCTGGCGCGGATGTGGGCGGAGGCGATCGGGGTCGCCGAGGTGGACCCGTCCGCCGACATCTTCGACATCGGCGGACATTCGCTGGCCGCCCTGCGGGTGCGCGGTGGGATCACGGCGCTGCTCGGAGAGGAGCCGCCCGCGCGCCTGCTGTTCACGACCCCCACCGTCAACGCCCTCGCCCAGGAACTCGACCGCTGCTACGGTCCCCCTCCTCCCGCAGGCTCCCCCCGCTCGGTTCCCCTGCCCCAGCCGACCGAACCGGGACCGCTGTCCCCGACCCAACGCGCGGTACTCGACTGGACCGTCGAGCGGCCCGACGCCGCGGACCTGCTGCTCCCGCTCGTCGTGCGTGTCCGCGGGCCCATCGGGCTGCGCGCGCTCGGCAACGCTCTGCTGGACCTGCAGCGCAGGCACCACATCCTGCGCACCGTGGTCGAGAACGAGCCCGCCGCACCGCCGCGGTTCGTCCGGCTGCCGCGCGCGGCGGCACAAGCGCGGCTCCTCGACCTGTCCGGGCTCCCCGCGGCCCTCGCCGAATCGACCGCGCGCCAGGTCGCCGAAGAGGTCTCCACCGCCCCCATGCGGCTCTCCGCAGGGCCGCCGATACGGGCGACCTTGATCCGTCTCGGCCGACAGGACCTCGTCCTCGCACTCGCGATCCACCGCATCGCGGCCGACGCCTGGTCCGTCGAGCTGGTCAGCCACGAGATCCTGCGCGCTTACGGAGCCGCGATCACCGGCGAGCCCGCCGTCTTGCCCGAACCGGTGCACTACTCCGACTGGGCGGCCGAGCAGCGCCGCGCGCTGGCGAGCGAGTCCGGCCGCGCCCAACTGGACCGGTGGACGACCCGGCTCGCGGGCGTGACCCCCTTGGCGTTGACCGCCGGCGCGCGGATCCCCGGTCCCGCCGAACCCACCCGCGCCTTCGCCGCCGTGCCCGCCGAGACGCTCACCCTGGTCGACGCCCTCGCCCGCGCCGAGCGCGCCACCCCCTTCATGGTCTACGCCGCCGCGTACGCCGTGCTGCTGCGGGTTCTGACCGGGCAGAGCGACCTGGTCATCGGCTGCCCGACCGCCGGACGCGACCACCCCGGACTGACCGAGGTGATCGGGCCTTGCGCGGAGTCCTTCCCCCTGCGCTGCGACCTCGCGGCGGTCTCCACCTTCCGCGGACTCGTCGGGCAGGTGCGGGATCGGGCCGTCGAGGCGTTCGGGGACGCGGACGTCCCCTTCGCGGTCCTCGCCGACCGGCTCGGCGCCGCAGCCGGTCGTCACCCCGCCTACCAGGCGGCCATCGTGCTGCAACAGGGCCAGTCGCTGCTCAACCCCAACCACCGCGAGGACGTCTTCGGGGCGGCCGCGGTCGGCGGGGTGGACATCGGGCCGTTCCTCGACCAACCGCCCGGAACGGCCCTCGACGTCGAGTTGATGCTGTTCCCTCGCGACCGCGACGTCGAGGTGGTCCTCGACTGCAGGCCCGATGCCGTGGCCCCGGCCAGGGTCGCCTCCCTGGCCGAGGGCTTCGCCGAACTCCTCGGACACCTCTGCGGTGCGCCCGACGGCGGGCTGACCTCGGTCGGAGCAGCGGGAGACGAGCTCGGAGGGGCATTCAACAGGAAAACCTGATAAGGGCCTTGTGTCGCCGTTCGGGCACGTGGTCCAGTACATCCATGGCGGCCACGATCGGCGTCATCGGGCTGGGCAAGCTCGGCCTCCCGGTGGCGGTGACCCTCGCGATGCGGGGGCACAAGGTGTTGGGCTACGACAAGAACCCGGATCGGATGAGCGTGTCCGCGCTCTCGCCCCACGAGCGCGGCATCGACGGCTCCACCGCGCTGGCCGACGCCGCCGACGCATCGCTGCCCCTGCGGTTCGCACCCCTGAAAGACCTCCTCGTCGAGGTGGACTGCGTCTTCGTCCTGGTCGAGACACCGCACCAGCCCGCGTACGAGGGCACCACCCCGCTGCCCGAGTCCCGCGCGGACTTCAGCTACGACGCGCTGACCAGCGTCCTGGTCGACATCGCCCGCCACGCGCCGCGCCCGATGGAGATCGGCGTGATGTCCACGGTGCTGCCCGGCACCGTCCGGGCCAGGGTGCTCCCCCTCGTCGGGGGGCACGACATCGTCTACTGCCCGCAGTTCGTCGCGATGGGGACGGTCGCCGCGGACCTGTGCGCGCCCGAGTTCACCCTGATGGGCTGCGAGGGCACTCCGGCGCCGACCGTGGAATCCGTCCTAAGGGGACTCGGCGGCGCGGCGCCCGTGCTCGTGATGGACTACGAGAGCGCCGAACTGGCCAAGATGGTCTACAACACCTACATCAGCGCCAAGGTCACCATCGCCAACACCGTGCAGCGCATGGCGCACGAGGTCGGGGCGGACGCCGCGGCCGTCTACCAGGTCATCGCGGCCGCCGACCGCAGGATCCTCGGCCCGGCCTACGTCGGCCCCGGCATGGGCGACGGCGGTCCCTGCCACCCCCGCGACAACATCGCCTTGTCCTGGCTGGCCCGCGGGGTCGGTGACGGTTCCGACCTCTTCACCGCCGTCATGCGGTCTCGCCAGGCCTACGTCGAGTGGCTGGGCGACCTCTTCGTCGACCTCGCAGGCGGCAGGCCGCTGGTCCTGCTCGGGACCGCGTTCAAGCCCGGTACCGACATCGAGGCAGGCAGTTCCTCCGTACTCATGGCCACCCAGCTCCGGCTGGCGGGCAGGCAGGTGAGGGTCGTCCCCGGTCCAGCGGACCTCGGGCCGCTGGAAGCGGAGCCTGCGGCGTACTTCATCGGCAATCCGGAGAAGGAGTTCGTCGACCACGACTTCCCCCCGGGGTCGGTGGTGGTGGACCCCTGGCACCGTGTCGCGGACCGTCCGGACGTGGCGGTGCACCGGGTCGGCGAGGGACCCCGTCAAGTTGCCCGCCGATGAGACCTGTTGTATCAGGTTTGCCTGTTCTACCATCCGCACATGGACCCGGTAGTCGCCGAAGGCGATGGCACGTCCGGCACGGCACTGATGGACGATTCCGTGCCGCTCGCCCGGTTCTTCAAGGTCCTGTCCGATCCGACCAGGGTCGCGATCCTGCGCCTGCTCTTGGAGCGCGAACGCAGCGTCGGCGAGATCGTCGAGATCCTCCAGGTGCCGCAGAGCCGCGTCTCCAACCACATGGCCTGCCTGCGGTGGTGCCACTTCGTCGAGGTCGAGCGCGAATCGCGGCGGGCCATCTACCGGATCGCGGACCCGAGGCTGGCCGACGTGCTCGCGGCGGCAGGCGTGGTCGCCGACGACCTCCGCGAATGCCTGCTGTCCTGCAACCGAATCGGACCGGCCTGGATCTGATAGCGCCTGTGCCCCTGCGTCGCGGAGGAGATCAGAGTGGAGGAGACAGCGCCTGCGGGTTTCCGCGCTTCCCCCCGCCAGCGCCGGCTGTGGGAGAGGCGAACTCCTGCTGAGCCGCCCGCCGTGGTGCAACTGGCAGCGGCTGTCGACCCGTCCACGTCCGCGTCCGCGATCGATGCCGCGATCGCCGTGGTCGTCGGCAGGCACGAGATCCTCCGCACCCGGTTGCTGCCTGCGAGCGCGGCTAGCGTGCCCGTCCAGACGGTCCTCGACCACGTCGACCATCCCGTGGGTGAGGTCGCTTCCGACACCGCGTCCCTCACTGACCTCGCCGCGCGGGAACGCGCGCTCGCGGCGGCCTCCGGCCAGGCCCGGTTCACCCGCGTCGAGGCGAGGGCCGCGCGCACCGCCCTGCTCATCACCGCGCCCGCGACAATCGCCGACTCGGCGTCGCCGCGCATCGTGCTCGGCGAGCTCAACCGCGTTCTCGCAGGCGCCGACCTGCCCGAGCCCGCCATCCAGTACGCCGACTACGCCGCCTGGCACAATGACCTCCTCGACGATCCGGACCGGGCGACGCTGCGCGCGCAGTGGAGCGCCGCCACGGACTCCCGCGCCCTCGCCGCGGCCGCCGACCTGCTCGGCGACATCCCAGGTGAACGTGGGGACGACACCCGGCTTCACGGCAGCAGGCCGCTCGGCGCCGCGGTCTCCGACGCTGTCTCCGGGGTGGCGAGGATGGCGGGCGTCGACGCGTCGGCGGTACTGGTCGCCGCGTGGACCGCCCTGTGCGCGCGGTTGTCCGCCGACGGCGCCCCGGCATGCGCCGTGGTGGTCACCGGACGGCGCTTCGAGGAGTTGCGCGGAGCGCCCGGCCCGTTCGACCGGGAAGCGCCGCTGACCGCCCCCGCACCCGATACGGCGTTCCTCGACGTGGTGACGACCGTCGCCGCCGACATCACCGCGGCGGGCGAACGCCTGGACGACCTCTCGCCCGGCTGGGCGGCCGGGTCCGCCATCGGATTCCGCTGCGGTGACCTGGGGTCTCCGCGGGAGTCGGGTCCGCTCTCGCTGCTGTGGGAGCACGCGGACGCGGACCTGCCACTGGTCGTCGCCGTCACCTGGACACCCCGCGGGTTGCTTGTCGAGTACGCGGGGGACGCCTGCCGAGTCGACTCCGACCACGCGGCGAGGACGGTCGACCGTTACGTCGAGCTCCTGCGCGCGGCGGTCATGTCCCCGGAACAGCCGGTCGACGCCCTGAACCTGCTGCTGCCCGGGGAGCGACCGATCATGGTCGGGGCACGCCCGCCCGGCGCGACCGAGGGCTCCACAGCCCTCGTGGCGAAGTTCGCCGCCCAGGTCGCGGCTACGCCAGGTGCGATCGCCGTCGAGCACGCCGGGCGCACCCTGACCTACGCCGAACTCGACGCGCTCGCCGACGGCATGGCCCGTGCCTACCGCGAGCGCGGGGTGAGCGCGGGAGACCGGGTCGTGCTCCGGCTGGCTCGTTCGCCGGAGTTCCTGGCCTGCGTGCTCGCCGCCATGAAGACCGGCGCGGTATACGTTCCCGTCGACCTTCGCCAACCATGGGCACGGGTCGGGTTCATCGCCGCGGAGACCGAGGCCAAGGTCATCGTGGCCGACGACAGCGCGGCGCCGCCGACGTCGCCCATGCCGATCATCCCCGCTCGGCCCGTCCCCGGTCCGGCGGTCCTGCTCCGGGAACCCGAGCCCGATGAGCCGGTCTACGTCATGTACACGTCCGGGTCGACCGGTGTCCCCGCCGGCGTGGTCGTCACCCACCGCGGGCTCGCCAACTACCTCGACTGGGCCGTCGCCGAGTACGGCGTGGCCGACTGCGACGGCGCGCTGGTCGCCTCGTCGGTCGGCTTCGACCTCACCGTGACGGGCCTGCTCGCGCCGCTCGCGGTGGGCGGGAAGGTGGTGCTCGTCCCCGAGGCCGAAGGCGTGGGCGGGCTCGCTTCCGCGCTCCGGGACGCACACGGGCGGTACCTCCTGAAGATCACCCCCTCCCACCTCGTCGCGCTTCGCGCCCTCCTGAGCGACGAGCAGGTGACCAGGCCCTTGCACACCCTCGTCCTCGGCGGCGAAGCGCTGCACGCGGAGCTGGTCGAACCACTCCGCGGAGCAAGCCCGGACCTATCGATCGTCAACGAGTACGGCCCCACCGAGGCGGTCGTCGGCTGTGTCGCCCACCGCGTCGGCCCCGGAACCCCGTCCGCGGGCCGGATTCCGATCGGCACACCGATCGACGGCGTTCTCGTTGTCGTCCTCGACCCGGCCGGACGGCCGGTGCCCGACGGCGTCGTAGGGGAGCTGCACCTCGGCGGTGACTGCCTCGCCGAGGGCTACTTGTCAAGACCCGAGCTCACCGCGGCGCGGTTCACACCCGATCGTGACCGGCCGGGACAGCGGCTGTACCGCACCGGCGACCGGGTGCGGCGCACCCGCCGCGGCGAACTGGAGTACCTGGGCCGCACCGACGACCAGGTGAAGGTGCGGGGCCACCGGGTCGAACCGGCCGAGATCGAACTGGTCCTCGCCGCGCACCCGAGCATCGAGGCCGCCGTCGTCACCGTGCGGGACGAGCAGATCGCCGCGCACCTCGTCCCGGTCGACGGCGGCGCGCTCCCCGCACCCGCCGACCTGGACGCGCACTGCCGCGCGGCACTGCCCGACTACCTCATCCCGACCCGGTTCGCCGCCATCAGCGAGCTGCCGGTCTCCGCCAACGGCAAGCTCGACCGCGCCGCGCTGCGCCTGGCGGCAGCCGAGACGGCTCCCTACGCCGCGCCCCGCTCCGACACCGAGGAGATCCTGGCCAACGCCATGGCCGCCGTCCTCGGCCGCGAACGGGTCGGCATCGACGACAACTACTTCGTCATCGGCGGCGACTCCATCCGCAGCGTCATGGTCGCCAGCCGCACCGCCGCGCGCGGGGTCGAGGTCAGCGTCGCCGACCTGCACCGCCACCCCACCGTCCGCGAACTCGCCGCCGTCGTCGCCGAGGGCCGAGCGGCATCCGAGGAGCCGCGCACCGCGCCGTTCGAGCTGGTGTCGCGGCAGGACCGCGACCTGATGCCCGCTGACGTCGAAGACGCGTTCCCGCTGAACCTGCTGCAGGAAGGCATGATCTTCCACCGCGCCTTCGCCGCGAAATCGGCGGTCTACCACGCCATCGCGTCGGTGCGGCTCAAAGCCCCGTTCGACCTGGACATCCTGCGCACGGTCATCCACCAGCTCCTGCACCGCCACCCGATGCTGCGGGTCTCCTTCGACCAGACGACCTTCAGCACGCCGCTTCAGCTCGTGCACAGCACGTTCCCCGATCCGCTGTCCTTCGAGGACTTGCGCGGCCTGGCTCCCGACGAGCAGCAGGACCGTGTGCGCGGATGGGTGGAACAGGAGAAGCAGCGCGGGTTCGAGTTGGACGAGCACCCGCTGATCCGCTTCATGGCGCAGCGGCTCGACGACGACACCTTCCAGTTCACCTACGGCTTCCACCACGAGATCGTCGACGGGTGGAGCGAGGCTCTGCTGGTGACCGAGCTGTTCGGCCACTACTTCTCCCTCGTCTACGGGGAGCCGATCGAGCTGCGGCAGCCTACCGCGACGATGCGCGACGCGGTCGCCTTGGAGATCGACGCGCTCGGCCGCGAGGAGAACTACCGGTTCTGGGCGGACTACCTCGACGGCGCGAACCTGATGCGCCTGCCCCGCCCCGACGGACGCCTCGGCGCCGACGACGGTGCGCGGGAGATCGTGCGCATCGCGGTCCCGGTCGGCGCGGAACTGTCGGACGCGGTGAAGAGCCTCGCTGTGGCCAACGCCGTCCCGTTGAAGAGTGTCCTCCTCGCCGCCCACATGGCCGTGATGAACCACTACAACGGCCAACCGGACACCCTCACCTACACGGTCACCAACGGACGCCCGGAGGGCGCCGACGGCAGCACCGCCATCGGGCTCTTCGTCAACAGCCTCGCGCTGCGCGTGCGGATGGACGGCGGTTCGTGGCGGGACCTCATCGCCCAGACGCTCGACAGCGAGCGCGCCTCCCTGCCGTACCGGCGGCTCCCGATGGCCGAGCTGAAGCGGCACCAGGGCAACGAGCCACTCGCCGAGACGCTGTTCTTCTTCACCGACTACCACGTCTTCCACGAGCTCGACCGCTGGCGCCGCCGCGGCGTCGACCACGTCGCCAGCGAGCTCTACGGGGAGTCGACGTTCCCATTCTGCGCGATCTTCCGGCTCAACCGGGAAACCGGCGAGCTGGAGATCAGGCTGGAGTACGACGGGCTCCAGTTCTCCGCGGCGCTCATGGACCAGCTTCGCGACGCTTACAGCCTGGCGCTGCGGGAGATGGTCGCCGACCCCGACGCGGCCTACCACACCCGGTCGTTGCTGCCCGCGGAAGAGCGCGATCGCCTGCTCCGCGAATGGAACCCCCCGGCTTCCCCCGAGGCGAGCGGGACCGTGGTCGACATGATCGACCGGTGGTGCCGGGAGACGCCGTCCGCGACCGCTCTCGAATGCGGCAGCGAGAGCCTTACCTACGGGGAGCTGGCGCTTCGGGCAGCCGAGTGCGCCGCCGTGCTCGCCGCCCGCGGCGCAGGGCCGGAGACCGCGGTGGGAGTGATCGCGGGCCGCGACATCCCGACCGTCGTGGCGATGCTGGCGGTCCTGCGCACCGGAGCGGCGTACGTGCCACTCGACCCCGCCTGGCCCGGTGACCGGCTCAACGCGGTGCTCGTGGAGGCGGCACCTCGTGTCGTGGTCGCGCCCGATGAGCACGCCGACGTGCTCGATGGGGTCGACAAGCTGGTCTTGGGCCCGGACGCGCGTCCGGTGCAGGGCAGCGCCCACGACCAGCGCCCGCCCGCTGTGCTGTCCCCGCAGAACGCGGCCTACGTGCTCTACACCTCCGGCTCGACCGGCACGCCGAAGGGCGTCGTCGTCACCCACGACGCCCTGGCGCGCTCGACCGCGGCCCGATCGCAGTGGTACCCGCAGGACCCGGAGCGGTTCCTCGTCGTCTCCGCGATGACCTTCGACAGCTCGGTCGCGGGGTTGTACTGGACCCTGTGCGCAGGCGGGACCGTCGTGCTCGCACCGGAAGGCAGCCAGGTCGAGCCCCGCCGCCTCGCCGCGTTGGTCGAACGACACCGGGTGACCCACACGCTCGCCGTCCCGTCGCTGCTCACCACGCTGTTCGACGCCGCTGACGAGTCCACACTGGACACCCTCCGCGTGGTGATCGCCGCGGGGGAGGCGGTGACGGCCGAGTTGGTCCGGCAGGCCCGCGAAGCCGTGCCCCGCGCCGAGTTCGTCAACGAGTACGGTCCCACCGAGAACACCGTGTGGAGCACGGCGTGGCAAGCGGCCCGGGACCACGCGGGCGACACCGTCCCCATCGGCCGCCCCGTTCCGGGCGTCCGCGCGTACGTGCTGGACGCGTTCCTGCGCCCTGTGCCCGTGGGCGTCGCCGCGGAGCTGTACCTCGGTGGGCGCGCTCTCGCCCGCGGCTACCTGGGCAACCCGGCGCTGACCGCGAGCTCGTTCGTACCCGACCCGTACGCCGACGAGCCGGGCGCGCGGATGTACCGCACCGGCGACCTGGTCCGGCACACCGCCGCCGGCGAACTGGAGTTCCTCGGGCGCACCGACCAGCAGGTCAAGATCCGCGGGTTCCGGGTGGAGCCCGGCGACGTGGAAGCCGCGCTCGACGCCCACCCGGACGTGCGGCGCTCGGTCGTCGTCGCTCGACCCGACAGCGGCGGCGAGACCGTCCTCGTCGCCTACGTCATCGCCCGCGAGGGCGCCGTGACCGAGCCCGCCGAGCTACAGCGCCACGTGCGCGGCCTGCTGCCGAAGTACATGGTCCCCTCGACCTGCGTCGTGCTCGACACCCTCCCGATGACCGGCACCGGCAAGGTGGACCGGGCATCGCTGCCCGCCCCCGCGGCCCGTCAGGTCACTGCGTCGGCACCGGCCCTGGGAGCCACGGAGCAGACTCTCGCCGCCATCTGGTGCCAAGCGCTCGGAATCGACACCATCGGCCGCGACGACGACTTCTTCGAGCTGGGCGGGGAGTCGCTGCGCGCCATGCACGTCGTGACCCGGACCAACAAGCTCTTCGGCGTGGACCTGCCGGTGCGAGCGCTCTTCGACGCCCCCACCATCGCCGGCTTCGCCGCCGCGGTGGAGCGATCGCTGGCCGCGGCCCCGGTCGCATGAGCGCGCAGCAGGCGACCATCGTCGACGTGCTGCGCGGACGTGCGGCACGGACGCCGGATCGGGACGCCTACGCCTTCCTCCCTGACGGGCGGACGGAGTCGGCGCGCCTGAGCTTCGCCGAGGTCGACCGAAGGGCCAGGGCGATCGCCGTCGCGCTGCTCGACCGCGCCCGCCCGGGAGATCGGGTGCTGATCACCTACCCGGCGCACCAGGGGCGCGAGTTCGTCACCGGCTTCCTCGGCTGCCTCTACGCCGGGATGGTCGCGGTGCCGTGCGACGCCGAGGGCGGCAGGTCCGGCGCCGAGCGGCTGGCGTGGATCGGCCAGGACGCCGCGCCCGCGTTGGTCCTCGGCTCAGCCGATGCCGGGACGGAGAAGGCGGGCGCACCGGTCGTGGACGTGGCCACCGTGCCGGACGACGCCGCCGACTACCAGCACCACCCGGTGCGCGCGGACGATATCGCGCTGCTGCAATACACCTCCGGCTCCACTCGCCGACCTCGCGGTGTGATGGTCAGCCACGGCAACATCATGGCCAACGAGCACGCCATCGCGACCACCTGCGAGCACGACGGCGACTCCACCTTCGTCGGGTGGCTGCCGCTGTTCCACGACATGGGCTTGATCGCCAACGTCCTGCAGCCGCTGTACCTGGGGTCGTTGTCGGTGCTGATGCCGCCGACGGCGTTTCTCGCCGACCCGCTGTGCTGGCCGGAGGCGATCAGCCGCTATCGCGGCGTCACCAGCGGCGGCCCCAACTTCGCCTACGACCTGTGCGCCGCCCGCGCCCGCCCGGACCTCGACCTCGACCTGTCCACCTGGCGGGTGGCGTTCAACGGCGCGGAGGTCGTCCGAGCCGCCACCCTGCGCCGCTTCGTCTCCGCGTTCGGACCCCACGGGTTCACCCCCGAGGCGTTCTTCCCCTGCTACGGCCTCGCCGAGGCGACCCTCATCGTCACCGGCGCGCCGCGCGGCGTCCGGCCGCGGCAGTTGCGCGCCGACCCGGACGCCTTGCGCGGCGGCCGTCTCGCCCAGGCCGCCGACGGCGCGCCCGCCCACTCACTGGTCAGCAGCGGCCGCCTCGCCGGGGACGCCCAGGTCACGATCACCGACCCGGACAGCGGCGCCGAGGTCGCCGACGGCGTGTTCGGCGAGGTGCGCGTCCGCGGCGGCAGCGTCGCGCAGGGCTACTGGCGACGGCGCGAGGAGTCCGCCGCCGTATTCCCCGCGACCGACTCGGGACCGCTGTTGCGCACCGGCGACCTCGGCGCGCTGGTCGACGGCGAACTGTACCTGGTCGGCAGGCTCAAGGACATGATCGTGATCCGGGGCCAGAACCTCTACCCGGACGACATCGAGTGGGCCGCCGAACGCGCCCACCGCGCGTTGCGGCCGTCCTGCGGGGCCGCATTCGCGCTGGAAGACGGCGAGCACGAGCGACTGGCCGTCGTCTACGAGATCGCGCCCGGCGCCGACGGCGTCGACATAGCCGAGGTCGCGGCCGCGGTTCGCGCGGCCATCGCGGACCGCCACGGTGTGGAGCCGCACCTGGTCGCGCTGGTCCGACGCGGCAGCGTCCCCAAGACCACCAGCGGCAAAGTCCGTCGCGGCGGCTGCCGCGCGGCCTGGACGGCGGGCGCGCTGCCGATCGTCGCCGTCAGCTCCCTCGACGACGCGGGCCGATCGGCCGTCGACCGTGCCGAAGCCGCGATCGGACGCGCGCTCGCCGATGCCGAGGACGCCGGGGAGCCGCTGGCCCTGGACTCCCTCGCGGCGACCCAGCTCGGCCACCGCGTCGAACGCGTCTTCGGCGTCCGCGTCCCGCTCGCACTGCTGCTGGGACCGGTGAGCACCAGGATGGTCGCCGACGCGATCGCCGCGGGCAGGCTGAACGCAGGCAGCGAGCACATCCCCGAGGAGGGCGATCCCCGCGTCGGGCCGCCGCTGCCCGCCCAGGAGGCCCTCTGGTTCGAGGAGCAACTCGCCGACGGCTACCCCGCCTACCACCTGGTCAGGGCACTGGAGATGCGCGGCCACCTGGACCGGGGAGCGTTCGCCAGGGCGCTGGGCGGCCTCATCGACGCCCACCCGGCATTGCGCACCAGCCTCGGCGAACGGGATGGCGCTGTCGCGCAGCGCGTCGGAGAACGCGGCCCGAAGCTCGCCGAAGGAGTTCTCCCCGCCGAGCGGCTCGCCGAGCGGCTTCACCGCGAGTGCGCAGACCGGCTCGCCCTCGACGGCACGGTGCCAGTCCGGTTCACGCTGCTGAAGCACGGCGAGCATCACCACACGCTCGTCCTCGCCGCGCACCACGCGGTCGCGGACCTCTGGTCCCTCTCAGTGATCATCGGGGACCTGTTCGCCCGCTACTCGCGCGAGGCAGGCTCGGACAGCCCACAACCCCGACCGCCGGTCGTCACTCCGATCGCCCACGCCCGGCGCTCCGCAGCCTTGATGCGGGGTGAAGCGGGCGACGTCCTGCGCCAGTACTGGCGGCACAGGTTGGCCGGTGCGCCGTCGGTCCTCCCACTGCCCACCGACCGTCCCCGACCCAGGACCCGCTCGTTCCGCGGTGCGTCCGCGCCGTTCACAGTGAGCGCGGAGGTGACGGGCAGGATGCGGGCGCTGGCGGCTGAGCGCGCCGCCACGCCCTTCGCGGTCGCCATGGCATGCCTACAGCTGCTGCTGAGCCGCCTGACAGGACAGCGCGATGTCGTCGTCGGCACCATCGTCCACGGACGCGACCGCGCCGATCTCGCCGACGTGGTGGGGTGCTTCGTCAACCTGGTCCCCATCAGGGGGCACATCCGACCGGGCGCCACTTTCGCCGCACTCGTGGAACAGACCGGGCACGACCTGCGCGCCGACCTCGTCCACTCGGGCCTGCCGTTCCCCGAGATCGTCCGCCAGCACGGGCCACAGCGTGAATCAGGGACACCGTCACTGGTCCAAGTGCTCGCCGTGTTCCACGCGGACACCGGTGGCATCGGCGCCGGGACGAGCGCGCTGGCGCTCGGCCGGTCTGGGCCGCTGCGTATCCCCGGCGCTCTGGACGTCCGCGCCGTCGCGACCCCGCAGCCGTGGACCCACGTCGACCTGACGCTCAACCTGGCCGAGGCCGACGGTGCCCTCGCCGGGTCGCTGGAGTACAACCCGGACCTCTTCGACGCGGACACCATCGCCGAGCTGGCGGAACGCTTCACCACCCTGCTCGGCGACGCCGTGACCCGCCCGCACCTGCCGGTCCACCGGCACCGCCTGCTCACCGGCGACGAGTTCCACACGGCGGTGCGCGCCGCCCAGGGACCCGCCGTGCCGCGGGAGCCGGACCTCACGTTGCATGACCTCGTCCTGCGTCAAGCGCGGCGCACCCCCGACGCGATCGCCGTCTGCGCGCGAGACGCCGACGGAACCAGCCAACAGTTGAGCTATCGCACCCTCGTGCGATGGGCCTCAAGCGTGGCGGCGACCCTGCTCGACCACGGCCTCCGCGCGGAGGAGCCGGTCGCCGTGCTCCTCGACCGCGGCGCCACGGTCCCCGCCGCCGCCCTCGGGGTGCTGATGGCCGGTGGCGCCTACCTCCCGGTCGATCCGAGCGGACCACCGCGGCGACTGCGCGGCGTGCTGCAGGACGCGGGAGTCCGCATGGTCCTCACCACCACAGGGCCGGGCAGCCCGCCGCTGCCCTCCGGCGTCACGCCGCTGGACGTGGGGGAGTGCCGTACCCACGACGGCCCCTCCAGCCGAGCAGCGCATCCCGACCAACTCGCCTACGTGATCTACACGTCCGGAACGACCGGCAATCCCAAGGGCGTCGCCGTCGCGCACAGGGCGATCGTGAACCGCCTGCTCTGGATGCAGGAGCAGTTCGCGCTCGACCCCCACGACCGCGTCGCGCACAAGACCCCGACCACCTTCGACGTCTCGCTGTGGGAGCTGTTCTGGCCACTGGTCACCGGCACCTGCCTCGTCGTCGTCCCACCGGGCGCCCACCGCGATCCCGGTGCGCTCGCCCGCGCCTTGGCCGAGCAGCAGGTCACCACCACCCACTTCGTGCCGACCATGCTGCGCGGGTTCCTCACCGACCCCGCTCACGCGGGACTCCGCGGCCTCGCGCGCGTGATCTGCAGCGGCGAAGAACTGCCCGCGGTGCTCGCCCACCGCGCCGCACACCGCCTCGACGCCCAGGTCCACAACCTTTACGGCCCCACCGAGGCGGCCGTCGACGTGACATGGTGGCACTGCGCCCCTGGTGAACAGGTGCCGATCGGCCACCCCATCACCAACGTGGAAGCCCATGTCCTCGGCTCAGGGGGAGCGCTGCCCTCGCGGTTCCCCGGAGAGATCCACCTCGGCGGTGTCTGCCTCGCCCGCGGCTATCTCGGCGCGCCGGCCGCCACGGCGGCCGCGTTCATCCCCAGGCCATGGGCGGACCGACCGGGCGCACGCCTGTACGCCACCGGCGACCTCGGCAGGCGGCGAACCGACGGCGCGGTGGAGTACCTCGGCCGAGCCGATCGACAAGTCAAGATCGCCGGAGTGCGGGTGGAGTCCGTCGAGACCGAGTCGGCGCTACGCGGGCTCGCGGCCGTCGTCGACGCGGCCTGCCTGGCCGACCAGGGCCGGGACGGGCCGCGACTGGTCGCCTACATCGTCCCCCGCGACACCGCCCACCCCGTCGACCTGGCGTCGCTGCGCACCGCGCTGCGCGACAGGCTGCCCGCCGCTTTCCTCCCGTCCGCCGTGGTCTCCGTTCCCGAGTTGCCCACGACCCGCAGCGGCAAGCTCGACCGAGCCGCGCTTCCACCAGCCCCCGAAGCACCGGAGCCCGCCCCGGCCCCGCCGGGAACCCCGCTCGAAGCGCGCATCGCCGAGATCTGGGCCGCGGTCCTCGGGACACGGCGTGCGATCGGTGCGCACGAGGACTTCTTCGCGGCGGGCGGAGACTCGCTCATCGCCGTGAGCCTGGTCGCCCGATTGCGCGACGCGGGCGTGGCGGTCACCGTCGCCGACCTGATGGAAGCGCGCACGGTGAGCGCCACCGCCGCTCTGGCGCGCAGCCGAGATGGCGAACCCGCCCCAACTCCGTTGCCGCCTTTCGCGCTCTGCCCGCCCGGCCATCGGGCCGCTCTGCCGGACCAGATCGAGGACGCCTACCCGATCTCCATGGCCCAGCGCGCGGTGCTGAGCCGCCAACTCGCCTGCCGCGCCACGGCAGCGGGCGCCGGGCACGAGGTCTACGTCACCAGCGTCCGCGTCAAAGGCCCGTTCGACCCGGCGGCGTTGCGATCCGCCGCAGACCACGTGCTGGCCCGGCACCCCTATCTGCGGTCCAGCTTCGACCTCGCCGCCGAGCCGGAACCCCTGCAGCTCGTCCACGCCGCAATGCCGGCACCGCTCACCACCATCGATCTGCGGCACCACCCGGCCGAGCGGCACGATGAGATCATCACCGCCTGGGTACACGGCGAACGCCTCCGGCCGCTCAACCCCGACACCGGCCCCCTCGTGCGCTTCACCGCCCACCATCGAGGCGACGACGACTTCCAGCTCTCCGTCGGCAGCTTCGCCCTCGACGGCTGGTGCACCGCCACGATCCTCACCGAACTGCTCATCGGCCACGCCGCCGCGCGGCGCGGCGAAGACCCGACCCGCCCGCCGCTGACCGGCGGCTACCCCGACTTCGTCGCGCTGGAGACGGCCGCCCGCCGGTCACCCGAACACCGCCGGTTCTGGCGGCGGAAGCTGACCGCCGTCCCCGCCTGCCTCGTCCCGACCGGCGAGCACCCGGTCGAAGGCGACCGCCTGACCCGCCGTCGAACGCTCGACATCGCCCCCGATCTCGCCGACCGCCTTCGCCGGATCGCGGCTGACCACGGCGTGCCGCTCAAGACGGTGCTGCTCGCCGCGCACCTGCGGGTCGTCCGCGAGTACACCACGTCCGACGACGTGGTCACGATGCTGGAGACCAACGGACGCCCGGAGCACCACGACGGCCACCGCACCGTCGGCGTGTTCAACAACCTCGTGCCCCTGCGCGTGGCGATGCCGAACGGGACCTGGGGCGAGCTGCTCGCGGCGGCGTGGGAGGCCGAACGCGAGATGCTGCCCCACCGGCGCTACCCCTTCGCGGCGATCGATCGCGAACACCACGTCCGCGCCCTCACCAACGCCCTGTTCGTCTACACCCACTTCCACATCTACGGCGAACTCGCCGATGACCCCGACGTGCACCTCGTCGGCGGTGTCGCCCCCGACCAGACCTACATGCCGCTGACCGCGCACTTCAACCAGGACGCCCAGACCCGAGCCTTGCGCCTGCTGCTGGACCACGACCCCGTCCGTTTCACCGACGCCGCCGCCCAGCACCTGATCGACCAGTACGCGCATGCGCTCGCCGCGCTCGGTGACGCGCCGGAGCAGCCGTGGAAAGCCCGCCCCCTCCTGGCGCCCGACTCCCGGCGAGCCCACGTGCTCAGCGGTCGGGCGGCGCGGCAGAGCGACGCGACCGTCCACGCGCTGATCCTGCGGCAGGCGTATTCCAGCCCGGACACCGTCGCGGCGGTCGCCGTCGACCAGGACGGGACCGAGCGGCACCTCACCTACCGAGGGCTCGCCTCGGCGTCCGAGCGGGTCGCCGCCGCTTTGCGCGAGGCGGGAGTGCGCACTGACACCCTCGTCGCCCTTCCCGCGAGACCGAGCCTGGAGTTCGTCGTCGGGCTCCTGGCGATCCTGCGCGCGGGAGGCGCGTACCTGCCGGTCGAACCCGACGATCCCGCCGAGCGCACGCACCGGGCGTTGACCGTGGCCGGAGTGCGTCATGCCGTCAGGTGGGGCGACGCCCGGCTCGACCTGCCGCCCGGGTGCTCGTCGGTACGAGTGGATGAGACCGCGACATCCCCGAAGCCGCCGGTCGCGAGCGCCGGGCACCCCGCGGCGCTCGCCTACGCCGTGCACACCTCAGGCAGCACCGGCTCCCCCAAGCTCATCGGTGTCTCCCACGCCGCGGTCGCCAACTACCTGCGCTGGTGCCACACCGAATACCAGCCGCACACAGGACGCACAGTGGCCCACTCCCGGCTGTCCTTCGACCTGACCGTCACCTCGCTGCTCGGCCCGCTGACCTCAGGAGGCACCGTTGTCCTCCCGCGCCGCGACACGACCGCGGCGCTCCCCGCCCTGCTGCCGCAGGCGCACGGTCCGCTCAAGATCACCCCGGCACACCTGGAAGCGCTCGGCCTTCAGCTCGCGACCGGCGTCGACGCGCCCGCCACCGTGGTCGCGGGCGGCGACGCGCTCCTCGCCCGTCACCTGCGGCCGTGGACGGCGATCGCCCCGGACATCCCGGTGGTCAACGAGTACGGGCCGACCGAAACCACCGTCGGGTGCTGTTTCCACCGCACCACCGCCGCACGAGCCCCCGAGCGCGTCCCGATCGGCCTTCCCATCGACGGCGTGCACACCGCGGTCATGTCCGCCCGAGGCCCGGTTCCGCCGGGAGCGCTCGGCGAACTGCACGTCGGCGGCCTCGGCGTCGCCCGCGGCTACCTGGGCAGCCCCGCGCTCACCGCCGCCCGGTTCACCCCGGACCCCGACGCCCTCGCAGGCAGGGTGTACCGCACCGGCGACATCGTCCACCTCGGCGACGACGGACTGCTGCACTACGCGGGCCGAGCCGACCGCCAGCTCAAGGTGCGCGGGTTCCGCGTGGAGCCCGCCGAGGTCGAAGCCGCGCTCCGCGAGCATCCGCGCGTCCACGACGCCGCGGTGGTCGGTATCCCCGCTCGGCAGGGCCACGTCCGCCTGGTCGCCTACTGGGTCGGTCCACCCGGGAAGGTCGACCTGGGAAGCGCGCTGGCCGGCGTGCTGCCCGCCCACATGGTCCCCACTGAGATCGTCCGGCTCGCCGCCTTGCCGTTGACGCCCAACGGCAAGGTGGACCACGCGGCCCTCACCGACCCGGACTTCGCCCGCAAGCACCGCGCCCTGGCCGCGGTGGAAGACCTCGGCCCCGCGGGCGCGGGGGAACTCCTCGGACTCGGAGGCGCCGCCCATGGGTGACCCGGACTACGAGCGCCGAGTGCAAGCCCTTACCGGTGTGCAGCGGGAGCTGCTGGCCAAGCTGCTCGACAGCAGCCCTCCTCCCGGAGGTGAGACACCTCGGCCGGAGGAGAGCACCCTCGCGCGCATCTGGGCGCAATGCCTCGAGATCGACGGCGTCGGGCTCGACGACGACTACTTCCAGCTCGGTGGTGACTCGATCACCGCGATCGTGATCGTCGCCCGCGCCACCGCCGCAGGTCTGCGGATCAGCGCGTCCGACATCTTCGAACTGCGCACCGTCCGCGAACTCGCCGCCGCCGCCGCGACGCTCGCCCCAGAACCCGACGACGCACCCGCCCCACCGCAGGCCGAGTACGGCCTCACCCCGATCCAGCAGGGAATGCTGTTCCACGTCCTGGCCGACGCGGCGGGCACCGCCTACCTCGCGCACGCCTCCTGCACCGTCGACGGTCCGCTCGACCCGGAAGCGCTGCGCAGCGCCTGCGCCGCCGCTGTCACCAACCACCCGGCGCTGCGCACCGCCTTCATCTGGGACGCGCACACCCCCCGGCAGACCGTCGCCCCAACAGCGCGGATTCCCGTCGATGTGCGGGACCTGCGCGCTCTCACCGCCCAGGACCGCGAGGCCGCGGTGGCCGCCTACCTCGCTGAGGACCGGACACGCCCGTTCGCCCTGAGCAAGCCCCCGCTGCTGCGGATCGGCCTACTCCGCGTCGCCGACGCCTCCTGGGTGGTCAGCCTGGTCCACCACCACCTCGTGCTCGACGGGTGGTCCCAACAGCTGCTCCTGCGCGAGCTGCTGGACGCCCTGGCAGGGGCGCCCCGGGCTGTCGACGGGTTCGACTTCGCACGATACGTCGCGTGGGCGTCCGAACACGACGACGAGGCGGGCCTGCGCTACTGGCGACGCAGGCTCGAAGGATTCGCTCCGGTCGCGATCTCCGCGGCGGCCCCCGGCCACTCCGCGATCGAGACAACCGAGATCACCGTCGATCCGGCCATCGCCGACGCGGTCGCCCGCCGCGCGCGCTCCGGCGGGTTCACCCTCAGCGCGGTGCTCTACGGGGGCTGGGCGCTGGCGATCGCCGCGCTCGGCGGCAGCGAGGACGTGTGCTTCGGCGCGACCGTCGCGGGCAGGCCCGCGACGCTGCCGGGCGCGACCACCGCGCTGGGCAACTTCGTCGTGACCCTGCCGCTGCGCGTGCTCATCGAGACGGACGCGGGCGTCGAAGACTGGCTCAGCGCGCTCCAGCGCGACCGCGGCGCGCTTGAGGAGCACCAGCACACCCCACTCACCCGCATCACCAGGCTGTTCCCGGCCTCGATACCACTCTTCGACACCATCGCGGTGATCGAGAACTTCCCGAAGCTGGTCGGCGAGAGGTCGTCGGGCTTGGTCATCAGCGATGTGCGCTCCACCATCGACGAGGGGTACGCCGTGGTCTTCGAGGCGCATCTCGGACCGCCTCTGGTGTTGCGCGCCCGGATGGACCGCACCCGGTTCGAGCCCGCCCGCGGCCGATTGGTGCTGACGGCCCTCGCCGCGTATCTCGACGGAGTCGCCATCAACCCGGACGCGCGCGTAGGAGAACTGCTCTCCGCCGTGCGCGACGCGGTCCACCGGGACGCGGGCCGTGCCGCAGGCCTGCTCGCCGCGCGCAGGAAACCGGAGGCCGGCCATGCCGGGTGACCGCTACGGCCTGCTCGTCCTGGTCAAGCTCCTCATGGGGCACCGGGAACGCCACCGCACGGCCCGACTCCAGGACCTGGCCACCAAGGCGCTGCGCGATCCCCGGCAGGCGTGGGTGGTGTCGGTGGTCAACCTGACCATCCGCGCGCGTCAGGCGCTGACCACGCTGTTCGTGCTTCGGCCGAGGTCCTTGCGCTCCCGAGCGGCGCGCCGCCACGACCCGGTGACCGCACCCGAGCGCGGCCTGACGGTTCTGTGCCCGTCACGGAACCGCCCGGCGGGCATGGCCCGCCTCATCCGCAGCGTCCACCGCACCGCCGCGAACCCCGGTCGAGTGGAGATCCGCTGCTACGTCGACTCCGACGACCCCACCGTCGATGCCTACCGCAAGGTGTTCGCCTCGGCCGCCAGGCGCTACCCCGACCTCGCCGCCTGCGAGCTGCACGTCGGCGAGCCCATCGGCGTGTCGGCGGCCTGGAACGTCATCGCCGCCGCCGCGAGCGGGGAGTTCCTCGTGATGGCCAACGACGACCAGCTCTACGTCGATCACGGATGGGACCGCGCGTTCGACGCCCGCGTCGCGGAGCTGGCCGTGGAACACCCCGACGAAGTCCTGTGCCTGTTCTTCGACGGCGGCCAGTACACCGACGACTCGGCGGACTTCCCGATGATCAGCCGAGCCTGGTACGAGACCCTGGGCTACTACAGCCCCGGGATCTTCCAGCAGTGGCAGGCGGAGCAGTGGATCTTCGACATCGCCCGCCGCGTCGGCAGGCTCTACCGGGTTCCCGGCGTTCTCGTCAGGCACCTGCACTACCAGGACTACACGGCGCCCTTCGACGCCACCTACATCCGACACCGGCTCACCGCGGACAAGTCCATCGCGGACCAAGCGCTGTTCCTGCGGACCGCGGGGGAGCGCCGCGCCGATGCCGACAGGCTGCGCGCCGCCATCGCGCGCAGGGCGGGTGCGGAACGCGGCCGCGCCACCGCGGACAGGAACGAGACGCGGGGAAGGAGCGAGGCGGTGACCACCACGAACGCGAAGGACTACCACGACCAGGCGTTGCGCCGACACTACGTCGCCGTGATCGATGCGTGGAACTACAGCGGACGCACCGACCTCGCCCGCGAATGCGCGGAACTCGCGGTCAGTCAAGGCGTGTGGGAGCACCCGCTGCAACGCCCCCGCGAGTACCTGCCCGGCCTCACCGCCACACCGCTGCACGACCCGGCCTCCTTCCCCTTCCTCGCCCGGCTGGAGAGCCACCACGAGGACTTCCGCGCCGAGATCGCCCACGTGCTCGACGGCAAGGTCGACCCGGTGAAGCACACCGTCGACGACGGCGGCCTCATCCGCACGGGGGCGTGGAAGCAGGCGCACCTGTTCCGCGGCGGACGCTGGCAGGACGACGTCTGCGCGCACTTCCCGACGATCCGCGAGATCCTGGAGACCTTCCCCGAACTCACCACCGACAACCCCGGGGTGATCACCGTTTCCCGGGTCACGCCCGGGTCGCACATCATGCCGCACTGCGGCCCCACCAACGCGCTGCTCCGAGTCCACCTGCCGATCACCGTCCCGCCCGGGGTGCGGATACGCGTCGCGGACCAGTGGCTGACGTGGGAGGAAGGCCGCTGCCTTGTGTTCGACGACTCCTTCGAGCACGAGGTCCGCCACGAAGGCGCCGAGGACCGGGTCGTGCTGATCCTGGACACCCTGCACCCGGAACTGGGCGGCGACCACAGCGGCAGGCTGCGCGAACGAGCCCGGGCCACGGAGGAACAGATGGTGTCCTACCTGAGCGAGAACGGCTTGGAGGAGGCTCACCTGCGCGAGGGCAGGCTCGTCTTGTACCCCGACCAGGAGCTGTCCGACCTCGCGCTGCGCCACCTCGCCCGCGCGGGAGCCGATCGCGCCGAGCTGGTCGACGACCGGCTGCGGGTGCACCGCGGGCGGGGGGCGGGCTCGTGACGGCCGAGGACCACGGCGCACGCCGCTACCTCGACCAGGTCAGCAGGGCCAACACCGCCGTGCTCATCGACGCGTGGGTGGACGCGGGCGAGCCCGATCGCGCGCGCGAGGTCGCCGAGCTGGCGGTCCGTCAAGGACTGTGGGAGCAGCCGATGCAGCGGCCCCGCGACCACGTCGCCGGGCTCGCGGCCCGCCCCGTCCACGACGCCGGGGACTTCTGGTTCAGCCACCCTCTGCAGGAGCGCGGACCCGCCCTGCGCGCCGAGATCGACCACGCCATCGCCTCGGGTGCGCTCGGTTCGGCGAGAGCGGGCACGTGGCGGCGCACATTCCTGTTCAGCGACGGTGGATGGCACGAGGACGTCTGCGCGCTGCTGCCCGTGACCAGAGGGGTGCTGGCCGAGATCCCCGAGGCCACGACCTTCAGCGCGGGCGCCATCAGCGTCGCCAGGCTCGCCCCCGGCACCCACACCCGGCCGACCTGCGGTCGAACCAACGCCGTCCTGACGGTGCAACTGGGCATCACGGTGCCCGAGGGTGCCGGACTGCGCATCGGCGATGAGCACCTCGCCTGGCAGCCGGAGCGGTGCGCGGTCATCGACGGCTCCTTCGAGCACAGCGCCTTCAACGACGGCGACCACGACCTGGTGCTCCTGGACATCGAGGTCCCGCACCCCGACCTGCCCGGCTCCCGCGACCGCCCGCGACCCGATCCGACCGCGCCGATCGCCTCCTTCCTGCGCGACCGCGGAATGTCCGCTGTCGAGGTGCGGGACGGCCGCGTCGAACTGACCCCCGACACCGCGACCCAGCAAGTCCTCGCCAAGTACATGTCGGCGTCCCAGGTGGTCGGCGCCGAGCGCGACGGGGACGTCGTCCGCTGGCTGCACGACGACGCCGCCGGGGACTGACCATGTGCGGGGTGGTGGCCGCCTACGCGGCGCACGGGGGACTGTCGGAGCACGTCGTCGCCCCCGGGGTGGCCGCGCAACGCCACCGCGGCCCGAACGGCGAGTCGACCTGGGCGTCACCGTGCGGCCGGGTCGCGCTCGGCCACAACCGACTCGCCGTCATCGACCCCGCCACCGGCGCCCAACCGCTGACCTCGGCCGCCGACGGGCTCGCTGTCGTCGTCAACGGCGAGTTCTACGGCTACCAGCAGGTCCGCGACCGCCTCCGCCGGGCAGGCAGGCACCTGAGCACCCGCTCGGACAGCGAGATCGCACTGCACCTCTACGCCGAAGGCGGCGTCGCGGCGCTGCGCGAGCTTCGGGGTGAGTTCGCGGTGCTGCTCTGGGACGCCCGGCGAGGCGTTCTCATCGCCGTCCGGGACCGCTTCGGCTGCAAACCCCTGCACTACGCCGAACACGCCGGGCGGCGGCTGTTCGCCTCCGAGGCCCGAGCGCTCTTCGCGATGGGCGTGCCCGCCCGCTGGGACGACGAATCCCTTGCCGACCACCTGCTGGCCGGGTTCGCGCCGGACCGCACGCTGTTCGGCGGCGTCCACCAGGTCCCACCTGGGTGCGTGCTCACCGTTGATGAGGGCGGGGCGCGCGTACGGTCCTACTGGGACCTCGACTACCCCCGTGAGGACGAGCATCCCGCAGGCGGTGGCCCCTCCGCGGAGCGGATCGCGGACCTCGTCCGCGACGCCGTCCACACCCGTGAGGTCGCCGACGTGCCCGTGGCCTACCACCTCAGCGGCGGCCTCGACTCCGGCGCGGTGGTCGCGATCGCGGCGGAACGGTCCACACCGACGACCTTCACCGTGCGCTTCGACGACCCGGAGTTCGACGAAGGCCCGCTCGCCGCCATCACGGCGCGGCAGACGCGGGCACGGCACCACGAGCTGGCGTTCAGCCGCGGCGACCACGCCGAGCGCTTCGCCGCGACGATCACCGCGGGGGAGATGCTGCAGGAGAACCTGCACGGCACCGCCCGCCTCGCCCAAGCCGAGATGATCCGCGCACACGGCTTCACCGTGGCTCTGGCGGGCGAGGGCGGCGACGAGTTGTTCGCAGGCTACCCGCAGACCCGCCATGACCTGCGGACCACGATCTCCGCGGAAGCTCGGCGGCGCGCCGAGTCCGGTGCCGCCCGCCTGGCCGCCGAGGACGGCCCCGCACACCTCAGGTCTGTGGTGAAGGCGTTGGGCTTCGTGCCCGGGTGGCTGTTGGACCGGCACATGACGGTGACCCAGCCGCTGCTCGGGATGCTCGCCCCCGACTTCGCCGATCTGCTGCTGCGCCGGGAGCCCTGTGCCCCGTTCTTCGACACCCCGCTGTGGACAGGGCAACTCGCCGGCCGCAGCCCCTACCACCAGTCCCAGTACCTGTTCTGCAAGCTCCGCCTAGCCAACTACATCCTGCTCGCCGAACGGCTCGACATGGCGCACGGCGTCGAGGTGCGCCTGCCCCTGCTCGATCACCACCTGGCCGACGCCACCAAGGCCATCGGCGTCGACCGGCACCTCGCGGGCGTCCACTCGAAGCCCGTGCTGCGTGAGGCCCTGCGCGGCTTGCTGCCCGCCGCCGTGGTGCAGGCAGGCAAGAAGCCCTTCTTCGCTCCGCCCGCCGTCAGCGACGACCGGTCCCTGGCCCTGCTGACCGAACTCGTGGAGGGCCCGACGCTGGACGCGGTTCCGTTCGTGGACCCCGTCCGCGTCCGGGCGCTCGTCGGTCGCCTCCGGGAAGTGCCCGCCGCCCGGCGGCTGGCCTTCGAGAAACCCTTGCTTTTGGTGGCGGGGATGGTGGTGCTCACCGAGCACTTCCACCTCGGCAGGGGACGGTGAACGTGCTGCCCGACGAGACGAACCCGCCGAGTCGCGGGCCCGTGCCCGACCAGACGCCGCACGATCTGCTCGCTGAGCTGAGCAGCAGCGGCGTGCGGGTCTCGGCCGAGGGCGACCGCCTGCGGTGCCAGGCCCCGCCCGGCGTGTTGACCGGCCCGCTGGTCGAGCGGATCCAGGCGCACAAGCAGGCCATCCTGGACGTCCTGCGGCGGTGGGACGAGGAGTCACCGCTGTCCCCGGTGCAGGAACAGCTCTGGTTGCACCACCGGCTCGACCCGGACGACACCGCCTACCACCTGCCGTTGGAGCTTCGGCTCACCGGACCGGTGTCGGCTTCCGCGGTGCGTTTCGCGCTCGGCGAGGTGGTGCGCAGGCACACGGTGCTGCGCGCCACCTTCACCGCCGTGGACGGAGAACCTCGTCAGCAGGCGCATCCGCACACACGCACAGCGCTTCCCCTGGTCGACCTTTCCGGCCTGTCGCCCGCGACGCGCGACACCATCAGGGAATCGGTGGCCGACGCCGTGGTCGGCCGGTCGTTCCCCCTGCACGCCGCGCCCGCCCACCGGACCGTGCTCGTGCGGGTCGGCCGCGAGCAGCACGACCTGCTTCACACCCGCCACCACATCGCCTCCGACGGAGCGTCGCTGGGCATCCTCGCCCGCGAGTTGAGCGCCCACCACGCCGCGGCCACCGACGGGCGGCCCGCGGCGATGCCGGAGCCGCCCGTGCAGTTCAGCGAGGTGGCCCGAACGCGGCGCGCAGTTGCCGCCACTCAAGCCGCCGCGGACCGTCTCGCTGTTGCGCGTGAACGGCTGGCGGGGCTCACGACGACGTGGGACCTTCTCACTCCTGCCGACCTCGAGCGTCGGGCCGCGGACGCCCGGGCCGCCGTCCGCCATATCGACACCGACACCGCCGCAGCCGTCCGGGGCCTGGCGCGCGAACTCGGCGCGACGGTCTTCAGCATCGTCGCGACCGCGCTCGGGCTGGCCGTGACCAGTTGCGCCTGCCAGTCCGGCATCGTCATCGGAGTCCCTGTCACCGGTCGCACACGCGCGGAGATGACAGGCACCATAGGCTGCTTCGCCACCGTCTCGCCCTTGGGCTTGGACTACAGCGCCAACCCCACCTTCGACAACACCGTGCGGGCGGTCCACGCCGAGGTCGGTCGGGCGTTCACCGACCACGACCTGCCCGTGGACCGCGTGATCGGCCGCGGTCGCGCCGAGCCCTACGCCGTCGTGCTCACCCAGCAGGACCCGCCCTTCGCCGCGCCCGCGCTGGGCGCGGCCACCGTCGAGGTCGTTCCCCTGCGGACCGTGCGGCCGAAGTTCCCGCTCGCGGTGACCCTCGCCGAGGACGGGCCGCGCTACCGCCTGCTCGCCGAGTACGACCCGAGCCGCGTCGCCGCCGCCACCGTCGGCGCTGTCCTCGACCGCCTCCTCACCCTGCTCTCTGTCGGCATCGATCAACCCGGCGCACGGTGCCGGACGTTGACCCGGTTCGCCGCGCCGCGCCCACCCTGGCCCACCCCCCTCGCCCCCGACGTTCCGCCGTCCCTCGGCACGCTCTTTGCGGCCACGGCGAGAACTCGACCCGACGCCGTCGCGGTGACCGACTCCCGAGGGTCCGTCACCTACCGCGCCCTCCACTGCCGCGCCCAGCATCTCGCCCGAGCCCTGCGCGCCGCGGGAGCAGGCGCTGAGACCCCGGTCGCGGTATGCGTGGACCACACCGCGGCACTGGCGGTCGCCCTGATCGGCGTCGCGCTCTCCGGCGGTTTCGCCGTGCCCCTCGACCCGGACGACCCCGCCGCCCGGCACGAGGCAATCCTGACCACGTCCGCGGCGCGGCTACTCGTCGTCGGCGAGCGACACGAGCAAGGGCTGCGCTGGTTCGACGGAGACGTCCTCGTCCTCGACCGCACAGGCGCCACCGAGCGGGAGGCGACCGCCGACCTGCCCAGGGTCGACGCCCGCCACCTGGCCTACGTCATCCACACCTCGGGATCGACGGGCAGCCCCAAGGGGGTGATGATCACCCACGCCAACGTCGTCGCCCTGTTCGACGCCGCGCGGCGCGCCCACCCCTTCGACATGACCGGCACGTGGTCGCTGACCCACTCCAGCGCCTTCGACTTCTCCGTCTGGGAACTCTGGGGCCCGCTGCTGCACGGCGGGCGCGTCGTCGTGGTGCCCCGGACGACGGCGCGCGACCCCCTGGCTCTGGCCAGGACGCTGCGCGACGAACGGGTGACCGTCCACAGCAGCACCCCGACCGCCTACCAGGGCCTGGTCGGCCAGACCGGCGGACCACCCGAGGTGGCGGCCGTCGTCTTCGGTGGTGAACGGGTCGAACCGGCCGCGCTCGACGGCCGGTCCGAAGGCGGGCCGGAGCTGATCAACATGTACGGGATCACCGAAACCACTGTCCACGTCACCTGCAAGCGGCTCTCCCGCGACGACCTCCGCTCTTCCGACAGTCCGATCGGTACTCCGCTGCCCGGGGTGTCCGCGGTCGTCGTGGACCGCGACGGCGCCGCGGTCGTTCCCGGCGGCGTCGGTGAGCTGCTCGTCGGCGGCCCCGGCGTCGCGCGCGGCTACCTCGGGGCGCCGGGCCTGACCGCCGACCGCTTCCGGCCGGTGCCGGGCGGCGGCCGCGCCTACCGGTCCGGTGACCGCGTCCGGGCACGTGCCGACGGAGAGCTGGCGCACGTCGGCAGGCTCGACCAGCAGGTCAAGCTGCGCGGACACCGCATCGAGCCCGCCGAGGTCGAAGCGGCCTTGCTCGCCCACCCCGACGTCACCGCCGCGGCCGTCGTCCACGGCGTCGATGACAAGGGCAGGGACTGCCTGCTCGCCTACCTCGTCGCCGCCCCCGGCTCTTCGCCGAGCGGCGTGGCGCTGCGCAGGCACACCTCCGGGCTGCTGCCGCCCTACATGGTCCCGCGGTCCTTCACCGCCCTGTCCGAGCTGCCACTCACCCGCAACGGCAAGCTCGACCGCCGCGCGCTGCCCGTCCCGCACGGACGCGACGAGCAGGCGGGTGAGCCGCCCGCCACAGCGACCGAGACCGCGATCGCGGGCATCTGGGGTGAGCTGCTCGGGGTGCCCGCGATCGGCAGGTTCGACGACTTCTTCGCCCTCGGCGGCGACTCCCTGCTGCTGACCCGCATGCACGCTCGGCTCAACGCCACCTGCGGCGTCGACCTCACGCTGGGCGAGGTCTACCGGTGCGCGGACCTCGCCGCGCTGGCCGCGGCCGTGGACCGCGACGAGAACGGCGGGGAGCGGCCGTGAGCGCCCCGCTGTCCCACGGCCAGGAGCGGATGTGGCTGCTCGACCAGCTCACCGACGGCGCCGCGCTCACCCTCGCCTCCGCCGTCACCGTGCACGGCCCGCTGTCCCTCGCCGCCGCCCGACGATGCCTGGCGGAGATCGTCCACCGCCACGACGTCCTGCGCACCGTGATCACCGTCGAGGACGGTGCGGCTGTGCAACTCGTCCGGGCCGCAGAACCCGTGCCCGTGCGCCTGGTAGACCTGTCCGGCCTTGCGCCGCGCGCCGCTGACGCCGCCCGCGCACGCGTTCTCGCCGCCGAAGCCCGCCGTCGGTTCGACCTCGCGCGCGGCCCCGTCTTCCGGTTCACCATCATCAGATCGCGTCGGGACGAGCACGCCGTCGTCCTCGCGCTCCACCACGCCGCGACCGACGCGTGGTCCATGCGCCTCATCGCCCAGGAGTTCGCGGCGGCCTACCGCCGCACCACGTGCGGGGTCGCGGAGCCCACCCCGCCCCCGGCCCCGCAGTACCACCAGTTCGCCCGCGAGCGACGACGCCTTCCGCCACCCAGTGACAGGCTGTCCGCGCGGCTCGCCGAGCTGGCGGGCCCGCACGGCGAGGCGCTGCCGCTCGACGGGCATCCCGGCGACCGCGCCCGCACCGCGGCCGTGTGGACCTCGGCGCTGCCCCCCAGCCTCACCGCTCGCCTGCACGCCCTGCGCACGACCGAGGGCGGGTCGCTGTTCATGCTGGTCCTCGCCGCGCTCGCCGCGGTCCTGCACCGGTTGACCGGCGATGACCGGATCGCCATCGGCACCCTGTCCGCGGGCAGGACCCGGCCGGAACACGAGCATGCGCTCGGCTACTTCGGCAACGTCCTCGTCGTCCTGGCCGACTTCACCCGTACCGCGGACACACTGACATTCCGGAACCTCTGGCGGCGCGTCCGCGACGACTGCGTGCGCGCCTACGACCTGCAGGACCTTCCCTACGAGGTGCTGGTGGAACACCTCCGACCGGACCAGGCCGCGCGGTCGGCGCCCCTGGTGTCGGTGGTGTGCGTCCAGCAACAGCCCCCGCGGCCGATCACCCTGCCCGGCCTGGACACCGAGCTGCTCGACGTACCCCACGCCCACGCCCACCACGATCTGACCGTCGAGGTCACCGATGACAACGGCGTGCTACAGCTGTCGTGGCAGTACGACAGCAGCGTCCTCACCGAAGCCACCGTCGTCCGCCTCTCCCGTCACCTGCGCGTCGCGCTCTCCTCGCTGGTGGACAACCCCGACCTCGCGTGCGCGGACCTCCCGCTCGACCCATCGGAGCCACCACGAGGGGCCCCGGGCCTGTCCGAGGACACCCTGCACGGACTGTTCGAGGCCCAAGCCGCCCGCACTCCGGACGCGACCGCACTGCGCTGCGGCGCCGCCCACGTCACCTTCGCAGGCCTCAACGCCCGCGCCAACCGGCTCGCCCGGCGTCTTCGCGCCGTCGGGGTACGCCCGGAGGACCGCGTCGCCGTGCTCCTCCCGCGTTCGCCCGAGGCGGTCACCGCCCAACTCGCCATCCTCAAAGCGGGAGCGGCCTACCTGCCGCTGGACCCGTCGCATCCACAGGCTCGATGGTCCGCGCTGTTGACCGACAGCGACGCCCGCTGCGTGGTCACCACAGCCGACCTGCGAGATCAGCTGCCCGACACCGTCGCCGCCGTCGTGGTCGACGACCATTCCGACACCGACTCCTCCAACCTCGGTCTCGCCGTCGCCGCGGACCAAGCCGCCTACGTCATCTACACCTCCGGCAGCACCGGAGAACCCAAGGGAGTCCTGGGACCGCACCGGGGCATGGTCAACCGCCTGCGCTGGATGTGGAGCGAGCACCCCTACCGGCCCGACGAGATCGCCTGCCACCGCACCTCGCCGACCTTCGTCGACTCCCTGGCCGAGGTCTTCGGCCCGCTGCTGCACGGCGTGCCCGCCGAGGTGCTCGACCAGGACACAGCCGCCGACCCGGACACCCTCGTCGGCGCTCTCGCCCGCGCCCGCGTCACCCGTCTGCTGGTCGTGCCCTCCCTGCTGCGTGCCCTGCTCGACCTCGCCGCCCGGCTGCCCGCACTCGCCGTGTGGACCTGCAGCGGCGAGCCGCTGCCCGACGACCTCGCCGCCCGCTTCCACCGCGAACTGCCCGGCAGAAGGCTGCTCAACCTCTACGGCTCGACGGAGATCGCCGCCGACGCCACCGCGACCACGGTCGACGCGGACTTCGGCACGGTCGGCATCGGAACACCCATTCCCGGCGTCACCGCCTCCGTGCGGACTCGCGCCGGGGGATGGGCGCCGCCGTTGGGCGTCGGCGAGCTGTTCGTCGGCGGAGACGCCGTCGCGCGCGGCTACCTCGGCAAGCCAGGGCCGACCGCGGCCGCCTTCGTCCCGGACCCGACGTCCGCAGCCGGTGCGCGCGCGTTCAAGACCGGTGACGTGGTTCGCGTGGGGCCCGACTCGGCGCTGCGGCACCTCGGCCGAGTCGACGGCCAGGTCCAGGTCCGCGGCGTGCGCGCCGACCCATCCGAGGTCGAGCGCGCGCTGCGGCTCCACCCGGCCGTCAGCCAGGCCGTCGTCGTGCCCGCCACCGACGTCGCGGGCACGACGATCCTCGTCGGGCACCTCGTGCTCGACCAGCCCTGCCCGCTGGAGGACCTCCGCGCCCACGCCCGATCGGTGCTCCCACCGCACCTCGTCCCCGCCGTGCTCGTTGACGCGGCTGACCTCCCGCTGACAACCAGCGGCAAGATCGACCGCCGGGCGCTGGCACACGCGGGCATTCCCACCGCCGGCCAGGGGAACGGGACCCAACCCCGCACGCCGGGCGAGCGGGTGATCGCGGACCTGTTCGCCGAACTGCTGCCCACCCGCTGGCAGAGCGTGCACGACGACTTCTTCGACCTCGGCGGGCACTCCCTGCTGGCCGCCGCCCTCGTGCACCGCCTGCGATCCGCCATCGGGGTCTCCCTCGGACTGCGCGACCTGTTCGCCGCGCCCACCATCGCCACCCTCGCGGCCCGAGCCGCCAACGCGCACGCCGCACCCAGCCGGACGGAGACGACGCCGACCGAGCACACGGGACGCTACGACCCCTTCCCGCTCACCGACGTGCAGCAGGCGTACTGGATCGGCCGCGACCCCGGGTTCGACCTCGGCAACATCGCCACCCACGGCTACTTCGAACTGTCGGCGCCCCACCTCGACACCGATCGGCTCACCGCGGCGATGGCGGTCCTCATCGCCCGCCACGACGCGCTGCGCATCACCGTCCGACCCGACGGCACCCAGCAGGTGTTGGCCACCGTCGCGCCATTCCACATCCCCGAGCACGACCTGCGCGCACACCCGGCCGAAGAGAGCGACCGGCACCTCGCCGACCTCCGCGACCGGATGTCGCACCAAGTGATCCCCGCGGACCGGTGGCCGCTCTTCGACCTGCGCGTCACCCGCACCGGCACCGGCGACGTCCTCCACGTCAGCATCGACGCCCTCATCGCCGACGCCTACAGCGTCACCCTGCTCATGGGCGAACTCGCCACCCTGTACCGCGACCCCACGGCCACCCTGCCGCCCATCGGCCTCACCTTCCGCGACTGCGTCCTCGCCCGTGAAGCAGAGCGAACGAGCACCGCCCGCGAGGAAGCCTGGCAGTACTGGCGCAAGCGCCTCAGCGATCTGCCGCCAGGCCCGGAACTCCCACTCACCCGCTCACCCGCGGACATCGACCAGCCCCGGTTCCACCGCTGGGCACGCATCCTGCCGCGGAGCCTGTGGACCCGCCTGCGCGAACGCGCCGCGACGGTCGGCGTCACCCCGCCCGTCGCACTGCTCACCGCCTTCACCGAGGTGCTCACCACCTGGAGCCGGAACTCGCACTACTGCCTCATGCTCACCCTCTTCGACCGGGACCCGAGCCACCCCGACGCCCACCGCGTCGTCGGCGACTTCACCTCGCTGAGCCTGCTCGAAGTCGACCACCGCGCACCCGCCGCCTTCACCGCCTCCGCCCGCGCCCTGCAAGACCGGCTCTGGAACGACCTGGACCACCGCCTCGTCAGCGGCGTCGACGTCGCCAGGGAATCCGCCCGACTGCGCGGCGGACGCCCCGCCCTGCTCGCCCCGGTCGTGTTCACCAGCAATCTCGGTCTCGGCCCGCCACCAGCCCAACAGCCCATCGGTGATCTGCGCTTCGCCGTCACCCAGACACCACAGCTCTACATCGACCACCAGGCCAGCGAAACCCCCGACGGCGTGCTCCTCACCTGGGACGTCGTCGCCGAACTGTTTCCCGACGGCCTGGTCGACGACGCCTTCGACGCCTATCTCGACCTGCTGACCCGTCTCGCCGACGGCCGCCACGACTGGGACGAGCCCACCCCCGCGCTTCTGCCGCGCTCCCAGCTGGACCGGCGCGCCGCGCGCAACGCGACCGCCGTTGTCCGCTCGACCACGACGCTGCCGCGGCTCGCCGCCGGTGGCGTGGCCGTCGACCCGAGCGCACTGGCGATCGCGGCGGGCAGGCACCGACTCAGCCACCGCGACGTGCTGGATCGCGCCGGCCGCATCGCGGGTGCCCTGCGCGCGGCAGGGGCAGGTCCCGGCGATGTCGTCGCCGTCGTCGCCGCCAAGGGCTGGGAGCAGGCCGTCGCCGTCATCGGTGTCACCACCGCGGGAGCCGCCTACCTCCCCTTGGACCCCGAGCTTCCGCGAGAACGGCTGCGACAGTTGTGCGACCGCACCCGCGTCCGGCACGTCCTGACCCAAACCCGGCTGCTCGAAACCCTGCCCGCCCTGCCCGGCGCGTGGGTCCGTCCCATCGACACCAACGACGGCTGGACAACGCCGCCGATCGATCCCCGCAATCCCCTCTGCGCGCCGGGCGACCTCGCCTACGTGATCTTCACATCAGGGTCGACGGGCGTCCCGAAGGGCGTCATGATCGACCACGCCGGGGCGGTCAACACCATCGAGGACGTCAACCGCCGCTTCGCCGTCACCGCAACGGACCGTGTCCTCGGGCTCTCCTCGCTCAGCTTCGACCTATCCGTCTACGACATCTTCGGCGCATTGGCCACCGGAGGTGCCCTCGTCCTGCCCGTGGACGCAGAGGTCAAGGACCCCGGCCGCTGGCTCGACCTCGTGCGGGGCCACGGCGTGACGGTGTGGAACTCGGTGCCCGCCCTCATGGGCCTCGCCGTCGACCGCGCCGAATCGAGCGGCGAAGACCTCGCCACCCTCAAGCTCGTGCTCCTCAGCGGCGACTGGATTCCACTCGACCTGCCCGCCCGCGTCCAGCGCGTGGCGCCCGCCGCCGACGTGATCGGCCTCGGCGGGGCGACCGAGGCATCGATCTGGTCGGTCCACCACCCCACCGCGCACCCCGCTCCCGGGTGGACCTCGGTGCCCTACGGCGCGCCGCTGGCGAACCAGACCGCCCACGTGCTCGACGCCGCCATGCGACCGCGCCCCGATTGGGTCCCGGGCGAGCTGTACCTCGGCGGCGACGGCCTGGCCCTCGGCTACTGGGAGGACGCCGAGCGCACCGCCGCGGCCTTCGTCCGCCACCCGAAGACGGGGGAGCGGCTCTACCGCACAGGCGACATCGCCCGGTACCACCCGGACGGCACGCTGGAGTTCCTCGGCCGCGACGACCACCAAGTGAAGATCAACGGCTTCCGCGTCGAGCTGGGCGAAGTGGAAGCCGCGCTGCGGGCGCTGCCCGGAGTCGAGGACGGAGTGGTCGTCGCCGTCGGTCCGCCGAGGGGCGACCGGCGCCTGGCGGCCTTCTACGTCCCCGACGGTGCGGACCCCGGCGAATCCGCCGTCCGCGACGGACTGCGCGCCGACCTGCCCGGCTACCTCGTGCCGACCACAGCGGCCGCGATTCCCTCGCTACCGCTGACCGGCAACGGCAAAGTCGACCGCGGCGCACTCACCGCGCGAGCCGCGCAACCGCCCGACGCCGGCGCCGCGCGGACCGAATCCGTCGCACCCGACGCCGACCAAGGACTCGTCACGGCCCTCGCCGAGACGCTGCGGATCGTTCTCGACGTCCCGCAGGTCGGCGCGCAGGACAGCTTCTTCGCCCTCGGCGGCACGTCTCTGGTGGCACTGCGCCTCATCGCCCGCCTGCAGACCGAACTCGGCGTCCGTATCCCGCTCGCCGAGGTCTACGACAACCCCACCGCCGCAGGACTGGCCACCGCCGTCGCCGCCGCCCGCGCAGGCGGCACGACCGCGGACACGACCCTGGAGCTGATCCCAGACCCATCCGCCCGCTTCGACCCGTTCCCCCTGACCCCGATCCAGGAGGCGTACTGGCTGGGTAGCCGGGACGGCCAGTGGCTCGGGGGAGTGTCCACCCACAGTTACGTCGAGCTCGACGTCGTCCACCTCGACCTCGACCGGCTCGAGGGAGCTGTGCGGCAGCTGGTGCACAGGCACGACGCGTTGCGGACCGTTCTTCTGGCCGACGGAACCCAGCAGGTGCTCGCCCACGTGCCCGACTACCGCATCGAGCGCCTCGACCTGCGCCAAGCCGATCCCGCCGAGCGCGAGTCGATGCTCGCCGACCTCCGAGCCGAACTCTCCCACAGGCGCCAAGACCTTCACGGTTGGCCGCTGTTCACCGTCCGCGCGAGTCGGCTCGATCCCGCCCGCACGCGGTTGCACATCAGCATCGACCTGGTGATCGCCGACGCGCTCAGCTTCCAGATCCTGCAACGCGACCTGCTCTCCCTCTACGACGACCCCACCGCCGGCGCGCTGCCAGAGCTGGATTGCCACTTCCGGGACTACCGACTCGCCGTGCACCGCGCGGCGGATGACGCCGACCACCGGCGCTCCCAGGCCTACTGGCGCGACCGGCTCCCCACGCTCCCGCCACCGCCCCAGCTCCCGACCCGAGACCTCGGCACCGCGGCCCGACCGCGCTTCACCCGGTTGGAAGGATCGCTCGACGCCGAGCAGTGGTCCGCGGTCCGTCGACGCGCCGCCGAACACGACCTGACCCCCTCGGGGCTGCTCTGCGCCGCCTTCGCCGAGGTACTCGCTTTGTGGACACAGACAGCGAGGTTCACCCTCAACGTCACCACCTTCAACCGGCTCCCGGTGCACCCCGATATCGACAACGTCGTCGGCGACTTCACCACGACCACCCTGCTCGCCGTCGACGCCTCCGCGCCCACCTTCGGCGAGCGGGCCGCCACGCTGCAGGCCCAACTGTTCACCGACCTCGATCACCGGGCCGTCGGCGGAGTCGACGTCCTGCGCATGCTGCGCGGCGACCCCGCACACCGCGGCCGCGCGTGGGCGCCGGTCGTCTTCACCAGCATGCTCCAGGTCGCGCCGGGCGGACCTGCGGCACGGCCGTGGGAGGCGACCGTCGTCTACGGCATCAGCCAGACCCCGCAGGTCCTGCTCGACCACCAGGTGTACGAAGAGGTGGGCACCCTGCGCTACAACTGGGACCACCTCGCCGACGCCTTCCCGCCCGGGCTCATCGACGCGATGTTCGCCGCCTACGGCACCCTGCTCCACTCGCTGGCCACCGACGGCGCGTACCTGCGCACCGCACCCGGGTGGCCCGCATGACGAACAACCGGCCAGCACCAGCCGACGAGAGGACCCGCCATGCAGGATGACGACGACACCACCGAGTACCGCGTGGTCCTCAACCACGAGGAGCAGTACTCGATCTGGCCGGTCGACCAGGACCTGCCCGCCGGATGGCGCGCCGAGGGCGTCACGGGGTCGAAGGAAACGTGCCTGGCCCACATCGACGTGGTGTGGACCGACATGCGCCCGCTCAGCCTGCGGATCTTCATGCGCGAGCAGGAGCGCTTGGCCGCCGAGGGCCTGCTGCCCGAGCCCGAGGACGACCTCCCCGACGCCGAGCCGCTGGTGCTGCGCTTGTCCCGAGGAGACCACCCGGTCGAGCTGACCGTGCGTCCCGAGCGCGACATGGCGGCCGTGCGGGAGTCCATCGAGCGCGGCCAGGTCTTCCTGAGGTTCACCGACACCGACGGCGGCACCGAGCTGAGCGTGCGCCTCGATGCGGCCGCGTGCGACCTGACGGCCGCGGACTACGACAGTCGATCCGGCGAAGTGCGTTTGGTCGGCTACCTCACCCTCGACTTCGAGCCGGTCCGCTGCGAAGCCACGGTCGAGCTGTCCACACTCACCGGACGCGGCTTCCTCATCACCGGCGGATGAGGCGAAGGCCGCCCCGACGGTGCCGGGGCGGCCTCGCGATCCAGCGCAGCGGCTACACGAACTGGGCCTTGTGCCCCTCGTAGAACGCCTTCATCGCCTTGTTCGACTCCACGGTGGCCTGCAGCGCGGAGGTGAACTCGGCCAGCTTCGCACCCGGGACCGCCGCCAGCATCCGGTCGTCGCCGACCCCGGTGAACGTCCGCATGCCGATGCACCCCACCGACACCTTCGGTTCACCGGAGGCATGGGCCAGCGGCAGCGCCGTGCACCCCGGCCTGCCCGACACGGTGGCGGGCTCCTTGGTCCAGTTCGCCGTGCCCGTCGCCTCGTTGACGAGCATCGTCTGCGAGGCCGTCAGCCACAGCAGCACGATGTCGGGCTCCAGCGGGAACTCCGACAGCGGGCCGTAGACGATGCCCGCGGCCGACGCCGCACCCAGCGACGGGATCATCGCGACCTCGGCCATCTCCAGGTACTGCGCGTCACACATCGACTGGACGAGCCCGCCGAGCATCTCCTGGACGTTCTGCGGCATCTCGAAGCCCATGACGTGCGAGCCCACGGGACAGTTGAAGTGCTGCTCCGCGCTGGCGAAGAACACCCCCTTCTCGGCCTCGCGCCAGAACGTGCAGCTGGAGGGCACGACCCGTTCGGTGGCGGTCACCCCGTCGGGTTTGGCGTCCACGACGGACAACGCGACGGGAGGTTGGGTCAGCTCGAGCAAGGCGGTCAGCGTGGTGGCCAGTTCGGGACGACTCACGAGTGCATCCTCTCGTTTGCCTCGGTCTGCGCGCCGTCGTCGCGAACCTGCGCCACTGGCGCGTCGTCAACGACCGGTTCCACCCGCCGATGCCGCGACGGCAGCAACGGTCCTCCTGTCGTTCACGCAGTTTGACGACCACTTGGGCGCGTATGTGGTGGAGAGTCTTACCGGCCGGACGACTCGTGCGTACCCCCCAAACGGATGCATCTGACCTTCACCGAACGGGGTACCGATGACGTACCGCCGAACTCAGGGAAAACGGTAACGCGCGCCGCCCACGCGGCGATTGCTAAGCACCGCGAGTCGAGTAACCCGACGGCCGCTCAGTACCGACTGGCGAGGTAAGGCTGCCCTTTATCGTCAGTATCCCTGGGGGTTTCTCCTCGAGGAACATGACCGACATCCCGGTCGCGTGCGCCTTGCCGCCCTTGTAGGCCGCAACCATGCACGGTTCGGCCAGCCTGCACTCGGAGTCCGGGAAGAAGTACGCCAGCGCCGCCGTCCGGTTCTCGACCATGGACCCCTCCCGCACCACCACCCGGTGACAGGCCCCCATCGCTGGGCTGGCCAGCGCCGCCTTCCCGTCGATCACCAGCTCCCCCCGCGCAGTCTCTGCCACGCTCGATCCGGTGATCGTCATAGCCAACGCCGCGGCAATCGCCAGTCCGGCGCTGAGGTGTCGGGCAGCACGCATAAGGGCCTCCGAACGGGGGGATGGACGCCCTCATTGTGAAGGAATTCCCAGGTAGTGGCGATACCCGTTCACCTTGCTCGACGAGAACTGACCGGATGGCGTGATCGGCGCCCAGTTGTGCCTACCCCGAGTGAATCCATTTAAGGACGGCGATCACCCTGGAGGGTTACTGGCTGGTCCAACGGCACCGAAGCACCTACGGGTGCGGTCTCGGAATGTGTTCACGCCGATGGTGGATCAACGGGCTTGCGGGTGAAATGGTCGTCGGTATGAACGAGCCGCGGCGTATGCAGGCCTATCCGATCCCGTAGGGATCGACGCCCGTATGCAGGCGTCTGTTCGAGTGAATCTATCCAACGTTCCCGTCAGCAGGCGGTCGGTGGGACGTCCTCTCGGCGCTGATGTCGCCCCACGACGAGGACAGCGATGACCGTCTCCAGCTCGTCACGCCCGACCACCCTCGCTGAATGAGTCTCTGCCACGGCCGCGCCAGCACCGTCTGGTTCCGAAGCCTGCCTCGGAGCCCAAGGACCTTTGCGGCTTCTCTCTACGGCAGAGCATCAACAGCCGAGCACCAGGACCCGCGGACCTCTCGCGCGTGGCAGATGGATGTCGCAGGCAAGCTGGTTGCCGGCCGCGGGGTGATGTGGGTGACCTCTTCGAGGTGGGGTGCTCGCGGCAGGTGCCGTGGCATAAGCGCACGAAATCCTTCGCCCCCACACGGCCACAGCAGCGCGCGCACCCGAAACGAAGCCTGGATAGTTCCCCGCCGCCGTACCCGACGATCCGACGTCTTCGACCACCGCCGCGACACCCCCCACTGGCCTACTGCGTCAGCTTCTGCGCCGGGGAGGTGCGGCCGCTCGGCAACCTGGAGGCCGAGGAGCGCTGGCGCCGCGACTTCTGGCCGATGCTGTCGCTGCTCGTGGCCGTGCAGGGGAGGGTTCTCGACCGGTCAACTCGCCGGGCTTCTCGACGGCTCGGAGCTGTCGGCGTTCGACGTCATGCGGGTGCTCCGCCAGTATCTGCAGGGCCCGCCTGGTGGTCGTGGATCCTCTACCACCGGTCGTTCGGCGAGTTCCTGGTGCAGGGGGCCTGACGCGCTGCTTGACGCGGTCGAGGGGCACCACCGGATCGCCGAATTCGCGTTCGCGGAGTGGGCGGACGACTGGGCGGCCTGCGACGACCTCTGCTGCGTCCGTCATCTGCCGCACCACCTGATGTCGGCGTTGGAGGCCACCAGCTGGACCAAGTCGCGGCTGCGGGCGCTGCGTCACTGGCCCTATGCGCTGGCGATGTCGGAACCGTTTCTGGCCGCGCAGCGGGGCGCCGACCCGGATCGCGAGCCGCACCTGGCTACGATCACGCTGCTCCTCGTCGGGAATCCGGGGTGAGCTGGGCCAGGTTGTCGATGTCCAGTGCTTCCCCCGGCGAGGCTGAGTCGAGTTGCCGAGTCATGGCGTCCTCAGCGTCGTGGATGTCTCCTACTGAAGCCAAGTCGCAACCCCCACGCGCGGGCAACCACCCTTCACCCACCGGTAGGGCAAGTTCATCGTTGACATGAGTACCGCTAGCCGTCGGTGACCTCCCCGTGGCGGCGGTGTGTGGCTCGTTCCGTGGGCGTGACTGTCGGACGCGCATCTCCCGCCGTTCGGTCGATTTCCCCGGTGTCCGGCAGCGGCGAAGCTGATCACAGCAGGCCGAGCAGATACCCAGCGAAGGGAGTTCGCCCGTGCGAAGACTGTCCCGTGCTCTCCTAGGCGTCGTGGGGGTCCTGTCCCTCATCTTCGTGACCTCTCCAGTGACGGCGGTCGCCGCGACCGCGCAGGTCGGCGGCGGCCTGCAGTGCACCGTCTACCCGTACTGGAGCTATCCGCCGGTCTACGCCGACAGTTGCTCGTCGCCACGGCCGTCGTACAACTCCACGGTCCACTTCAAGGTCGTGTCGCCGTCACCGGCTTACACCTACTCGTGGTCGATGAGCGGCGCGCCACTGCCGTCGACCTGCACGTCAACGTCATCGACGTGCACGGTGCCGGTGAACAACAGGAGCGTCGACCGCTACGTCACGGCGACGGTCACCGTGTCCGGCGTCGGTCAGTTCATCTCCGAGGCGTGGGTGTTGGCAGCCTGTCCCGGACCGACCGGCACGGAGTTCTGCTGACCGCGAAGCCCGTGGTCTCGCCGGTGCTCGATCCGGTACCGGCGAGACCGAGTCAGTCCGGCGTCGCCTCGGTGGGGAACTCCGGTGGCGACTGCAGGTCGTGGGTGCGGAACAGTACGGCGTGCTCCACACCTATGGCCTTGCCGCTCATCTTGGTGAACATGGGGATCAGCACTGCGGGGGTGTGGTGGTCCGGGAGCGCGGCAAGCTACGCGGCGTGCGCCTCCAGCGGGGCCACGCCGCGGCGCAGCGGCTCGCCGGTGACGTCGACGCCGTGGGTCGCAGCGTGGTCGAGGGCGGGGACGATGTACCAGCACGCCGAGTGTGGTTCGAGGTCCTCGTCGTCGATCGGCTCAGGAAACTTACCGATTGCCCGCGTCCCGGATCGCGTCGAGCGTCGCGAGCCCAGCCGCCCGGTGGTCGGCCTGGTCGAAGCCGTAGGGCGTCCCGACCTCGAGTTCGGTGCCGAGTACGACGTCGGGCTTGAAGCGGCGGATCTCCGGCAAATGTCCCGGCGCAGATTGAGCCCGTAGACCAACACGCCGTCCGGGTGTTCCTGGACGGTCAGATGACCGACGCCGACGACGGCGCAGGCGGCCCGCTGCTCGGCCACACACAGGTGGGCCGTCTCCTCGGGAGGGTTCGGCATGCCCGCCTCGCCGCGGGTGAGCAGCAGGTAGCCGACCTCGATGCCGCGGTCGGTCCACCGAGCGACCGCCGCGGACGTGCCGTACTCCATGGCGTCAGGATGGGCGACGACGCAGAGCGAGATGTCCGTGATCGCAACCTGGACCAGCGAGTTCTCTGATCACAGTGCCAAGATCACCAGTTTGTCCGATCTCGACCAGGCCGCGCGGCCGGCCCTTCTGCGGACCCAGTTGTCAGAGCAGGCATGGGCGGCGACGTGGCTGGGTGCAGGCCCGGTCATCGAGGCCGGTATCGCGCAGCTGGTCGGGCAGCTTCGGTCGACCGACTAGCGCATCGCACAGGTGCGGCTGGAGGAGGCTCGCCACCGGCATGTTGAGGAGTACCTCCACGGTGATCTCACCCGAGTGCTGACGTCGCGGCTGCCCGACCTGCTGAGAGAGCTGACCGGTGCTCAGCGGCACTCGATCGCCGACGAACTGGTCCTGGATGCGGACGCGCGGGGCGAGGCGCTGCGGTTGTTGGTGACCGGGGGAGATCCGGAGTCGGCGACTTCCCGCGCGTCTGGCAGATGTGTGGGGTGACTCGGTCGGTGCGCGTCGGGGAGAGTGGTCCGCTGCCCGAGGGCGGCGCGGCGTGGATTAACCGAGTGTGGGAGACACAGGGCTCGCCGGCCAGGCGTTGGGGCGCACGCGACCGGCTGATGCGCTTGGAGCAGTTGGTCGAGGCCTGCGTAGCCCACGGCGGCAGTGCCGACATCGAGGAGAACCCCACCCGCGCGCGCCTGATGGTCTGGCGCATCAAGGACCGCCCGATCGGCGATACGGACGTCTTCGACGTCTGTGCACGATCGGAGATCAGACGCGGAGGACGTCGATCCGTTCGCACCCCTGATCATCACCCGGCATCTACGGGTGAGAGCGAGGTGGTGGGCAAGGTGGAGCCCGACGATGAGGACGCGTTCGCCGAGCTGCTCGGCGAGTGGACCCGACTCCTGTCCAGCCCCGTCGTCATCGACCGTTCCCGGGAGTAGTCCGAACTGGCGCCGAGTGACTCTACAAGCGAAGACGTCTGAGCACGAAGCCACCGCCTGGGCGACATGGGCGACGGCGGCTTGAGGTCAGGAGTGTGGACAGTGCTCGCAGTGACGGCGTGTCGCGCCGACGTTAACTCCGTCTGCGATATTATCGCCTTCATGGTTAATGGCCACGTCGAGCGGGTGCGCAGCGCTCTCCTCGATCTCTGCGAGCCGCTGCATGACGTGTTCGCCTCGGCGGAGCAGTTGCGGCGAGAGCGGCTGCCCGAGCTCGCCGGGCCCGCCTACCGTTGGCATGGAACCCACACCATCCGCGCCTTCGCTCATCGCCTGCTTGCAGCCAAGGCTGGCGAGTTGGGCGATTGGATGCTTGCAGGTAACCACGCGCAGAACGGGGCGCTGTGGTTGACCGACGGCTGTTACCGGATTCGGGTGCTGCACACGCTGAACGAGAACGATGTCCCGCCGCCGGGGTTCAGCGGTGCTCGGCGGGCGTTCTATCGGCAGCCTCATCTGGGCGGGACGATCCCGCTGTTCGGTGAGCCCGACGACAAGCTCTTGGTTCTCTGGCGGATCGACCCGGTCAGCGCGGCCGCGGGGTTTCGTGTCGTGCGGCCCATCGGCAACTGGAAGCTGGGATCTCACGCCCAGACGGATCTGGACTTCATCCTGCCGTCCACCTCCGATGAACTCGCCGATTTGGCGTTCGAGCCGACCGATGACGACTTGGGGCTGGAACTGCCTCACGAGGAGGTTGACACCATTGTTGGCGGCTTCACCGGGTGAACGACTGCGGACGCTGAGGGATCTCCTCGGCTTCACCCAGAAGCAGCTCGCCGCGGTTGCTGGTGTGCAGCAGTCGTGGGTATCGGAGGTGGAGACCGGTGCGCGTGAGCCCGCAGTTGATGATCTCCGGGCCGTGGCGAGTGCGACTGGCACGCCTGTCGGCTTCTTCGCGGTGCGTCCTTCCAGCGTCCCGCTGGACTCGCTGCGCTTCAGGAAGAGCTCGACCGCCAGCAAGATTGT
Organism: Actinokineospora guangxiensis; assembly: GCF_042657845.1. Lineage (NCBI taxonomy): Bacteria > Bacillati > Actinomycetota > Actinomycetes > Pseudonocardiales > Pseudonocardiaceae > Actinokineospora > Actinokineospora guangxiensis. The sequence goes on along the minus strand of NZ_JBHSKF010000006.1, from coordinate 257,016 downwards.
CACGCGCAGGGTCAGCACCTTCTACGCTGAGAGCTATCGCGTCACCGAAGACCTTTATGACGGCGAGCGCTACCCCGCCCCGCCGTTGCCCTACGCGACCGCCGAGGCCCTCGAACCCGAGGAGATCGACGAGTTCGCCGATCAGACACGAGAGGCGCTGCGGCTGGCCCCTGACAAGCCGATCCCGCACCTGACGCGTGCGTTGGAGCGTTCCGGCGTCGCGGTCGCGCCTATGGTGCTCAGTGACGACCCGCAGGACCCCCCGGCGGTGGGCGGGCACTTCGGAGTGTCCTACTGGGGAGGTCTGAGCACTCCCGCCCTCATCGGCCGCTTCCCCGGAAGCCAGGGGGACCGGGAACGATTCACCCTCGCTCACGAAGTCGGCCACTTGGTGCTGCACACCTTCCGCCCTCGCGCCGCCGATCCCGAAGCGGAGGCCAACCGCTTCGCGGGGGCCCTCCTGGTACCTCGGCAGCGCGCGGCGGAGTGCATCACCGAGAGGAACTCCCTCACCGACTACGCGAGATTGAAGGCCACCTGGGGAGTGTCCATCCAAGCCCTGATCATGCGCGGTTACGCCGTCGGCACGATCGGTGAGACCCGCCGCCGATCCCTGTTTGTCCAGCTGTCCTCCAAGGGATGGCGAAGGGTCGAACCGGTCGCAGTCGGACACGAACCCCCGCTGCTCCTGTGGACCCTGCTCAGTCGCCGTTACGGCCCCCGCCCCTACCTCAAAGCCGCCGAAGACCTTGCGATCCACCCGACGGTGCTGCGCTCCATTGCGCCAACGCCCTCACCCAAGCATCCATCCCCGCGGGCCAAAACCGGGTCGGTCCTGGGGAGCGTGCCGTCCTAGCAGCAACGCGGCGCCCTGCTCCGCAGGGCGTGTGATAGACCGACGAGGAGTCGAGAGATGGCCAGCATCAAGTTCCCGTTCAACCAGTACCACTGGGCCAGGCTGGAGAAGGGCTCGACCCTGGTCGTCACCCTGGACAAAGCGGCGAACGTGCGCCTGATGAACAGCACCAACTTCAACGCCTACAAGAACGGCCGATCCCACCGCATGCAGGGCGGGGGACTAGTGACCAAGTCGCCGTTTCGCCTCACGGTGCCGTCCACCGGATCGTGGTACGTCACCGTCGACCTCATCGGCCTCAAGGCAAGCAGGGTCCGATCCTCGGTGGCCGTTGAACCGCCGCCGCTGGCGGTCGCCCGATCGGCACCGATGCGCTCGCCCGGCCTCGTCCGGGCCCCGCATGTGCCCGTTCCCGACGAGCAGGGGGAGACCTGGGATGTCTTCATCTCCCATGCAGGCGAGGACAAGGCTGCGGTGGCCGAACCGTTGGCCATCGAGCTGCAGCGCCTTGGCCTCAAAGTCTGGCTCGACAAGTCGGTTCTGCGCATCGGCGACAGCCTCCGCCGCAAGATTGACTACGGCCTTGCCCACAGCGCTTTCGGCGTTGTGGTCCTCTCCAGCTCGTTCTTCGCCAAGGGGTGGCCGCAGTACGAGCTGGACGCGATCGTCACCATGAGCATCGGCGGCGAGCAACGCATGCTCCCGATCTGGCACGAGATCACCCGCGACGAGATCGTCAAGCAGGCCCCGTCACTGGCCGACAAGGTCGCGCTCAACACCGCCACGGGCACGATCGCCGAGATCGCGATCGAGATCGCTGAGGTCATCGGCGAGACCGTATCTGGGTGAGCAACCGACATAGCTATCCTGCTTGTAAGGTGTTTCGCGCCGTTGCCTCTCCCGGTATGGAAGTAGCCGTTGTTCCAAGTGCGGGATGGCGCGCCCAGCGCTGACTGTCACTTCCGCTGGAAGTCCTACTGCGCGTTTGGGGGAGTGCTTTTCATCAAGTTTGGCAAGGACACGAACTGCCGGGGCCACGTCGCGTTCGCCTCCTGAGGGGTGTGGGTCGACGCCGTACGTTGATGCGATGGGAGGCGGGATGCGGGGACTGGGCGAACTGGAAGCGGCGGTGATGGACGTGCTGTGGAGCGCGCCCGGCACCCGCACGGTTCGGGAGGTCTTGACCGAGCTGAGTAGTAGCCGAAAGCTCGCGTATACGACGGTGATGACCGTGCTGGACAACCTGCACCGCAAGGGCAGGGTCACCCGCGAGATGGACCAGCGGGCTTACCGTTACGCGCCCGCCACCAGCCGGGAGGAGGCCGTGGCCCGTGCGCTGCGGGAGTTGATTGATTCCAGTGGCGACCCGCGGTCGGTGTTGATGCACTTCGTGCGCTCGGCGTCTCCGGACGAGTCCGACACGATCCGCGAAGCCCTTGACGGCGTCGACCACCCGTCGGACGAGCGGTGATCATCGCGCTGGCGCTGCTGGTGGGTGCTGCGGCGACCGCGTGGCTGCTGCCCCGACTGCTGCACCGGCTCACCGGCAGCCGGGTCGACCCGGCGGTGGCCATCACCTGGTGGTTCCTGAGCTGCGCCGGGGTACTCGTCACCGCGGCCGCGAGCGTGGCCATGATCGTGCTCCCCGACCACGGGCCCGCGCGATCCATCCTGAACTGGGTGCACAGCTGCTGGTCCGCGCTGTCGCACGGCGACCTAACCCGGGTCGAGGACGTCCTGGGCGGCGTGGCTCTCCTCGCCATTGTCGGAGTCGCCGTGCAGGTGGGCGACGGCGCGGCCCGGCGCCGCGCCCGGATGCGCGCGGAGCGACAGCGGCAGCTCGACCTGCTGCGCGTACTGGCCGGGGCGGATGCGGACACCTCACCCGTGGTGTGGGTGGACTACGGCGGTCCGTTGGCCTACAGCGTCGCGGGCAACCCCGGGTTGGTGGTGGTGAGCAGTGGGCTGCGCGATCACCTCGCCCCTGACCAGTTGGCCGCCGTCCTCGCCCACGAGCGCGCCCACGTGCGGGGCAGGCACCACTTACTCGTTGGCTTGGCCGACGCCATCGCGGGCGCGGCTTCTCGCGTGCCGCTGGCCCGCGCTCTCCCGGCTGCGGTCCGCACCTTGGTGGAGATGGCTGCCGACCGCGAGGCCGCTGCGGGTTGCGGCGCCCCCGCCGTCACCGCCGCTCTCCACCGGGTCCGCACCACCGCGCCGCCCGGTGCTCTGGCAATCGCCACCGACGACGTCGCCGAACGTATCGACCGGCTGAGCAGGTCCAGCAGTCCCTGCCGTGTGCGACGGTTGCTGGCTCTGGCCGCCGCGCTTCCTGGGGCGATCGCCCTGCCCGCGGTGGTGGGGTTCGCTGCTCTGGCCGTGGGCGCGGCTGTCTGCTCGGTGTTTCTGATCTAGCTGCGGCGTGGGCGGTGCTTGACCTTCGAGTCAAGGTGAAGGTTTACCGTCGCCTGGTGAGCACGATGCGGATCTCCCAGTTCGCCACGCGGACCGGCGTGCCGGCCACCACGCTGCGGTTCTACGAGGCAGAAGGCCTGTTGCCCGCCAAGCGGACACCGTCCGGCTACCGCGTCTACGACGAGGACGACTTCCAAAGGCTGACTTTCATCTCCGTGGCCAAGAACCTGGGCTTGGCGCTGGAGGACATCGCCGAGCTGCTGCCGGTGTGGGAGTCGGGTGCCTGCCGGGAGGTCCGAGCCGACCTGCGGCAGCGCGTCGCCGCGCGGATCGCCGATGCCGAGCGGCGGACGATCGAGTTGGCCACCTTCGCGACCGCGTTGCGCGGTGCTCTCGGCCACCTCGACGCCCTGCCCGATCGCGTCGAGCGCTGCGACCCTGAGTGCGCGTTCCTCGACCCAGCCCCAGCCACGCTCGCTCCGCGAGTGCCACGGTGGCGCACCGCTGCGGTGGCGTGTTCATTGGCCGCTGACGGAGTCGCCGAACGCGCCGAGCGGTGGCAGGACCTGCTCGCCGGTGGTGAACGCGACCTCATCGACGACGGTCTGCGCGTGGTCGTGCCCGCCGACCGCGCGAGCCAGGTCGCCGCGCTGGCCGTCGATGAGCAGCGGTGCTGCCCCTTCTTCGACTTTCGCCTGCACCTCGACGGCCCCGAACTAGTGCTGGAGGTTCGGGCACCGGCCGACGGCGCGGCCCTGCTCGACCAGTTGTTCGGCGCTGGCTGACCCGCACGGTGATTCCACGAGGAGCGCGCTCGATGTCGTCATCGCCAGGCATGGTCGCGGTCATCGAGCGTCACCAGGTCATCATCTACATCGCCGCGCTCGTGCTCGGCGGTCTGCTCGGTTGGGTAGTCCCGGCCGTGGGTCCAGGGCTGGGCCACGCCATCAATCCCGTCCTCGCGCTTCTGCTTTACGTCACGTTCCTGCAGGTTCCCGCGGCCGAGCTGCGACGCTCGTTGCGCTCAGGGCGGTTCCTCGCGGCCGCGCTGGTGGTCAACTTCGCTGTCGTGCCGCTGGTGGTCGCGGCGATGTTCGGGTTCCTGCCCGCCGACCACGCCGTGCGGCTCGGGGTGCTGCTCGTGCTGCTCACCCCGTGCGTGGACTACGTCATCGTGTTCAGCGGGCTCGCCGGTGGCAGCAGCGATCGGCTGCTCGCGGCCACGCCGCTGCTGCTGATCGCGCAGATGGTGCTTCTTCCCGGTTTCCTGCTGCTGTTCCTCGGCCCGGACCTCGCCGACATCGTGGAGCCGGGGCCATTCGTCGAGGCGTTCGTCGTGCTCATCGCAGGTCCGCTGACCCTCGCCTGGCTCACCCAGGTCTGGGCCGCCCGCTGCGCGGGCGGGCGGCGGTTCAGCGACGCGGTGGCCACGGCGATGGTGCCGTTGATGGCCGCGACCCTGCTGGCCGTCGTCGCCTCGCAGGTCCCCGAGCTGGGCGGCGGGCTCGGCCATGTCGTCGCCGTCGTGCCGTTCTACGTGGCCTTCCTGGCGGTGATGGCCGCCGCAGGGCTCGTCGTCGCGCGCCTGTTCCGGCTGGACGCTCCCGGCGGGCGCGCGGTCGTGTTCACCGGCGCCACCCGCAACTCCCTTGTCGTGCTCCCACTCGCCCTCGCCCTGCCCGACGCGTTCGCCGTCGCCGCGGTGGTCGTGGTCACCCAGACCCTGGTCGAGGTCGTCGGCATGGTCGTCTACGTCCGCGCTGTTCCCCGGCTGCTGCCTGGCTGACGCTGCGGGCGAGGGCTAGCCGCGAACGCCGTCCACCACAATGATGTCGCCTACTAGGCGGCACGGTATTCGGGCCGGGGAGGGACCGGGATAGGGTGCGGTCGTGAGGCAGCCGGTGATGACCAGGGCGCGCGGTGGCGTCGTGCGGGTTGTCGCCGTGCTCGCGGTCGTGGTGGGGGTGCTGTTCCTGCAGGCCGTGGTGTGCCATGGCGTCGCCGTCGCCGAGACCTGTTGCTCGACTGTCCAGGCCGCGCCGGAAGCGGAGGTCGCGCAGGCTGTTCCTGATCGTGGCGCGGTCGGCTTGGTCGAGATCTGCCTCGTGGTGCTGCTGGCGGTGCTGTTCGCGGCGGCGGTGTTCCGGGTGTTCGCGCGGGTGGTGGCCGGGGTGCCGCGGGCGCTTGGGTGGAGTGTGCCCGCTGGTCGGGTCGAGGTTCCTGAGCTGGCGAAGCTCTGCGTGTTGAGGGCGTAGGCCGCCGCGCGGTTCGCACCTTCGTTCCTCGCCGAGCGCCTGCCCTGTGGGCGGGCTCGCCCACCCCTGGAGTCCTGTCATGTCCCCGAACGCCAAGGTTTCGCTGACCGTCGTCGCCGTTGTGGCGGCGGTGGTCACGCTGCTCGTCCTGTTCACCCGCAACGACGCGCCCACCCGGCAGGCGAGCACCGACGCCGCTGGCGCCGCGCCCACCATCCCGGCGTCCGTGCTGGTGCGCCCCGACAGCCACAAGTTGAGCACCGCCGCTGACGGCAAGGTCACCGTCGTGGAGTTCCTCGACTTGGAGTGCGAGGCGTGCGGTGCCGCCTATCCGCACGTGGAGAAGCTGCGCGCCGAGTACGGCGACCGGATCACCCTCGTCATCCGCTACTTCCCGCTGCCCGGACACCTCAACGCCGAGCTGGCCGCGCGCGCGGTGGAGGCGGCGGGCAAGCAGGGCAAGCTGGAGCCGATGTACAAGAAGATGTACGAGACTCAGGCGCAGTGGGGCGACCAGGGGGTCGACCACCGCGACACCTTCCTGGGCTTCGCCCGCGAACTCGGCCTGGACATGGCCACCTTCGAGCGCGACCTCGACGACCCGACCACCGTGAACCGCGTGCGCGCGGACCTGGAGGACGGGGTGAGCGTCGGGGTGCGCGGCACGCCGACCTTCTTCATCAACGGCGTCCGCTTCCAGGGCCCACCCACCTACGACGGCCTCAAGGCCGAGATTGACACCGCCCTCACCCGATGAGCACGCCGTTCGCCGTCCGCGCCCTGCCCTGGGTGCTGACCGCGGGTGGCCTGGTCGGGCTGCTCGCCGCGGCCGTGCTCACGGTCGAGAAGCTGGCGCTGCTGGCCGATCCCGACTACGTCCCGACGTGCAGCATCGACCCGGTGCTCAGCTGCGGCTCGATCATGCGCACCGCGCAGGCCGAGGTGTTCGGCTTTCCCAACACGCTGCTGGGCATCGCCGGATTCGCCGTCATCACCACCGTCGGCGTGGCGACGGCGGCCGGAGCGCGACTACCCCGCTGGTTCTGGCTCGGAATGCAGGCCGGGGCCACGTTCGGTGTGCTCTTCGTCCACTGGCTGATCTACCAGAGCCTCTACGTCATCGGCGCGCTGTGCCTGTACTGCATGGTCGTGTGGGCGGTGACGCTGCCGATCTTCTGGTACGTCACCCTCCACAACCTCCACGAAGGACACTTGCCCGCCCCGGCTCGACCCACAGGCCTGCTGGTCACCTACCACGGCGTGGTTCTCACCGTCTGGTACCTGCTCATCGCGGTGGGGGTGCTGGAGGCCTTCTGGTTCTACTGGACCAGCGTCCTGTGACTGACCAAGACAATCGTATCGACACATGTTAGTTTGTGCATGTATTTGGAGGTGGCACACCGAGCGACGGGAGTCGACGATGGCGTGGCTTGCGTTCACCCTCTACACCGTGGGGCTGGGCGTTGTGTTCGGCTTGCGGACATGGCTGCACTACCGAGCCACCGGGGACACCGGCCATCGGCACGCCGTTCCCGGCAGTGCGCGGGAGTGGTTGGCGCACGGTCTCCTGGTGCTGGGTGTGCTGGTCGGCCTGGTCGCGCCTCTTCTCGCCGCTGTCGGCGTCCTCGCGCCGGTCGTCGCTCTCGACGTCCCGGTCGTCGCGGTGACCGGGCTGGTTGTGGCTGTCGCCGGGTTCACGGGGGTGCTCGGCGCGCAGTCGGCGATGGGCCGGTCGTGGCGGGTCGGAGTGGACCCGCAGGAGCGGACCGAGTTGGTCACCGGCGGGATCTTCGGCGTGGTCCGCAATCCGGTCTTCTCGGCGATGATCGTCGCGGGCATCGGGCTCACCGCGATGATGCCGACCTGGGCGCAGCTGCTCGCCCTGGCCATGCTGGTCGCCGGCATCCAGTTGCAGGTCCGGGCCGTCGAGGAGCCGTACCTGGCCACGGCACACGGCGCGGCGTACTCGGCCTACGTCTGCCGGGTCGGGAGATTCGTTCCCGGGGTGGGCACACTCCCCGCCGCGCGCCACGTGTGACCGGGCCGGAGGTCGGCACCTAGCAGGCGTCGCAGCAGCCGCCCTTGGTGTTGTCGGCCAAGGGAAGCGCCAGCACGGCGGGGACGCTGGGTGCCGCCGGGGTGACGTCGGGGAGCGGTGTGGTGCGGGCGGCGCGGATGGCGTTGCCGATGACGAGGACTTCGGCGAGTTCGTGGACGAGCACGACGGTGGCCAGGCCGAGGGCGCCGGTGGCGGCGAGAGGGATCAGGACGCCGATGATGGCCATGGAGAGGGCGACGTTCTGGAGCATGACGCGGCGGGCGTGGCGGGCGTGGGAGAGGACTTGGGGCAGGTGGCGCAGGTCGTGGCCCATGAGGGCGACGTCGGCGGTTTCGATCGCGACGTCGGTGCCCATGGCGCCCATGGCGATGCCGACGTCGGCGGTGGCCAGGGCGGGGGCGTCGTTGACGCCGTCGCCGACCATGGCGATGGGGCGGCCGCGGCGCAGGGTGGTGACGAGCGCGGCCTTGTCCTCGGGCAGGAGTTCGGAGTGGACGGTGGTGATGCCCGCGGCGTCGGCGAGGGCGGTGGCGGTGCGGGTGTTGTCGCCGGTGAGCATCGCGGTGTCGATGTCGAGGCGGCGCAGGTGGGTGATGACTTCGGCGGCTTCGGGGCGTAGTTCGTCGCGGACGGCGATCGCGCCGAGCAGGGTGTTGTCGCGCTCGATGAGCACGACGGTCGCGCCTGCGGCTTGGAGCTGCTCGACCTGACCGGCCAAGGGGCCGGGGGAGATCCAGCCGGGTTTGCCGAGGCGGGTCTTGTGGCCCTGGTGGGTGCCTTCGAGACCGTGGCCCGCGATGGCGGTGACGTCGTCGGCGGGTCGCGGGGTGGTGGCGGCGGCGAGGATGGCGCGGGCGAGCGGGTGTTCGCTGCGGGCCTCCAGAGCGGCGGCGGTGGACAAGACCTGTTCGCGGTTGGTGCCGTCCGCGGGGATGACGGCCACGACCTGCGGGGTGTTGCGAGTGAGGGTGCCGGTCTTGTCCAGGGCGACCGTGCGGATACGGCCGAGTTCTTCCAGCGCGGCCCCGCCCTTGACCAACGCGCCGTGGCGGCTGGCGGCGCCGACGGCGGCGACCACCGTGAGCGGCACCGAGATGGCCAGGGCGCAGGGGGAGGCGGCGACGAGCACGACCAGCGCGCGCTCCAGCCACACCAGCGGATCGCCGAACAGGGCGCCGAGCCCGGCGATGAGCGCGGCCAGCACCATGATCGCCGGGACCAGCGGCCGGGCGATGCGGTCGGCGAGGCGCTGCCCGCTGCCCTTGCGCTCCTGGGCTTCCTCGACGATGTGCACGATCCGCGCGAGCGAGGAGTCCGACGCGAGAGCGGTGACCTCAACCTCGATCGCGCCGCCGCCGTTGATGGCCCCGGCGTGCACGGTGTCGCCGATCCCGGCCTCGACCGGCACGGACTCGCCGGTGATGGCGGACAGGTCCAGGCTGGTGTTCCCGGCGCGGATGACCCCGTCGGTGGCGGCGCGTTCGCCGGGCCGCAGCACCATGCGGTCCCCGACCCGCAAGTCCTCGGGGGAGAGGGTGACCTCGACGCCCTCGCGCAGCACCGACGCGGTGGGCGGCACCAGCCCGAGCAGCGCGCGCAGCCCGCGGCGGGTGCGGGCGATGGCGTAGTGCTCCAAGCCCTCGGCGATGGAGAACAGCACTCCGAGCATCGCCGCTTCGGTGATCTGCCCCAACGCGACCGCGCCGATGGCGGCGATCGTCATCAGCGTTCCGACCCCGACCCGCCCGCGAGTAAGCCCGCGCAGCGTTCCGGGCACGAATGTCGCCGCTCCGGCGACCGCCGACGCCAACTGCACCCAGGTGCCGACCCGGTCGTACCCGGCCAGGGACAAACCCCAACCAACGCCGAGCAGCACCCCGGCCACCAGCGCCAGTTGCAGTTCCCGTACCTGCCAGATCGCCTGAGGGCCGACATCCGGCTCCGCGTCCGCGCCGGTCGCCTTCGGGGCCTCCTGCGGCCCGCAGCACGCCTCAGCCACCGGAGACCGCCACCAGCACCGCCGAGACCAACGCGCGTCCTGGCTCGGTCAACGAGTACATGACCAGCTTCCCGTCACGCCGCGAGGTCACCAGCCCGGCGGACTTGAGCTGGCGCAGGTGGTGCGACACCAGGTTCTGCGCCTGCCCGACCACCCACGCGAGGTCGCAGACGCACAGCTCGTCGCCGCGCCCCAACGCCGAGGCGATGGTCAACCGCGTCGGGTCACCGAGCGCCTTGGCCGCAGCCGCGGCCGACTCCACCTCCGACGAAGGGGGAAGCGCAGCGCGGATCTCCTCGGCGTGCGGAAGATCCAGGCAGAGCAGGTCACAGGCATCGACACGATCAGAAGTCACATCGACATACTAATGAGTGTTGATTTGTCTGACTAGGGCGGAGCCGAGGGACTACGGGAGGGCGTTGTAGATGCTGCGGTGTCGCACGAGCGCGGCACCTCCGCGGTGGTCCGTCGCGGTGACCTCGCCGATGAGGATGGTGTGGTCCCCGCCGGGGTAGGTGGTGGTGACCGTGCAGGTTATCCAGGCGAGAGCGCCGTGGAGGATCGGCAGGCCAGCGACGGTGCGGTGCGCGATCCGCGTGAAGCGATCGCAGGGGCGGCCGGTGGCGAATCTGTCGGCGAGCGCGTCGTGTTCGGCGGCGAGGATGTTGACGGCGAAGGCGCCGTGGGCCCGGATGTGGGCCAAGGTCGAGGACTGGTTGGCCAGGCAGGCGAGCACCAGCGGCGGGTCCAGCGACAGCGAGGTGACCGCGCTGGTGGTCATGCCGATCGGGCCATCCGCCGAGGCGGTGGTCAGGATGGTGACCCCGGTGGGAAGGCAGGCGAGCGCGGGGCGGGGGTCGATGCCGGTGGCGGGGTGGATGGACATCAGGCGACCCGGTCGCGCAGATAGTGGGTGCGCAGGAGGTCCCGCTGGCGTTTGCCGCTCGTCGTGCGCGGGATGCGGCGACGGGGGACGACGACGATGTCCGACGGGGTGAAGCCGAAGGCCTGGCGGACAGCGGTGGCGATGTCGTCGATCAGCGCGGCGCGTTCGGCGCCGGTGGCGCGGGACTCGGCGACGGCGACCACGTGCTCGACCCCGTCGGGAGCGAGGTGGGAGAAGACCGCGCTGTTGCCCGCTCCGATGGCGGGGTGGGGTTCGATGGCGGCTTCGATGTCGTAGGGCGGCAGATTGCGGCCGTTGACGATGAGCATCTCCTTGAGCCTGCCCACGATGTAGAGGTCGCCGTTGACGATGACGCCGAGGTCGCCGGTGGCGTGCTCGCCGCCGACCGGTTCGGCGTGTCCGTTGTCGCCGAGGTAGCCCGACATGAGCGATGTGCCGCCGACGTGGATCTCGCCCACTGTGTCTTCGGGACAGAGGTCGCCGTCGTCGCCGCGCACGGTCACCTCCACGCCCGGGACGGGGCGTCCGCAGTTGACGAGGGTGATGCTGTCGGCCGGGTCGCTCGCGGGGACGGCTTTGCCGTGCAGGTGCAGGGCGCCGCGGTCGAGGACGAGGGTGCTGACTCGGCCGAACTCGCTGCCGGGGTTGAGGGCGAGGGTGGTGGCCAGGACGGTCTCGGCCATGCCGTAGCAGGGCACGATGACGTCCTCGCGCAGCCCGGTGTGGGCGAAGGACGCGGTGAAGTCCCGAAGGACGTCGGCGGGGATGGGCTCGGCGCCGACGTAGGCGCGGCGCAGCCCGGAGAGGTCGAGGTCCTCGGGGCGCTCGCGCAGGCGTCGCGCGGCGGCGCGGTAGCCGAACGGGGGTGCGGCGGTGATCGTGCCGCCCCGGGCGCCGATGTGGCGTGGCCAGCTCAGCGGGTCGCGCAGGAACGAGTACGGCGCCATCAGGTCGACGGGCGCTCCGGTGGTGAGCCCGGCGAGCAGCTGGACCAGGCCCATGTCGTGGTGCAGGGGCAGCCAGCTGGAGATGGTGTCGCTGTCGGGGTCCAGCTCCGAGGCGGCGATCAGCACGTCGAGGTTGGCCGCCACGGCGCGGTGGGGCAGGACCACGGCTTTGGGGGCGCTTGTGGACCCGGAGGTCAACTGGATGTGGTGCGGTTGCTCCGGGTGGGGCCGGTGCAGCCGGTCGACGGGCAAGGCGACGTCGTGCCGCAGGTCGTCCACGCCGAGCACGGGCACGTCGAGCACGCCGCGAAGATCGGCCGCGTCGGTGGCGATGACCGCGGTCGGCCGGACGGCGCGCACGGCCGCGGCCAGGTGCCGCACCCCGCCGGAGTCCGTGCGCGAGGGGGTGGGAGGTGGCGCGACGGTGCACGGCACGATCCCGGCCAGCAGCGCACCGACGAGCGCCACCAGGTAGTCGGTGTCGGTGCGCATGCTCAGCACGACCCGGTCCCCGGCGAGTGCGCCGTGGCGCAGGTACGCGGCGGCGGCCGTCCTGGCCTGGTCGAACAGGTCCGCGTAGCCGGATTCGGCCAGTGGCCCGCGGCTGTCGAGCAGGGTGATGCCGCGCTTGTGCCCGGCGACGTGCCGGTAGTCCAGCGACCCGCTCATCCCGCCGCCTGCCTACCTGCGGCGCGCGCCGCCTTGGCCTCGGACTTGGCGCGTACGTGCTCGACGACGTCGCCGATGGTGGCGAAGCCGAACGCGGCCTGTTCGGGGATGTAGACGCGGAAGCGGTCCTCCACGCGGGACATGAGCTCGACCAGGCGCAGGGAATCCAGTGGCAGGCTCAGCAGCGGGGTCTGCGGGCCCATGTCGTCGATGTCGACGGTGGTGGACTCCAGCACCGCGGCCATCTCCTCGCGCAGCCCGGTCAGGATCTCCTCGTCGGTGGGGATGGTCATCTCAGCGCTCTCCTGCGGTGGGGACGAGGTCGGATCGGGGATCGATGCCCAGCGCGGCTTTGCCGATCATGTCGCGCAGGGCGTCGAGGTTGGCGCCCATGACGGCGCCGGCGCGGGCGTCGCGGTAGTGGCGTTCCAGCGGGTTGGCGCGCAGGTAGCCGTGGCCGCCGGTGACCTGCATGGCGGTGTCGGCCACGGTCACGGCCGCCTTGTTGCAGGCGTACTTGGCGATGTTCATCATCGGCAGGGCTTCCAGCGCGTCGCGGCTCGCCGTCCATGCGGCGTGCAGCAGCGCCAGCCGGGCGGTGTGCAGGGTGACGGCCATGTCGGCGACGTGCAGCCGCACGCCCTGGAACGCCGCTAGCGACTGACCGGTGGGGGCCAGCGTGCGGCGCAGCACGTGCCCGGTGGCGAACTCGTAGGCGGCCTTGCCGACACCCAGGGAGGCCGCGGCGAGGCCGAGGACGAGCGCGGGCAGCGCGGAGGCCAGCAGCGGCATGCCGCCGCCGTGCCCGCCGACGGCGTGCTCGGCGGGCAGCGCGCTGTCCAGCAGCAGGGTGTTGGCGCAGTTGGCGCGCATGCCGAGGGCGTCCCAGGTCTCCTTGACGGTGAGCCCGTCGGCGCCTGCGGGTACGAGGGTCATCGTCTGCGAGCGCCGGAACTCTTCCTCGCCGCTGTGGGCGTTGATCAGGTAGTAGTCGGCGTGGCCCGCGGCGGTGCAGAAGGCCTTGGTGCCCGCCAGGCGCACGTGGCCGTCGGAGACGGTGGCGCGCAGTTGCGGGGTGAGGATGTTGCCGCCGGTGCCGGGTTCGGAGAACCCCCAGGCCAGCAGTTTGCCGTGCGCGGTCACCTCGCCGAGCACCCGCGTGGCCATCGCGTCGCCGGCCGCGGCTGCTCCGGAGAGCAGGTGGGTGGCGCCGCTGTGCATGGCGAAGATCAGCGCGGTGGACCCGCAGGCCTGGGCGAGTTCGGCGACGACGAGCGACCAGGTGAGCAGGTCCGCGCCGCCGCCGCCGAGGTCCTCGGGCACGAGCAGGTCGAGCAGGCCTGCGGCGTGCAGGTCGGCGATGTTCTCGGCGGGGAAGCGCGCGGTGCGGTCGTGCTCGGTGGCGCGTTCGGCGAGGGCGCGGCGCGCGACCGCGGCGGCCTGGTCCACGAGGTCCTGTTGGGCGGGGGAGAGGGAGAGGTCGACCACGAGGTCTCCTAGCGGGATGCGGCGAGTGCGCCGACGAGGTCGGACAGCTCGGCGGCGGTGGTGAACCGGGTGTCCACGACGACGTCGTGCGCGCCGGTCGGGTCTGCGGGCGTGGCCAGGTAGACGCCGTTGCCGAATACGGTCATGGTCGGCTGGCTCCGGCGGGCGGTTACGGGGAGCGCTTCGCGCTGGCCGTGGTTGAGCACCCACCGCTGGTGGGCGGTGATCATGATCGGGGTGTCGCAGCGGTCGACGCAGTCCGGCGGGGCCAGGTCGTGGTGGCGCGCGGTCGGGCAGGAGCGCGCCCAGCCGAGCGGAACGGCGCCGAGAACCTGTCGCACCCGCCAGCCGTGCAGACCGGTGGTGTCCGCTGTGGAGTCGACTTCGGCGGTGCGGACGCCCATTCCGGTGAGCAGGTTCAGGCTCGCGGAGTCCACTTCGGCTGAACCGGCGGAGGGGGTGGTTCCGTCGGCGGCGTGCACGCGGACCTGGGTGAGCGCCAAGCCCGCCGCCACCGTCGTGTGCGCGGGAGCCGCTTGGTGCAGGGAGACCATCGTGCCGAAGTCGTTGGCGGTTACCGTCGTGGGCCCGTCTTCGGCGACGGCCAGCGCGGCATCCAACACCGCGTCCGCTCCGCGTTCCCACGCGGCGGGCAGCACGATGGTGACGTCCTTGCCCGCCGTGCGGACGCGCTCGGCGAGGGTGCGCAGGGTGTCGCGGTCGGGGAGCTTGGCCAGGCACCCTTCCTGGCCGATGCCGACGGCGTCGACGGGCAGCGCCAGCAGCGCCTCGACCGCGGCGGGCGAGGCCGCTCGGGCTTCGATGTGCACGGGATCCCTCCGGCTCAGACGTAGGCCCGGCGGGCCGGGGTGTCGCGGAATCGGCAGCGCGCTCGCTCGCACAGGCGCGGCACCCAGGCCATCTGCCACATCAGTTCCACCCGGTCGATGTCGGCCACGACGTCGACCATGGGACGCGCGGCCGCGGCGCCGTCCACCGCGCGCCGGTACATCTGGGTGATCTTGGCGTTCTGCCGCAGGTTCGGGCTCTCCCTGCCGGGGACCTGAAGGGCCCGAACCCCGAGCGCGGCGAGGGTCGGCACGTCGCAGAGGGCGCAGTCACCCGCGCCGTCGAGGAATCCGCCGAGGTCGACGTCCTCTCCCGCCACGCCGCCGCGGTAGCCGGCTCGGCACCCCAGCCCCGCGCCGGGCTGGTCGGCGAGGCGACATCCGCGGCAGCCGAGCCCGGAGCCGGTCTGCACGGGTACCTCGATCTCGACGCCGAGCTGCGTGCCGAGCGCGGTGAACCGGGCGATCTCGTCGAGGGTGATTTCGTGGGGGAGCACGATGCGCCGCACGCCGTAGGTGGCGGCGATGTGGCGGGCGAAGGAGGTGGTGCTGACGCCGAGCTGCCCACCGGCGACCACATCCACTCCGGGATGGGCGTCGGTGAGCCAGGCCAGGGTCGCCAGGCTGCCGACTACCACGGTGTCGGCACCCGCCTCGATCCCGATCCGCGCGTGCGCGAGCCAGTCGTCGCGGCGCGAGGGCGCGACGGCGGGGGCATCGGCGCAGAAGTGCGCGCGCAGCCCACGGTGGTGCGCTTCGGTGACCAAGGCGGTGAGCGTTCGCCGGGTGGTGACCTGGGTGGGTTCGCCGTCGCGAGCGCTGGGCAGGCCGTCGAAGGAGAGCGCGCCACCGACCGGGGGGAGAGCGAGGTAGACCTCGCTCGCCCCCGCGGCCGCCTGCAGGTCCAGCATCTGCAACGACCGCACCGGCGCGTTCAACCCCACGACCGCACTGCTCGCGCCGCCGACGAAACCGGCTTCGACCGCGGTGTGGGGCGGGGCGAGCGCGAAGTCAGTCGCGGTCACGGGTGACCGCCCGCGAAAGCGCTGACGTCCTGCTCCACCAAGGCGCCGTCCTCCAGCCGCAGGAGGCGGTCGGCGATCGGCGCGAGCCGGGTGTCGTGGGTGACGATGACGACCGAGGTGCCGTTGGCCGATGCCAGCTCGGCCAGCTTCTCCACCACCCGCTGACCGGCGACGGAGTCAAGGTTCGCGGTGGGCTCGTCGGCGAGCACGACCTGCGGGCCGAGCGCCAGCGCGCGGGCCACCGCGACCCGCTGCTTCTCACCGCCGGAGAGGTCGGCGGGCCGGTGGTCGACGCGGTGCCCGAGACCCAGAGCCGTCAGCACCTCGCTCGCGCGTTCACCCGCGTGCTTCTTGGACACACCCGCGTAGCGCATCGGGACCATCACGTTCTCGCGCGCCGTCAGCGACTTGATCAGGTTGAACTGCTGGAAGACGAACCCCAGCTGCAGCAGCCGAGCCCGGGTCCGCTCGGACTCGCTCGCATCCTCCATCGATTGCCCGGCCAGCCGGACCTGCCCGGCGGTGGGCTTGAGCAGCAGGCCCATGACGAGCAGCGCGGTGGTCTTGCCGCCGCCGGACGGGCCGACGATGAGCGTGATCTCACCGCGGCGCACGCGCATGTCCACCTCGCGCAGGGCGTGGACCTCGCCTGGGCCGCTACCGTAGGTGTGGCGAACGCCGTCGAGGACGAGCAGGTCGGTGCCCTCGAACGGGGCGAGCGCGGGCCTGCCGCAGGTGCCGCACTTCGGCGGCGTCGCCGGGGCCGAGCAGACCGGGCAGGTCATCGGGTTCTCTCCAGGGGTGTCGGTCACCGGCGGAACACCACCGCGGCGTCGAGGCGGGCGACCCGCCGCACCGGGGTGATCGAGCCCAGCACGGCCATCAGCACGGTCACGCCGAACATGCCCGCGAGCATCACGGGGGTGACTTCGACGGTGACGTCGCCGAGCCCTTCTCGGATCCCGAATTGCGCCCCGTAGGCGATCCCGGCGCCTATCAGGTAGCCGACGACGGCCAGCAATCCGGCTTGCAGCAGGACTTCGCGGTAGAGCTGGCGGGAGGAGACGCCGACGGCCTTGAGCACGCCGAACTCCTGCATCTGCTCGGCGACGGTGGCCAGCACGGTCAGCGCGACCAGCGCGATGCCCACCAGCAGACCGATCGCGATCATCGCGTAGAGCGGCCTGCCGATCATCGACACGACGATCGCCTTGGAGTTCTCGGCGAACTCCTCGGAGGTGAGTGCGTCGACCGAGCCGACCTGCTCGTTGATCCGCGTGACCAGCGCGCTCGCCGACGTGCCGGGTTCGGGCTGTACCAGGTAGTAGGAGACGCGGTCGCCGGCGCGCAGCAGTTCGGCGGCGTCGTCGAGGGTGACGAAGGCGTAGAAGTTGCCGACCGCAGCGGTCTCGTCCGACAGCCCGACCACGGTGAACTCGCCGTCGACCAGTTCGACGGTATCCCCGACGGTGACCCCGTTCTTCGAGGCAAGCACCCGGTCCAGGACGACTTCGCCCGGCCCGACGTCGGCTCTGCCCTCGCTCACGCTCCACGGGCCGCCCTGGTGGGCTTGCGGGTCGTAGCCGAGCAGGTAGAAGGCGGTCTGGTTGCCGTCGCGGACGAAGCTGGACGGCACGCCGAGGATCGGCGAGACCTCACCGGCCCCGTCCACGCCCTCCAACTGCTGCTCGGTGTCGCCGGGTAGCCAGGACACCGAGCGGAACATCTGGGTCGTGCCCGGCTGGGCCACCCACACCGCGCCCCTGCTGTTGTCGATGTAGGTGGTGACCTGGTTGGTGGTGCCGACGAAGATGCCGGTCATCACCAGCACGAGCATGACGGCGAAGGCCACGCCGATGAGCGAGGTGATGAGCCGCCCGCGCTCGCCGAGCAGGTTCTTGATGGCGATCATCGCCCGGTCGTCCCCGTTCCCGTCGGTGTGAGCGCGCGGAGCCGGTGCACGGTCGCGGCCAGCAAGGCCGCGGCGTGGGCGACCTCCTCGCGCGTGGTGAACCGGCCGAAGGAGACGCGGACCGCGCTGCGGGCCCAGTCGACGGGCACGCCCATCGCGGTGAGCACGTGCGAGGGGCTGCTCTCCCCGGCGTGGCAGGCCGACCCGGCCGACAGGCAGACGCCGTGGGCGGCGAGGACATCGACGATGGTGTCGCCGCGCAGCCCGAGGAAGGACAGGTTCACCGTCTCCGGCATGCCGGGCGCGCCGATGCCGTTGATCCGCATGTCGGCGACCTCGGCGAGACCGTCCAGCAGGACCTGGCGCAGCTGCGGGCGTCGCTGCTGGTAGTCGATGTCGGCCAGGTGTGCCAGCGCCTGCACCGCGGCGGCGCCCATGCCGAGCACCCCGAGAGTGTTCTCCGTGCCCGCCCGCCTGCCCGCTTCCTGCCCGCCGCCGCGCAGCAGCGGCGCCAAACGCACCGACGGGGCGACTCGCAGCGCGCCGACTCCCTTGGGGCCGTGGAACTTGTGCGCCGAGATCGACACCAGGTCCGCGTCCACACAGGTCAGGTCGACCTTGCCCGCGGTCTGTACGGCGTCGGTGTGCACGAGAGCACCCGCCCGGTGGGCCAGGGCGGCGATCTCGGCGATCGGCTGGACGACGCCGGTCTCGTTGTTGGCGTGCATGACGCTGACGAGGACGGTGTTCGGACGCAGGGCGTCGGCGATCGTGCGCGGGTCGATCCAGCCCTCGGCGTTCGGGGCGACGACGGTGACCTCGGCGCCGAGGTCCTGGGCCAGGCACGCCGACTGCAGGACCGCGGAGTGCTCGATGGCGGTGGTGACGATGTGCGCCTGGCGCGGGTCGCCGTGGCCGAGGACGGTCCCGACGATGGCCATCGCGTTGGCCTCGGACCCGCCGCCGGTGAACACGACCTCCTCGGCGGGGCAGCCGAAGAGGCGCGCGACCTGGGCGCGGGCCCGGGTCAGCGCTTCCAGCGCCGCCTCGCCCGCGGGGTGGGCGCTGGAGGGGTTGCCGAACAGCTCGATCCCGGCGCGGATGGCTTCGGCCGCGGCGGGGCACAGCGGGGAGGTGGCCGCGTTGTCGAGGTAGACGACCGCGGGCGCGGTGGGCAGCGCGAGCTCAGGCGCTACAGCTGATCGGGTCATCGTCGTTCACCCCGTTCCGGTGGTTGGCGACCAGCCGCTGCAGCACGTCCGCGCCGAGGGCGGCGACGTGCTTCTGGTCGGGGCCGAGCCCGCCGAGCAGTTCCTCCATGCGCGCGGCGTCGATCTGCTCGAGTGCCGCCAGCTGGGCGCCGGTCGCGGTCTCGGTGAGCAGGCTGGCGGTGGCCAGCGACGCCGAGCAGCCGTGGGCCCGGAATCGGATCTCGGACACGACCGGGCCGTCCACGCGGGCGGTGAGCAGGATCTGGTCGCCGCAGACCGGGTTGCCGACGAACGCGCGCACGTCGGCGTTCTCGATCTCACCGGCGTTGCGGGGGTTGGTGAAGTGGTCGACGACGGTGGGGCTGAACCGGGGCATGGGTCACCGGCCCGCTTCCGCGCCGGGGACGGCGCACTCGGCCACGACTTCCTGGGACTCGATGAACTTCTCGATGCTGACCGCGCAGCAGCCCAGCTCGGCGCCGTGGGCGCGGCGGTGGAAGGTGACGGTCTGCCCGGTGCGCCCGCATGGGCACGGCGTCTCGTCGACCTCGCCGATGTCCTCGGTGAGGATGAAGCCCGGGTAGCCGCCGCTGAGCGCGTCGAGGATGCCGATCGTGCCCGTGCGGCCCGCGGGCAGCTCGAGGTAGGGGTCGGTGACGTCGCGGATGGAGACGTGGCACCACGGCGGCACGTGCTTGCGGTGCTCGGCGCACTCGATGGCGAGCATGTTGGTCTCGATCAGGCCGTACATGTCGCGCACCCGGTCGGTGCCGATGCCGAGGTACTCCTCGATCTTGGCGTTGAAGTCCTCGCGGCTCATCGACTCGCCGGTGTAGCGCTTCCACCCGCCGAGGGTGATCACCATCGACTCCGGGTCGAGCTTGAGGCGGATGTCCTCCAGCTCCAGGAACCGCAGCAGCCGGTTGACCAGGAACGGCGGGCCGACGATGTAGCGGGTCATGGAGCCGTCCCAGCGCTCCAGGTAGTCCAGCGCCTCCTGCGGGTCGAAGGCGTAGTCCTTGACGAGGTAGGTGTGGTCGTCGAAGAGCCCGTTGAGCAGGTTGAACACCTTCACCATGCCCATCTCCGGCGTCTCGGCCGTCGACGGGCACAGGAACAGGCCCGCGCCCTTGGAGATGGAGAACAGGTCGCGGTACTGGCCCAGGATCGCCAGCGCCGTGTTGGTCACCGTCGCCGCGTCCCGCCGGGCCACCGACGGCACGCCACCGGTGCCGGTCGAGCGGATCTCCAGCTCGATGTCGTTGAGCGGGACCGACAGCAGCACGTGCGCGTCGGGCTGCTTGAACATCTTCACCGGCAGCAGCGGGATCTTCACCAGCCCCGACCGCGTGCGCTCCAGGTTCTGCGGGGTCAACCCGATCGCGTCGCACTGGGCCCGGAAGAACTCGTTGTCGCGGAAGTGGGTCGCGAAGGCGTCCGCGATCACCTCGGCCACGGTGACCTGCCACTGCGTCTCGGGTGCCCGCGACGTGGCCGCGAACGACCCCAACAACGACGCCAAACTCATGTTCGTCCCCTCGGAGAGAACCGCCCCGGGCTACCGTGTGGACAGGTGCGGTCGGGGGCGGAGCTGATCTACTACCGCCGTAGTACGACTTCGATAGTAGACATCTCCCGGGTGACGCGTGGCGTTACCGGCACATCTGTGTGACCAAAGTTTGCGCGGGCGTTACTACGACTGTGGTAGTACTACTCCCATCGTGTTCAGTGAAGTACGCTCGGCCGGTGGCGAAGTTGGGGGACCTGGAGCGAGCCGTCCTGGACTGCCTGTGGCAGTCCGGCGAGCCCGCGACGGTTCGCGAGGTGCACGAGGCGCTGCTGCCTCAACGCCAGCTCGCGTACACCACCGTCATGACCACCCTGCAGCGCCTGGCCAAGAAGGGCCTGGTGCGGCAGGACGCCGGGGATCGCGCACACCGGTTCAGCGCGATCGCGACCCGCGACGAGCTCTTCGCCGAGCTGATGTCCGAAGCGCTGGGCATCGTCGGCGACGACCGGCACGTGCTCGTACGCTTCATCGACCGCATGGGACCGCAAGCCCGTGAAGTGCTCAGCGACGCGCTGCACGAGGCAGACAGACAGACCGAGGGGGACGGCCGCGGGTAGCGCACACCGGCCGTCGGTGAAGGGGAAACCGTGACGGCTCTCGAACTGGTCGTGTTCGCCGTCGTCCTGGTCGTCGCCACGACCACCGCCATCACCCGAACCACCTGGCCCTACCGCGCGCCGTGCGCCGCCCTGGTCTTCTGGGCCGCAGGTCTCGCCGCGGCGGGCAGCGCGCTCGTCCTCGCCGTCGTGGTGCTCTTCGCCGACCCGCACCCCTACCGAGGAGTCACCGCCTACTTCGGCGTCGCCGGCGCCATCGCGATCACTGCCGCAGGCTGGCTCGCCGTCCGCATCATCCGCCGCTTCCTCGCGATGATCTGCGCCGCCCGCCCACGACGGCAACGCCACTCCGACCTGCTCGACCTGTTCGCCACCGCCCTACCCGGCCACTCCGACGTCTCCGTCCTCAACCACGACACCCCGCTCGCCTACTGCGTCCCCGGCCTGCCCACCCACCGCGTCGTGGTCTCCAACGGCCTGCTCACCACCCTCACCGCACCCGAACTCGACGCCGTCCTCGCCCACGAACGCCACCACCTTGCAGGCCGCCACCACCTCGTCACCCACCTCGGCGACGCCCTCGCCGCCACCCTGCCCCGCTGGCGCGCCGCACCCCACCTCGTCACCCGCCTGGCCGAACTGGTCGAGATGTGCGCCGACTGCGCCGCCCGCCGCCACGCGGGCAACCACGCCACCGCCCGCGCCCTCATCGCCCTGAGCAACATGCCTTCCCTCACCGACACCCTCCCCGCAAGCGGCCGCGCGGTCCAGGTACGACTCCGCCACCTACTTCTCGACACCAGATGCTGCCGCTCCCCCCGAGCCGTCACCATCTTCGGCCTGGCCGGAACCACCGCCGTCGCCCCGATTCTGGGCACCGCAGTCGTGCTGATCACCGAGCTGTGCATGTGGGTCTGCGTCTGAACGGCGTCTGCCCCGAACCGCGGCGGAACGACCAAGACTCTAGCGGTGAGACCAGAACGCTACGCCTGATAGTTCTGCGCGTCGGAGTGAACGCATCGGCGTGCGATCAGGCTAGGGGGACGAGTCGTCGCGGCCCGCGTGATGCCGACCGACATGATCAGTCAGGCCAGCGAGATGCCTAGCGCCCCGGCGGCAAGCCTCGGGGGAGGGTGGGCCGCGCCTTTCGCTGCGGCGATCACGCCGTAGGCAGTGAACCGGCCGTTGTCGGGGCACGAGGTCGGCGACGAAGCGAAGGTATTGAGTTGGAGTCCTGCACGCTCATCGCGACGTTCGCAGCAGCACGCCGACGGTGATTACCCCCAGCGGTCCCGCGATGCAGGCCGACCTCGGCCGTGAAACGGCTTAACCGAAACGCGAGGCGGTAGCTCGAAGGGGCCGTGGCGACTCTAGACCCTTTCCTCCGACATCGGCCTGCGGCGAACAGGACGCGCCCGTCCGGGTGAACTGCGAGGCTCCTGGCGTAAGGGAGCGGCCGTCATGGTGTCCCGTGGCCGATGTCGTCTGACGATCGGAAATCCTGATGACGGTGCCTTGCTCGTCGCGACCGGTCACGTTGGCGGAGTGGTTCGCCTCGATGACACCGCAGGAGTGCGTCGGTGCGGAGCCTTCAGTCCAAGGATCAATGCGATTCTTGTTCTATGGCCGTGCATCAACGGTTGAGCATCAAGACCCGCGAACGTCGCGAGCATGGCAGATGGATGTGGCCAGTCGGTTGATCTCTGGGCACGGGCAGATCGTGGGGGAGCTCTTCGAGGTCGGTTGCTCGCGACAGGTGCCGTGGCACAAGCGTCCGAAGGCCAGCGCCTTGTTGGAGATGATCGCGGATCCGGCGAATCGGATTGGCGGGATCGTGGTGGGTGAGTACGAGCGGGCCTTCGATGTCGGGCAGCTTGGTGCGCTGCGTCCTGTGTTGGAGCGTCACGGTGTGCAGTTGTGGTTGCCGGAGGCCGGGGGAGCGGTGGAGTTCGGATCGTCGTTGCACGAGGCGCTGGCGACCGTGCTGGCGGCGCGGTCGCATGCAGAGGTGATCCGCGCACGGCACCGGGTGTTGGTGGCGATGCGGATGCAGACCATCGAACAGGGCCGTTTCCTTGGTGGCCGTCCGCCCTACGGGTATCGGCTGACGGATGATGGTCCGCACCCGAACCGGGCGATGGGCCGTCGTGGGGTGAGGTTGCTTCGTCTGGCCCCTGACCCTGTCACGGCGCCCACGGTGAGGTGGATGTTCGCCGAGCGATTGGCTGGTCGTAGCGTGGCGGGTATCGCTCGGGAGTTGAACGAACGTGAGGTGCCTGGACCTTCCGGGGTCGACCCGGACCGCAATCGGCACCGTGTACGCCGCGATTGGTCTCTGCGGACGGTGACCGAGATTCTGTCCAATCCGAGGTACACGGGCTATCAGGTCTGGAACCGTACCAGCGCCGACCGCACCGACCTCTCGCCTGCCGGGCGGCGCCCGACCGTGCGCAACGATCCAGCGGATTGGGTGACCTCAGCGCAGATCGCCCATCCGCCGCTGGTGTCAGAGCGAGACTTCGTCGCCGTGCAAGCGGTTCGTGCCAGACGACCCAATGCTCAGGGGAGCACGCACATCTACCAGTTGACCGGCAGGCTGCAGTGCGGACTGTGTGGTCGGAGCATGGAGGCGCATCGCGTTCACGGCCGGGCGGCCTACCGGTGTCGACACGGGTACCGCAGCACGCACACTCGCTCGACCGATTCTGCCCGGGCGTTGTACTTCCGAGAGGACCACCTACTCGACCGCATAGCCGACCTCCTCACCTTTGCCGCCTTGGCGGCCGACCCAACGCCGGAACAGGCGGCACACATCGTTCGCCAACTCACCCTCACGTTTCGGTGCGAGCCCGGAACCGTCGTCTTGCTGAACCAACCGGATGTCTCGAGGCGCCCGGTCCCAACTGGACACAGGTCAGTCGAGGTCCACGTTCCGAAGACGGACATGGACCCGGCGCTTGATCACCCAACCAAGCCAGCCGGCACCATCGAGAACGCCGGTCCGTTCAGCCGCCCCGTCAGCCCGGACCCGGCAACCACATCCGACCCCACGCGCGTCGGCCGCCCGCGGACCCGCCAGACCTATCGCCGCGCTCGAACGACTCAGCTACGCGCGGTACGAGACCGCCTCCGATCAGCGCGCAGCGTCACCCACTCCGCTGTCGACGAGCGTGCAACTTCCCGGCGACCGTTCAGCGGCTTGTCCTCAACAACCCATGAAGCATTACCTCATGAAATGTCAGGCGACTATGGGACAGGCGCTAGAAGGCTCCGCGACCTGGAATGCATTACCCCACGAGCCCAACTGATAGAATCAGCTAAGGCCCGTGGGGTAATGATGTGTCCGAGGGGGGACTTGAACCCCCACCCCCTTAACGGGGACTAGCACCTCAAGCTAGCGCGTCTGCCATTCCGCCACCCGGACATCGCGGAGGGTTTGAACCTCTCGCGTGGTGTGGGGATACCTTAGCTGATCGCGCTGGGAGGGCTCAAATCGGGGGTGGGGGTGCACGTTGGGGCTGGTTGCGGGGCTGGGGCAGGCGAAGTGGCGGATGTCTGGGGGATTGGGCCTTGGTGACCAGGGGCGCATCCAGGCTTCGTAGTCGGGCAGGGCGGTAGAGGGTGGGGTCGGTGGCGAGGATGTAGCCGCTGAGCAGGGCTCGGGAGGGAGGGGAACGCGCGGGTGGGGCTGAGGTGGGCTTGGCGGCCTCGGGTGGTGTTGTGCCAGCGCCAGCGCATGTCGTCGGTGGGGGTTCGGGTGACGAGTGGGGATTCGCTGACCTTTCCGAGGCCGGCGACCCAGGTCGCGGTGATGCTCAGGTTGCGGGACTGGGTGGTTCGCTTCGGGGAGTTCAACCAGCACCTGGCCACCTGGATGGGCTGCCGGGCTCCGACGCCAACGCTCGGGGGCCGTGCGCGAGTTCCTGGCGTTCGCGGGCCAGAGGAGATCGGCCGACACCCAGCGCGCGGCCGACGTCGATGATCTGAGAGCCGCAACCGCGTTCCTGGAGCGCATGTGCGACGCCGCCCGCCGTGCGGGCGAGCGGCTCGCGCGGGAAACCGGGGGCGCACGCCGCGACGAGTCGCCAGGGGGAGGTTTCTCGCCGGCGGCGTGCACCTGACACGGAGGCGCTCCCGGATTTCGCACCCCCGGGAGCGCCTCCGTGAGCCGAGGCGGACGGTCGCGTTCTCCCGTCCGCGCTCGCCACAGGGTCTTCGGTGCCGTCGTCTCATCGGATGTGGCAGAGGGCGAGACCTTCCGTCGGTTCACCCGCATGGAGTACATGGCTCAGGCGATCGGCGTCCCGAGATCGCGCGCGAGGTCGGTGACGACGGGGAGGCACGCCTCCAGTAGCCGCTTGCCGCGTTTGGTGGTGCGGTAGCGGCGCAGGCGCCTGCCCGCCTCTGCGGTCGTGGCGGACTTCAGCAGGCCCGCTTCCTGCATGCGGTGCAGCAGCGGGTAGAGGGTGCCGGGGGACACGCGGTGCCCTCGCGTGGCCAGTTCCTCGGCCAGGGCGGCCCCGTGGATGGGGGACTGGGCCGCGTGGTGGAGGACTCGCAGGCGCAGGGCACCGGTGTGGAACTCGCGGAGGACATCCATCGGTCCAGGATATCGCGAACCGATATCGCACCCCGATTCGCCGTCATTTCTCAGTCCTTGCAAGTAATATCGCGAAGCGATATCGTCTGGCGATTCAGAAGTTGTTGAGGGGAAAGCGATCCTCGATGTGATACCGCGCACCGATCGGGTGATCCGGCGCGACGAAAGGTGGTCACCACCGGTAATGTCTGCTGGCTGTCGATGCCGCCAGACAGGTGAGGAACGCGAAGAACGCCGATGTCCGTTGACGCATATCCCGCCCTCGCCCAGCGCGCCGTGTTCCGCTCCGGCCCGGAGAGCCCGCCGCGGACCCTGCTCGACATCCTCGCCGCCACGGCCGCCCGCCACCCCCACGCCGCCGCCCTGGACGACGGTGCGACCGTCCTCGACTACGCCGCGCTGATGGTCGAGGTCGACCGCCTCGCCGGGGTCTTGGCGCTCTCCGGCGTCGGGCTGGGGGATCGGGTCGGGGTTCGGGTGCCGTCTGGGTCTGTTGACCTCTACGTGGCGATCCTCGCCGTTCTCCAGGCTGGGGCCGCCTACGTGCCGGTCGACTTCGACGATCCCGAGGAGCGCGCTGACACCGTCTTCGGCGAAGCGGGGGTGGCCGTCGTCATCGGTGAGGACCGTGCCATCACGCGGCGGGGGACCCCCACCGGGGCGCCGGGCACGCCCACGCCGGAGCACGACGCCTGGATCATCTTCACCTCCGGCTCCACCGGCAAACCCAAGGGCGTCGCCGTCAGCCACCGCTCGGCCGCGGCGTTCGTCGACGCCGAGGCGGGGCTGTTCCTGCCCGAGCGGTCCATCGGACCCGACGACCGCGTCCTGGCCGGGCTCTCGGTCGCCTTCGACGCCTCCTGCGAGGAGATGTGGCTGGCCTGGCGCAACGGGGCCTGCCTGGTCGCCGCGCCCCGCTCGCTCGTGCGCTCCGGTGTCGACCTCGGGGCCTGGCTGGTCGAGCGCGGCATCACCGTCGTCTCCACCGTGCCCACCCTCGCCGCCTTGTGGCCGACCGACGCCCTCGCCGACGTGCGCCTGCTCATCCTCGGCGGCGAGGCCTGCTCCGCCGAACTGGCCGCCCGCCTCGCCGCCCCCGGCCGCGAGGTCTGGAACACCTACGGCCCGACCGAGGCCACCGTGGTCGCCTGCGCCGCCCAGCTCACCGGCGAGGGCCCCGTCCGCATCGGGCTTCCGCTGGAGGGCTGGGAGCTGGCCGTGGTCGACAGCCACGGCGAGCCGGTGGCCGTCGGGGAGTCCGGCGAGCTGGTGATCGGCGGCGCGGGCCTGGCCCGCTACCTCGACCCGGTCAAGGACGCCGAGAAGTTCGCCGCGCTGCCCGCCCTCGGCTGGCAGCGCGCCTACCGCAGTGGCGACCTCGTCCGCGGTGACGCCGACGGCCTGGTCTTCCTCGGCCGCGCCGACGAGCAGATCAAGCTGCACGGCAGGCGCATCGAGCTGGGCGAGATCGACGCCGCCCTCGCCGCGCTCCCGGGCGTCGCCGGCGCTGCGGCCGCCGTGCGCACCACCCCGGCGGGCAGCCAGGTCCTCGTCGGCTACGTCGCCGCCGAGCCCGGCTTCGACCCCGAGGCAGCGCGCGGGCAGCTCGCCGCCGTGCTGCCCGCCGCGCTCGTCCCGCTGCTGGCCCGCGTTGACGCCCTGCCCACCCGCATTTCTGGCAAGGTCGACCGCGACCGCCTGCCCTGGCCGCTGACCACCACCGAGGCCGCAGGCAGGCTGACCCCGACGCAGGCCCGCCTCGCCGAGCACTGGACCGAGATCATCGGCGTCGGCCCGACCGGACCCGGCGCGGACTTCTTCGCCGCGGGCGGCGGCAGCCTCGCCGCCGCGCAGCTGGTCTCCCGCGTCCGCGCCACCCACCCGGGCATCGCCGTCGCCGACCTCTACGCCAACCCCACCCTGGGCGCGCTCGCCGCCCTCATCGACTCCTCGGCGGCCGTCGCAGGCGCCGACCGCGACGTGAAACCCACCCCGCGCTCCGCCGGGCTCGTCCAGGCGCTGCTCAGCGTCCCCATGCTCGCCGTCGTCGGCGCCCGCTGGGCCGTCGGCCTGGCCGCGCTCGCCAACGTCCTCGACACCACCTGGGCCCCCACGACGCCCTGGTGGCTGATCATCACCGGCTGGGTCGTCCTGCTCTCCCCGCCCGGACGCATCGCGCTCGCCGCGGGCACGGCCCGGCTGCTGCTGCGCGGCGTCGCCCCCGGCGCCTACCCGCGCGGCGGGAGCGTGCACCTGCGGCTGTGGGCCGCCGAGCGCGTCGCCGAGTTGTCCGGGGTCACCGGCGTCGGCTGCGCGCCCTGGCTGCGCCACTACGCCCGCGCTCTCGGGGCGGTCGTCGGCGACGACGTCGACCTGCACTCCGCGCCCCCGGTCACCGGGCTGCTGCGGATCGGCCGCGGCGCGGCGGTGGAACCCGAGGTGGACCTCGCCGGGCACTGGCTCGACGGCGACGTGCTGCACATCGGCGCGATCCGCATCGGCGCGGGCGCCGTCGTCGGCTCGCGCAGCACCCTGCTGCCGGGGGCCCGCGTCGGCAAGCGCGCCGAGGTCGCGCCCGGCTCCGGCGTCGCAGGCGAGGTCCCGGCAGGCCAGCGGTGGGGCGGATCGCCCGCCGCGCGCACCGGCCGGGCCACCCGACGCGGCCCGCGACCGCCGCGCAAAGCCGGGTGGACCGCGGGCTACGGGCTCACCTCGACCGGGTTGAGCCTGCTGCCCGCCCTCGCCGCCGTCCCCGCGCTGCTCGTCCTCGCCGCCGCCGTCGCGGGCACCCCCGACCTCGCCGCCGCGCTCGGCTCGGCGCTGATCGCCGTGCCGGTGGCCACCATCGCCTACCTCGGCACCTACGCCCTCATCGTGCTGAGCACCGTCCGCCTGCTCTCGATCGGTCTACGGCCGGGGGAGTACCCCGTGCACAGCCGCATCGCCTGGCAGGCCTGGACCACCGAGCGGCTCATGGACCTCGCCCGCGGCGCGCTGTTCCCGCTGTACGCCAGCCTGGCCACGCCGGTGTGGCTGCGGGCGCTGGGCATGCGGGTCGGCAGGCGCGTCGAGGCCTCCACGGTGCTCGCCCTGCCCAGCCTGACCACCGTCGGCGACGGCGCGTTCCTCGCCGACGACACCATGGTCGGCTCCTACGAACTCGGCGGCGGACGGCTGCGCATCGCCACCGCGCGGGTCGGCAAGCGCGCGTTCCTCGGCAACTCCGGCATGGCCGCCGCGGGGCGCAAGGTGCCCAACCGCGGCCTGGTCGGCGTGCTGTCCTCCACCCCGAAGAAGGCGAAGGCGGGCACCTCCTACCTCGGCATGCCGCCCATCAAGCTGCCGCGCACCGCCGAGACCGGCGACGAGAGCACCACCTTCGCCCCGCCGGCCCGGCTCGTGGCGGCCAGGGCGCTGGTCGAACTGTGCAGGCTCGTGCCCGTCGCCCTGTCTGTCGCCCTGCTGGTGCTGGTCGCGGGCGGGTTCTTCGCCCTGGTGCCGATCTGGGGAGGCTGGGCGGCCCTAACCGTCGGCGGGCTGCTGGCCGTGGCGGGCGTCGCGGCATGCGGACTCGCGGTCGCCGCGAAGTGGCTGCTCGTCGGCCGCTTCCGCACCACCCGCAAGCCGCTGTGGAGCGCGTTCGTCTGGCGCGCTGAGCTGGCCGACACCTTCGTCGAGGTGCTCGGCGCGCGGTGGGCGGCCCCGCTGGCGCAGGGCACCCCCGCCCTGTCGCTGTGGCTGCGCGGACTCGGCGCGCGCATCGGCGCGGGCGCCTGGCTGGAGACCTACTGGCTCCCCGAGGCCGACCTCGTGTCGGTGGGCGCAGGAGCCACCGTCAACCGGGGCTGCGTCGTGCAGACCCACCTGTTCCACGACCGCATCATGGCGCTGGACGCGGTGACCCTCGGCGCGGGCGCCACGCTCGGCCCGCACGGCATCGCCCTGCCCAGCAGCGCCGTCGGCGACAGCGCCACCGTCGGGCCCGCGTCCCTGGTCATGCGGGGCGAGTCGGTGCCGGCGGGCACGCGGTGGATCGGCAATCCGATCGAGGTGTGGCCGTCCTGTTGAATGGGCTGATGGGCGCCCGCGACGACTACCTGCCGCGCAGCGGTGACAGCGGCTACCGGGTCGCCGAGTACGACCTGGAGATCGACTACCGAGTGGGGCCGGGCAGACTCACCGGGCGCGCCCGGATCGTCGCGGTGGCCGAGGGCCAGCTGCGCAGGCTGACCCTGGACCTCGCCGCGCCGCTGCGGGTCGCCAAGGTCGCCGTGGACGGCAGGCTCGCCCGCTACGGCCACGTGGGCGGCAAGCTCACCGTCACCCCGGCCCGCCCGCTCGCGGCGGGCGCGGCGTTCACCGTGGACATCCGCTACTCCGGCAACCCCGCGCCGATCCGCGGCCGGTGGGGCGACATCGGCTGGGACCACCTGGACGACGGTGTCCTGGTCGCCGCCCAGCCGATCGGCGCGCCGTCCTGGTTCCCGTGCAACGACCACCCCTCGGACAAGGCCGCCTACCGGATCGCGGTCACCACCGCGTCGGCCTACCAGGTCATGGTGACCGGCGTCCTGGAGTCGACCCGCCGGTCGAGCAGCACCACCACGTGGGTCTACCGCCTCGCCGCGCCGACGCCGACCTACCTGGTGAGCGTGCAGATCGGCCGCTACGTCCTGCACCACAGCCCCGGCCAGGTCCCCACGACGGTCGCCGCTCCCGCGCGGGCCGCCGCCGCCGCTCGCCACGACTTCGCCCGCCAGCAGCGGATGATCGCCGAGTTCGGCGCGCTGTTCGGGCCGTACCCGTTCCCGGAGTACTCGGTCGTGGTCGCCGACGCCGACTTGGACGTCCCTGTCGAGGCCCAGGCGCTGTCGGTGTTCGGCACCAACCACGTCGACGGGCGGCGCGGCTCGGAGCGGCTGATCGCCCACGAGCTGGCCCACCAGTGGTTCGGCAACAGCCTGACGATCGCGGCGTGGCGCCACATCTGGCTCAACGAGGGCTTCGCGACCTACGCGGAGTGGCTGTGGTCGGAAGCCTCCGGGGGACTACCCGCCGCCACCCACGCGGGCCGCGCCCGGCGGGAACTCGCGGCGGCCCCGCAGGACCTGGTCCTGGCCGACCCGGGGGTGGACAGGCTCTTCGACGACCGGGTGTACCTGCGCGGTGCGCTCACCCTGCACGCCCTGCGGGGGCGGCTGGGGGAGGAGCGGTTCTGGGCGCTGGTCGCGGCCTGGGTGGAAGGGCACGCGTACGGGACAGTGACCACGGAGGGGTTCCTCGCGCACTGCGCGGCCTACGGGGACGTCGTCGGGCTGCTGAGCGCGTGGGTGCTCTCGCCCGCGCTGCCGCGCGCGGCCTGAGCGCTCAGAGCACGTGCGCGGCGGCGTCCCAGTCGACCTCCACGACGCCTGGGTCTTGCGGGTCCACCAGCACGGGGAGCACCGATCCGGGACGCAGCGCGCCCACCAGGTGCACCGGGACGGCGGTGCGCACGTCGACGGTCCCGCTCGCGCCGACGGTGAGGGACAGGCGCAGCACAGGGCTGGTGCCGTACTGCGATGAGGTCGACCGGATGGCGTTCACCTCGGCTTGGGCGCGCAGGCCGGACTGGCGCAGTCGCGCGGTGCGGCGGGCCCGGCGGGTCAGCCAGACACCCAGGCCGAGCGCGATCGGGCCCCACGGGGCGATGGCCAGCAGGGACCAGGTCCACACGGGCGGATCGCCGAGAACCAGGTAGGCCACGAAGCCGATGGCCGTGACCGAGAGCGCGGTGCCGAGCACCAGCAGCACGGTGCCCGCGGTGGTGCCGCGGGTGGGGCGGATCGCGGTCTCGTAGGGCGTCGGCACACGTCCTCCTCTGTCGGCGGTCTCCTACCAAGAGTAGGACGACCAGGCTCTGCCCGCTTGAACTCCCCTGGCTTTACTATTCACTAATCACTATCAAGATAATGGACTGTTTGCCAGGACGCTTGGACAACGGCAGGCGGGCGACTCGCGACGAAAGACAAAGCGCACGGGCAGGGCCAGGTGGTCGGCGAGGGATCGGGCGGCCTGTGCGTCGTGGTGATCGCGTGGTTGGCGGTGGGTGGGTGGTAGGAAAGGCGGGTGAGCGAGCAGAGCGGGCATGACACCTCGGTCGCTGAGGCCGAGGTCGTGGAGCTGACCAGCGAACTGATCCGGATCGACACGACCAACACCGGGGACCCGGCGACCGTCGTGGGGGAGCGGGCGGCGGCGGAGTACGTCGCGGAGAAGTTGGCCGAGGTCGGGTACGAGACCACCTACGTCGAGTCCGGCGCGAAGGGCCGGGGCAACGTCTTCGCGCGGCTGGAAGGCGCCGACCCGTCGCGGGGGGCGCTGCTGGTGCACGGGCACCTCGACGTGGTGCCCGCCGATCCGCACGAGTGGTCCGTGCACCCTTTCAGCGGCGCCGTGCAGGACGGCTACGTGTGGGGGAGGGGGGCGGTGGACATGAAGGACATGCTCGGCATGACCCTGGCCACCGCGCGCCGCTTCAAGCGCGACGGCATCGTCCCCCCGCGCGACATCATCTTCGCCTTCCTCGCCGACGAGGAAGCCGCGGGCGACTACGGCTCGCAGTGGCTGGTGCGCAACCGGCCCGAGCTGTTCGAGGGCGCCACCGAGGCCATCAGCGAGGTCGGCGGCTTCTCGATCACGGTCAAGGACGGCGTCCGCGCCTACCTGATCGAGACCGCGGAGAAGGGCATCGCCTGGATGAAGCTGCGCACCCGGGGCCGGGCGGGCCACGGGTCGATGGTGCACGACGACAACGCCGTCACCAAGCTGACCCAGGCCGTCGCCAAGCTCGGCACGCACCGCTTCCCCATCGTCATGACCGACTCCGTGCGCGAGTTCCTCGCCGCGATGAGCGAGCTGACCGGAATGGACTTCGACGAGGACGACCTCGACGGCACGGTCGGCAAGCTCGGCACCGTCGCCCGGATGATCGGCGCCACCCTGCGCGACACCGCCAACCCCACGATGCTCGACGCCGGGTACAAGGCCAACGTCATCCCGTCGGTCGCCGAGGCGATCGTGGACTGCCGCGTGCTCCCCGGCCGGGAGGCCGCCTTCGAGCGCGAGCTGGACGAACTGCTCGGCCCCGACGTCGAGCGGGAGTGGGTCAGCAAGCTGCCCCCCGTCGAGACCACCTTCGACGGCGCCCTGGTCGACGCCATGACGAACTCCATCGTCGCCGAGGACCCCGGCGCCCGCGCCATTCCCTACATGCTCTCCGGCGGCACCGACGCCAAGGCGTTCAGCTCCCTCGGCATCCGCTGCTTCGGCTTCGCGCCGCTGCGCCTGCCCGCCGACCTGGACTTCAGCGCGCTGTTCCACGGCGTCGACGAGCGCGTGCCCGTCGACGCGCTGCAGTTCGGCACCCGCGTGCTGGACCGGTTCCTGCGCGACTGCTGAGCGCCGAGCCGGGCCGATGGGCGCGCCCGACCAGGGCGCTCGTCGGCCCGGCGCAGGCGGTCCTGCGCACTTCGGGGGCAACATGGTGAACCGGATGGGCGAGAACACCGTACTTCCGGGAGACTCACCGCCTGATCTACGGCGATACCGGAGGTGTCCATGCCGGAGTTCGTGAACGGACTGCCCCTGCACGTGCTCGTGATCCACGCGGTGGTCGTGTTCGTGCCGCTCGGGGCGCTCGGCACGGCTGTCATCGCGTTCTGGCCCGCCGCGCGCCGCCGGATCGGGTGGGTCGTGGCCGGGGTGGTGGCGCTCGGCACCGCGCTGACGCCGATCGCCTCGCAGAGCGGCGAGCTGCTGCAGAACCGGCTGCCGGAGAACCCGCTCATCCAGGCGCACGCCGAGCTGGGCGACCAGCTCATCTTCTTCGTCGCGCCGCAGCTGCTGGCCGTGCTCGGCCTGATGATCGCCCACACCGCCCAGCAGTCCGCCGAGCGCGCCGAGAGCGGCAACCCGGCCCGGGCGAAGATCGTCGTCATCGGTATCGCGGTGCTGGCGGTGGGCCTGTCGGCGGCGGCGAGCGTGCACGTCTTCCGCGTCGGCGAGGCGGGCTCGCGCGCGGTGTGGGAAGGCGTCGCCAACCTCCCCGCTAGGTGATCACGCCGCCCAGGGCGCCGGGGCGGCGCTTGCGGCGCAGCCACACCTTGCGGGTGCCGTCGGCGTAGAGGCGCACGTTGGACAGCTCCCACCCGGAGAACTCCGCGTGGATGGCCAGCTGGGTGGCCGCCGTCACCCGCGACACGTGAGGCGGCAGCCGCAGCGGCCGGTACTCCCAGTCGCCGTCGATCACCCCTTCGGTCATGGCTTGATCACCTGGACACCTCCTCCGCTCGCGGACGCCACCACCACGCTGCCGTCCGCAGGGTCGACGGCCACCGAGTTGGGCTGGCCGACGGTGGGGAACCGGTACCGCTCCTCGGGCTCGCCGCCCGCGACGTCGAAGCCGACCACCTCGTTGGTGGCGGTCAGGGTGACCCACGCCAGGTCCCGTTCGGCGTCGTAGGCGATGCCGTACGGCGAGCCGGGGACCGGGTAGCGCTGGCGCAGCAGCAGCGGGTCCATGCTGAAGGCCAGCAGGGCGCCGCCCCTGGTGTCAACCACCAGCACCCGTCCGAACCGGTCGGCGACGCCGTTGGTGGCTCCCTCGCCCGCGCGCAGGCCCTCCTCGATGTCGCCGTCGCCGAAGTCGACGCGGAAGACGGCGTTGCGCAGGCGGTCGAGGACGGCGGCCTTGTCGCCGCTGGCGAAGACCTGGTCGGCGCTGAGCAGGCCGCCGGAGAGGGTCGTGGCCACGCCGCTCTCGCCGAGGACGGCGACGCCTTTCCCGCCGCGCAGCGCGACCAGGGCGCCGTCGGGGCGGGGGGTGGCGGCGACGGGTGCGCCGTCGACCGGCGTCTCGGTGAGCGCGCCGCCGGGCTCGATGCGCACGACCGCGTTCTGGGCGGGCAGGGCGGCGAGGAAGGCGGTCCCGTCGGTGGACAGGGTCTCGGTGGGGCCGGGGAGGGCCACCTGGCGGGGGGCCTCGGTGAGGGCGTCGAGGTCGTAGAGGTCGACGCCCTTGCCGGTGGCCACGGCGAGGGTGCGCCCGGCGATGGCGGCCGCGGTGGCGGGGTCCGCGTCGAGGACTTGGCCTGCTGGGGTCGCGGCGGGCTCGGGGGAGCGGGCCGCGGTGGCGGCCACCGGGTCGGTGGTGACCATCAGCTCGTCTTGGGGCTGCGCGTTCGAGCAGCCCGTGACGAGGACGGCAGTGGCCACGACGGCGACCGTACGGCGCAACGAACCCCTCCGAGGGAATCGGCTGAAAGGACGGACCTCCAGCATCCCGCACGGCGTGGCGGTCGACCACGTCCATGTGGGCTGTGTCGCCCGGCCGATCGACGGTTGTCGGGGTGTAACGGCCGAGGTCGTGGGGTCGACACCCGAGGTGCGGGAGGAATCAATGGCGATCGATCCTATGCACTTGCCCATCTTCGGTGACCCGCGGCTGGTGGAACCGCCGGTGGCGGTCCGGGCCGCGGTGGCTTTGCTCGTGGCCCAGGCGGGCGTGACCGTGCTGGAGGTCGTCCGCACGGGGGCCGATCCGACTCTTGTGGTGCTCTCCGTGGCGTTGACGCTGGTGTTCCTGCACTGGGTGCGGGACGGGCGGGAGTGGGCGCGCAACGCGGCGTGCGCGGGTGGGTTCGCGTCGCTGGTGCTGACGGTGGGAATGGTCGGGGGAGTGGTGGACCTCGGGGTGGTCGCGGTGGGGGCGGTGTTGCTGGTGGTGGCTGTGCGGTTGATGTACCGCGCTGATGTGCGCGCGTACTTCGAGGAGACGGACTCAGAGTCGGCCTGAGCGACGTTCAGGCCCTCAGCGCTGACTCTCCGTGGTTCTCCGCATGCTGTGTCCATCTTGATCGAGGCGCTACTCCCCTCGGTTAACTATCAGGTATTCACTATCAAGATAGTGGACTGTGATACTCATCGGGACTTAGGAGGGGCGGAACGGTGACCCATTCAAAAGACGCACAGAAAAGGGGCGTCTGATCAGTCCAGGTGGCGTTCGGGGTAGGCGAGGTCGGGCCTGCTGACGTCGTCCAGGGCGGCGCGGATCGCCGGGGGGAGGACGAGGGATTCGGCGGCGAGCCAGCCGCGGAGCTGGGCGGTGTCGCGGGCGCCGACGACGGGGGCGGTCACGCCGGGGCGGTCGCGGACCCAGGCCAGGGCGACGGCCAGCAGGGAGGTGTTGAGCCCTTCGGCCGCGGTGGCGACGGCCTGGACGATGCGGGCGGCGCGCTCGGTGCGGTGCTGTTCGATGTAGCCGCCCCAGGTGGGGGAGGCGCCGCGGGAGTCCGCGGGGGTGTTGGCGCGGTATTTGCCGGTGAGGACGCCGCGGCCGAGCGGGGCCCAGGCGAGGATGCCGACGCCGTGGTGGGTGGCGGCGGGGACGACTTCGCGTTCGACACCGCGTTCCAGCAGGGAGTACTCGACCTGGGTGCTGACCAGCGGGGCGGCGCCTGGGGTGAGCGCGGAGCGGGTGGCGGCGGTGGCGGTCTGCCAGCCGCTGTAGTTGGAGATCCCCGCGTAGCGGACCTTGCCGCTGCGGACGGCGGCGTCGATGGCGCAGAGCGTCTCCTCCAGGGGGACGTGGGCGTCCCAGGCGTGCAACTGCCAGAGGTCGACGTGGTCGGTGTCGAGGCGGGTGAGGGAGTCCTCCAGGGCGCTGAGCAGGGCGCCGCGGGACGCGCCGCCGCCGAAGGGGCCGCTGTGGCGGCGGGCGACGGCCTTGGTGGCGATGACGACGTCATCGCGGGGAACGATGTCGTCGATGAGGGTGCCGAGGAGGCGCTCGCTGTCGCCGTCGGAGTAGACGTCGGCGGTGTCGATGAGGGTGCCGCCCGCTTCGGTGAAGGCGGCGAGCTGGCCCGCGGCGGCCTCGGCGTCGGTGTCGCGGCCCCAGGTCATGGTGCCGAGGGCGAGTCGGGAGACCCGCAGTCCGCTGCGTCCGAGGTGTCGTTGCTCCACGGCGGGTAACCCTAGGGCGCTGGTGGGGAACTTGCGGGGAACGCCACTCCGGTCAAGCCCTACCGGGGGGTAATGTCACCCGGGTGCGACTCGGACTGAACATGGGTTACTGGGGTTCTGGCAACGACGCGGCAAACCTGGCGCTGGCCAGGGAAGCCGACCGGCTGGGCTATTCGGTGGCGTGGGTCGCCGAGGCGTACGGGTCGGACGCGCCGACGGTGCTGGCGTGGGTGGCCGCGCAGACCGAGCGCATCGATGTGGGGTCGGCGATCCTGCAGATCCCGGCGCGGCGGCCGACGATGGCGGCGATGACGGCGGCGACGTTGGACACGCTCTCGGGTGGGCGGTTCCGGCTGGGGTTGGGGGTGTCGGGGCCGCAGGTGTCCGAGGGCTGGTACGGGGTGAAGTTCGACAAGCCGCTGGGTCGTACTCGGGAGTACGTGGAGATCGTGCGCTCGGCGCTGCGCCGGGAGCGGGTGTCCTATGACGGGAAGCACTTCACGCTGCCGCTGCCGGATGGTCCGGGCAAGCCGCTGAAGCTGACGGTGCACCCGGTGCGCGAGGAGATCCCGGTCTACCTGGCCTCGATCGGGCCGAAGAACCTGGAGCTGACGGGCGAGATCGCCGACGGGTGGTTGGCGATCTTCTATTCGCCGGAGCACGGTCGGGAGTCGTTGGAGCGGATCGCGGCTGGTCGGGCGAAGGTGGGCAAGTCGCTGGACGGGTTCGACGTGGTGCCGACGATGCCGCTGGTGGTGCAGGACGACTGGGAGGCGGCGGCGGATTCGGTGCGGCCGTACGCGGCGCTGTACGTGGGCGGGATGGGGAGCCGGGAGCAGAACTTCTACAACAACCTGGCGTGCCGGATGGGCTTCGAGGCCGAGGCGGCGCGGGTGCAGGACCTGTACTTGGCGAAGGACTACGCGGGGGCGGCCGCGGCGGTGCCGACGGGGTTTGTCGACCAGACGTCGCTGCTGGGGCCCAAGGAGCGGATCGCGGAGAAGATGCAGGCCCTGGCCGAGTCGGGGGTCACCACACTGACGGTTTCACCCATCCTGCAAGATCTTGAGCGAAGCCTGGCGGCGCTGCGGACCGCCGCGGAAGCTCTGGATCGTGCGGGAGTCGGTTCTTGACGTGGTTTGAAGCCCTGGTTCTTGGCCTTGTCCAGGGGTTGACGGAGTTCCTGCCGATCTCGTCGTCGGCGCACGTGCGGATCGTGTCGGAGTTGTTCTTCGGCGGGGACGCGGGTGCGTCGTTCACGGCGGTGATCCAGCTCGGGACCGAGCTGGCGGTGGTCATCTACTTCGCCAAGGACATCTGGCGGTTGTTGAAGGCGTGGTTCCGCGGGTTGTTCTCGCGGGAGGCGCGCCAGGACCCGGATTACAAGTTGGCCTGGTACGTGATCTACGGGTCGATCCCGATCGCGGTGCTGGGGGTGCTGTTCAAGGACGAGATCCGGTCGGGTCTGCGCAACCTGTGGATCACGGCGATCGTGCTGATGGTGTTCGCGGCGATCCTGGCGATCGCGGATGAGACGGGTCGGCAGGCGCGGACGCGGCTGACGTTGAAGGACTCGTGGGTGATGGGCTTCGCCCAGGCGATGGCGCTGGTGCCGGGGGTGTCGCGCTCGGGCGGGACGCTGACGGCGGGGCTGTTCCTGGGGTTGAGGCGCGAGGACGCGACGCGGTACGCGTTCCTGCTGGCGATCCCGTCGGTGTTCGGGGCGGGGATCTTCTCGATCCCGGACGTGATGGACCGCAGCGGGCCTGGTTTGCAGGCGGACATCCCGCAGACGATCGCGGCGACGATCGTGTCGTTCGTGGTGGGGTACGCGTGTGTGGCGTGGTTGCTGCGGTATGTGGCGAAGCACAGCTACATGGTGTTCGTGTGGTACCGGATCGCGTTGGGTGCGGTGCTGTGCGCGTTGCTGGCGACCGGGGTCGTGAGCCCGACCTGATCGGGTCGGCTTAGGCTCGGGTGCGTGGCCACCGTCGTTCTTCTCCGTCATGCCCGGTCCTCCGCCAATGGCGCGGGGGTGTTGGCCGGGCGCAGTGAGGGTGTGTTCCTCGATGCGACGGGGGAGGGTCAGGCGGCGGGGCTGGTGGACCGGCTGGGGGGTCTGCCGGTGCGGTCGGTGGTGGTGTCGCCGTTGACGCGGTGTCGTCAGACGGTGGGGCCGCTGGTGGCGCGGTGGGGGGTGGAGCCGGTGGTGGAGCCGGGGTTGTCGGAGGTCGACTACGGCTCGTGGACGGGCAAGGCGATCAAGGATCTGGTGGGGGAGCCGCTGTGGAAGGTGGTGCAGGGGCATCCGTCGGCGGCGGTGTTCCCGGACGGTGAGGGGTTGGCCCAGGTCCAGGCGCGGGCGGTGGCGGCGGTGCGGGCGCATGACGCTCGGGTGGCGGCGGAGTTCGGTGAGCAGGCGGTGTGGCTGTTGTGCTCGCACGGTGATGTGATCAAGTCGATTCTGGCGGATGCGCTGGGTCAGCACCTGGATTCGTTCCAGCGGATCGTGGTGGACCCGGCGTCGGTGTCGGTGGTGCGGTACACGCCGTCGCGGCCGTTCGTGGTGCGGATGAACGACTGTGGTGGGGATCTGGCTGGGGTGGTGCCGCCGGAGCCGTCGGCTGGGCAGCCTGCTGGGGATGCGACGGTGGGGGGTACGACGGGGGCCGCTGCCGGGCACGGTGCGTGACGGTGGGCGTGGTGTCGAATCGGTGGTGGGGCGGGGTGGGTGAATTCGCGTTGGCGTCCGGTGGGGCGGGGACGGCATGATGGGGGAGGGGAGTGCGGCGAGTGTGGCCGGGCGTCGACGAGGAAGCGGCGCTCGGCCATTGCTCGTTTCAGGGGGTGGTGGGGATGGTTGTGGGATGGGGTGAGGGGTGAAGGTGGGGAGTTGCGGGGCGGCGGGTGGGTAGGGAGGGCCTGTGGCGGGTGAGGTGTGGAGGCGTAGGTAGCCGAGGTGAGGTGAGTGGGCGCCTGTAGCAAGTGGGCGCCTGAGGCGAATGGGCAGTGAGGTGACGTGAGGTAGGTAGTTGGTAGGTCCGGGTGCGGGTTGGGTGGCGAGTTGGCCTGGTTGGGGGCTGCGGCTGGTGGTGGGGTGGTTGGCGGCGTGTGGTTTGGCTGAGGGGTGAGGAGCGGTTCGGGGCGCGGTGGTCTTGGTGACGGTGGGTGCGGTTCGGGGGTGGGGCGAGTTGGTTGTGCGGGTCTGT
Organism: Actinokineospora guangxiensis; assembly: GCF_042657845.1. NCBI lineage: Bacteria > Bacillati > Actinomycetota > Actinomycetes > Pseudonocardiales > Pseudonocardiaceae > Actinokineospora > Actinokineospora guangxiensis. Next base: position 217,485 of record NZ_JBHSKF010000006.1, on the reverse strand, counting down.
GGTCGGGGTCGCGGGGGTGGTTGGGGTGGTCGGGGGCGGAATGGAGGTGGGTTTGCGGGGTGGCGGGGAGGGCGGTGTTGGCCTGGTCAAGTAGGGTGCGCCGCCAAATGTTCACTCGTTCGGGGACGGGGTTGTCGATGTCGGCTGTTGGGGTGCGGTTCGTGGCTGAGGTGGATCTGGGGGCTTGGCGGCGGAGGGTGGTGCCGTGGGTGGTTGCGGTGGTGGGGGTTGTTGGGGGCGGGGTGGCGTTGGGTGTGCTGGGGGTGCCTTGGGGTGCGGTCGGGGTGTTGGTGGGGGTGGGGTTGGTGGTTCCGGGGGCGAAGGTGGTGACGTTCGCGGCGCAGCGGAGGCGGCGGGAGTCGCCGTTGGCGATGGATGGGGCGGGGGTGTGGGTGCCGACGGCGCAGGGGTTGGCGTTCTTGCCGTGGGAGACGGTGCGGGCGGTTGTGGTGGATGGGCCTACGGTGCGGTTTCGGGTTCGGGCTGGGGTGACTCCGGAGACCGAGGGGGTGCGGGGGATGCATCGGCGGGATGTGTGGCCGGTGGCGTCGGGGCCGGGGCTGCCGGTGGATACGCGGTTGTTCTCGCGGGGGGTGGATGAGGTGCGGGCGGCGGTGCGGGAGTTTTCGGGTGGGCGGCTCTAGGCATGCCGTTGTGGCTATGCGCAGGTCGGTGCGGGTTTCGCTGGTTCTGCGCAGCACCGAGCCGTGGGTGGCGGAGTGGGTGGTGATCAGACATGGGTGAGGAGGGCGTGGGCTGAGTGGTGGGCTTGGGCGGTGGTGAGCTGGGCGGATGCTGGTGTGGTCGCCGAGGGCGGAGCAATGGGTGGGCCGTCGGCGTCGACCAGGTGGGCTCGACAGGTGGGCTCGACAGGTGGGCTCGACAGGTGGGCTTCTGTGGTGGGGCGGATGTTGGCGTGGAGCCGAGGGCGGGGAGTGACGGTTGGCGGCGGTGATCGGGGATTGCGCGGTCGCGCGGATGCGGCTGGTGGTCGGCGGGCGTGGAGGCTGAAGAGGTGTGGGGGATGGATGCGGTGGGTGGGTGAGTTGAGGCGGTGGTGGGGATCAACGTGCTGAGGGATGGGATTGGTATCGCTCTCTGAGGGACGGGGGCCTGGTGGTGGGGTTGGTTTCGGTAAACGACGCTAGGCAGGGGGAAGGGTGGGTGGTCGTTGGTAGGCGGGGTGGGGGGCTGGTGGTTGGTTGGGTGTTGTGCCTGGCGGGGGCCCACTGTGAGTGATCCCTCGGCCGCATGAGCATCACTCACTCGGATGACTACTTCTGAGCGCTCGGGTGGTTACAGTGCGCGCATATCGGGCGGCGGGGAGAGGGGGTGACGGCCGTGCCTCGTGTGGGTGCGCCTTTGTTGGACCTGGTTCGGATGTCGGGGGCTCGGCGTCGGGGGGCGGGGTCGCCGGATGTGGTGGTGGGGATGGTGGCTGAGCCCGGTGAGGCGGGGGTGTTGGCTGCTGTGTTGTCGGCTGAGCCGTTGGCCTTGTGTCCGTTGTCGCCGGTGGTGGTGCAGCCAACGGGGGTCGCGGGTGCGTCGCCGGGTGGGTTGGCGGTGGCGGTGGCGGCGTTGGTGGCCGATGGGGCTCGGGTGGTGTTGGTGGGGACGCCCATTGGGGATGGGCATGAGCGGGAGCGGCGGGATCTGGTGGCGGTGTTGGATGCGGCGGCGGCTGCTGGGGTGATCGTGGTGGCCGCGGCGGGGGCGGGGCCGGTGGAGTTGCTGGGGCATTCGTGGGTGGTGCCGGTGGCGTCGTGTTCGGGGTCGGGGCGGTTGAGTTGGTTCGTGGAGTTCGAGGACGCGCAGCGGGGGTTGCTGGCGCCGGGGGAGGGGGTGCCGGGGCCGATGGGGGTGGTGTCGGGGAACGGGGTGGCCGCGGCGGTCGTGGCGGGGGCCGGGGCGTTGGCGTGGGGGATGTTTCCGGAGGCTACGGGGGCGCAGGTGCGGTCGGCGCTGTTGATCGGGTCGGTGCATGTTCACCGGTCGGGGCCGCCGTTGCTGGACGTGGCTCGGGCGGTGGAGTTCTTGGAGCGGCTGGCCGTGGGGCGGGCGGCGTGGCGGGGCACCGGGTGAGGGCGCGGAACTGGATGGGCAGGAGAGTCGGGTCAGGTGCGGAGGACGGCCGAGCGCGGGTGAGGACGGCTGAGTGTGCGGTGCGGCTGAGCGGGGAGTGCGGCCGAGTGGAGGTGTTGGCCAAGGTGTGCGGCTGAGTGGGTGAGTCAGGTAGTCGAGTCGGGTGGAGGCTGAGTGACGGTGTGGGATGGCGAAGTGGGTGGGGCCTGGGGTGTGGGCTCTGAAGGGGAATGGCAAGTGGGGGCGGGGGTGCTGGGTTGGGGGGTGCGGAGTTGCAGGGTTGGGGTGTGAGGCAGTTCGGTGCGGGTTTGTGAGGGTGCTCACGGAGGTTCGGGGTGGTGGGGGTTGGGGCCGGTTTTCTTGATCGTCTTGGGGCAGGTGAGTGGGGGCGATGTGGAGTGGTCGGGTGTGGGGGTGGGGTGTGGGGGCGCCTGGGTGGAGGGGTGGAGAGGAGCCGGTTGGCCCATTGCGTCAAGGGGGCGCATGTGCCTTGTGTAGGCTCATCTCCCGATGACCGCCGCCGCCCCGACTCCAGACACGGACGCCTCTTTGGTCGCCGACGAGCCTGTTCCCGCCGTTCCGGCGGCGACGAAGCCGCCTCTTCCCGTGCGCACGATCGCGCTCGGGGTGGTGGGCAGTGTGATGGTCCTGCTGGGCGCTTTTGGCGCGGGCGGGGTGCTGGCGCGGGATCCGGTGCTGGGGCACGGGCCGTTGTCGTGGGTGCGGTTCGGGCATGGGCAGATGTTGGCCACGCTGGTGCTCTACACCGGGTTCTTGTTGATGGTGTGGGCGTGGGTGCGGTTGGGGCGGCACGTGTTGGCCGGGCGGGTGGGGTCTCGGCCGGTGCTGGTGGCGGCGGCGTGTTGGGCGGCGCCGCTGTTGATCGCGCCGCCGTTGTTCACGCGGGATGTGTTCTCGTATCTGGCGCAGGGGGCTTTGCCGTTGTACGGGATGGACCCGTACAAGGTGGGGCCGTTGGCGTTGAGCGTGCCGGAGTTGGTGCAGAACGTGCACCCGTTCTGGCAGTCGACGCCCGCGCCGTATGGGCCGCTGTTCATCGCGTTGGCGAAGGGGATCGTGTCGCTGACCGGCACGAACATGATCCTCGGTGTGATTCTGACGCGGTTGGTGCTGATGGTGGGCCTGGTGGGTCTGCTGTGGGCGCTGCCGAGGCTGGTCAAGCACCTGGGCGGGTCGCTGCCGGTGACGTTGTGGCTGGCGATCGCCGGGCCGATGACGGTGGTGCACCTGGTGGGTGGGCCGCACAACGATCTGCTGATGGTGGGTCTGCTGGCGGCGGGCACGGTGTGTGTGCTGGAGCGCAAGCACGTGTTGGGGATCGTGCTGGTGACGTTGGGTGCGGCGGTGAAGGCGACGGCGCTGGTGGCGTTGCCGTTCCTGGTGTGGGTGTGGGCCGGGCACCTGTCGTCGACGCCGGTGCGGAACTTCGTGCGGGCGATCTGCGCGGCGGTGGCGACGTTCCTGGTGACGTTCGTGGGGGTGACGTTCCTGTCGCTGGGGGCGTTGGACCTGGGGTGGATCAACGGGCTGCAGGCGCCGACGATGATCGTGAACTGGCTGTCGCTGCCGACGGCGGTGGGCGAGGTCATCCACACGGTGGTGTCGCTGTTCGTGGACGCGAACAAGTCGTGGTTCATCAACATCGTGCGCGGGATCGGCGCCGTGGTGTTCGTGGTGATCGCGGCGCGGCAGTGGTGGCGTTCGCGGGAGGGCGGTCCGGACGCGGTGCGGCGGATGGCGTTCGTGCTGCTGTTGCTGGCTGTGCTGTCGCCGACGATGCTGCCGTGGTATCTGAGCTGGGGCTTCGTGATCGCCGCGGCGTTGGCGTGGAAGCAGCGGCAGCTGGCGATCCTGGTGGCTGTCGGGGTGTTCCTGGTGCTGACCTTCTCCCCCGGTGGTGAGGATCTGCTGTACAACTGGCCGTTCATCGCCGGTGCGGTGGCGGTGTCGGTGTTGGCGGGGATCTCGCTGGTGCGGCCGGATCCGCTGCGGCTGTTCCGGGACGACGACGAGCTGGCCAGCGTCTAACCCCGCGTGGGGGTAGACGGCTAACCCTTACGGGGGTTAGCGTGGTGGGCATGCCGAAGATCAACGTGTATCTGCCCGATGACCTCGCCGACGCCGTGCGCGACTCCGGCGTGCCCGTTTCCGCCATCTGCCAGCGCGCGCTGGAGCAGTCCGCGCGCCGGGTCGCGGCGATCCGCGCCGCGGACCTCGACGCCGAGCTGGAGCTGCCCCGCTTCACCGACCGGGCCCGCACCGCGATCCGCTTGGCGGTGGAGGCCGCCCGCGCCGACGGCGCGCCGGAGGTCGGGTCGGGGCACCTGCTGCGCGGGGTGCTCGACGAGGGCCAGAACCTGGCGCTGCGGGTGCTCGCTGCGCTCGATGTCGACCCCGGGCGGGTGCGCGCGGCGCTGCCCGCGGGGGTGGAGGACGGCGGTGCCACCGCCCGTTTCGGGGTGGACGCGGCCAACGCGCTGGAGCTGACGGTCGTGGAGGCCACGGCGCTGGGCCACAACTACGTGGGCTGCGAGCACCTGCTGATCGGGTTGGCCGCGGAGCCGGACGGGGCGGCGACGACGGCGCTGCGGTCGGTGGGGCTGGAGGTGCGGGCCATTCGCGGCGCGGTGAGCGCGGCGCTGGCCGGGTACGGGCACCTGCGTGCCCAGGGCGGGGAGATGTCGACGTCGGTGATCGCCGCGGCGCTCAAGCCGCTGGTGGAGCGCATCGAGGCGATCGAGGCGCGGCTGCGGTAGCGGCGAAATCGGGTTGCGGGGGGCGGCAGAGTGGCGGGTGTGGGTGACTCGCTGCTGGTGAACTTCGTGTACTGCCATCCCGTCGGGCACGCCGTGGAGGCGCTGCACTACGCCTTTGGCTACCACCGGGCCGATCCGGGCCGCCGGATCGGGGTGGTGCTGAACGCGGCGACCGCGCACGAGCTGGCGCGGCGGTGCCCGTGGGTGGATGAGGTGTACACGGTGCAGGTGGACGCGTTCACGTCCACGCGCTTCGACCTGTCGAGCATCCCGGCGGGCTGGGATTTCGTGGTCGACGACGTGCGTGGGCACCTGCCGGATCAGCGGGCGCTGTTTCCGGGTCTGGCGGCCTACTACGACGCGGCGGGCGCGTACTTCGCCGGGGCGCGCGGTGTCACCGGGGGGCCGCGGCCGGAGTACGCGCGTGGGCAGCACCTGCGCATCCCGGTGGAGCCCGCTGTGGTGGCGGGTGGGCCGTGGGTGGCGGTGCTGCCCGGTGGCAGCGCGCAGCGCTCGCTGTATCCGTCGGTGCGGTCGTGGCGGATGGTGATGGACGGGTTGCGCGAGCACATTCCTGGGGTGCGGCTGCTGCTGGTGGGCAAGCTGGTGGGCGACGGGCGCACCGCGACGACCTACAGCGCCGCGGAGATGGCCGAGCTGGCCGGCTGCGTCGATGATCTGGCGGTGGATGTGCCGTTGGTGGCGCAGTTGGAGCGGGTGGCGGCGTGCGGGGCGCTGGTGTCGCCGCATTCGGGGTTCGGGATGGCGGCGTTGGCGGTCGGCACGCCGTGGCTGGTGCTGGGCGGCAACAAGTGGGCCGAGTACTTCTTCAACGGCGTGCCGTTTCACACCGTGCTGCCCGATGTGGCGCGTTTCCCCTGCTACACCGGCATGGGTCCGGACCCGGCGCTGGTGCAGGACGACGGGCCGCGCGCGCCGAGCATGAGCCGGGAGCGGGTGGCCGCTGACCTGGGGGAGATCGTGGAGCGGACGGCGGCGCTGGTGGCAGGGCGGGTGGACTACGGGCAGGCGTTGGTGGAGCACGCCAGGGCACGTGCCGCGTTGGACCCGGGCAACCCGCTGATGACGTGGTCGCTGGATGACACGCTGGCTCGGGCGCTCACCGCGTGAGGCGGTGGTGGGCGTGCACGACCGCGTGGACGCGGTGGCCGAGAGCTGCTGGAGTTCGGCGGGGTCCTCGGTGGCGGCTTAGGCCAGGGCGGGTTCGGTGAGGGTGAGGACGCCGTCGTCGGCGTCGAGGCGGGCGTGGGCGCCGAGGGGGACGGTGAGTTGGTCGGGGCAGTGGCCGAAGCCCAGCTCCCACACCATGGGGACGCCGAGGCCGCCGAGCAGGTCGGCGACGACGTCGTAGATCTGCTCGGGGGTGCCGCAGCCGGACCAGGAGCCCAGGGCGATCCCGGCGACGCCGGTGAACCAGCCGGCGCGCAGCAGCTGGGTGAGCATGCGGTCGACGCGGTAGGGGGCTTCGGCGATGTCTTCCAGCAGCAGGATGGAGCCGTCGGGTGGGGGTGCGGCGTCCAGGGAGCCGACGTCGGCGGCCAGCAGGCTCAGGGTGCCGCCGCACAGGACGCCCTCGGCGGTGCCGTGTTCGGCGGTGGCGACCTTGGGGCCGGAGAGGACGGTGACGGTGTCGGGCTCGAAGAGGGTGGCGCGCAGGTGGTCGCGGGCTCCGGTGTCGAAGAGGTTCCCGGCGATCATGGGGGCGAAGAGGGTGACGAGGTCGAGTGCGGAGCCGAACGCGGAGTGCAGGGCGGTGATGTCGCTGGAGCCTGCGAGGACTTTGGGGCCTGCTTCGGCGAGGGCCTGCCAGTCGAGCAGGTCCAGGACGCGTTGGGCGCCGTAGCCGCCGCGGGCGCAGAGCACGGCGTCGACGGTGGGGTCGCACCAGGCGTTCTGCAGGTCGCTGGCGCGGTCGGCGTCGCGTCCGGCGAGGTAGGGCAGGCGGGGGTGGCGGTCGAGGGCGTGCTCGCCGACGCGCACGTCCAGTCCCCAGGACTTCAGTTCGGCGACGCCGTCGGCGAGCTGGTCGGGGTCGACGGGCCCGGCGGGGGAGACGATGGCGACGGTGTCGCCTTCGCGCAGGCGGGGCGGGCGGGTGCGGGTCATCGGGTCAGCTCCAGGGCGGGCACGCCGGGTGGGGTGAAGCCGAAGACCTGGCCGTAGAAGGACAGTTCGGCCTCGTGAGCGGCGGCGATGGCGGCCGCGGCGCGCAGGCCGTGGCGTTCGCCGTCGAAGGACAGCAGGGCGTGCGGGGTGGTGAGGGCCGCGGCGAAGCGGGCGCTCTGCTGTGGTGGGCAGACCGGGTCGTCGGCGCCTTGCACGATGAGGATGGGGCCGGTGACGTGGTGGGCTTTGCCCGCGGGGGAGCGGTCGCGGTAGCGGTGGGCGTGTTCGGGCAGGGCGCCGATGAGGGTGTGCACGTAGTGGGACTCGAAGTCGTGGGTTTCGGCGCGGCCGTCGGCCCAGGGGGAGAGGTCGAGGATGGGGCAGGTGAGGGTGGCGGCGGCGAAGACGTCGCTGTCGGTCATGGCCGCGGCGGCGGTGAGGCCGCCCGCGCTGGCGCCGCGCACGGCCAGGCGCTTGGGGTGGGCGGCGCCGGTGTCCAGGAGGTGGGTGGCCACGGCGAGGGTGTCGGCGACGTCGAGGACACCCCAGTGGCCGTGCAGGAGTTCGCGGTGGGCGCGGCCGTGGCCGGTGGAGCCCGCGTAGTCGACGGCGGCGACGCCGAAGCCGCGGCTGGTGAAGTAGGCGATGTCCAGGTCGAGGACGGGGGTGTGGGCGGTGGTGGGGCCGCTGTGGGGGTAGAGCAGCCACGGCGGGGGGTGTCCGTCGGGGGCGGTGTAGTCGGGGTTGGTGGGCGGGTAGAGCAGCACGGGGATGTCGTGGCCGTCGCCGCGGACCAGGGCGGGTTCGGGGTGGGGCAGGTAGGCGGGGTCGAGGGTGGAGGTGGGGATGTGGTCGGTGTGTTCGCCGGTGGACAGGTCGAGGGTGAACACCGTCCACGGCGCGGTGGGGCCGGCGCCGCGGGAGGCGATGACGCCGTCGTGGGCGTGCAGGTCGGCGGCCACGACCGGGTAGTCGGTGTCGACGTCGGTGACGGTGCGGGAGCGTTCGTCGAGGATGGCCAGGGCGCCGGAGCGCAGCACGGCGTGGCGGCCGCGGCCCAGCGGGGCGAACCAGGAGCGGCCCAGTTCCCACAGGGGGCCGCCGAGTTCGTTGTCGCCGTCGGCCAGGACGGTGGCGGCGCCGTCGAGGCCGATGCGGCACAGGGTCCACCAGCCGTGCGGGTCGGCCAGGGCCAGCAGCGAGTCCTCGGCTTCCCACCGCACCTGGCACACCGACACGCCGGGGCCGCCGGCGACGACGCGGTGGTGCCCGAGTCGCCCGTTGATGAGGGCGGCGACGCACAGTTGGGTGGAGTCCCACGGCATGTCGGGGTGGTTCCAGCCGAGCCAGGCGGCGAAGCGGCCGTCGGGGGAGGGTTGGGGGGCGCTCATGAAGCGGTGGGTGGCGCCCAGCACGCGCAGCTCGCCGGTGGCGGTGACGGCGACGAGGTCGCGGACGGGGCCGTCGCCGGTGGTGATCTCGCGCACGCACCACACCTCGCCGTCGGCGGCGGTGAGGTCGCTGTAGCGGGTGTCGGGGTCGGCGGGGGTCAGCGGGGTGGGGTCGGCGCCGGTGTAGAGGCGGCCGTCGGAGGCTTCGGTGAACACGGGCTGCCCGTCGAGGACGGTGAAGGGACGGCCGCCGTATTCGTGGACGTGGTTGCGCACGTCCCAGCCGTCGCCGATGACTTCGACGGGCCCGTCGGGGCCTGCGCGCAGCAGGGACACCGCGCCGCCGCGGTCGGGGCGTGCCAGGGTCCACCACGGCTGCCCGTCGTGCAGGGACACCCAGGTGGGGGTGGCGGTGGCGGCGGCGACGTCGGTGGCGGCGATGGGTGATTCCCACGTGCCGGGCTGGGCTGTCTGGACCACGCGACGACCCTACCGATGGACCGATACGGTGGACGCGTCAATGCTGCCAGGTGGGCACGGGCTGCCTGAGCGGGCGCCGTGCAATAAGGTTCCGAGGTGTTATGGCTCGCGTCATCCACGTCTTCCGCCAGCCCGACCGTTTCGTGGCGGGCACCGTCGGGCAGCCCGGCGACCGCGTGTTCTACCTGCAGGCCGTCGAGTCCGCCAAGACGGTGTCGGTGACCATCGAGAAACAGCAGGTGCAGGTGCTCGCCGAGCGGATCGGGTCGCTGCTGGAGGAGGTGCACCGGCGCTTCGGCGCGGAGGTGCCCGAGGACGTCGAGGAGAACGACGTCGACTCCGAGCCGCTGACCGTGCCGGTGGAGGAGGAGTTCCGGGTCGGCACGATGGGCTTGGGCTGGGACGCGGAGTCCAGTGCGGTGGTGATCGAGCTGCTGGCGATCACCGAGGGCGAGGTCGACGAGTCGGTGGTGCTCGACGACACCGAGGAGGGCCCGGACGCGGTGCGGGTGTTCCTGTCCCCGGTGAAGGCCAGGGCGTTCGCCGAGCGCGCCGACCGGGTGCTCAAGGCCGGGCGCAAGCCGTGCCCGCTGTGCTCGGAGCCGCTGGACCCGGGCGGGCACGTGTGCCCGCGGCAGAACGGCTACCGCCGCGGCGACGAAGACTGACCGTGCTGCCCACCGATCCCGGTGCCGAGGAGTTCCTGCGGCGCGGCGAGCTGGAGGTCGAAGGCCGGCTGGTCGACGCCTCCAACATCACCCTGTTCTGCGGGATCTCCGCCGACGGGGTGTCGGCGCGGTGTGTGTACAAGCCGGTGCGCGGGGAGCGGCCGCTGTGGGACTTCCCCGACGGCACGCTGGCCGGGCGGGAGGTGGCCTCCTACCTGGTGTCGCGGGAGGCGGGTCTGGGGTTGATCCCGCCGACGGTGCTGCGCGACGGGCCGCTGGGGCCGGGCATGGTGCAGCTGTGGGTGGACACCAAGGAGGGCGACGACCTGGTCGACCTGGTGGCCCCGGACGCGGTGCCGTCGGACTTCCGGGTGGTGCTGCACGCTCTGGACCGCCACGGCGACCCGGCGGCGCTGGTGCACTCCGGGGGTGTGGCGGTGGCGCGGCTGGCCGCGCTCGACGTGGTGATCAACAACGCGGACCGCAAGGGCGGTCATGTGCTGCACGGCACCGACGGCGGCGTGTACGGGGTGGACCACGGGATCTGCCTGCACGCCGAGCCGAAGCTGCGCACGGTGTTGTGGGGGTGGGCCGGTGAGCCGCTGCCCGATGACGTGCTGGAGCCGCTGGCGGCGCTGAAGGCGTCCCTGGACGGCGGTTTCGCCGACACCCTCGGCGAGCACCTGACGATCACCGAGGTGAAGGCGCTGCGCGCGCGGGTCGCCCGGCTGCTGGCGGTCCCGGTGTTCCCCGAGCCCGACAGCGCCGGACGGCCCAGCCCGATCCCCTGGCCCGCGTTCTAGGGCTCCCACAGCTGAAACGCGGTGCCCTCGGGGTCGGCGCACTCGGCGAACGCCCCGTAGGGCTTGCGGTCGACCTGCCCCGCCGTGCCGCCCGCCTCGCGCACCCGCGCCAGCGCCGCGGTCAGGTCGGTGACGCGGAAGCACAGGTCCACGCGCGGATCTGCCCCGCCCCACAGGCCGATCTGGCGGTCGGCGACCTGCCAGCCGTTGTCCACCGAGCCGGGGGTGTACCGCCAGCCCAGCACCGCCGCGTAGAAGGCTTTGGCGGTCTCGGCGTCGCGCACCACCACGGTGGCGTAACCGATGTCGCCGGGGCGGGCGGCGGGGGCGGCGTTGAGCATCCAGCGGTGCCCGAAGGGGTCCACCAGCACCGCGGTGCGCCCGTAGGGGTTGTCGACCGGGTCGCGTTCGGCGGCCGCGCCCAGGGCCAGGCCGCGGGTGTAGGCGGCGTCGACGTCGGCGACGCGCACGTGCAGGGTGTGGGCGTGCGGGGCGCCCGGGGTGGGGGCGGCGACGGGGATGTCCCCGGCCGCGCCGGCGTCGGCGAGCATGAGGACGCCGTCGCCGACGCCGATCTCGGCGTGGCCGATGCGCCCGTCGTCCATGACGTAGGGCTCGCCGCGCAGGTGCCCGGCGAAGACGGTGGCGTACCAGTCGATGGCGGCGCGGGCGTCGGCGACGATGATGTAGGGGCTGATCGCGGGCGCGGTGGCGGTCTCGGCTTCCGGGACGCGCGGCGCGGGGGCAGTGGTCTGCGGGGTCTGCGGGGTCTGTGTGGTCTGTGGCGGGGTGTCGGGCATGGCGGGGTCCTTCCAGTCCAGCACCGCGCGGCGCAGGCGTTCGCGCAGGTCGGCGGTGAAGTCGGGGTGCGGGTCGGTGGGGGTGTCGGCGGCGCGCAGGGCGTCGAACGGGTCGGGGGTCATGGCCGCCGTCCTTCCTGGGGCTCGCCGGGGTAGTGGCGGCGGAACGCGGCGCGGGCGCGCACCAGCAGCGCCTCGGTGGCGTGCACGGTGCGGCCCAGGTGTTCGGCCACCTCGGCGACGGGCAGCCCGTCGAGGTAGCGCAGGGTGAGCGCGGCGCGGTGGTGGGGGCCGAGGCGGGCGAGGGTGTCGCGGGCCAGCAGCGCGTCCAGGCACACCTCCCACGGGTCTTCCGCGGCTCCTGTCGACCCGGTGGCCAGGTCGGCGGCCAGGTCCTCGGCGCGGTCGCGGTCGCGGGCCAGGCGCCGCCAGTGGTCGGCGAGTTTGTGGCGGGCGACGCCGATCAGCCACGGCGTGGAGACGCTCACCTGGTCGCGGCGGGCGGCGGTGACCGCGGCCAGGAACGTCTCGGCGGTGAGGTCCTCGGCCAGCGGCGGGTCGCCGACGCGGGCCAGCAGGTAGCCGTAGACGCGCGGCAGCGCCTGGTCGTAGACCTCGAGCAGGGCCACGGCCGGGTCCGGCCGTGCTCTGGGGTGCGGGCTCACACCCCCATGGTCGTGCGGGCGGGGTGTTCTCCGACGCCCTGGCGGGGAACTTGTCACCCCGGCGTGGCGGCGGGTCCCACCGGGGTGGGGGTGGCTAGCGTGGCCGGGTGCGATCACAGGACTACGGGGATGTGCTGGGCGGGCGCAAGCCGGTGGCGGCGCCGGAGGTGGCCGCCGAGCCGGGCACGGTGGTGGAGGAGCCGGGGTCGGGGTTCTGCGGGGCGGTGGTGCGGGTGGAGCGCGGCACGGCCCGCCACGACGCGGTGGTGCTGGAGGACCGCCACGGCCGTCACCGGGTGTTCCCGATGACCCCCGCCGGGTTCCTCCTCGACGGTCGCCCGGTGACGCTGGTCAAGCCCGCCCCGGCGGCGGTGTCGGGGCCGCGGATGTCGGCGTCGGGGTCGCGGCGGGTGGAGGGGCTCGGTGCGAAGGTGGCCGCGGCGTCGCGGATCTGGGTGGAGGGGGTGCACGACGCGGAGCTGGTGGAGCTGGTGTGGGGCCACGACCTGCGGGTGGAGGGGGTGGTGGTGCAGCCGCTGGACGGGGTCGACGTCCTCGGTGAGCGGGTCGCGGAGTTCGGGCCGGGTCCGGGCAGGCGCCTGGGGGTGCTGGTCGATCACCTGGTGGCGGGCAGCAAGGAGGCGCGTATCGCCGAGCGGGTCGCCGGGGAGCACGTGCTGGTGACCGGGCACCCGTATGTCGACATCTGGCAGGCGGTGAAGCCCTCGGCGGTGGGGATCGCGGCGTGGCCGGTGGTGCCGCGCGGGGTGCCGTGGAAGGAGGGGGTGTGCGCGGCGCTGGGCTGGGGTGATGCGGGCGAGGGGTGGCGGCGGGTGCGCTCGTCGGTGACCGGATTCCGGGACCTGGAGGCGCCGCTGGTGGGCGCTGTCGAGCGGCTGATCGACTTCGTGACCGAACAGTGACGGGCCCATGCCGGTTTCGTCCCCCTCCGCGCGGCGGGTCTGGGAGGATGGGGTCATGGCGCTGATCTGGCTCATCGCCGGGATCGTGCTGATCGCGGCCGAGGTGCTCTCCGGCGATTTCGTGCTGGTCATGCTCGGGGCGGCGGCGCTGTTCGGGGCAGGCGCGGAGGCGCTGTTCGGGGTGCCCGCGGTGAGCGCGGCGGTGTTCGCGGTGGCGGCGCTGGGCCTGCTGGCCGGGGTGCGCCCGTCGGTGAAGCGCCGCTGGCACGGGAAGCTCACGGCCGACAACGTGGCCGGGCTGATCGGCGAGACCGCGGTGGTGACGGCCACCGTGGACGCCGACGGCGGGCAGGTTCGGCTGCGCGGCGGCGACTGGTCAGCGCGCGCCCTGGACGACCGGCAGGTGCTCGAACCGGGCACCGAGGTGCAGGTGGTGGAGATCGACGGGGCCACCGCGGTGGTGTACGCCCACGGTGCGTGAGCGCCGGGAGCGTGGTCCACTGTGGCCCCGAGGCGAGGCCCTGGACAGGGCCCGCGGTTGGGAGGACATGTGGACATCGGGTTGATCGTCGCGATCGTGGCGGCGCTGTTCGTGATCATCGTGCTGGTGAAGGCGGTGTTGGTGATCCCGCAGGCGCAGACCGCGGTGATCGAGCGGCTGGGCCGGTTCAAGGTGGTGGGGCAGCCGGGGCTGAACTTCCTGGTGCCGTTCCTGGACAAGGTGCGCGCCCGCATCGACATGCGCGAACAGGTGGTGTCCTTCCCGCCGCAGCCGGTGATCACGCAGGACAACCTGACGGTGCGCATCGACACGGTCGTGTACTTCCAGGTGACCGACTCGCGTTCGGCGGTCTACGAGATCTCCAACTACATCATCGCCGTGGAGCAGCTGACCACGACGACGCTGCGCAACGTGGTCGGCGGGATGAGCCTGGAGCAGACGCTGACCTCCCGGGACAACATCAACCAGCAGCTGCGCGGGGTGCTGGACATGGAGACCGGCCGCTGGGGCATCCGGGTGGCCCGGGTGGAGCTCAAGGCGATCGACCCGCCACCGTCCATCCAGGACTCGATGGAGAAGCAGATGCGCGCCGACCGGGAGAAGCGCGCGATGATCCTGAACGCCGAGGGTCTGCGCGAGTCGGCGATCAAGACCGCCGAGGGGCAGAAGCAGTCGCAGATCCTGGGGGCCGAGGGCGCCAAGCAGGCGGCGATCCTGGCCGCCGAGGCCGAGCGGCAGTCGCGCATCCTGCGCGCCCAGGGTGACCGGGCCGCCCGCTACCTGCAGGCCCAGGGCCAGGCCAAGGCCATCGAGAAGGTGAAGGCGGCGCGGCCCTCCCCGGAGGTGCTGGCCTACCAGTACCTGCAGACGCTGCCGACGATGGCCCAGGGCGATGCGAACAAGGTGTGGCTGATCCCCTCGGACTACGGCAAGGCGCTGGAGGGCTTCGCCCGCATGCTGGGCGCGCCCGGCGATGACGGGGTGTTCCGCTACGAGGCGCCCAAGGACGTGCCCGAGACCGCGCCGGAGGAGGACGAGGAGTCGGTGAAGGGCTGGTTCGACGTCTCCCCGGACCCGAAGGTCGCCGAGGCGGTGCGTGCCGCCGAGGAGGTCGCGCGCAAGGAGGTGGAGAGCCCGCTGACGGTGCCCAAGGCCGTGGGGCCCTCGACCGCGCAGGCCGCGGCGGACTCGCCCGCCCTGCCCGCCGGTGAGCCCGAGGTCGAGGCCACCCAGTCGGTGGCGCCGCCGTCGCCGCCCGCGGGTCTGCCCGTCACGCCCCCGCAGGGCCAGCCCGGCCACCAGCAGGCCGGCCCTCAGCAGGCCGGGCCCCAGCACAGTGGGCCGCCGCAGTACGGGCAGCCCGGCCAGTACGGTGCGCCGACCCCCTACGGCCAGCCGGGCCAGTACGGGGGCCCGCCCGCCCCGCCGCCGGGCCAGTACGGCCGCTGAGCACGGTGAAGGCCCCGGTGTCCGCGGTGGACGCCGGGGCCTTCACCGTGTCGGGGTCACAGGGGGTTGGCGACGCCGAGGGGGGCGGTGCAGAAGGGGCCGCCGATGAGGTCGGCGGCGATGCCGGTGGGGGCGGGGGCCTCGGGCAGCTGCTCGGCGTAGGTCTCGGCGTTGTCGAGGGGGTCGTAGCCCAGGGCGCGGGCCTCGGTGAGGGAGTAGACGCGGCGGGTGTTGTCCGAGACGCCCCAGATGAGCCGGTAGCCGGGGCTGGGGGCGGCGATGCAGGCCTCGAAGAGGCGGGCGCAGTCCCGCGGTGAGAGCCAGGTCTGCAGGCCGCGCGCGCCGAGCACCAGCGGGCTGGCGAAGCAGGAGCCGATGCGGATGGCGATGACGTCCATGCCGAAGCGGGAGTGGTACAGGCTGCCCAGGGCCTCGATGGCGGCTTTGCTGACCCCGTAGTAGGTGTCGGGGCGGGGGCTGGAGTCGGCGGGCAGGCCCTCGGGGCCGCCCTCGTCGTTGCGGCGGAAGCCGACGGAGTGGTTGCTGGAGGCCAGCAGCACCCGGGGGACCCCGGCGCGGCGGGCGGCGTCGAGGACGACCTGGGTGCCGTGGACGTTGACCTCCAGGGTGGCCTCCCAGGTGGTTTCCCGGGAGTGCCCGCCGAGGTGCACCAGGGCGTCGACGCCCTGGCACGCGGCGGTCATGGCCTCGGGGTCGGTGACCGAGGCGGTGATCGTCTCGACGGGTTCGCCGGGGGCGGCGGGGGGTTGTTCGGCCAGGTCGAGCAGGCGCAGGAGGCGGCCGGGGCGGGCCATGCGGGTGCGCATGAAGGTGCCGACGACACCGGCCGAGCCGGTGATGAGGACGCGCTGGTCTGCCATGGGTGGCTACACCTCGGGGAAGACGGGGGACAGGGGGTGTGGGTCAGCGGATCCCGGCGCGGCGCAGCTGCTGGCCGAGTTCGGCGGTGGTGTCGATGAGCAGCTCGGCCACGCGCGCGGCGTCGGCGTCGCTCGCTTCGCCGACGGGCATGGAGCAGCTGATGGCGTCGGTGGCGGGGATGCGGTAGGGGACGACGGCGGCCACGCAGCGCACCCCGGCGCCGCTTTCCTCGGTCTCGGCGGCGTAGCCGCGTTCGCGGGTGGCGGCCAGGTCGCGGTGCAGGTCCTCGGGGGAGGTGATGGTGGCCGGGGTCAGCGCGCGCAGGGGGGTGGTGAGCAGCGCGTCGATCTCCTCGCCGGTGAGTTCGGCCAGCAGCGCCTTGCCCAGGGCGGTGGCGTGGGCGGGCAGGGTGCGCCCGACGCGGGAGACCAGGTGGGTGGAGCGGCGGGATTCGCGGGTCTCCAGGTAGACGACGTGGGCGCCGTCGCGGCGGGCGAAGTGGGCGGTGAAGCCGGTCTGCTCGCGGAGGCGTTCGATGGCCTCGGTGGCGTACGGCACGACCGGGTCGCGGTCGAGGTAGGCGGTGCCGCAGATGAGGGCGCGCACGCCGAGGCGGTAGCGGGCGGTGTTGGGGTCGGTGTCCAGCCACCCGGCCTCCAGCAGGGTGCGCAGCAGTCCGTGCAGGCTGGAGCGGGGGAAGCCGGTGCGGGCGTGCAGGTCCGACAGCGAGAGCCACATGTCGTTGGCGGCGAAGGTCTCGATGAGGTCGATGGCGCGGCGCGCGGACTTGACCCCGGACTGCTCTGACTGTCCTGCGGGGTGGGCGCCGTTGGGCGGCCCGTCGGTCCGGGTGTCGCGCTGGGCCATCAGGGCTCCTTTCGCGTTCGAGGCGTTGACTTGTGACCGCGCCCATACTAGCTTCCCGAACTGCATTCGTGTAGCTGAACACTATCACGATAGCAGACTCTGTTCATAGATGTGAACACCCGCCTCGCTGTAGATGCGGAAAGGAGTCAGTCGTGCACGTACTCGACTGGACAATGGTATGCGCGTACTTCGCGCTCATGATCGTGATCGGGTGGTGGTCCCACAAACGCGTCAAGAACGTCAAGGACTTCTTCACCGCGGGCGGCAAGATGCCCTGGTGGCTGACCGGGATCTCCCACCACATGTCCGGCTACAGCGCCGTGCTGTTCGTCGCCTACGCGGGCGTGGCCTACTCCGACGGCGTCACCGTCTACTTCTGGGGCATGGCCAGCATCGGCGTCGGCGTGGGCATCGGCAGCTGGCTCTTCGCCGCCCGCTGGAACCGGCTGCGCTCCACGGTCGGCGTCGCCTCCCCGCTGGAATACCTCGCCCAGCGCTACAACCTGCCCACCCAGCAGGCCCTGGCCTGGAGCGGCAGCCTGCTCAAAGTCTTCGACATCGCCGCCAAGTGGTTCGCCATCGCCACCATCCTCAACGTCTTCGCCGGCGTCCCCTACACCTGGGGCATCATCATCACCGGCAGCATCACCCTCGTCTACTGCACCGTCGGCGGGCTCTGGGCCGACGCCCTCACCGACTTCGGCCAGTTCGTCATCCAGGCCATCGCCGCGTTCGTGATGCTGTGGGTCGTCCTCGACGAACTCGGCGGCATCTCCGGGGTCTGGACCATGTGGGGCGAGCTGCCGCCTGAGCACCTCAACCCCACCACACCCAAGTTCACCACCATCGTGCTGCTGGTCTACGTGCTGGTGAAGACCCTGGAGTACAACGGCGGCATGTGGAACCTGGCGCAGCGCTACATGGCCGCGCCCACCACCCGCGAAGCCCGCCGCGGCGCCCGCCTCTCCTCGGCGCTCTACCTGGTGTGGCCGCTGTTCATGATGTTCCCGATGTTCGCCGCGCCCCTGCTCATCCCCGACATCGACGACCCCAACAACGCCTACGCCATCATGACCACCACATTCCTGCCGCCCGGGCTCATCGGCCTCGTGCTGGCCGGGATCTTCTCCCACACCATGGCCATGGTGTCCTCCGACGCCAACGCCATCTCCGCGGTCATCACCCGCGACATGCTCCCCGCCATGATCGCCAGGACCCGGCGCTGGAGCGAAGCCCAAGGCCTGCTCGCCGCGCGCGTCACCACCGGCATCTTCATCGTGCTCACCATGGTCGTGGCCACCCAGGCCCCGGCGCTCGGCGGAGTCCTCGGCATCGTCGTGCTCTGGGTCGCCGCCCTCATGGGCCCCATCTCGGTGCCGCTGCTGCTGGGCATGCTGCCCTGGTTCCGCCGCTCCGGCTCCCGCGCCGCCCTCCTCTCCTGGGCGGGCGGACTCATCGCCTACGCCGTGGCCTACTACGGCTTCGACGCCACCCTCGCCGTCACCGTCTCCACCCCCATCCTGGTGTCCCTGGCCCTCTACACCGGCCTCGGGCACCTGGCCCCCGAGAACACCGAACGCACCGACGCGCTCATCGCCCTCATCGACGGCGATGACCCAGAGGACGACCCCGACGACCGGCGGGGCAGGACCGCAGAAGGAACCGCCGTGCCCGCCTGAGAGCCACGCCCGACGGCGGCACGACCACACGGAAACGGAGAAGAGTCACCCATGGCACAGCCCTCCACCGAGCTCAACGGCCTGCTGGCGTTCCCCCTCACCCCCTTCACCGAGGACCTGGCGATCAACCTCGACGCGCTCGCCGAGACCGTCGAAAGCCACATCGCCGCCGGGGCGGGAGCGCTGTTCGTGGCCTGCGGCACCGGGGAGTTCGGCTCACTGGCCCCCGAGGAGCACGCGGCCGTGCTGGCCCGCGCCCGCGACGTGGCCGCCGGGCGGGTGCCCGTGTGGGTCGGCGCGGGCGGCGGCGCGGCCACCGCCCGCGCCGGGGGCGCCGCCGCCCGCGCGGGCGGCGCCGACGGTGTCCTGCTGATGCCGCCCTACCTGGTCACCGGCCCGCCCCACGGGCTCATCGACCACGTCCGCCACGCCGTCGCCGACACCGGCATCCCCGTCGTCGTCTACCACCGCGGCACCGGCGCCTTCACCGCCGAGACCGCTCCCGACCTGCTCGCCATCCCCGGCGTCGTCGGGTTCAAGGACGGCGTCGGCGACGTCGACCTCATGACCCGCATCCGCACCGCCATCACCGACACCGACCCCGGGCGCGACTTCCTGTTCTTCAACGGCCTGCCCACCGCCGAGGTCTCCGCCCGCGCCTACGCCGCCATCGGCGTGGCCCGCTACTCCTCGGCCGTGCACTGCTTCGCCCCCGAGATCGCCGTGCGCTTCCACCGCGCCCTCGCCGACGGCGACGACACCGCCATGGACGCCCTGCTCGCCGGGTTCTACCTGCCGCTGGTCGCACTGCGGCAGGAAACCCGCGGGTTCGCGGTGTCGCTGGTCAAGGCCGCCGCCCGGCTGCGCGGGGACAAGGTCGGCGGCGTGCGGCCCCCGCTGGCCGAACCCACCCCGGAGCAGACCGACCGCCTCGCCGCCATCATCGACGGCGGCCACGCCGTGCTGCGCGGACTGGAGCACAGCCGGTGAAGATCCTCGACGTCACCCTCACCCCGGTCGCCTTCGCCGACCCGCCGCTGCTCAACGCCATGGGCGTGCACGAACCGTACGCGCTGCGCAGCGTCATGCAGCTGCACTGCGAGGACGGCGTCGTCGGCCTCGGGGAGTCCTACGGCGACGCCGCCTTCCTCGACCAGGTCCGCACCGCGCTGCCCGGCATCGCCGGGCACGACGTGTTCGACCTGCCCGGCCTGCGCCGCACTGTGGCCGCCGCGCTCGGGGACGTCGTGGTCACCGACGCCCACGGCCTCACCGGCGGCTTCTCCAGCGCCAAGACCCTCGCCGCGGTGTACTCGCTCGTCGAGGTCGCCGCCCTCGACGCCCAGGGCCGCTACCTGGGCAGGCCCGTGGTCGACCTGCTCGGCGGCCGCGCCCGCGAGCGCGTCGACTTCTCCGCCTACCTGTTCTACAAGTACGGCGCCCACCTCGACGCCCCGGCCGACGACTGGGGCGAGACCACCACCCCCGAGCAGCTCGTCGCCCAAGCCCACCGCATGATCGGCGACTACGGGTTCGGCTCCATCAAGCTCAAAGGCGGCGTGTTCGCCCCCGAACGGGAGATCGCCGGCATCCGCGCCCTCGCCGAAGCCTTCC
Organism: Actinokineospora guangxiensis; assembly: GCF_042657845.1. Classification (NCBI taxonomy): domain Bacteria; kingdom Bacillati; phylum Actinomycetota; class Actinomycetes; order Pseudonocardiales; family Pseudonocardiaceae; genus Actinokineospora; species Actinokineospora guangxiensis. The sequence goes on along the minus strand of NZ_JBHSKF010000006.1, from coordinate 197,776 downwards.
CCGGGCTGCCGCTGCGCATCGACCCCAACGGCGCCTGGACCGTCGAGACCGCCATCGCCGTCGCCGCCGAACTCGACGGCGTCCTGGAATACCTGGAAGACCCCACCCCCGGCATCCCCGGCATGGCAGCCGTCGCCGAACAAGCCGGCATGCCGCTGGCCACCAACATGTGCCTGGTGCGCTTCGCCGACATCGAACCGGCCTTCCGCGCCCGCGCCGTCGGCGTCGTGCTCTCCGACCACCACTACTGGGGCGGGCTGCGCGACACCCAGGCCCTGTCCACCGCCGCCGCCGCCTTCGACGTCGGGCTGTCCATGCACTCCAACAGCCACCTCGGCATCAGCCTCGCCGCCATGGCCCACGTCGCCACCGCCACCCCCCACCTCACCTACGCCTGCGACACCCACTGGCCCTGGCGTGACACCGACGTCGTCACCGGCGACATCCTGACCTTCCGCGACGGGGCCATCACCGTGCCCGACACCCCCGGCCTCGGCGTCGACCTCGACCCCGACGCGCTGGCCCGAGCCCACGAGGACTACCTGCGATGCGGACAGACCAGCCGCGACGACGCCGCCTACATGCGCCGCTTCGTCGCAGCGTTCGAGCCCAACACCGCGCGGTGGTGACCGCGTGAAGGTCACCGGCTACGCCTACCCGTGGGATGTCTGCCCGGACAGCACCGACCCCGGGTTCACCGACCGCGCCCTCGCCGCCGGGGTGGACGAGGTCGCCGTCGCCGTCGCCTACCACAGCGCCCGCGCCGCCACCCCGTTCTCCACGCGGGGAAGCGCCGTCACCGCCGCGCACGCCGCCTTCTACCGGCCCGTGCGCGAGGAGGCCTGGGGGCCGCTGCGCCCAGCGACCCCCGACTGGGTCGACTCCGAGGACGGCGCCGGCGAGGCGGTCGCCGCCCTCACCGCCGCGGGCATCCCCGCCGCGGCGTGGATCGTGCTCACCCACAGCTCCCGGCTCGGCGCCGCGCACCCACAGACCGCCGTGCGCAACTGCTACGGCGAGACCTACCCGTGGGCGCTGTGCCCGGCACAGCCGCGCGTGCGCGACTACGCCGCCACCCTCACCGCCGAAAGCCTGCGCGGCCTCGACGTGGCCACCGTCGTGCTGGAGGCCTGCGGGCAGCTGGGCGCGGTGCACCAGCACCAGCACGAGAAGACCGACGGCGTGTGGTCGCCCGCGACCGCCCGGCTGCTGTCGGTCTGCTGCTGCACCGCCTGCGCCGAGCAGTGGACACAGGCAGGCGCCGACCCCGCGCAGGTGCGGGCCACCCTGCGCGCGCACGTCGGTGCGCTGATGGCCACCGGCGACCTCACCACCACCGACGACGAGCTGCCCGCCGAACTCGCCGCGCTCCTGCTGGAGACCCGCCAGCGCGGCACCGACGCGCTGCGCCGCGCCGTGCTCGACCACATCCCGGCCGGGACGCGGGTGGCCCTGCACGGCGCCGTCGACCCCTGGACCACCGGCGCCCTGCCCGGCCTCACACCCACCGCGGGCGCCGAGGTCGACGCCGTCGTCCTGCACAACTGGGCCCCCGGCCCCGCGGGCGCGCGGGCCGTCGCCGCGGCGCGGGCCGACCTGGCGGACAATGTCGCCGTGGGCAGCTACATCACCGCGGTCGCCGCGAGCGCCGTCGAGGACATCGCCGCCCACACCACCGACCTCGCCGCCGCCGGAGCCACCGAGCTGCACCTCTACCACCTCGGCCTCGCAGGCCCGGCCCGCTGGCCGGACATCACCGCCGCCACCACCGCCGCCCACCAAGCAGCCCCGATAACCGACCCGCGACGCTAGGAGCACCAGAGCACATGAGCCAGGCAACCGACCCCGCCGCGCTCGAACACATCCTCGCCGCGGCCGCCGCCGCCGCGCCCCGCACCGCCGCGGCCACCCCCGCCCGGCGCGGCGGCTGGCTCACCGCCGCCGCCGACGCCCTCGACGCCCACGCCGAGGAACTCATCGCGCTGGCCGCCGCCGAGACCCACCTGCCCCCCGCGCCGCGCCTGCAGGGCGAGCTGAAGCGCACCACCTTCCAGCTGCGCCTCTTCGCCCAGGTCCTCGCCGACGGAGCCCACCTCGGCGCCACCGTCGACCACGCCGACCCCGACTGGCCGATGGGCCCGCGCCCGGACATCCGCCGCGTGCTGACCCCGATCGGGCCGGTGCTGGTCTTCGCCGCCAGCAACTTCCCCTTCGCCTTCAGCGTCGCAGGCGGCGACACCGCCTCGGCGCTGGCCGCCGGGTGCCCGGTCGTGCTCAAAGCCCACCCCGGGCACCCCGGCCTCTCCGAGCGCACCGGCGAGGTCCTGCGCGCGGCGCTCACCGCCGCGGGCGCCCCCGACGGGGTCCTCGCCGTCATCCACGGCCAGGCCGTCGGCGTCGATGCCCTGCGCGACCCACGCGTGCAGGCCGCCTCCTTCACCGGCTCGGTGCCCGGCGGGCGGGCCCTGTTCGACATCGCCGCCTCCCGGCCCGCGCCCATCCCGTTCTACGGCGAACTCGGCTCGGTCAACCCCGTCGTGGTCACCCAGGCCGCCCTCGACGCCCGCGGCGAAGCCATCGCCACCGGCTACGCCGGGTCCTTCACCCTCGGCGCGGGCCAGTTCTGCACCAAACCCGGGCTGCTGCTGCTGCCCGAAGGCCACGGCCTCACCGACACCCTGCGCGCCGCGGTCTCGGCCGTCCCGGCCCAGCGCATGCTCAACGACCGCATCACCGCCGGGTACGGCGACACCCTGGACGCGCTGCGCGCCGCGCCCGGCGTCGAGGTGCTCGCCGAGTCCGCCGGGGACGGGCCCGCCCGCGGCGCGACCCTGCTCACCATCACCGGCAAGGACTTCCTGGCCGCGGGCGCGGCGGTGCGCGAGGAGTGCTTCGGCCCCACCTCGCTGATCGTCACCTACACCGACCAGGACGAGCTGATCAGCCTGCTGGCCGCCGTGGAGCCGGGCCTGACCGCCACCATCCACGGCGAGGACACCGACACCGAGTGGGTGCGCGCGGTGCTGCCGTCGCTGACCCGCATCGCCGGTCGCCTGCTGTGGAACGACTGGCCCACCGGCGTCACCGTCAGCTGGGCCCAGCAGCACGGCGGCCCCTACCCGGCCACCACCGCCCCCACCACCACCTCCGTCGGCACCGCCGCCATCGAACGGTTCCTGCGGCCCGTCGCCTGGCAGAACTTCCCCGACGCCCTGCTGCCCGAACCCCTGCAGGAGGCCAACCCCTGGAGCGTGCCCCGCCGCACCGACGGCACCCGCTGAGCCCCGCCGCCTACCGGCCCGCGCCCCGGGCCGGCAGGCGAAGGCGGGTGACCGCGGCGATGAGCGGACACAGGGCGGCGGTGGCCGGCGCGCCAAGGGGGCTGTCGGTGGCCAGGATCAACCGCACCGTCTTCATCGCCGCGGTGAGGACCTCCGCGCCGCGGCGCCGCATCCGCTCCTCGTAGCGCCCGATCGCCTCCGGGACGAGCGCCTCGGGGACGCCGTCGAGGTGATCGCGCAGGTCGGCGGCGTCGCGGATGGCCGCGCCCGCCCCCATCCCCGCGGTGGGCGGAGTGGCGTGCACGGCGTCGCCGAGGGCGGTGACGCGGCCCGCCGCCCACGGCGCGAGGTCGGCGGCGCGGGTCGAGGCGGCGTTGAAGCGGAACGCGGCCACGCTGTCGGGGTCGGCGCGGGCGATGACCTGCAGGGTGTGCTCGGCCCACCGGTGGTGTCGGAACCGGTCGAGCAGCGCGGTGCGCAGCGCCGGGCCGGTCAGCTCGCGCAGGGCGGCGGTGCGGGCGGACTCGGGGAACATCGCCCCCCAGATGTAGGTCGGGCCGGTGGTGACCGAGGCGCTCAGCTCCGGCGCGTCGAGCGCGGCGTTGCCGACCGGGTCGAGGAACCCGACGTAGAGCGCCGCGCCGCGCGGACCGATGCCCATCGTGGAACGTGCACCCAGACGCTGCTGTTCGGCGGCGGTCAGCGCGGCGCGCGGGGTACGCCCGGAGAACCCGATGATCCCGGCCGGGCGGCTGGTCGGGCCCGCCGCCAGGTGGGCGGCGATGACGGAGTGGGTTCCGTCCGCCCCGACCACCAGATCCGCGGAGACGCTCGTGCCGTCGCCGAAACCGACCCGCGGCCTGCCGTCCTGGTCGGTGTCGACGCCCGTCACGGCCCGCCCCAGACGCAGGTCCTCACCGACGGCCTCGGCCAGCAGGGTGCGCAGCGTGATCCGGTCGACGTCGACGCTCCCACTGGCCGAGAGGTCCGGACCGTAACCGAGCACGCGGCCGCGGTAGTCCCAGAACACATCGCGCTCCCGCAGCCGCAGCGCCGAGGCCGACGCCAGCAGCCTGCGCATGGTGCGCGCCGCGACGAGCCCGTCGAGCGCCGCGAGAGCCCGCTCGTCCAGGGTGATGTGGTAGCCGCCGGTCGCCGCGACGTCGGTGTCGCGGTCGAACACCACCACCTCGTGACCGCCCGCGCGCAACCCGGCCCCCAGCGCCAGCCCGCCGATCCCGCCGCCCACCACCACAACACGCATGCCCACTGCCTTCCCTTCGCCCTGCCCGACACAGACGACGGTGCCGGCGGTACTGGCCACCGAATGGCCACTACCGCCGGCACGATGAGCAGATGGCGACCACGTCCCACCGAGGGCTGCGGCTGCTGTCCCTGCTCGGCACCCGCGGGACCTGGCCACTGCGCGACCTCGCCGACCGACTCGACGTCAGCGCCCGCACCGTGCGACGCGACCTGCACACCCTGCGCGACCTCGGATACCCGGTCGTGACCGTCCGCGGCCCCGACGGCGGCTACCGGCTTGGCACCGGCCACACCCTCCCGCCCCTGCGGTTCGACCACGACCAGGCACTCGCGATCGCCATCGCCCTGCAGAGCGCCCCCCACAGCGTGTTCGGCATGCAGGACCACGCCGCCCGAGCCCTGCTGACCCTGCGCCAGGCCATGCCCGACACGCTCCGCGCCGCCATGGAATCGCTGCACCTGACCGCGCTGCGCAACTACTGGGAGTTCCCCGCGCCCCCCATCGACCCCGCCGCGCTGAGCGCCGTCGGCGCCGCCGTGCGGCAGCGCCACACCCTCGCCGTCGAGGTCCTGCGCCCCGACGGCACCCGCCCCGCCCCCGGCGAAGCGGACTTCGCGCCCGCCCTGCGCCTGCACCCCCACCACCTGGTGGTGTGGGCGGGGCGCTGGTACCTCATCGCCTACCACCCCGACGGGCGGCGCTGGCGGGTGGACCGGGTCGACCGGCTGCACCCGCGCCCCACCGGCCTCGCGTTCACCCCCCGCGACCTCCCCGGCGGCGACCTCGCGCACTTCGTGATGAGCAGCCACGACCGCGGCGACACCCCCGCCGCCTGGCAGTGCACCGGCAGCGCCCGGCTCGCCCTGCCCGCCCACGTCGTGGCCCGCTGGGCCCCCGGCGGCTCCGTCGTCGAACACCTCGACGACGAGCACTGCCGCCTCACCCTCGGCGCCTGGTCGTGGGCGGGCATCGCCGGACTCCTCGCCACCTTCGACACCGACATCACCGAACTGCACCCGCCGCAACTACGGCAGGCCTGCCTCGACATCGCCCACCGCTACGGTGTCGCCCATGCCGAAGGTGACGGGAATGTCGCTGAACCGGGCCACACTGGCGCGCCAGCTGCTGCTGCGACGCGTCGCGATGGACCCGGTGGCGGCGGTGGAACACCTGGTGGGGATGCAGTCGCAGAACCCGCTGCCGCCCTACGTGGGGCTGTGGTCACGCCTGGCCGGGTTCACGATGCGGCAGCTGGCCGAACCGATCGCCGAGCGCGCACTGGTGCGGCTGCTGCTGATGCGCGGAACGATCCATCTGGTGTCCGCCCGTGACGCCCACCTGCTGCGCCCCCTGGTGCAGCCCGTCCTGGACCGCGGATCCGCCTCGGTGGCCACACTCCCGGCAGAGCTGCGGCCGCAGATCCTGACCGCCGCCGCCGAGCACCTGAGGCACACGGCGGCCACCGCGGTGGAGCTGGCCGCCGTGCTCGCGCCGCGCTTCCCCGGCGTCGACCCGATGGCCATGGCCACCGCCGCGCGCGCCTCGCTGCCGCTGGTGCAGGTGACCCCGCGCGGCCTGTGGGGGCGCACCGGGCCCGCCGCGCACCTGCACCTGCACTCGTGGGCGGGAGAAGGCACCGGCGAGAAGCTGACCGTGGACGGGCTGGTGCGCCGCTACCTGGGGGCCTTCGGCCCGGCCACAGCCGCCGACGCGCAGGCGTGGTCGGGGCTGACCGGGCTGCGCGAGGTGTTCGAGCGCTTGGACCTGTGGTCGGCCGAGGTGCACGGTCGGGTGCTGTACGACCTGCCGGACGCCCCGCGCCCCGGCCCCGACGAGCCCGCCCCCGCACGCCTGCTGACCGACTTCGACAACCTGCTGCTCAGCCACGCCGACCGCACCCGGGTGATCGCCGACGACCACCGCCGGGTGGTGATCACCAAGAACGGGATCGTGCACCCGACGGTGCTGGTGGACGGCCGGGTGGCGGGGACGTGGCGGGTGGAGCGCGCCCGGGGGAGCGCGGCGGTGGTGGTCACACCGTTCGGGCCGCTGGCGAAGGCGGACCGCGAGGCGCTCGCGGGGGAGGGGCTTGCCCTGCTGGCGGCGACCGAACCGGACAAGGCCCACGACGTGCGCGTGTGAGCTGCGGACAAGAGCTGTCCGCTGAGGGTGCGATGCTGGGGGACATGCTGGAGACCTCGGCGCGGCTGCTGCGACTGCTGTCGCTGCTGCAGACACGACGCGAATGGTCCGGCGGCGACCTGGCCGACCGGCTCAACGTCACCGACCGGACAGTACGCCGCGACGTCGACAAACTGCGCTCCCTGGGCTACCCCGTGCACTCGGCGACCGGGGTCACCGGCGGCTACCGGCTCGGAGCCGGAGCGGCCCTGCCGCCACTGCTGCTCGACGACGAGGAAGCCGTGGCCGTCGCGGTGGGACTGCGCACCGCCGCGGGCGGCACGGTGTCCGGCATCGAGGAAACCTCCGTACGGGCCCTGGCCAAACTCGAACAGGTGCTGCCCTCCCGGCTGCGACACCGGGTGGCCGCCCTGCAAGCGGCGACCGTCGCCCTGCCCGGCAACGGCCCCACCGTCACCCCCGAAGTGCTGCACGTCATCGCCGGGGCATGCCGCGACCAGCGGCGGCTGCGCTTCGACTACCGCTCCCACGACGGACACACCGCGACACGCGACATCGAACCGCTGAAACTCGTGCACACCGGACGCCGCTGGTACCTGGTCGGCTACGACCTCGACCGCGACGACTGGCGCACCTTCCGCGTCGACCGAGTACAGCCCAAGACACCCGCGGGCCCGAGATTCACCCAACGCACACCCCCCGACGAAGACATCGCCCGCTACACCGCCTTCGGCGTCACCAACCGCGTATACCGCCACCAAGCCGTCCTACGCCTGCACGTCCCCGCCCACCAGGCAGCCGACTACGTCGCCAGCCAGTCCGGCGTGCTCGAACCGGTGGACGAACAAACCTGCCTGCTGCGCATCGGCGCCAACTCCCTCGACGACCTCGCCGTGTGGGTCTGGTTCATCGGCTGCGAGTTCGAGGTCGTACAGCCCCCCGAGCTGGTGACCCGCCTGCGGGCCCTCGCCCAGCGCATCACCCGCACGTGCGACCGCTCCTGAACCGGGGTATCACTCGAACGGCGGTACCTGGCGTGAGAACCTGTTGCGGTGAGTTCGTGCTCGGCGCTCTCCGGCGCCGCAGGAGAGCCCCCCGCAGGCACCGCCGCGGTGGCGGCCACCTGGCTGTGCCTGGAACAACCCGGCCCCTGGGGCCCCGACGCGCTGACCCAGTCACACCTGGACAGGGGACTGGGCGCGGAACTGGCCGCCCGCGCCACAGGCACCGGCGTGCGGATCGTCCTGATCCGACGCCCCGGCAGACACCCCGACCGGCGGCTCCCCGCACTGCGGCGGGTCTACCTCGCCCACACCGCCCCCGGCCGCTCCTTCCTGCGCGCCGCGCTGCTCGCCGACCCGAAACTGCTACTGGACCTGGACTTCACCGCAGCAGGAGCAGGCAGCCCAGCCGGCTTCGGCGGCGCCGTCGACCAGCGCCTGCTGCTGGTGTGCACCAACGGCCGCCGCGACGTCTGCTGCGCCGTCGCCGGCCGACCACTGGCCCAAGAACTCGCCGACACCCACGACCACGACCTCGTGTGGGAAGCCACGCACCTGGGCGGCCACCGCTTCGCGCCCACCGCACTGCTGCTGCCCACCGGCTACGCCTACGCCCGCGTGGACACAGCACTAGGGGCAACCATCCTCACCGAGACCGGAGTAGTGCGAGAACGCTGCCGCGGCCGCTCCACCTACCCCCCACCCGCACAGGTCGCCGACCTCGCCGTACGACAACTGACCAACACCCTCGACCCCGACGCCCTGCACGTGCGCGCCCCCGTGCGCGAAGAGGACGGCTGGCACATCGCGGTCGCCCACACCGACGGCCGAGCCTGGCGGGTGACCGTCACCGAACACCACCGACAGGCCCGCCCCGTCAGCTGCGACGCCGCCCCGGCACCAGTGACCGAACACGTGGTGACCCGCATCGACTGAGAGAGCACTGGCATGCCCGGCGCCGACATACCCCGCGAACAGGTGATGGCATGGCGGATCGCCCGCCACGGACTGCACCGCGACACCAGCACCCTCACCGCGCTGCGAGTGCTCGACCTCGGCGTGCAGGAAGCCCTCGCAGGCTCCCACCGCGTGGCCCTGGCGGCACGCCTGCCCACCGGGGCCACGCTGCACGACCCCGGGCTGGCACTCGTGTGGGCCCAGCGCGGCGCACCCCACCTGCTGCGGCGCGCCGAACTGCCCACCCACGCCGCCCGCCTCTACCCGCACAACGACGCCGACGCCGCCGCACGACTGGGAACCCCGTTCACCCGATCACTGCGAGCCGCCCACATCGCGCCGCTGGCGGCGTTCGCCCGCGCCGCCGCGGCACTGCGCCACGTGGTGCGCGAGGAGATACCCCGCGCACAGGCCAGCACCGAGATGACCGCGGCCCTGCCACCCGCCTACTCCGCCGACTGCGCGCCCTGCGCCTGTCGGCACGTATTCGGCAGCGTGTTCCAAGCCGCGGGCATCGCCGCGGGCGTGGAAGTGCTCAGCGGACGACCCGCCCGCCTGGCACCACTGCCAAACCGCCACGACCTCCCCGAGACAGCGGCCGGTGACCTGGTGGCCGACTACCTCGCCGTACACGGCCCAGCCACACCCGGCGACCTGGCGGGCTACCTCGACACCACCCACACCGTGGTCAAGAAAACGATGTGGCCCGCACACCTGGTCACCGTGCGCGTGCACGGACGAGACACATTCCTGCCCGAACCCGACATCGCCGAACTCCTCGACGCCCCCGACGCCACCGAGATCGTGCGGCTGCTGCCCCCGATGGACCCGCTGCTGCAAGGCCGCGACCGCGAACTCCTCGTCCCGGACCCCCAGCGGCGCAAACAGGTGTGGCGGATCATCGGCAACCCGGGAGCGGTACTCGCAGGCGCAGAGATCGCCGGAATGTGGCGGCCGAAGGTCAGCGGCAAGCGCCTGGACATCACGGTGACCATGTTCGACACGACACCCGCGCGAGTACGCACCGCGGTGGAAACCGAAGCGGACACAGTGGCAGCGGCGCGCGGACTGGAATCCGCACGCGTGCGCTTCGACCAGCCCACCTGACGCCCCGACCCAACTGCGGTGACTAAGCGATCAACCACTCACTGCAGTTGTAGCGCGCCACACTCCGCGTCACCTGCGCCGCGGGCGTGATCGTCAACGTGTCATCCAGCCGCGTCAACCGCAACCCCGTCAGAATCGCCCCACCCGCCCGCACATGCAACGCCCGACCCCGACCCACGCACGCGTGATGCGCCCGCACCAACGCCGCCGTGCTCGCCCAGCTCAAATGCGTCACCGCAGTCAGATCCACCACCAGATGCGTCGTGTGCTCCGGGCTCGTCGCCGCCTCCATCAGCCGCTCGTGCCACGGCGCCTCCGTCGCCAGATCGATGTGCCCGGCCGCCGTGATCGTCAACACCGTCCCGTGCCGCTCACCCGAAACCGACAGATGGCGCGAACGCCCTTGAGGAAAGCGCAACGGCACGGCGGGAACCTCCCGATCGGGGTACGTCATGTCCTTGACCCGCCTCACACCCGAAAGGTTGCCACGAAACCGCTTCGCGCACACCACCGCCCATCCGCTTGAGTGGGGGAGTGCGCGACCTTCACACCCTCCCCAAAGCCCACCTCCACGTCCACCTCGAAAGCACCATCCGCCCCCACACCCTCACCGACCTCGCACAACGCCACCACATCACCATCCCCTCAGTCCCACCCGAGGGCTACCCAGGCTTCCGGGCCTTCGCCGACCGCGGCACCCTCGTCCGCTCCTGCCTGCGCCACCCCGAGGACTTCACCCGCATCACCAGCGAATACCTCGCCGACGCCGCCGCCGACGGCATCCGCTACGCCGAACTCACCCTCTCCTCCGGCTCCCACACCGAACGCCTCGGCGCCGACGTCCTGCCCGCCGTCATCGCCGCACTCGAGGCCAACCAGCACGACATCACCGCCCGCCTCATCCTCGACCACTCCCGCCGACGACCCACCACCCGCCTCGCCACCATGATCGACACCGCGCTGCGGCACCCCGACACCGTCGTCGCCATCGGCGTCGCAGGCGACGAAGCCCACCCCATCGCCCCCTTCGCCACCCTCCTCGCCGACGCCCGCGCCGCAGGCCTGCGCATGGTCCACCACGCGGGCGAGATGACCGGACCCCACTCCATCGCCGAAGCCCTCACCCTCGGCGCCGCCGACCGCATCGGCCACGCCACCACCACCGACACCCCCACCCTGCACCTGCTGCGCGAGCACGGCGCCGCCGTCGAAGTCTGCGCCTCCTCCAACCTCGCCCTGCGCTCCATCACCCACCTCGACCAGCACCCCCTGCCCCGCCTCATCGACGCGGGCATCCCCCTCTCCATCAACCTCGACATCCCCGACGTCCTCGGCACCACCCTCACCGCCGAATACACCCGCCTGCGCGATCACTACCACTGGGACGACCACACCATCGCCGCCATCGCCACCACCGCCATCGACAGCTCCTTCGCCCCCGACGACGTCAAAGCACGCGTCCGTGCTGACCTGACCGCCTGGATCACCGAAACGTCAGCCACCACTGGTACAACCGGGTGTGACACGAGTCACCAGACCCCCCGGAGGTGGTCGACATGAAAGGCGTCGACATCGCGTTAACCCACGTCGCCGAAGGCGACGTCCTCTTCCACAACGGCCTCTGGGGAGGCCCCGCGGGCTTCGTCTGGGCCGACCCCGACGGCACCGCCGCCGGCCGCGTCCCCCAATGGGAGGGCGAAGTCCTCATGCTCGCCGAACGCCGAGGCTGGGTCGCCATCGGCCGCGGCATCGGCTCCCACGACGCCCCCGTCGCCGTCACCGACGCCGGCCGAGCCGTCCTCGGCAGAGTTGCCTGATCCTGGGCCCAACCGCCCAACGCAGCTACATTGAGGCGATGGCGCACGAGGACCACACCGCCGTCGACAACTACTTCGACGCCGCACTCCTGCACCCCCACCCCGCCCTCGCCCACATCCGCGCCGCCAACACCGCCGCGCACCTGCCCGACATCGACGTCGCACCCAACCAGGGCAAACTCCTCGCCCTCCTGGTCCGCGCCTGCGGCGCCCGCCGCGTCCTGGAAGTCGGCACCCTCGGCGGCTACAGCACCGCCTGGCTCGCCGACGCCGTCGGCCCCGCGGGCACCGTCATCACCATCGAGATCAACCCCCACCACGCCGACACCGCCCGCGCCAACCTCCACCAGGCAGGCCACACCAACGTCGACATCCGCACCGGCCCCGCACTCGACATCCTGCCCAGCCTCACCGGCGGCTTCGGCTTCGCCTTCATCGACGCCGACAAACAGCACAGCGCCGACTACTTCCGCCTCGCCGTCGAACTCGTCGTCCCCGGCGGCCTCATCGTCGTCGACAACGTCGTCCGCGCAGGCGCCGTCACCAACCCCCACGACACCGACCCCAACGTCACCGGCACCCGCGCCCTCATCGACGTCGTCGCCACCGAGGAGCGCGTCCACGCCACCACACTGCAAACCGTCGGCCGCAAAGGCTGGGACGGCTTCCTCATCGCCCTGCGCCGATAACCCGGCGCGCGGGGGAGCGGTGACCGTCCATCCCGGACAGCGACGGGGGAGTGGAAGCCGGCTCCTACTCGCCGACCTCGCCGTCGGCCAGCTCGCGCAGGAAGTCGAGGTGCCCGACGTGCCGGGCGGTCTCCTGAACGACGTGGGCCAGGACCCAGCGGACCGTCCGCTCGCCGTCGGCGGCGATGTCGCCGGGGGAGACCGTCGCCAAGGCCTCGGCGGAGTTGAACCACTCGTGTTCGTAGGCGGCGAGGACCGTGTCCGGAGTGTCCGATTCCGTCAGGTCCCACGACGGATCGGGGTCACCGGCCCACAGGGACGGCAGCGCCGAGCCCGCACAGGCGATCGACAGCCAGTAGCGCTCGACGGCCGTCAGGTGCTTGATGACACCGAGGGCGGTCATCCGGGGCGATGTCGGGACGGGCGCGGTCGCGGCGAGGGCCGGGTCGAGTCCGGCGACCTTGGCGACGGCGGTGCGGCGCAGGAAGTCCAGGAACTCGACCTGCAGGCGTAGTTCGTCCGTCGCGCGCGTCCGCGGCCATCGTCTGTCGCTCATGCGGGCACCGTAGCGGGGGTGGGCGTCAGAACCATCTACTTAACATAATGTCGATTATCGAACTTACGGCGACCTGCGGAGATCGACCCGGAAGGGTTGATCAACTGACATCGGGACCTGTGGCGTCGCCATGCACTGATGCGCGCCGTCGTTCGTCACGCGGGGCGACGCGCCTCCGGAAGCGCGCGAGCCACGGCGCGAGGCCTCCGAAGAAGGCCTAAGAGGGCGCCCCGGTCCCCGAGTGCGCGCCCATGCACCACCCAGGGAATCGTCACCGTGACGTTAGCCCCCAGGGTGATCGGACGTCGGCCTCAGCCAGCCGAATCATGCATAACCGTCATTATGCATGTAACTGGTGACGGGATATCGCGTACGTGGGGACCGCGTAGTGCACTGTGCGGCCGTGGATACCGACCGGGACACCGCCGTTGCGGACGACGACCGCCCGGGAGGCGGCGTTGGTGTCGTCGACGGTGACGAGCGCCAAGTCGACACCGACTGCGGCGGCGTGCGGGAGGACGGCGGCGAGCATGGCGCTGGCGTGGCCGCGTCCGCGCGCGGAAGAGCGCACGTCGTAGCCGATGTGGCCGCCGCGGCGGCGCAGGTCGTCGGTGAGCCGGTGGCGCAGGGCGATGCGCCCCAGATAGGTCTCCCCCGCGCACCACCACCAGGTCGTGCACGGGACCCAGCGGGTGGTGGCCGGGTCCCGGTCGGCGAGCAGTTCGTCCACATAGGAGGGAAAGTTGGTGCGCCAGATGCCCGCCCGCAGGTCGCGGCCGATCGCGGAGCCGTCATCGGGGCCGCCTCGGCCCTCGGCGGCGAACTCGGCCATCGCCTCGGCGAAGGAGGCCTCCAGTTCCGGTGCGGGCAGGCGCAGCTCGGGCATGACCCGATGGTGGCAGGTGGGGGTTGTTCGGGCGAACGGGTTTCCGGGTTGTCGGTGGGGCGCGGTATCCAGGTGTCGTGAAGTTGATCGACGCGCAGGAGGCGTTCTTCGTGGCGCGCAAGCCGCGCAAGGACTCCCCCAACACGACTGCCGCCTACCGACGGGATCTGGCTGGGGTGAACAGGCGGCTGGCCGGGGAGCTGGGCACGGCGGTGGAGGACGTCGCGCTGGAAGACGTCGCGGCGGGTGCGCTGCGGGCGGCGTTCGGGTCGTTCGCCGACGACCACGCGCGCAGCTCGGTGGCGCGGGCGTGGTCGACGTGGAACCAGTTCTTCCAGTTCTGCGTGGCCGACGGTCTGCTGGCGGGCAATCCGATGGGGGCGGTGGGGCGACCGCGGCCCACTCCCCTGTCCCCCAAGCCGCTGCGTGGTGAGGGGACGCCGGAGGCGTTGCTGTCGGCGGTGGCCTCGGGGGCGCGGCGGGCGCGCAAGCCGTGGCCGGAGCGGGATCTGGCGGTGGTGGCGCTGGGACTGGTGGCCGGGTTGCGGTCGGCGGAGCTGCGGGCGCTGCGGCGCTCGTCGGTGGTGGGGCGGGCCGGTGAGCAGCGGCTGTTCGTGAAGGGGAAGGCGAGCCGGGAGCGGTCGATTCCGATCGAGGCGCCGCTGGAGCGGGTGATCGGGGCGTATCTGGAGTCGTGCGGGCGGCGGTTCCCCGGGGTGTCGTTCGGGCCGGAGTCGCCGCTGTTGTTGGGGTCGGATGGGGCGGGGATCGGGCGGGGGGCGCTGGATTACCTGGTGAAGGCGTGTTTCGCCGGGGCGGGGGTGCGGGATCGGGTGCCCGCGGGGGCGAACCTGCACGCGTTGCGGCACACGTTCGCGACGCGGTTGGCCGAGGACGGGGCGAACGCGGTGGAGATCATGGCGCTGTTGGGGCACGCGTCGTTGGCGACGAGTCAGAACTACATTGAGGCGACGGGGGCGCAGCGTCGGGCGGCGGCGGCGTCGAACCGGACGTATCGGGTGTTGTCGGAGTTGGTGGAGGAGTAGGTGCGTCGGAAGGTGCGCTCGCCGTTGCCGCAGCGCGACGGGGTTGACGCGGTGCGGGTGCGGCTGCCGGTGTCGGATGCGTGGGCGACGGTGCGGGATCACCTGGTGGAGCGGTTGCCGGTGCCGGTGGCGCGGGTGGATGAGCTGTTCGCCTCGGGCGGGGTGTGGTCGGAGTCGGGGCCGCTGGCGGTGGACGCGCCGTTCGTGCGGGGTGGGTCGGTGTGGTTCTACCGGGAGTTGCCGGTGGAGGTGGCGGTGCCGTTCCCGTTGTCGGTGGTGTTCCAGGACGAGGATCTGGTGGTGGTGGACAAGCCGCATTTCCTGGCGACGATCCCGCGGGGGTCGCATGTGGCGGAGACGGCGCTGGTGCGGGCGCGTCGGGTGACGGGGATCGAGTCGTTGGCTCCCGCGCACCGGCTGGACCGGTTGACGGCGGGGCTGCTGGTGTTCGTGGTGCGGCCGGAGGCGCGCGGGTTGTATCAGGGGTTGTTCGCGCGGCGGGAGGTGGTCAAGGAGTACTCGGCGGTGGGGCGGGTGTCGGGTGGGTGGCCTGGGGTGGGGACGGTGGTGCGGAGTCGGATCGTGAAGGAGCGGGGGGTTCGTGCGGCGCGGGAGGTGGCGGGGGTGGCGAACGCGGTGACGCGGGTGGTGTCGGTGGAGCGCCGGGGGGAGGTGGGGTTGTTCGGGTTGGTGCCGGAGACGGGGCGGACGCATCAGCTGCGGGTGCACATGGCGGGGTTGGGTGCGCCGATCGTGGGTGATGACTTGTATCCGGTGGTGCGGGAGCGGGCGGTGGACGACTTCTCGGTGCCGTTGCAGTTGTTGGCGCGGGTGCTGGAGTTCCGTGATCCGGTGTCGGGGGTGCTGCGGCGGTTTGAGTCGGGGTTGTCGTTGTCGGGGTGGTGATGGCGGCGTGGACGGTGTTCGCGCTGGTGGCGGGGCGTTGAGCGCTGGTGTGGAGGGGGTTCGCGGTGTCGGGAGTGGGTGTCCTGGGCGCAGGGATGGTGCAGGGCGGTGTCGGCGCGATGGTCGGGCTTGGGCGCGCGGGTGCGTTCGGTGTTGTGGCGGGTGGGAGGCCGCGGGGTTCGGCGATTGGTGGCGGAAGCGGGCGGTTCGGTACCGGTGTCGGCGGGTGGGCGGGGGTGTCGCCGGGAGGCCGGAGGTAGTGCGGGAGTGGCCGAGCGGGGCGCGTGGGGTGTCAGGTGTGGGTGTCGGTGAGGCGGTCGACCAGGGCGGCGATGAGGGTGTCGCGGTCGGGGAAGAGGTCGGGGAGGGTGAGGGTTTCGAGGATGAGCCAGTTGATGGCGAGGTAGAGCAGTTCGACGGTGGTGGCGTCGCCGGGGAGGCCGGAGTCGGTGTGGTGGGCGATGTTGGTGTCGACGTCGGCGCGGATGCGGTGGGTGAGCAGGGTGCGCAGGTGGGGGCGGCGGGTGGCTTCGAGGCGGAGTTCGACGAGGGCGAGGTGGCCGTCGGGGTAGGCGGTGACGCGGGTGGCGAGGTCGTGCATGAGGTGGGCGAGTTTGGTGCGGTCGCGGGGGCCGTCGTGCATGGCGGCCATGGTGGTGTCGTCGGGGGTGAAGTGTTCGTAGACGCGGTGGGCGACTTGGGTGAGGAGGTCGTCGCGGTTGGGGAAGTAGTTGGTGGCGGTGCCTGGGGGGACGGCGGCTTGGGTGTCGATGGCGCGGTAGGTGAGGCCGCGGGCGCCGTGCTGGGCGAGGACGGTGATGGCGGCGTCGAGCAGGGTGTTGCGGCGTTCGGCGTTGTTGCGCACGGTTCTCCTCGATTGACACCACTTCAGGTGTAGTACTACGTTCTGAGCACTACAGGCATAGTACTACGACGGAGGGGGGTTGGCGTGCGCAAGCTCGTCTACTACGTGGGGATGTCGATCGACGGGTTCATCTCCGGGCCTGACGGGGAGGTGGACTTCCTGCCGGTGACCGACGACGTGGTGGGGTTCATCGTGCAGGAGTATCCGGACGCGCTGCCGACGCACGTGCGGGCGCAACTGGGGGTGGACTCCCCCAATCGACGCTTCGACGTGTGCATTCAGGGGCGGGCGACCTATCAACCGGCGCTGGACGTGGGGATCACGAGCCCGTACGCGCATCTGCGGCAGATCGTGGCGTCGCGGAGCCTGGGAGCGGGCCTGGACCCGGCGGTGGAGGTCGTCGCCGGTGACGTGGTGGCGCTGGTGCGGGAGTTGAAGGCGCAGGAAGGGCGTGACATCTACCTGGCGGGCGGTGGGCAGCTGGCCGGGGAGCTGCTGGGCGAGGTCGACGCGCTGGTGCTCAAGGTGTATCCGGTGGTGGCCGGTGACGGGGTACCGCTGTTTCGGGCGGGGTTCTCGCCGGTGGCGTTTTCGCTGGTGGACTCCAGGGCGCTGCCGAGCGGGATGGTGGTGCTGAGCTACGAGCGGACCTGACACTGTCCCCTGCCGCGCTGGCCGACCCCGCCCGGTGGCGCCTGGTCGACCTGCGGGCCGAGCGCCTTGCCGCCGACGAGGCCGGGTGGGCCGACGGGCGGGAGTTCCGGTTCTCCCGGTCGCTGTCCGCCTCGGCCGAGCTGGTGTGGCGGCACCTGACCTTGGCGTCGCTGCTGGCGCGGTGGTGGGCGCCGCGGGACCTGCGGGTCTCCGAGCTGGTGTTCCAGGGGTGGCCGGGCGGGCGGATCATGCAGGAGTTCCGCGACGTCGAGGACGTGGACGGCTCCGATGTGGTGGTGGGCCGCGCGGAGGGCGAGGTCCTGGAGGGGCTCCCCCACGAGCGTCTGGTCTACCGGGTCTCCCCCGTCCTGCCCGACGGACGCCTTGGCGGCGGCTCCTTCGATTCAAGGAGCACACCATGAGTGAGCGGAACCGGCGGCGGGGGTCGTCAACATGAGCTGGGTGCTCCCCTACACGGTCGACCGGGGAGTTCGGGGAGCTGGCGATGGTGGATGACCGGGTCCGCTGAGCTGCCTGTCCCCTGCGCCCGTCCGCCGCTGTGGTGGGCGGGCGCGGTGTCATGTCGCCGGTGCCGCCGGGCCGAAGACAGTGGCCAGGAGGGTGATCCGCTGCGTGGCCACTGGCGGCGAGAGCGTCGGTGTTCTGTGCCGGCCGGGGAGGGTGGTGGCTACAGGAGGCCGGGTGGGAGCAGGTCGGGCAGGCGTGGGCTGGTCTGGGGGTCGGCGCGCAGGGCGGTGAGCAGGGTGGTCGTGTCGGCGGTGAGGGTGTCGAGCCGGGCGCGGAGGCGGTCGGTGTCGCTGTGGGCTCGGGCCAGGTCGGTGCGCAGGTGGGTGGCGGTGTCGCGGGCGTCGTGGGCGTGGGTGCGGTGCAGGTCGGCTTCGTTCTGGGCGGCGGTGGTGGTGGCGCGGAGTTCGGCGAGTTCGGCGGTGAGGGTGGCGGTGTGGGTGCGGGCGGCGGTGAGGTCGCGGGTGGCCTCGTCGAGGCGGGTGCGGGTGGTGGTCTGCTCGGCGCGGAGTGCGGTGAGTTCGGTGTGGGCGGCGGTGAGGTCTGCTCGGGTGCTCGCGAGGGTGGCGGTGGTGGTGGCCGCGTCGGTGTGAGCGGTGCTCAGTTCGGCGTGGAGGGTGCGGAGTTCTGCTTGGGCGGCGGCGAGGTCGGTGGTGGTGGCGGCGAGTTGGGCGCGGAAGTCGGTCAGGTCCGCGGTGAGGGTGTGGTGGTGGGCGCGGGCGGCGGTGAGCTGTTCGGTGGTGGTGGCCAGTTCGGTGCGCAGGGCGGCGGCTTTGTCGCGTTCGGTGCGGGCTTCGTTGAGGGCGTGGCGGGCGTGGTCGGCTTCGGTGGTGGCGGTGGCTTGGGCGGCGGCGAGGGTGCGTTCGGCTCGGGTGCGGGCGTTCTCGGCGGCGCGGAGGCGGTCGAGGGCGTCGTCGCGGGTGTGGAGGGCTTCGGCGGTCTCGGCGCGGGCGGCGTCGGCGTCGTGGCGGGCTTGGGCGGCGGCGGCTTCGGCAGTGTCGGCGCGCTGGTCGGCCTGGGCGCGCAGGGTGCGTTCGGTGCGGGCGGTGTCGTCGGCGGTGGTGACGCGGGCGTCGGCGGCGGCGAGTTCGGTGGTGGCGGTGGCGCGCAGTTCCTGGGTGGTGAGCAGGAGTTCGCGCAGGGGGTCCAGGACGCGGTCGACGGTGTCGGTGAGGACGGTGGCGGCGGCGGTGAGGGCGCCGGGGGTGGGGGTGTCGTCGCCGAGGGAGCGCAGGGCGTCTTCGGCGGCGGCGAGCTGGCGGCAGGTGCGGCCGCCGGGCCACTCGCGTTCGGGGCAGAACTCCGGGGGGCGGCCGCCGCGGGGTCCTGGGCCAGGGAGGGGGGCTCGGCATCGGGTGAAGCCGCAGAGTCCGGGGGTCTTGTCGGTCAGCGCCTCGATCACCTCGCCAGACTAGGGTTTGAGTTTCGTAACCGCAACCAGTGGTTCAAGTTACTAAACCTCTAACTTAACTACGCTACAAAATGGACCTTTTGTAGCGAAGTGGTCTGCGGGGACGTTCCACGGCGCAAACCCGGCGATTTCGCGGGGCAAGGACCCAGAATCAGGTGATACCGGCGGTCTTCGCATACCGCCGGACTCTGGCGGGAGCCGCCCCCACCACCGTCGCGACCACCCGCGCTGAGCGGCGCTAGGGTCGGCGCGTGGATGACCTCGCCCCCTTGTCCTCCCCCGGGCTCTCGGATTCCGGTCCCTGGCCGGGGGTCGCCGACCCGGTGACGCTGCTGGGGGCGATCGCGGAGTGGCTGGCCTCCTACGGCAACCCCGGCACCCGCCGCACCTACGCCGAAGGGCTCGGCCTGCCGGTCAGCGCCGCGGACCTGAGCGACTGGCACGCCGACCGCCCGCCGGGGTGGGCCGAGGCGACCGCCCGCTACGCCGCGGTGCTCGGCGTCGCGCCCGCCCGGCGCGGCGGCCCGCCGCCCGCACCGCGCGGCAAGCTGCGGGCGCTGCACTGGCTGCGCTGGTGCGCATCGGCCGGGGTGGACCCGTGCTCGGCGCGGTCGATGCACGTCAAGGCGTGGCTGGCGGCGCTGGCCGACGCGGGGGCGGCGGTGGCCACCCGCGACCGGATGCTGGCGACGGTGAAGGCGCTCTACGGCCACCTCGCCGAGGTCGGCCTGGCGGCGGGCAACCCGGCGGCGCTGGACCGGCGCAGGCTGGGGCTGGTGGTCCCGGCGGGCAGCGCCAGCGGCACGGTGTCGCTGACCGCGGCGCAGGTGCGGGCGCTGCACGAGGCGGCGGGAACGCCGCGGCGCGGAGCCGGGCCGGTGGACCTGGCGCGGGCCTCGGCGGTGGTGGCGCTGTTCACCCTGGGGCTGCGGGTCGGGGAGATCTGCGGCCTCGACCGCGGGGACCTGCACGTGACCCGGGGCAGGCGGGCGCTGCGGGTGCGGGGCAAGGGCGGCAAGACGCGGATCGTGTACCTGCACGCGCTGGCCGAGTCCTCGGTGTCGCGGTACCTGCGGGTCCTCGACGCGGTGGGCGGGTCGCTGCCGGCGCGGCGGGAGCGGGTGTCAGCCGACGTGCCGCTGCTGCGGACGCGGTCGGGGGCGCGGTTTCAGCGGCAGGCGGTGTGGCAGCTGCTGCGCAGGCTGGCGGCCTCGGGTGAGGAGTCGCTGCTGGAGGTGGCCGAGGCGATGCACCCGCACGCGCTGCGGCACTTCTACGTGACCGCGGCGGTGGAGGCCGGGGCGCAGGTGGTGCACGTGCAGGCGGATGTGGGGCACACGAGCATCGACACCACCGAGCAGGTGTACAACAGCGCCGCCCGGGACCCGGGGCGCAGCGCGGTGGACCTGGTCGGTGATGTGTTGGCGGGTGAGTCCGAGGAGCGGCAAATGGGTGGCGGTTCGCGGTAGAATTGTCACGTGCCGCACTGGATTGGGCGATTGGCCTGGTTCGGATGCCAGGGGGTGCGCGGCGCAGTCACGAATGGGGGATCGTTGTGTTTGCTATCCGTAGTGATCGCGAGTGGGGGGCGGCGCCGAGCGCGCTGTGAACCGTGACGCGCGACGGCCCCGCCCGGGACATCCGGGCGGGGCCGTTCGCTGTGCTCAGGTCTCCAGGGTCTGCAGGTCCTGCATGAGGGTGGGGCGGCGCATCCAGGTGCCCTGGGGGCGGGCGAGCAGCTCGGCGAGCGGTTCGGGTTTGCCGAGGTGGAAGCCCTGGGCGACGCGCACCCCGAGGCGGGAGAGCGCCTCGACCTGGGAGGCGCGCTCGACCCACTCGGCGACCACTGACAGGCCCAGGCCGCGGGCGATCTCGACCAGGCCCTGCACCAGGACGGTGTCGCGGCTGCCGTAGTCGATGCCGTGGATGAACTCGCCGTCGATCTTCAGGCCGGTGATGGGCAGTTCCTTGAGGTGGACGAAGGAGCCGAAGCCGGAGCCGAAGTCGTCCAGGGTGATGCGGCAGCCGGAGGCGCGCAGCTGCTGGGCCAGGCTGCGGGCGGCGTCGAGGTTGGTGACCGCGGCCGTCTCGGTGATCTCGAAGCCGAGGCGGCCGGGTGCCACGCCCGCCGCGGTGAGGCGGTCCAGGACGAAGTCGCCGAAGTCCTCGTCCTCCAGGGTGCGGCCGGAGACGTTGACGTTGAACCGCAGCCCCGGGTAGGGGTGCTCGACCAGGGTCTCGATGGCCTTGCCCGCCACCCAGCGGTCGATCTCGCAGACCAGGTCGCTGCGTTCGGCGGCCAGCAGGAACTCCCCCGGGCCCAGGGTGGGTTCGCGGCCGTCCTCCAAGCGCAGCAGCAGCTCGTGGCCGATGACGCGGCCGCTGGTCAGCTTCACCATGGGCATGGCGTGCAGGGCGAATCCGCCGTGCTTGAGGGCGGCGCGGACGCGTTCGATGACGGTGACCCGCAGCGCGGTGTCCTGGTAGTGGCCCTGCTCGTAGACGGTGGCGCGGTTGCGGCCCGCGGCTTTGGAGGCGTAGAGGGCCATGTCGGCGTTGGCCAGGACCTCCTGCCAGGAGACGCCGGAGTCGAAGGGGGCGATGCCGATGCTGACGGTGATGCGCCCGGCCCCGGCCAGGCCGGTGAGGGGGACGTTGGCGATGGCGTCGCGCAGGCGGTCGGCCACGGCGACGGCGGCGCGCTCGTCGGTGCCGGGCAGCACGGCGGCGAACTCGTCGCCGGAGAGGCGACCGAGGACCTGGCGTGAGCCGATGCGGTCGCGCAGCAGCGAGGCCAGCACGCACATGACCTTGTCGCCGGTGGGATGCCCGTGCAGGTCGTTGACGTCCTTGAAGTGGTCGAGGTCCAGCAGCAGGAACGCCCCGCGCGCGCCCAGGGCCAGCTGGCGCTCCAGCTCGCGGGTCAGGGCGCGGCGGTTGGGCAGCTTGGTCAGCGGGTCCTCGTCGACCAGGCGCAGCAGCTCGTCCTGGCGGGCGGCGAGTCCGCCCGCCTCCAGTTCCCGGGCCCGCCAGTGGGTGACGTCCACGGCGCGGTAGAGCAGGGTGCCGTCGCCCGCTTCGGTGCAGCGCACCTCCAGCCAGCGGTAGCCGTCGGGGCCGGGCATGGGCACGACCGCGCCCATGGCGGTGTCGGTGGCCGGGTCGGTGGCCGAGTCGGAGGCCGGGTCTGTGGCCGGGTCGGCGGTGGTGGGTTCGTCGGGGCTGCCTGCGAGCAGGGCGGTGAGGTCGCGGCCGACCGCCTGGGCGGCGCCGAGGCCGAGCAGCGCGGCCATCGCCGGGTTCACCCACAGCACCCGGCCATGCTCGTCGGTGAGCGCGTAGGCGGTGTCGGTCGCGGCGAGAATCGCCGTCGCGGCGGCGTGGTCGTCGGTCACCCCGTCACCCTCACCCGTTTCTGTGGGGACATGGGCACGTAGGGTAGCGGGCGGGGAGTGCTCAGCGAAGGCGCTCGGCGGCTTTGGCGGCAAACTCGATCTCGGCGGCCAGCGCGGCCAGCTCGTCGCGGGTCGCGCCGTCGCGCACGGCGGTGACCACATCCTCCGCGGCGCAGCGCAGCGCGAAGAGGCGATCCTGCAGGTCGGAGACCTCGGAGGCGGACAGGACGACAGCGTCCTCCGGCAGGCCGCCGCGCTGCACGACGCCGCGGCGCTCGTAGGCGCGCTGGCGGCAGGCCTGCCCGCAGTAGCGGCGCGGACGGCCCGACGCGGCCGCGTCGGGCAGCCCCGAGCCGCACCAGCCGCAGTGCCGCACCCGGCGTGTGTTGACTGCCACCATGGCCGCGACGCTATCCGGCCACCTCAGGTGCACCGCGACGCCACGCCGTTGGGGCACACTCAGCGGGTGCCCACACATGGCTTCCTGACCGGCCCGTACCCGCGGGCGTTCGTGCACCGCGGCTGGCATTGCGACGGCGTGGCGGTCGGCATGGAGAACTCGCTCTCGGCGTTCCGGCGGGCGGTGGCCGAGGGCTACCAGTACCTGGAGACCGATGTGCACGCCACCAGCGACGGGGTGGTGGTGGTGCACCACGACCCGACCCTGGAGCGCACCACCGACTCCGCCGGGCAGGTGGCGGCGCTGCCGTGGTCGACGGTGCGGCGGGCGCGCGTCGGCGGGCGGGAGCCGGTGTCGCGGCTGGAGGACCTGCTGGAGGAGCTGCCCGACGCCTACCTCAACATCGACGTGAAGTCCGACGCCGCGGTGCAGCCGCTGCTGGCGGTGCTGGCGCGCACGGGCGCGGCGGGGCGGGTGTGCGTGGCCTCCTTCTCCGAGGCGCGGCTGGCGCGGGTGCGCAGGCTGGCCGGGCCCGCGGTGCTGACGTCGATGGGCATGCGGGCGCTGGCCGGGTTCTGGGCCTCGGGCAGGCTGCCCGCGTGGCCGTTCGGGCGCTCGCCGAGACGGCCGCCGCTGGCGCAGGTGCCGGTGCGCCACGGCAGGCTGACCGTGGTCGACGCCAGGCTGCTGGCCGCGGCGCGCCGCCGCGGCGGCGAGGTGCACGTGTGGACCATCGACGAGGCGACCGAGATGCACCGGCTGCTGGATCTGGGGGTGGACGGGCTGATGACCGACCAGCCGCAGGTGCTCAAGGACGTGCTGGTCGAACGGGGGCTGTGGGCGCGGGCTTGACCTCCAGCGCGCTGGAGGTGCTCCAGTGGAGCGGTGACCACGACTGCGACTGATCTGGACTACGACCCCGACGCCGCGACCGACTGGGGCGTCGACGGGCTGGACCTGGCCGCCTATCACACCCGGGTGGACCACCCGGAGGTCGCCGAGCCGACGGCGGCGGCGTTGCGCTCCCTGCACGCAGCCCACGTCGCGGCGATCCCGTTCGAGAACGTCGACGTGCTCACCGGCGGGCACCCGGGGGTGCGGTTGGCGGCGGTGGCCGAGAAGCTGGTGGGGCGTCGGCGGGGCGGCTACTGCTTCGAGCATGCGACGCTGTTCGCCGCGGTGCTGGAGCGCTCGGGGTATGTGGTGCGGCGGCGGTTGGCGCGGGTGCACCCGCAGGGGTCGGGGGCGCGCACGCACATGATGCTGCTGGTCGACACCGATGAGGGCCCGCAGCTGGCCGATGTGGGGTTCGGGGCGAGCATGTGGTCGCCGGTGCCGCTGGTCGACGGGGTCGAGGTCGACCAGGCGGGGTGGATGACGCGGATGGTGGCCCTCGGCGACGGGCGGTGGGTGCTGACTCGGCGGGGTCAGGACGGGTGGAGCGCCGAGCACGAGTTCGAGGAGGCGGGGGCGCTGCGCCAGATCGATGTGGAGGTGGCCCACCACTACACCGCCTCGGGTGCGGAGTCGCCGTTCGTGCGGCGGCTGATCGTCAAGCGGCTGGAGCCGGGGATGGCCACGACGCTGCTGGGGCGGGAGCTGACGGTGCGCCATTCCAGTGGTGAGGTGGAGACCCGGGAGGTCGCGGCCGGGGAGCTGGGTGAGCTGCTGGTGGAGTTGGGGATCGAACTCGACGCCGAGGAGCTGGCGGCGGTGCTCTGACGGGGGTGCCCAGAGGGGGGTGCCCGGACCGGCGCTGCCGGGCCGCCGAGGGGGGTGCGGCGGCCCGGCACGCGTGCTCAGGCGGCGACGTCGAGGACCCAGGTGACGCCGAAGCGGTCGGTGAGCATGCCGTAGAGGGGCGACCAGCCCGCCGGGGCGAGGTCCTCGACGATGGTGGCGCCCTCGGACAGGCCCTTCCAGTAGCCGGTGACCTCCTCGGCGTCGGCGCCGCGCACGGAGACGAAGAACGCGCGCTCGCCCGGGTCGAGGGTCTGGTCCTCGCGGACGTCGTAGGCCATGACATGGAAGCCGTTGTCGGCGCGAACCTCGCCCCAGGTGATGCGCTCGGCGTCGGCGGGGTGGCGCACGTTGTTCGCCTGGGCGTAGGTGAACGCGGCGAGGTGGCCGCCGAAAACGCAGCGGTAGAACTCCAGCGCGGCGCGCGCCTGGTCGCGGAAGTTCAGGTGCACTGCGGTGGTGATGCCCATGGGATGACCTCGCGTTTCTTCTGTGCTTGTGAGGACCACTCTCACAGCCGCAGGTGCCAGGTTGTGTCACCTACTTCGGGCAGGGTGGTGGGCATGCAGAAGACCTCCTCCCGACTGCTGTCGCTGCTGTCGCTGCTGCAGAGCCGCCGCGACTGGCCGGGAACGGTGCTCGCCGAGCGGTTGGGCACCAGCCTGCGCACGGTGCGCCGCGACGTCGACCGGCTGCGCGAGCTGGGCTACCCCGTCACCGCGGCCAAGGGCCCCGACGGCGGCTACCGGCTCGGGGCGGGCGCGCAGCTGCCGCCGCTGCTCTTCGACGACGAGCAGGCCGTCGCGCTGACCGTCGCCCTGCAGGTCGCCTCGGGGGACAGCGGGCTCGGGGAGGCGTCGGCGCGGGCGCTGGCCACCGTGCGGCAGGTGCTGCCCGCCCGGCTGCGCCACCGCGTCGACGCCGTGCGGGTGAGCGCGGTGGGCGGGCGCCAGGAGCCGGTGGACGGGGCGGTGCTGCTGGCGATCGGGGAGGCGGTGCGCGCCCGGGAGGTGCTGCACGTGGACTACCGCGGCCCGGATGGTCCGCCGCGGCGGGTGCAGCCGCACCACCTGGTCAGCCGGGGCGGGCGCTGGTACCTGGTGGGGTTCGACCTCGACCGCGGCGACTGGCGGGTCTTCCGCGTGGACCGGCTCGCCCTCCGGGTGCCGAACGGGCCGCGGTTCGTCCCGCGCGAGGTGCCCGGCGGGGATGTGGCGGCGTTCGTGCTCGGGAGGTTCCGGGGGTCGGCGGACGGCGGGTGGCCGTGCCGGGGGACGGTGGTGCTCGGGCTGCCCGCCGCGCGGGTCGCGCCGTTCGCCGGGGATGGAGTGGTCGAGGAGCTGGGGCCGAGGCGGTGCTCGCTGGTGGCGGGGTCGTGGTCGTGGGTGGCGCTGGCGGCCTCGCTCGGGCGGTTCGACGCCGAGGTCGAGGTGGTGGAACCGGTGGAGCTGGTCGCGGCGTTCGCGCTGCTGGCCGAGCGGTTCGCCAGGTCAGGGGCGCTTGCCGGTCCAGGCGGCGCGCCAGGTGCGGGGGCCGAGTCGGCCGGTGTCGGGGATGCCGTTGGCCCGCTGTAGGGCCAGCACGGCGGTGCGGGTCTCGGCGTAGTAGCAGCCGCTGCCCTGGAAGGTGTAGCCGTGGGTGTTCATGCGCAGCTGCCAGGTGCGCAGCGCGGGGGCGCAGTCGCCGTACTCGTAGACCACGCCGGGCCAGGGCGGGACGCCCGGTGCCTGCGGGGCCGGGGGGCCGCCGCCGATGTAGGCGGATTCGGCGTAGGTGGGGACGCGGCGGCTGCGGGCGTCGGCGTCCGGGCGCAGGCCGAGCTTGGCCGCGCAGGTCCAGGGCTGCCAGCCGCGCATGCGGTAGAGGTACAGGGCGCGGTGGTCCTGCTCGGCGGGGGTGGCCTGGTGGGGGTAGCCGGTGCCGCCGACGCTGCGCCAGGTGGGCAGGTCGAACTGGTAGGCGCCGTAGTAGCCGTTGCCGGTGTTGATCGGGTAGCGGTTGGTCGACTCGCACATGCGCAGGCGCGACCAGTCCCCCGGCGCGGGGTCGGCTGAGGCTGTGGCGGGCAGCAGCAGCAGCAGCAGGGCGAGGGTGGTGGCGAGTATCCGGCCCCCCGCCGCCAGGTTGTGTCGGCGGGAGGGGGTGGGGCCAGGGGAAGCGGGGGGCTGTGGACAGTCGGCGACCGGGTGGGGGTGATCCTTTGTGCACAGCCGTTGACCTGCCATGACAGTGACCGTAGGGAGTGGACGGTGGGCTCACAACCGCACCACCCGCCTCAGGGGTCACCCGGTCGGGTGGGTGCAACGTTTGGGACTCGGCCACCGCCTGGCCACCGCCGGTCGGTGATCGGGCCAGTAGTCTCCCCGCGTGCCGGGCGGTGATCTCGGCGCGGGATCGTGCGGAGGGGCCCAGTGAGCATCGTCGATGAGACGTCCGACCCGGTGGCGCGCAAGCGCGAGCAGCGGGGGTGGATCTGGTACGACTTCGCCAACTCGGTGTTCCCCACCTCGGTGATCACGGTGTTCGGGTCGCTCTACCTGACCGCGGTGGCCGGGGACGCGGCGCTGGCCGACACCGCGCTCAACGGGCCGACGCCGTGCGTGGACGCGGCAGGGCAGGCCAGCAAGCTGGTCAACTGCGACATCAGCCTGTTCGGGATGGAGTTCGCCGCCGGGTCGCTGTGGGGGTTCCTGCTCTCCTTCGCCACCGTCGTCCAGGTGCTGGTGGTGCCGGTGGTGGGGGCCATCGCCGACCGGTCCTCGCGCAAGCGGGCGATGCTGGGGTCCTTCGCCTTCGGCGGGGCCGCGGTCACCATGGCGATCGGGCTGGTGGCGGGCACCAACTGGGAACTCGGCGTGCTGCTGTTCGTGCTGGGCAACATCGGCTACGGCACGTCGGTGGCCATCTACTACTCGTTCATCCCCGAGATCGCCACCGCCGACGAGCGCGACGCGCTGTCCACGCGCGGGTGGGCCTTCGGCTACCTCGGCGGCGGCATCGCGCTCGGGCTGCAGCTGGTGCTGGTGATCTTCGGCGAGAACTTCGGCGTGGACGCCGGGACAGCGGCGCGCATCGCGTTCCTGACCTCCGGGATCTGGTGGGCGGTGTTCACCCTGATCCCGCTGCGGGCGCTGCGCGACCACGTGCCCGCAGCGGCCGCCGAGCCGCGACAGGGATCGGTCATCACCGCCGGGTTCAAGGAGCTGGGCTCCACGCTGCGCGACGCGCGCCGCTTCCCGCTGACGCTGGCCTTCCTCGGCACCTACCTGATCTACACCGACGGCATCGCCTCGGTGGCGAACCTGTCGGCGCAGTACGGCAGCGAGGAGCTGAGGTTCGAGGACGAGGTGCTGATCACCACGATCCTCATCGTGCAGTTCGTGGCGTTCATCGGCGGGGTGCTGCACGGGCGCCTGGCGCGGGTGTTCGGCACGAAGCGCACCATCATGGGCAGCCTGCTGGTGTGGGTGGTGGTGCTGTGCCTGGCCTACTTCGTGCAGGCCGGGCAGGAGTTGCAGTTCTACGCCCTCGCGGGCGGCATCGGGCTGGTGCTGGGCGGGACGAACGCGCTGTCGCGGTCGCTGTTCTCGCACATGATCCCGCCGGGCAAGCAGGCCCAGTACTACTCCATCTACGAGGTCGGCGAGCGCGCCACCTCGTGGCTGGGGCCGCTGCTGTTCGCCGTCACCGCCAGCTCCACCGGCTCCTACCGCTACGCGATCCTCTCCCTCATCGCGTTCTTCGTCATCGGGTTCGTGCTGCTGTACTTCGTGCCCGTGAAGCGGGCCATCGAAGCGGTGGGCAACCCCGTGCCGAACAAGCTGTGATCTAGGGTCAGGGCCCGTGACCGCTACCAGCCCCGACGCCGACCCCACCGACGCGCTCTCGCCCGCCCCGCGCGAGCTGCCCGCGGTGGGTCGGGTGCGCTTCTACTACGGCCCGATGGACTGCGGGAAGTCGACCCTGGCGCTGCAGGTCGACCACAACCAGTCGCGGCAGGGCCGCCAAGGGCTGCGGCTGGTCTCGCGCGATCGCTCCGGGCAGCCGCGCATCTCCAGCCGTATCGGCATCACCCGCCAGGCGCTGGAGCTGGACGCAGGCACCGACCTGCGCGAGCTGGTGCGGCAGCGGTGGGCGGGCGGCGCGCGGGTGGACTACCTGATCGTCGACGAGGCCCAGTTCCTCGAACCCGCCCAGGTCGACCAGCTGGCCGAGCTGGCCGACGACAACCAGGTCGACGTGTACTGCTTCGGCCTGGCCACCGACTTCCGCAGCGTGCTGTTCCCCGGGGCGGCGCGGCTGGTGGAGCTGGCCGACGAGCTGCGCCCGGTGCAGGTGGAGGTGCTGTGCTGGTGCGGGCTCCCGGCCCGGTTCAACGCGCGGGTGGCCGCCGGGCGCATCGTGCGCGACGGCGACACCGTCCTCGTCGCCGACACCGCCCCGGTGCCGGAGGACTCCGGCACACAGCGTGATGTCGGTGAATCCAGCACTGCCACCACGGTGCGTTACCAAGTGTTGTGCAGACGTCACTATCGCCTGGGGGACCTCGGGGTGACCCCCGAAGTGCAGGGGCAATTGTCCTTCGCGTGATCGCAACTGTCCCGTCACCCACCTCCCCCAGGGGGGTGATCTCAGGCGGGCGTTTGTGCGATAACGCGTCATGGACCCGGCGCGGTGGCATCCCTAGGGTGGATGCTGTTGTTGACGGGTGAAACTTGTCACCCTGCGCGATGGTGATGGGTACTCGGGAATCATCTACCCGCTACGGTCGTTGCACAGGGTGAGCAAGACCCGGGCTCCGTACATCGGGCCGAGTGAAAGGACGCACCATGGCCGACCGTGTGCTTCGTGGTAGCCGGCTGGGGGCGGTCAGCTACGAGACCGACCGCAACCACGACCTCGCCCCGCGCCGAACGGTCAGGTACGCCTGCCCCAAGGACCACGACTTTGAAGTGCCCTTCTCCGACGACGCCGAGATCCCCCCGATCTGGGAGTGCCGCCTGCACGGCCTGGAGTCGAAGATGCTCGACGGCAACGAGCCGGAGCCGAAGAAGGCCAAGCCCCCGCGCACCCACTGGGACATGCTGCTGGAGCGCCGCTCCATCCCGGAGCTGGAGGAGCTGCTCACCGAGCGCCTCGCCGAGCTGAAGGGCCGCCGCAGCCGCAGCGCCTGACCAACCGCCCCACCCCAGACGACGGCCGCCCGGCCACCCCCCTGCCGGGCGGCCGTCTCGCGCGCGCGGACAGCGGAGGGTGGGGCCGGACGGGTGCCCCGGTTCCGGGACCTGGAGCGGAACACCCGTCCGGGGTCTCTCAGCGGCGCTTGAGCAGCGCCTTGACCTGTGTGCCGCGGCGGCGCAGGCCCCACTTGGTGACCCGCAGCAGCGCCTCGCGCACGATGTTGCCGCTCATCTTCGACTCGCCGCGCTCGCGCTCCACGAACGTGATCGGCACCTCGCGGACGGTGAACCCTGCCTCGATGGTGCGCCACGCCAGGTCGACCTGGAAGCAGTAGCCCTGCGAGGCCACGTTGTGCAGCTTCAGCTTCTCCAGCACCGCCCGGCGGAACGCGCGGTAGCCGCCGGTGATGTCACGCACCCGGGTGCCCAGCGCCAGCTGGCAGTACACGTTGCCGCCGCGGGAGAGCACCTGGCGGCTCAGCGGCCAGTTCACCGTCTTGCCGCCGCGCACGTAGCGCGAGCCCAGCGCCAGGTCGGCGTCCTTGAGGGCCTCCAGCAGCCGCGGCAGGTCCTCGGGGGCGTGGCTGCCGTCGGCGTCCATCTCCACCACCACGGCGTACTCGCGCTCCAGCGCCCAGGTGAACCCGGCGATGTAGGCCGCGCCCAGGCCCGCCTTCTCGGTGCGGTGCAGCACGTGCACGCGCTCGTCGGCGGCGGCCATCGCGTCGGCGATGTCGCCGGTGCCGTCCGGGCTGCCGTCGTCGACCACCAGCACGTGGGCGGCGGGCAGGGCCCCGTGCAGCCGCTCCACGATCGGCCCGATGTTCTCGCGCTCGTTGTAGGTGGGGATCACCACCAGCACGGGGTCGAGCGGGCCGTGATCGGGCAGCTGCTCGGCCATAGGGTCAGGTCCTCTCCTCGGCGGCGTCGGCACCGGGCGCCTGCGGACGGCGGGATCGGCGACCCGCCACCGCGGCGAATGCGACGGCGGCCAACCCCAGCACCGCCATGACCCGCTCGGGCCACGCACCCAGTCGGTCCGCCATCGTAGTCGCCGTGCGCAGCGGCACGCGCTCGACCAGCGCGTCCGGGGTGAACATGCCAGTGGAGGACATGATCGACCCGTCCGGGGCGACGATCGCCGAGACCCCGGAGGTGGCGGCGACCACGACGGCGCGGCCGTGCTCGACGGCCCGGACGCGGTCCATGGCCAGCTGCTGGTAGGTCATCTCGGTGCGGCCGAAGGTGGCGTTGTTGGTGGGAACGGCCATCAGGTTCGCGCCCAGGGCGACGTTCTCCCGGACGACGTCGTCGAAGGCGACCTCGTAGCAGGTGGCGACCGCCAGGCGGACCTGTCCGGCGCCGGTGGGCACGGTGAAGATGTGCGGGCCGGTCCCGGCGCGGAAGTTGTTGGCGCGGTCGACGTAGTCGGTGAACAGGCGGAAGAACTCGCGCATCGGCATCGTCTCGCCGAACGGTTGCAGCTGGCGCTTGGTGTACTCGTCGATGGGGCCGTCCTGCGGGGTCCACAGGATGACGGTGTTGCGGGGGCGGCGGTCGGGGTCGACCAGGACCGCGCCCACGGCGATCGGGACGCCGACCGCGCGGGCGGCGCGGTCGATGGCGGCGCGGGCGTCGGCGTTGCGGTAGGGGTCGATGTCGGAGGAGTTCTCCGGCCAGATCACCAGGTCCGGCCGGGGGGCGCGGCCCGCGACGACGTCGGCGGCCAGCTGCTCGGTGCGGCGGACGTGGTTGTCCAGGACGGCGCGGCGCTGGGAGTTGAAGTCCAGGCCCGCGCGGGGGACGTTGCCCTGGATGGCGGCGACGGTGATCTCGCCGTCCTGGGCATCGACGCCGACCAGGGGCCGGTAGGCCAGGCCCGCCAGCAGCGGCGCCAGCACGGCCAGGGCGATCAGCGGGCGGCGGGTCAGGGCGAGGGTGGCGGCGGCGAAGCCGGTGAGGGTGACGGCGAAGGCGATGAGCGGGGTGCCGCCGAGGGCGGCCAGCGGCAGGTACCAGCCCTCGGGCTGGCTGAAGGCGACCTTGCCCCACGGGAACCCGCCGAAGGGGAACACCGAGCGCAGCCACTCCCCCGCCACCCACACCAGCGCCGCCCACAGCGGCCAGGCCGCGAGCCTGCCGACGGCGGCGATGCCCGCGGTCGACAGCGCCACCAGCAGCGCCTGCACCGCGGCCAGCGGCAGCCAGGCGACGAGGCCGACGAACTCGCCGGTCCAGGCCAGCAGCGGGGTCATCATGCCCATGCCGAAGACGAAGCCGTAGCCGAACCCGGCGCGCGCCCTGGCGTGGCGCAGCAGCAGGCCGAGGACGGCGAACCCGATGGGCGCCAGCCACCAGGTGGAGCGCGGCGGGTAGGCCAGGAACACCGCGAACCCGCCCGCGAGGGCGGCCGCGGTGCGGGCGAGGACCAGCAGGCGGGCGCGGTGCGCCGTCGGGGGCTGGTCGGCGGTGTCGGGGAGGGCGGGAGCGGACACGGGGGAAGCCTAGGCCGTGTGGGGGCGGTGAACCGGCGGGGTCAGAGCTGCCCTCGGGGCCTGCCCTCGGGCCTGCCCTCAGACCTGCTCGGTGAGCAGGTCCTTGACGACCTTGCCGGTGGCGTTGCGGGGAACGTGTGGGACGAAGACGACGTCGCGGGGCACCGAGTAGCGCTCCAGGTGGGCGTGGACGTAGTCGCGGATCTCGGTGGCGTGCAGGCGGGCGCCGGGCTTGAGGGCGACGAAGGCGGCGAAGCGCTGTCCGTAGTCGGGGTCGTGCACGCCGACGACGGCGGCGTCCAGGACGCCGTCGATGCTCATGAGCAGGTCTTCGACCGGGCGGGGGAAGACGTTCTCGCCGCCGGAGACGATCATGTCGTCGTCGCGGCCGGAGACGAAGAGGCGGCCGTCGGCGTCGAGGTAGCCGCGGTCGCCGGTGACCATGAGGTCGTCGTGCATCTCGCAGGTGGTGTCGTCGGTGTAGCCCTCGAAGAGCATGTCGTTGGCCACGGCGATGCGGCCGACGACGCCGGGGGGCTGGGGGTGGCCGCGGGCGTCGAGGATGCCGACCTTGGTGCCCAGCGGGCAGCGGCCCGCGGTGGTGGGGGCGGCGCGCAGGTCGGCGGGGTCGGCGATGCTGGCCCAGGAGACCTCGGTGGAGCCGTAGAGGTTGTAGAGGATGTCGCCGAAGGTGTCCATGAAGGCGGTGACGAGCGCGCCGGGCAGGGCGGAGCCGCTGGAGGCGACCACGCGCAGGCTGGAGGTGTCGTAGCGGGCGCGGACGTGGGCGGGCAGGTCGAGCAGGCGCTGGAGCATGACGGGGACGGCGATGAGGCTGGTGCAGCGGTGCTCGGCGATGGCGGCGAGGGTGGCTTCGGCGTCGAAGCGGCGCTGCAGGACGAGGGTGGCGCGCAGCGGGTTGGACAGTTGCAGGGCGGCCAGGCCCCAGGTGTGGAAGAGGGGGGCGGCCACGAGCATGCGTTCGCCGGCGCGCAGCGGGATGCGGGAGAGCACGGAGGCGGCCACGGACAGGCCGGGCGGGTTGCGGCGGCGGGCGCCCTTGGGGACGCCGGTGGTGCCGGAGGTCAGGACGATGACGCGGCCGGGGGTGCGCGGCGGGGGCAGCGGTGTGGTGGCGCCCTGTTCGATGAGGTGCTCGACGGTGAGGTCGCCCGCGGCGGCGCTCCAGGTGGAGATGTAGCGCAGGGTGTCGGGCAGGTGGTGGAAGAGGGGGGCGAACTCGTCGTCGGCGAGCAGGGCGACGGGGCGGTGGCGTTCGACCACGTCGGCGACCTGGTCGGCGGAGAGGCCGGTGTTGAGCAGCAGGACGTCGGCGCCGAGTTTGCCGCAGGCGATGGCGGCCTCGGGGAGGGCGGCGTGGTTGCGGCACATGACCGCGACGCGGCGCCCGGCGCGCACGCCGCGGTCGGCGAGGGCGTTGGCCAGGCGGGTGCTGCGGCGGTCGAGGTCGGTGTAGGTGCGGGGGCCGCGTTCGTCCACGAGCGCGATGGCGGTGGGGTCGGTGAGCAGCGCCGAGCGCAGTCCGCCCGCCAGGGTGGCGCCCCAGCGGGCGACGGTGGCCAGTTGGCGGGCGACGGTGGCGGGGCGGGCGGGGTTGATGACCCCGGCGCGGGTGAGCACGCGCAGCGCCGAGACCGAGCCGCCGCCGCGGGCGGTGGCGTCGATGCGGGTGGGTGAGACGGTGACGGCGCGCCCGGCGAGCTGGTCGGCGATGAGGGAGAGGGCGCGGCGGACGCGCTTGCGCAGCCAGGCCGGGGTCAGGGCGGTGCCCGCGGTGAGGGATTCGGGCAGGGAGAGCACGACCTGCACGGTGGTGGCGCGGCCGCGGTCGGTGGGGGTCAGGCGCAGGCTGAGGTGTCCGCCCTGCCAGTGCGGGCCGACGAGGACGAGGTGTTCGCCGGGGCGGTGCACCAGGACGGTGACCTCGTCGGCGACGGGGGCGCTGGTGCGGGTGGCGGCGTAGCGGGCGCGGTAGCGGGCGCCTTTGCCGGAGGGGACGCCCGTGCCCGCCGGTTCGCACGCGGTGATCTCGCGGGCGAACCGGGGGTAGAGGACGGGGTCGCCGATGAGCTCCCACACCGCGTGCGCCGGGTGGTGCATGGTGTGGTCGATCTCGACGATCTCGGTGGACATGGTCCTCCGCAACAGCGTGCCCTGAACGTGGTTGTGGCTCAGGTTGTTATCAGCGAAGGACCGGCCGGGGCAAGCCTGTCGTAGCCCGTTCGGAGCAACGACGGGCAAGATCACTCACTCGGCGCAGTGAAAAAGTGACACGATTACTCACTATCGGGGGATTGTGGGGGGACCACGACGGTTCCCCGGGCGGTGGTGACGATCAGCGGGGGGTCCAGCACGTCGGCCGCCGACGGGCCCCGGTCCGGGGCCGCGCGGCACACCACGCGGGCCTCGAAGTCGATCTCGCGCGAGCGGGTGCCGACGCGCACGACCGTGGCGGTGGCCTCGATGACGTCCCCGGCCTGGACGGGCGCGGTGAACGCGACCTGGCTGTAGCCGGCGAAGAGTCCTTCGTCGCCGTCGGCGCGCACACACAGCTCGGTGGCGACGTCGCCGAACATGCCCAGGCCGTAGGCGCCGTCAACGAGGCTGCCGCCGTAGTGGGCGTGGCTGTGGGGCACGTAGCGGCGGTGGGTGACGCTCAGGCCGACGACGGCTCGGGTGCTGCTCATGCGGGGACGGGTTCCTTCCTGGGGGTGAGGGCATGCACGAGGTAGCTGGCGACCTCGCCGGGCG
Organism: Actinokineospora guangxiensis; assembly: GCF_042657845.1. Lineage (NCBI taxonomy): Bacteria > Bacillati > Actinomycetota > Actinomycetes > Pseudonocardiales > Pseudonocardiaceae > Actinokineospora > Actinokineospora guangxiensis. The sequence continues at coordinate 162,684 of NZ_JBHSKF010000006.1, read as the reverse complement.
TGGTGCCGCGGCCGAAGACCCGGTCGACGCCGAGCTCGCCGGCCATCAGCGGGTCGAAGCGCGGCCCGCCCGCGACCAGCAGCGGCTTGCGCTCGCCCATCGCCTCGCGGAAGGCCGCCGACATCTCCTGGGTGTTGAGGATGTGGGCGTCGCGCTGGGTGACGACCTGGGAGATCAGCACCGCGTCGGCCTTCTCACCGCGGGCGCGCTTGACCAGCTCGGGCACGGTGACCTGCGCGCCGAGGTTGATGACGCGCAGCTCGCGGTAGTACTCCAGGCCCTTCTCCCCGGCGAAGCCCTTGATGTTGAGGATGGCGTCGATGCCGACGGTGTGGGCGTCGGTGCCGATGCACGCGCCCACCACCACCAGCTTGCGGCGCATCCCCCTCTTGACCGCGGTGTTCACCTCGCCCGGGGTGAGCATCGGGTACTCGCGCTCGACCACGGTGACGGCGTCCATGTCGACGATGTGGGAGACCGAGCCGTAGACGACGAAGAAGCTGAACTTGTCGCCGATGGGGTGCGAGTGCACGACCAGCGCGGGGTCGATGCCCATCTTGTTGGCCAGCTGCTGGGCCGCGCCGTCGGCGTGCGGGCCGTGCGGCACGGGCAGGGTGAAGGACAGCTGGACCATGCCGTCGCCGGTGGTGTCGCCGTAGGGGCGCAGGTGGCGGGGGGTGGTCGGCTCGCTCGGCCGGCTCATCGGGTGGCACCTTCCTCCTGCTGAGCCTCCAGCAGGTCAGTGGCGGGATTGCGGTAGCCCTCGGCTTTGGTGATGACGCCGTCGGCGCCCTTGCCCGCGTCGGCCGGGCGCTTCATCAGGCCGAAGGTGCCCTTGGCGATCGCGTCCAGCAGTCCCTGATCGCAGATGCGGTCCAGCAGGTCAACGGCCTCGCCGAGCACCTGGTGGGCGCGCTTGGCGATGAACCCGTCCGGGGCGGGCCGGAAGTCCTCGCTCAGGTTCCCGGCCGCCTCCAGCACGTAGCGCACGTTGGACAGCGCCAGGTCGCGGTCGGACAGGAACGGGGTGACCACCGCCTCGGTCATCATGCCGACGAGCAGGATCGACTGGCCGGTGAGCACCCCGGCGAGGTTGAAGAACCCGTCGAGCAGGTAGCCGTCGAAGACGTTGCCGGTCATGTGCTTGGTCGGCGGCATCCACTTCAGCGGCGCGTCGGGGAACAGCTCGCGCGCGAGCAGGGCGTGGGCCAGCTCCAGGCGGAAGGAGTCGGGCACCTTCGGGTTGATCTCGAAGGCGTGGCCCAGGCCCAGCAGTTCGTCGGGCAGCCCGGCCTCGTGGGCGAAGTGCTCGTTGAGCAGCTGGGAGACGGTGACGGTGTGGGCGGCGTCGACGGCGTCGTCGGTGGTGAGGTAGTTGTCCTCGCCGGTGTTGATGATGATCCCGGCGCGGGCGTGGACCTGGCGGGAGAAGCGCTGGTCCACGAAGGTGCGGATCGGGTTGATGTCGCGGAAGAGGATGCCGTACATGGAGTCGTTGAGCATCATGTCCAGCCGCTGCAGCCCGGCCAGCACCGCGATCTCGGGCATGCACAGCCCGGAGGCGTAGTTGGTGACGCGCACGTAGCGGCCGACCTCCTTGGACACCTCGTCCATGGCGGCGCGCATGATGCGGAAGTTCTCCTGCGTGGCGTAGGTCCCGGCGAACCCGTGGTGGGTGGCGCCCTCGGGGACGTAGTCCAGCAGCGACTGCCCGGTGGAGCGGATGACGGCGATGATGTCGGCCCCGGCGCGCGCGGCGTTGGCGGCCTGGACGACGTCCTCATCGATGTCGCCGGTGGCGACGATGAGGTAGATCCACGGCCGCCGGGGCGGGTCGCCGAGCTTGCCGATGAGCTTGTCGCGCTGGACGCGGTTGCGGTCCACGGTGCGCAGGCCGCGGGCCACGGCGGTGCGGGCGGCCTTGGCGGCGCGGGTGGCGTCGCGGCCCTCGGGCAGCCGGTAGGTGATCTGCCCGGCGGCGGTGGCCTCGGCCAGCTCGGTGAGCGAGCCGAGGTCGTGCTCGCGCAGGGCGTGGAAGACCGGCAGCACGACGCCGTGCTCCAGGCCGCAGTGCTCGCGGACGGTGTCCACGACGCGGTTGACCCACGGCACGTCACCGGCGCGGTGGGTGGTGTCGGCGCCGGTGATGCCCGCCAGGCGCAGGGTGGCGCGCTCGACGGCGACGGTGGTGTGGGCGCGGGCGATGTCCACGACCGGTGCGGCGGCGCGCGCGGCGAGTTCGCGCGCGTGCGCCACGACCTTCGGGTCCAGGTCAAGCAGGGGCATGGTCCTCCTGTCGGTCGTAGAGCGTCCGGCCGCGCAGCACCGTGCGCAGGCAGGTCGGCAGCGGCGCGCCGGGGTCAAGGCGCGGCAGTGCCGGGACGCGCGAGCGCGGGTCGGTGGACCAGCGCTGCACGCGGCTGTCGGGGGCGGCGGTCACCAGGTCGGGGGCCTCCCACACGGCGTAGGTGGCGGGCGCGCCGGGGTGCAGCGTGCCGGTGAGGCCGTCGTCGATCCCGGCGGCGCGCCAGCCGCCGCGGGTGTGGGCGGTGAACGCCGCGCGGGGGGACAGTCCCGCGCCGTCGGTGCGGTGGTGCACGGCGGCGCGGACGGCGGCCCACGGGTCGACGGCGGTGACGGGGGCATCCGAGCCCAGGGCGAGGACGATCCCGGCGGCGGCGAGGCGGGCGAAGGGGTTGAGGGCGGTGCCGCGCTCGACGCCGAGGCGGGCGGCGTACATGCCGTCGGGTCCGCCCCAGTGGTGGTCGAACAGCGGCTGCACGGAGGCGACCACGCCCCACTGGGCGAGCTGGGCGGCCTGCTCGGCGTCGACCATCTCCAGGTGTTCCAGGCGGTGGCGGGCGGCGGCGAGGGCGAAGCGCCCGACGTGCTGTTCGGCCTCGGCGAACCCGGCGATGACGGCGGCCACGGCGGCGTCGCCGATGACGTGGAACCCGGCCTGCACCCCGGCTTCGGTGCAGGCGCGCAGGTGCTCGGCGATGGCGTGCGGGTCGAGGTAGAGCGCGCCGCTGGTGTGCGGGGCGTCGGCGTAGGGGGTGTGCAGGGCGGCGGTGCGCGAACCGAGGGCGCCGTCGACGAAGAGGTCCCCGGCCAGGCCGCGCACGCGGTGGGTGGCGGCCAGGGCGGGGTCGCCGCGTTCGCCCCAGTAGCCGACGACCTCGGGGACGTCGCCGGTGATGGCCAGCAGGGCGGCGAGGTCCTCGGCGCCGGAGATGTCGGGTCCGGCGCACTCGTGCACGGCGGCGATGCCCATGGCGGCGGCGTGGCGCAGGAAGGCGTGCTGGGCCTCGGCGCGCTGGGCCTCGGTGATGGCGTCGCGGGCGGCGCGGCGGGCGTGGTGGTGGGCCTCGCGGGTGAGCGGGCCCTCAGGGCTGTGGCCGTCGGCGGTGCGCGCCTCGGGGGCCCGGTCGAGCAGGGCGCTGGAGCAGACCGCGGAGTGCACGTCGACGCGGGAGAGGTAGACGGGCGCGCCGTCGGCGGCGGCGTCGACCTCGGCGCGGGTCGGGGGGCGGTTCTCGGGCCAGCGGGTCTCGTCCCAGCCGTGGCCCCACACCGCGGCGCGGCCGTGGCGGCGCACGTGCGCGGCGAGGGCGTCGAGGGCGGCGGCCAGGGTGGGGACGCCGGTGAGGTCCAGGCCGGTGCGCAGCAGTCCGGCGCTGGTGGCGTGCACGTGCGCGTCGACGAAGGCGGGCGCGACGAAGGCGCCGTCGAGGCGCACGTGCTCGTCGGCGTCGCCGTGCAGGGCTTCGCCGACGGAGTCCTGGCCGAGCCAGACGACGACGCCGTCGGCCACGGCCATGGCCGTGGCGTGCGGGTCGGCGGGCGAGTGGACACGGCCGCCGGTGAGGAGCGTGGTGGTCACGGGGACAGTCTCGCGCTCAGTGCGCGCGGGCCTCGAACAGCGCCCTGACCCCGGGCGCGGCGCGCAGCAGGTCCATGGCGAAGTCGGCGTGGCCGGGGACGTAGCCGTTGCCGATGAGCATGCGCACGTCGGCGGCCAGGCCCTCGGCGCCGAGAGCGGCGGCGGGGAAGGAGGTGGCCATGGAGAAGAAGATGACGGTGCCGCCGTCGGCGGTGGCGAGCACGGCGCCGTGCTCGCAGCCGGGCACGTCCACGCAGACGACGGTGACGTCGACCTGGGCTCCGACGGCCTCGGCGACGGCGACGGGGTTGCGGGCGTCGGCGACGACGACCTCGTCGGCCAGGCCCGCGCGGCGCACGGCGGCGGCCTCGGCGTCGGTGGGGACGAGGGCGAGGAGGCGGCGGGCCCCGGCGCGGCGGGCCGCGGCCAGTGACAGCGACCCGGATTTGCCGCCGCCGCCGAGCACCGCGACCGAGGGGGCGCGGTAGCCGCGCACGACGCGGTCGGTCAGCGCGGGCGCGCCGCACACGTCGAGCACGGCGAGGGCGAGGGAGTCGGGCAGGTCGGTGGGGAGTTTGGCGGCGATGGAGCGGCCGAAGAGCACGGCGGTGCCGCGGCAGGGGACCTGCTCGGACTCCCCGTCCCAGTCGGCGAGGCCGTCCTCGATGCGCAGCGGGGTGAGGGTGAGCGAGACCAGGGTGGCGATCCGGTCGCCGACGGCGAGGCCGAGCGGGGAGTCCGGGCCGACGGCGGCGACGGTGCCCAGCAGCATGCCGCCGGAGCCGGTGACCGGGTTCTGCATCTTGCCGCGCTCGGCGACGATGCCCAGCACCGCCTCGCGCACGGCGGGGCCGCTGCCGTGGGCCTCGCGCAGCTGGCGGTAGGAGGCGGCGTCGAGGTTGAGGCGTTCGACGGCGACGACGACCTCGTCGGCGCGCGGGGTCGGGTCGGGGTCCAGCCGCCAGGCCTGCTGGGGGAGCACGCCTTCGGGTTCGACCACCCGGTGCAGCCCCCACGGCGAGCCGGTCCGCGTCCCCGTCCCGTCCACAGCCGCCTCCGCCACATCCGCCTCCGTAAAATTTACGTCGTCCAAGTCATCTGGCAGCATATCTTCACGCCCCCCGATCGGCGAGGAGTGGATATGACTGCGCTGCGTGAAGTTGCTGGCGGACCGGAGACCCCGGTCACCAGCGTGTCCGAGGCACTGGACCGGGCCGGGGACCAGCCGTACGAGTACGTGCGCGAGGAGCTGGTCGAGCCCGACTGGCGACGTTTCCCCGGGTGGGCGCACGTCACCGAGGCCCAGTGGCGCGACGCGCAGTGGCAGCGGGTCAACTGCGTCAAGAACGCCAAGCAGCTGCGCGCGGTCACCGGCGACATGCTGGCCGAGTCCTTCTACGACGACCTCGCCGCCGACCAGGCCGAGCTGGCCACGATGTCGATGCTGCTGCCGCCGCAGATGCTCAACACCATGGCCCCCAAGGCCGAGGTGAGCGAGTTCACCGAGGCGTTCCTCAACGACCCGGTGCGCCGCTACATGCTCCCCGTCGCCTCCGACCGCGACACCGAGTGGCCCAGCCACCCGCACTCCAGCCGCGACTCCCTGCACGAGGCCGAGATGTGGGTGGTGGAGGGCCTGACCCACCGCTACCCCACCAAGGTCCTCGCCGAGCTGCTCTCCACCTGCCCGCAGTACTGCGGGCACTGCACCCGCATGGACCTCGTCGGCAACTCCACCCCGCAGGTCGACAAGCACAAACTCGTGCTCAAGCCGGTCGACCGCCAGGACTCGATGATCGAGTACCTCAAGCGCACCCCGGGCGTGCGCGACGTGGTGGTCTCCGGCGGCGACGTGGCCAACGTGCCGTGGAAGCAGCTGGAGAGCTTCCTCATGCGGCTGCTGGACATCCCCACCGTCCGCGACATCCGCCTGGCCACCAAGGCGCTCGCCGGCCTGCCCCAGCACTGGCTGCAGCCCGCCGTCGTCGAGGGTCTGGAGCGGGTGGCGCGCACCGCCGCCCGGCGCGGGGTCAACCTGGCCATCCACACCCACGTCAACCACGCCCAGTCGGTCACCCCGCTGGTCGCCGAGGCCGCCCGCACCGCGCTGGAGGTCGGCGTGCGCGACGTGCGCAACCAGGGCGTGCTCATGCGGGGGGTCAACGCCACCCCCGAGGCGCTGCTGGACCTGTGCTTCGCACTGCAGGGGGAGGCCAACATCCTCCCGTACTACTTCTACATGTGCGACATGATCCCCAACGCCGAGCACTGGCGGCTGGCGGTCTGGGAGGCCCAGGAGCTGCAGCACGCGATCATGGGCTACCTGCCCGGCTACGCCACCCCGCGGATCATCTGCGACGTCCCCTACGTCGGCAAGCGCTGGGTGCACCAGCTCGCCGAGTACGACCGCGAGCTGGGCGTGTCCTACTGGACCAAGAACTACCGGGCCGGGACCGAGCGCAACGAGACCGCCGACGCCGCCGACATCCTGTCCCGCCGCTACCCCTACTACGACCCGATCACCACCCTTGGGCAGTCGGGCCGGGAGTTCTGGGCGGCCAACCCCGACCACCAGGCGTAGCGACAAACGGCAAGAGGTTCGGCGGATCGGCTCCTTACGGGAGGCGGGCGCGAGCGGAAGACTCGCGCCCGCCCCACCCACGAGAGGAGCCCCCGTGTCCCCACGCCCCAGTCGGACCCTGGCGGCGGGCCTGGCCGCGGTGTCCGCGCTGGCCATGGCCGCCACCCCGGCGCACGCCGCGCCGAACCGCGCAGGCAGCCCCGCGACCAGCGCCGATATCGCCGAGCAGTTGCGCGCCATCCCCGGCATGACGGTCATCAGCGAGTCGGCCACCCCGCCCGCCGGGTACCGCTTCTTCGTCCTGGGCTACACCCAGCCCGTCGACCACACCAAGCCCGCGGGGCAGACCTTCCAGCAGCGCTTCCAGCTGCTGCACAAGGCCACCGACCGGCCCATGGTGCTGCACACCACCGGCTACGGCATGCCCGCGGGCGCGTTCCGCTCCGAGCCCACGCGCCTGGTCGACGGCAACCAGATCTCCGTCGAGCAGCGCTACTTCACCCCCTCGCGGCCCTCCCCCGCCGACTGGGACCACCTGAACATCTGGCAGGCCGCCACCGACCACCACCGGCTCGTGCGCGCCCTCGACCCGCTCTACCCCGCAAAATGGATCTCCACCGGGGCCAGCAAGGGCGGCATGACCTCGGTCTACCACCGCCGCTACTACCCCGGCGACGTCGACGGCGTGGTCGCCTACGTCGCCCCCAACGACCGGGTCAACCCCGCCGACGCCGCCTACGACCGCTTCTTCGCCACCGTCGGCGGCGACACCCCCGCCGCGCGGGACTGCCGCGCCCGCCTCGACGGCGTGCAGGCCCAGGCGCTGCGCCAGCGCGCCACCCTCGTCGCCCGCTACGCCGCCGACGCCGAGGCCAACGGCTGGACCTTCGCCGGCACCCTCGGCACCGTCGACCGCGCCTTCGAGATGACCGTGCTCGACTCGGTGTGGGCGTTCTGGCAGTACGCGGGCACCAGCCAGTGCACGGGCGTCCCCGGACCCGGGGCCACCGCCGAAGCCCTCTACACCTGGATCGACACCTACGCGGGCTGGTCCTTCTACACCGACCAGGGCGTCACCTTCTACAACCCGTACTACTACCAAGCCGCCACCCAGCTGGGCTGGGCGTCGCTGAAGTTCACGCACCTGCGCGGCCTGACCCGCTACCCCGGCCTCTACTCGGCCAACACCGCCCTGCCCCCGCAGCTGCGCTCGCACCACAACCCGCTGCCCATGCTCGACATCGACCTGTGGGTGCGCACCCGCGCCGCGCAGATGCTGTTCGTCTACGGCGAGAACGACCCGTGGGGCGCCGAGGCCTTCACTCCCAGCCGCCACGACTCGCACACCTACACCGCCCCCGGCGCCAACCACGGCGCGAACATCGCCGCCCTCACCCCCGCCGACCGCGACGCCGCCACCGCGGCACTACAGCGCTGGGCGGGCGTCTCCCCCGCCGGGCAGGCGCGCGCCGCGCAGGTCGAACTCCCCGTGACCGCCCTCGACCGGGCCGAACCCCGCAACCAGCGGCACCGGCCATGACCCCCTGAGTGATCCCATGATCACCCTGCGCTCTGGCCTGGGCTCCCCGCCTGGGCCAGAGCGCCCAATGGTTCAGACCGAACGGGGTTCGGTGGATATCGAAATCATCGCGCCGCCACCCGAACGGGCCAGCCGCGGGTAGGTTGCCGCCATGCAGCTGCCCTGGAGATCGGCGCCCCGCGCCGCGCTGTCGAGCCCGCTGACGGTGCTGGTCGCGGTCGTCGCCGCGCTGCTGCTCACCTTCGTCGGCGCCGCCGCCGTCCTGCACTCCAACGCCTCCGGCAGCGCCGCGGTCGCCTACCAGGCCGACCGGCTCTGCCCGCAGTCGGTCGGCCCGGTCTTCGACCACCGCAGGCTCACCGTCCAAGAAGCCAAGGGCGCCATCGACACCGCGCGCGCCGCGGGCCGCGACCACGGCTTCCCCGAGGCCACCACCGCCCTCTACAGCTCCGTGCGCCAGTACGAGTGGGCCAACGGCCTGCACCCGTGGTCGCGCTTCGGCTACCGCGACCGCGCCCTGGACAACCTCACCGTCGTCGACGGCGGCTCCCGCGACGGGCTGTGGGTGCCGCGCACCATCGCCGAGGACGGCAAGCTCAAGGTCGGCGACCGCTTCGGCGTTCCCGGCTTCCCGCCGATCACCGCCATCTACGAGGACCTGGTCGACCCGGTGTCGGACTACTGGTGCGCCGAGCGCCAGGAGACCGTGGTCAACCCGCTGGCCCCCGAAGGCGGCACCGCCGCGGTCGTGTTCTTCCCGACCCGGGAGTCCATGCTCGCCGTCTTCGCCCCCGACGCCGGGCCCATGACCGTCTCGGTGCGCTACGACCTGCAACGCCTGCCCACCACCGTGGACGAGGGCGCCGACATCGCCGAGCGCGGCGCCGCGCTCATCGCCGAGGTCCGCACCCGCCTGCCCGACCCCAACCTGCTCACCCCCGGCAACTACTTCGCCAAGCCCGTCGAGGTCGCCCGCGAGACCAGCACCACCGTCCTGGGCGCCGTGCTGCCGCTGACCATCGTGAGCCTGCTCGTCGGACTGGCGGGCGTGGCCGCGGTGGCCATCCAGTGGTGCCAGCGCCGCCGCGCCGAACTGCGGCTGCTGTGGTCGCGCGGCGCCGGGCCCGCCGCGCTCGGCCTGCGCGCCGTCGGCGAACTCGCCCTGCCGGTGCTCCTGGGCGCGGTGCTTGGCTGGCTCGTCGCGCGCTTCGCCCTGCCCCTCTACGCGCCCTCCCCCGACCTGACCGACGGAACCGGGACGCTGTCGCTGCTCGTGGCCGCCGGGGTGCTGCTGGCCGCGCTGCTCACCGTCGCCGCCGTCACCACCGCCCACACCCACCGCTCGTTCCAGACCGCGGGCGGACCCCGCAAGGCGCTGCGCGGACTGCGCCACCTGCCGTGGGAGCTCGTCGCCGGGGTCGCGGCCTACCTGGCGTGGGTGCGGCTGGACTCCCAGCCCACCAGGCTCGCCTTCGGCCAGCCGCTGCCGGAGAGCCCCGACGCGGTCGGCCTGGCGTTCCCGCTGCTGGTCGTGCTCACCGTCGCCCTGGTGACCGTGCGGCTGACCCGCTGGGCGCTGCGCGGCTCGCACCGGGTGCGCGCCTGGCGCGCCCCCGCCGCCCAGCTCGCCCTGCGCAGGCTGGCCGCCGCGGCGGGCTCCGCGGTCGGCATCCTGCTCGTGGGCACCCTCGCCGTCGGCACGCTGACCGTCGGCGTCGGCATCGCCACCGCCCAGGACGAGGCCTTCGACACCAAGTCCGGGCTGTTCGTCGGGGCGGAGTCCACCGCGCAGATCTCCACCCGGGTGGCCACCGAGGACGGCCTGCCGCCCGCGCTGGCCGCCTCCACCACCCTCGTCGGCATCCTCAAGGCCGACAACAAGGGCACCATCGTCGCCGTCGACCCCGCCACCTTCACCCGCTTCGCCTGGGTGGACGGCGACCGCGACGACCTCGCCGCCCGACTGGCGACCCTCGACCGGCCCGCGCAGGGCGCGCTGCCGGTCCTGCGCGTGGGCAGCGCCCCCGACGCCGTCACCGACCTGCCCCGCCTCGGCGACGTGCGCCCCGTCGGACACCTCACCTCGTTCCCGCTGGTCGGCGCGCGCGGCTACGTCGTGTCCACCGCCGCCCTGCCCGACCCCGGCGACATCGACGTCTGGCAGGTGTGGTCGCCGCAGCCGGTGGACACGCTGCTCGCCCAGCTCGACGCCGCCGGGCTGCACCACCTGCACGCCAAGTCCAAGAGCGAGGCCCTCGACGGGCTGCCGTTCCTCACCGTGCGCTGGACCTTCGACTTCGTCACCGCCCTCGGCTTCGTCCTGGCCGTCGTCGCCGCCGCGGCGCTGCTGCTGGCCGTGGAGGTGCGCAGGCGGCAGAACGCGCTCGCCGGGGCGCTGGCCACCCGCATGGGGCTCAAGCCGCGCACCCTCGTCGCCAGCCACGCCATGGAACTGGGCTCGCTGGCCGGGATCTCCGTGCTCGCAGGCGGCGCGGCCGGGTGGGTGTGCACCGCGGTGTCGGCGCCCATGTTCGACCCGTCGCCCTGGCTGCGGCCCCTGGCCGCCGCGCCCGACCTGGTCGGGCTGGTGACGGTCACCGTGGCCACCTCCGTCGTGGTGGTCGCCCTCGTCTGCTGGTCCGCGGTCCGGTCGGTGACCACCGCCCGAGTGGGAGAGCTGATCCGTGGCTGAGCTGCTCACCGACGAGCCCCTCTTCGCCGAGGGGCCCGCGCCGCTGTTCGACGTGGAGCGCGTCCGCGTCGAGTACCCCACCCCGGCCGGGCCGGTGCCCGCCCTGGAAGACGTGTCCGTCACCGTCGCCGACCGCGGCCTGACCGTGCTGGCCGGGCCGTCGGGGTCGGGCAAGTCCACGCTGCTGCGCGTGCTCGGGCTCATCGACCGGCCCACCGCGGGCCGCGTCGCGGTGTCCGGGCGCGACGTCGGCGGGCTCGGACACCGGGCCCGCAGGCAGCTGCGCCGCGACCGCATCGCCCTGGTCGTGCAGTACCCGCCGGAGAACCTGATCGGGCACCTCAGCGTCGGGCAGAACCTGCGCGCGGCCGCCGAGTCCGCGAACCGGCCCACCGACACCGCCGAAGAGGTCCTGGACTGGCTCGGCATCCCGGGCACCGGCGCGTGGAAGATCGAGGCGCTCTCCGGCGGGCAGCAGCAGCGCCTGGCCTTCGGGTGCGCGCTGGCCCGGCGGCCGTCGGTGGTGCTGGCCGACGAACCCACCTCCCAGCTCGACGCCACCTCGGCCACGCTCGTGCTCGACGTGGTCGACCGGCTCGTCGCCGACGGGGTGCCGGTGGTCGTGGCCTCCCACGACGACGAGGTCATCGCCCGCGCCGACCGGGTCGTCCGGCTGCGCGAGGGCCGCATCGAGGAGGCCGCGTGAGCGCCCCGGTGTCCGACCACCCGACGATCGACAACGCGGTGCTGAGCGCGCGGGGCCTCACCCGCGCGTTCCCGCACCCGGACGGGCCGCTGCCGGTGCTGCGCGGGGTCGACCTCGACGTCGCCCCCGGCGAACTGGTCACCGTCTCCGGGCGCTCCGGCTCCGGCAAGAGCGCCCTGTTCGCGCTGCTGTGCGGCTTCGACAAGCCCGACACCGGCACCGTCACCGTGTGCGGCACCGTGCTGCGCGCGGCCCCCGCCTGGAGCGACTGCGCCGTGCTGCCCCAGGCCCTCGGCCTGGCCGCCGAGCTGACCCTGCAGGAGAACGCCGCGCTGCCGCTGCGCCTGACCGGCCAGTCCGACGTCGAGGACCGCGTCGCCGACGTGCTCGGCGAACTCGGCATCGGCCACCTCGGCGACCGCTACCCCACCGAGGTCTCCTACGGCCAGCAGCAGCGCGCCGCCCTCGCCCGCGCCGCCGTCGCCCGCCCCAGCGTCCTGCTGGCCGACGAACCCACCGCCCACCTCGACCACGGCAGCGTCCCGGCCGTCCTCGGCGTGCTGCGCCGCGTCGCCGACGCGGGCACGGCCGTGCTCATCGCCACCCACCACGACCAGGTCCACCGCATCGCCGACCGGCGCCTGTCGCTGGTCGAGGGCCGCATCGACTACAGCGCCACCTGAGCGTCCGGAAGCCACCGATAGCCTGGTGGCTCGCGAGCGGAGAAGGGGGACGCGGCGTGGTGGTCGGCTCGATCGCGGTGGCGTCGAAGGACGGCACCTGGACCTTCGACTTCGACAGCGTGCGAATCACCCCGCCGTCGGGGGCGCACCCGCTGCGCGCGGGGCTCGGCGAGGTCATGGTGCCGCTGGCCGCCGTGCACACCGTGGCCTGGGAGCCCGCGCGCAAGGGCGGCGTGCTGCGCCTGCACCCGCGCCCCGGCGCCGACCCGCTGCGCCAGGCCACCGCGGGCCGCCTGCCCGACAGCGCCGACCCGCTGCGGCTCAGCGTCGGCCCGGACGCCACCGCCACCGCGGCCGCCCTGGCCGACGCCGTGCGCGACGCGCGCGAACTGGCCGGCGTCGGCGACGGGCCCGTCACCGAGTACCTGCTGCCCGGTCCGCGGGTGCCGCTGAGCGTCTCGGGCGAGGACGGCAGCGCCGCCTTCGACGGCGAGCGCGTGCGCATCGAGTGGGGGTGGGCCGCGGAGAAGGTCAAGCGCAGCTCCGGGCCGCGCGAGCTGGCGCTCTCGGCGGTGGAGTCGGTGGAGTGGACGCCGTCGTTCGTGCGCTTCCGGGTACCCGGCCAGCCCGTGCCCGAGCCCGCGCACGACGTCAACTGCCTGAAGCTGTGGGGGATGAAGAAGGACGTCGGGCACTCCGCGCTGCTCGCCGCCGCTGTCACCGCGCGACTGCCGCACCCGCACGCCGCGCCCGCCGCCGCGACCGAGCCCGCTCCCGCCACCGGCGACGCCGATCCTGACGTGGTGCTGCGCAGGCTGCGCGAACTGGGCGAGCTGCGCTGCGACGGCGTGCTGACCGAGGAGGAGTTCGCCGAGGCGAAGACGAAGCTGCTCGGCAAACTCTGACCGGACATCGCCCTGACCGTGCCTGGCCCCCCTCGGCGCGGGCCCGCCCGCCGGAGCCCTTCCCCACCCACCTCGGCCGCTGGTGGTCTCCACGCTGCCCGCTGAGCACCAAGCGGGCTGACCGGCGCGTTCTGTGGAACACCCCGGGAGCCGGCTAGACTCCCCCACGATGAACCGCAAGATCGCCTGGCCGCTCGTCGTCCTGTCCGTGGCCGCGCTCGTCGGCGGGTTCTTCGTCTTCAGCGGCCCGGAGCCGCCCCCGGCGCCCGCCCCGCCCAGCGGGGTCCCGCGCGTGCTGGTCGCCATGGGTGACAGCACCGCCGCCGGGGAATCCGCAGGCGACTACGCCCCCGGCACCGACGGCCGTGACGGCAACTGGTGCCACCGCAGCGCCAACGCCTCCATCAACAAGACCGGGCTGCGCGGCGTCGACGAGACCGTCAACCTGGCCTGCTCCGGCGCGAACTCCACCCAGGTCGGCCTCGGCGACGGCCGGCAGTACGGCGAATCCTCCCAGGCCAGGCGGCTGGCCACGCTGGCCCGCGAGCGCCGCGTCGTGGCCATCCAGGTCGCCGTCGGCGCCAACGACGAGCCACGCTTCTCCGGTGTCCTCGACGCCTGCGTGCAGGCGTGGCTGGACCCCGGCAAGCCCGGCTGCGCCGAGCTGATGGGCCAGGAGTGGCCGCAGCGCATCGAGGTCGCGGTGCCCAAGATCTCCGGGGTGCTCGCCGACATCACGAAGGTCATGGCCGACGCCGGGTACGCGCCGGGGGACTACACGCTGGTCCTGCAGTCCTACGCCGCGCCCGTCGGCCCCGACATGCTGCCCGAGCTGCGCAACCTCAACGGCTGCCCGTTCCGCCCCGAGGACCTGCGCTGGGTGCGGGAGAAGGCCGTCCCGCAGATCACCGACGGCATCCGCCGCGCCGCCGCCGAGGGCGGCGCCCGGTTCCTGGACCTCTCCCGCGCCGGAGTCGGCCGCGAGGCGTGCTCGCACCTGGACCCCGCCCAGGAGTGGTTCTCCCGCTTCGCCGTGCGCTGGGACGACCTGCGCGACGAGGAGCGCGCCGGGCACGCCCTGCAGGAGTCCTTCCACCCCAACGCCGCGGGCCACGCCCAGGTCGGACGCTGCTTCGGGGAGTTCATCGGCACCGACGACCCGGCCGCGGCCTGCCTGCCCGGCGCCGACGGCGACCTGCACGCCGCGCCCAGCTCCGGCCCCTAGATCACCCGGACTGCCGACCCGCTCCTCCCCCCAACGACGGACGCCGCCCTCCCCGCCCCGGCCCTAGCGTCGAGCCGGGAGGACGAGGGGGAGCACATGAGCACGAGCACACGGGTCACCGCCCTGGACACGCTGCGCGGCGTGGCCATCCTGGGCACGCTGGGCACCAACATCTGGATCTTCACCCATCCCGGCGGGTTCGCCGGGTTCGTCGCCGACACCGCGGGCGGCGACTGGTTCGAGACCCTCCTGCGCACGATCAGCAACGGCAAGTTCCTCGGCCTGCTGTCGATCATGTTCGGTGTCGGCATCGCCATCCAGGCGGGCTCGGCCGCGCGCAAGGGGGCGCGCTGGCCGGGCTGGTACCTGTGGCGGGCGGCGCTGCTGTTCATCGAGGGCGTCCTGCACTACGTGCTGATCTTCGAGGGCGACGTGCTCGCCTTCTACGCCATCGTCTCCATCCTCGTCGCTTTCCTGGCGACGCGCTCGGACCGGGCCGTCCGCGCCTGGATGGTCGCCGCCGCCACCCTGCACGTCGCGCTGATCTCGCTGCTCACCGCGGGGATCGTCGCAGGAGGCGGCGACATCGCCGCCGGGGTGAACGGGCTGCCGTCTCCGCGGACCTGGACAGGGCAGGTGGCGATGCGCCTGGAGCACTGGACGGTCTTCCGCGCCGAAGGCGTCTTCATCGTCGCGCTGTCGACGCTGCTGTTCCTCGCCGGCGTGCGGCTGTGGCGGGCGGGGGCGTTCACCGGCGACGAGCGCGGCGCACGCATCCGACGCCGGTTGATCGGCTGGGGCCTGGGCGTGGGGGTGCCGCTGAACGTCGCCGCGGCGTTCGCCGGGCCGCAGTGGTTCCTCGTCGACCGCTACCTGTGCGCGCCGCTGGTCGCCTTCGGCCTGCTCGGCGGCATCACCGCCCTGGTGCACCGCATGCGGACCGAGCAGGGCCCGCTGCGGGCGGCGCTGAGCGCCGTCGGACGCTCGGCGATGAGCGGCTACATTCTGCAGAACCTGATCGCCTCGGTGCTCTGCTACCGGTGGGGCCTCGGCCTGGCCGAGCGGTTCGGCCACGACGGGCCGTGGTTCACCGTCGCGATGTGGTTCGCGGTCTCGGCGCTGGTCATGGCCGGGTCGGCGTGGTGGATGCGCCGCCACGACCGCGGCCCGATCGAGACCGTGTGGCACGGCCTGTACCTGCTGCCCCAGCGCGGGCGGGTAGAAACCCGGGTGTGAGCACACCGCGAGAGCTGGACATGGCCGACGAGGCCACCGCCCGCGCCACCCACGAGGTGGTGCGGGCGGCCTACCGGGTCGAGGCCGAGCTGATCGGCACCGACGCCATCCCGGCCCTGCGCGAGAGCCTGGCGCGCATGCGGGAGCTGCCGCTGAGCTGGCTGGGGATCGGCGCGCCGGAGGCGGTGCTGGGCTGGGCGCGGGACAGCGGCGCCGTCGACATCGACCGGCTGTGCGTGCGGCCCGACCGCTTCCGCAGAGGCCTGGCCGGCGCCCTGCTGACGGCGCTGCTGGAGCGCACCAGCGGCCGCGTGACCGTCTCCACCGGCGCGGCCAACACTCCCGCCGTGGCCCTCTACGAGCGCCACGGCTTCACCCGCACCGGCACCGTCGAGCCCGAACCGGGGCTGCTGGTGGCCACCTTCGCCCTAGAGCGCCGGTGAGCGGCCCTCATACGGGGTCGACAGCACCACCGTGGTGCGGGTGGACACCTTCGCCGCCTCGCGGATCTTGCGCAGCAGCTCCTCCAGCGCCGCCGGGCCCGACACCCGCACCAGCAGCACGTAGGACTCCTCGCCCGCCACCGAGTAGCAGGACTCGATCTCGGCGATGTGCTCCAGGCGCTGCGGGTAGTCGTCGGCGGCGGCCGGATCGATCGGGGTCAGCGAGATGAGCGCCGACAGCGGCAGCCCGATGGCCTCGGCGTCCAGGCGGGCCGCGTAGCCGCGCACCACGCCGCGCTGCTCCAGCCTGCGCACCCGCTGGTGCACCGCGGACACGCTGAGCCCCACCCGCTCGGCCAGGTCGGTGAAGCTGCACCGGCCGTCGGCGGCCAGCACCCGCACGATCGCCGCGTCGATGGGCTCCAGCTGCTCGGTCACAGCTCGACCAGCTCGCGCGGGCGGGAGTTCAGCGCCTCGACGCCGTCCTCGGTGACCACCACGATGTCCTCGATGCGCGCACCCCAGCGCCCTGGCAGGTACACGCCCGGCTCGATGCTGAAGGCCATGCCCGGCTCCAGGGTCGTGGCGTTCCCGGCGACGATGTACGGGTGCTCGTGGCAGTCCAGGCCGATGCCGTGGCCGGTGCGGTGGATGAAGAACTCGGCCAGGCCCGCCTCGGCGAGCACGTCGCGGGCGGCGGCGTCGACCGACTCCGCGCTCACCCCCGGGCGCACCGCGGCGGTCGCCGCCCGCTGTGCGGCCAGCAGCGCGGCGTACGAGGCGGCGACATCGGGCTCGCTCGGCGGGCCGAGGCTGTAGGTGCGGGTGGAGTCGGAGTTGTAGCCCGCCTCGGTGATCCCGCCGATGTCGACCACGACCACGTCGCCGGGGGAGAGGACGCGCTCGGAGACCTCGTGGTGCGGGCTGGCCCCGTTCGGCCCGGACCCGACGATGACGAACTCGACGCCGCGGTGGCCCTCGGCCAGGATCGCCTCGGCGATGTCGGCGGCGACCTCGGCCTCGGTGCGGCCCGCGCGCAGCCACTCGCCCATGCGGGCGTGCACCCGGTCGATCGCCGCGCCCGCCTCGCGCAGCGCCGCCACCTCGGCGGCGTCCTTGCGCATGCGCAGCTCGCGCAGCACCGGCCCGGCCAGCACCTGCTCGGCGGCGGGCAGCGCGGCCCGCAGCCCCAGCACGTGCAACGCCGCCATCTCGTCGCTGACCGCCACCGGACCCGTCACGGTGCCTTCCCCGCTCGGACCGCCCGCGCCCAGCACCTCCGAGCACAGCCGGTACGGGTCCTCGCCGTCGACCCACGTCGCCACCCGCACCCCGACCTCCTCCAGCGGGCCGTAGCCGGGGGCCTCCAGCTTCGGCACCACCAGCACCGCATCCCCGGCGGCGGGCAGCAGCAGGCAGGTCAGCCGCTCCAGCGAGTGCCCGGTGGCGCCGATCAGGTAGCGCAGGTCCGAGCCGGGGGCGACGGCCAGCGCGGCCACCCCGGCGTCGGCCGCCGCCGCGCGGGCGCGGTCAAGGCGGGTGCGGACGGTGTCCGGGTTCGACATGCGCTCAGCCTATCGGCCCGCGCCGCCGGGGCGGGTGATCAACGCCGCCGCCGCGCGCGCCGGGTAACGGCGACCGCGTGGCCCGCGACGGAGCGGGTGTGGCCCGTGTCCCCGCGCTGGTGCTCGCCGCGGTCCTGACCGCGGCCGCCGTGGGCTGCTCCCACGCCGAGCCCGACGCCGCCGCCGTGAGCACGCTGCCCGTGGCCACCACCACAGCCGCCGCGACGACCACCACGGCCCCGCGGAGCACCACCTCGACCACCACGCGCGCCCCGAGGGCGTCGACCACCACGCGGACCTCCGAGCCCGAACCCGACAAGCCCGACGCCGTCGTGGGGCTCGGGGAGTACGCGGTGCGCGTCAGCGGCACGGTCGCGGGCAGGCCCTTCCGGCACGAGGCGCACCTCTACGTCACCGGCACCATCGCCGAGGTCGGCACCGCCAACGGCGTCAACGCGCTGGACGTGTGCCTGGCCGTGGGATCGCCCGTGGGAGTCCCGCAGGTCGGGGCCCTGTGGTTCGGCAGCAACGCCGGGTGCTTCCCCGCCGCGAGCGCCGCCGACGTCGACCTCGCCCGCACGACGGTCACCAGCGGACCCACCGTGGAGGTGACCGTCGAGCCGGACGGGACGGTCACCGAGGCCACGGGTCTGAACGCCTTCGCCGCCCCGGCCGGGGCGGCGATCTGTCCGAGCGACATCGGCGGCGGGTCCCTGCGGCTGTCCTTCGACGGCGGCGGCGGGGTCACCGGACGCGTCACCGTGACCGGGCGGGCCGGGCTGTGCGGGGTCGGCGGCGCGGAGACCGAGTACGTCGCCGATGTCACCGGTTTCCTGTTGTAGCAGCTCAGCGCCTCACCTAAACCTCTACGTGAAGGTTAGGGTCAAGGTCAGGTCGAGGTTCATGAAGGCGCGCTCATCCGGCTTTCAGCACCCCCTCACCAGCGGCGGGGATGCTGACCGGCATGACCGACGGCCTCTCCCTGCTGACCGGCCCCGACGCGGGCGACCTCATGGCCGCGGTGCTCGACGCCGCGGGCGGCGGGCAGGTGCTGCGCTGGCAGACCCGCCAGGTCGACCACCAGCCCGGCACGGGCACCACCGTCTGCTACCGCGCCCGCGTCCGCTGGCCCGACGGCACCGAGACCTCCGAGACCCTCGGCGCCTGCGACGGCGACCTGCCCACCGCCACCACCCGCCTCACCGACGGCGACACCGAGATCGGCATGTGGCGCTACCCGCACGACCCCGACCTGCCCGGCCTCGCGCGCGCCGTCGACTCGGTCGCCGCCGGGCGGCTCGCCCGCGATCTCGGCGCCGGCGACGGCGGCCCGGCCCGCGTCCGGCTGCGCGCCTACCGACCCCGCAGGCGCGCCGTGGTCGAGATCGCCACCGACCGCGGGCGGGTGTTCATCAAAGTCGTCCGCCCCCGGCGCGCCACCGCCCTGCACGAGCGCCACCGGGCGGGCACCGCCGCGGGCTGCCCCGTGCCGCGCTCGCTCGGCTGGACCGACGACGGCCTCGTCGTCCTCACCGCCCTGCCCGGCCGCACCTTGCGCGAGGAACTGCTCGGCACCGGCGCAGTGCACGTCGACCCCGACGCCGTCGTGCGCCTGCTCGACCACCTGCCCACCCTCGCCGACCGCACCCGCGACACCTGGGGGCAGAAGGCCCCGCACTACGCGGGCGTCATCGCGGGCATCGCCCCCGAACTCGGCGTCTGGGCCAAGGACCTCGCCGCCGCCGTGGACCACCGCGACCCCCAGGGCCCGCGCGTGCCCGTGCACGGCGACTTCTACGAGACCCAGTTCATGGTCGCCGCGGGCAGGCCCACCGGCCTGCTCGACATCGACACCGCAGGCCGCGGCGAACGCCTCGACGACGCCGCCTGCCTGCTCGCCCACCTCGGCGTCCTCGCCCAGCTGCGGCCTGGCCGCGCCGAGGTCATCAACGACCTGGGCATGGCCATGCACCGCCGCTTCGAGCAGGACCTGCCCGCCACCGCGCTGCGCCTGCGCACCGCCGCCGTCGTGCTGTCCCTGGCCACCGGGCCCCACCGCGTGCAGGAAGCGGACTGGCGCGAGCACACGGCCGACCGGCTGCGCCTGGCCGAGCAGTGGATCAACTGGGCATGAACGGTCCCTCACCTTCGGCTCCCCTGTCTTTCACACCCGCCGCCGAAACTGGACACCAGACACAGAAGTACGCAGAAAGGACTTCCCGATGAGCATGAAGCGACCCTGGCTGGTGGCGACCGCGACGATCGCGCTGGCCGGCTTCGGCACCACCGCCGCGGCGCTGGCCTCCAGTGGCACCGACGTGCGCGACGCGCAGAAGGTCGAGGTCATCGAGCTGGCCGACGGCTCCCCGGAATCCGCCGACTCGCCCAACGCCTCCGCCATCGACTCGGCCAACACCGCGGGCGACACCCCTGGCGACCCCGAGTACACCGACCCCTCCCCGGAGTCCGCCGACTCCCCCGGCGCCTCGGTCACCGACTCGGCGGGCTCCGGCTCCGACTCCCCCGGCGACCCCGGCTGGGTCGACCCCTCGCCGGAGTCCGCCGACTCCCCCGGTGCCTCCGCCGTCGAGTCCGCGCAGTCGGCGTCGGACTCCCCCGGCGACCCGAAGTGGGTGGACAACTCCCCCGAGTCCGCCGACTCCCCCGCCGCGTCCGCGGCCGACAGCCCGGTCCGCGTCCAGCCCAGGGTCGTGGCCGACTCCGCGGACAGCCCGGTCGTGCGCCGCCCCGCCCCCCGCGTCGACTCCGCCGACAGCCCCTGGCGCGGGGGCGGCAGCGCGGCGAGCGGCGGTGGGAGCGCGGCGAGCGCGGACAGCTGAGCGGTCTGACCGCGCCCACCGCGCGCAGAAGAGGACCCGGCCGCATCGGCCGGGTCCTCTTCGCGTCGGATGCTGTTCGTCGGGTGGCAGCTCGGGTCAGACCCGCAGCAGGCGGTCCAGGAACGCGCGGTAGTCGCGCAGCGCGTGCCGCAGCTCCTCGGTCTGGGCGCCATTCTCGCGCCAGGACTCCAGCGACCGCTTGTGCTCGGCGAGAGCCTTCATGGCCTCGCCCACCAGCTTGTCGGCCTCCTCGACCGAAGCCGCCGGATTGTCCACGAAACAACCCTGCACCCGGTGCCAGCGCTCGCGGAAGCCGTCGGCCTCCTGCGTGCCGAACAGGTGCTCGCGCTGCGCCGGGATCTCATCGGTGCTCGCGTACTGGGAGCCTCCGGTCGCGTGCCCGTCGGCCTGGCGACCGACCTGGTGCCGCGCGCCGTGGTCTCCCGCCTGGTCGGCCTGGCGGTGGTCCGACCGGTCGACGTGGTGGTCGTTCCTCTCGCCCTTGTCGTGCCGCTCCGGCAGGCGGTGCCCGCCCGCGGACGTCGCGTCCGGCTGCTCACCGGGGCGCACCAGGCGCTCCTGGGCGGAATCGACCGGACTGGCCCGGTGCTCGTCGCGCACGGCGTCGCCCTGGCGCGGCGACGGAGGGGTGACGGGACGGGCGGGAACAACGGGGACGGCGGCACCGTCGGCACCGCGTTCGGTCTGGGGCATTGAGCTGTCCTCCTGCTTGTGTGGTGCGCTGCCCATTTAGTGCGATGCCTTGGCGGGGGTGTCGCCGACGAGGTCCTGGAAGATGGCGCGGTAGCGCACCATCGCCTCGCGCATGTCCTCAGTGGAGGCGCCACCGTTGCCGGTGCGCACCAGAACTTCGTGCGCGGCGTGGTAGTCGTCGCGGTGCGCGCGGCCGAGGTCGGCCTCGCGGCGCTCGTGGTCGGCATCGCTGGGGTAGCCGCGCTCGGTCATCACGTCCGCGACGATCCGGTCCGCCTCGGCGAGCGCGGCGTCCGGACGGTCCACGAAGTGCTCCTGCGCCTTGGCCCACCGCTCGGCGAACTGCGCCTTCGCCTGGGGCTCCAACGGCCGCAGCCGGGGACCTGCGCTCTTGCGCCTCATCACCAGGGCGAGCACGACAAGCACCACGACCGCGGCGATGACGATGCCGACGATTGCTCCTGTGGACATCGGGATCTCCTTTGGGTGTCGCTTGATCGGGAGCTACCACCGCTTTCTGAGCACGAAACGAAAGTTGGTCCGTTGAGAGCAGCGCCCACCCCCGCGCGCAACCCCCACACGGGTGACGGACAGGCGAAGGAATGTCGGTGTCCTCCGGTACACCTCGTGAGGACGGGAGTTACCGGGAGTGGTCGACAGCGGAGGTCCGCATGGCTGCTGCGCGCACGAGTGCCGAGATCAAGGCGCTGACAGAGGAATGGCTCGCCGGACGGGCCTCGCCCCACACGCGCCGCCGCTACCGGCGCGACCTCGGCTGGTTCGCCGCCTGGCTCACCGCCCACCGCGGCCGGGGCCTGCTCGACGCCCGCGTCGAGGACATCCTGGCCTTCGCCAGGACCCGCGCGGGCAGCCGCGAAGGCCTCGACCACCGCGTGCACCCGCTGCGCAGGCACAACACCGTCGCCACCGCGGCCACGGCCTGGTCCAGCTTCTACAACCACTGCGTCGAGCGCGGCGTCCTCGACAGCAACCCGGTCGCCGCCGCCCGCGGCCTCGACGCCGCCGCCGCGTACCCGCCGCACGAGCACGGCAGCGCCCGACGCCTAGACGAGACCACCCTGCGCACCCTGCTCACCCACGCCCACCGCGACCCCTGGCTCGGCGGCGCCCTCGGCACGGCCGCCATCGGCCTGCTCATCGCCACCCGGTGGCGGCCCGAGCGCGTCGTCACCCGCGACCTCGACGCCGCGCTCGCCCTGCCCGACCTGCCCGCCCCGGTCCTGGAATACCTCCACGCCTACGCCGACGAGGAGCGCCCGCACCCCGCGCGCGGGACACGGCTGTTCTGGGACCGCTCCGGCGTCCGCGAACTCAGCACCATCGACCTGATGCGCCTGGTCACCCGCTGCGCCGAGCGCGCCGGACTCGGCGGCGAGGTCACCGCCACCCGGGTCGCCCGCGCCGCCGAGGAACTGCACGCCCGCGGCGTCCCCCTGAACCTCCCCAGCCTCGCCGAACTGCGCCGCGACGCGGCCAGTCAGCAGCAGATGGCCCTGCCGGACGACCCCGGCGGCTACGAGCCCGCCGACGTCACCGGCCAGCAGGCCCTCATCCCGCTGCCGCCCGGCGTGCCGCGACCACGCGCGAGCCACACCCCCCGATGGCCGCGCCGAACCCGGTGACCGCTCAGCCCTCGGCCATCTGCTCGGCGATCCGCGCCAGGTCCCGCGGCGCCGGGGCCGATCCCGCTCGGGCTCGGCCCCGGCCGCGGCGACCGGACCGTGCAGCACAGCACCCGCCGCCTCGGCGAAGGCGTCGATGCTCAGCCGGACTTCCGATGTCTGCGCAGCATCTGCCAGGTCGTGGACAGCTCCTCGCGCGCCTCCGAGGCGACCGCGAGAAACCGTCCGTAGGTCTGCCTGCGCGCCCGGGCACGCCACAAGTCCCGATCACGTGATCATTCTGGCCTCATGGACGGGCGGTGATCTGCTGAACGGCCCAACTGTTGCCGTCGGGGTCGTCGAAGAACAGGAAGCCCTGGTTGTTCAGGTCGTCCTCGGTCGTCGCGGGCCGCACACCCGTCGCGCCGACGACGACCACGGGCCCGGGGTCGAACCCGCGCGTGACCAGTGCGTCCCGAGCGGCGTGGACATCATTGACGACCAGCTGCACGCCCTTGAGCGAACCGGGGACCATGTCGGAGAGGAAGCTGCTGATCACCACCGAGCAGCCCGAGCCCGGCGGGGTCAGCTGCACCATCCGCCGCCCCTCCCCCAGATCGGTGTCATGGTCGACACCGAAGCCGAGCACGTCCTCGTAGAAGGCCTTCGACCGCGCCACATCCGAAACCGGAACGACGACGACTTCCAGAGTCCACTTCATACCGCCACCTCCGCGACCGCCGTTCCCAGGCGCTCGTAGCTCTGCCCCCTGCCCGCGCGCACCGGCGAGAAAACGACCGCCCCGCACGCCTCTTGGCTGAGGAACTTCATCCTGAACGCCACCTTCGTACCACCGCGCACCTCGGCGAACTCCACGACGGTGAACCTCGACCCGTCTTTGCGGGTTTGGCTTGTTGTCTTCTGTCGATCGGAGCGGACTGGCTGATCTGCACAACCGTCCAGTATCTTGATAGTGAATACTTGATAGATAGATGACTCATGACAGGGCGTTGGACTGGAACTGGCCGTACTCCCATCTGCCCTGTCCGAACAGGTCACGCAGTCCTGAACAGCCGGTCCAGGTGCACGTCGATCGCGGCGAGCGCGTCCCTGGGTTTGATGACATCGAGTTCGATCAGGGAGGTGAAGCCGGTGAGGGCGAGGAGCAGGTTGGTCTCGGTCGCCGGGTCGCGGCCGGAGTCGATGTGTCCGTCGGTGATCGCCTGGCGGACCAACTGCTCAATGAGCGCCCGACCTTGGACGAGGCCGCGGCGCGCCTGCTCGTGCACGGCCTCGTCGTGCAGTGCCTCCAGGACGTAGGCGGCGCTCATCCGGCTGGTCGCGCGGGCGTCGGCATGCAGGGGGAGCATCTCCGCGAGCGTCAGTCGCAGCACCTCACGGGGGTGCGGACGGTCACCGAGCCCTTCGAGCCCCTGGTGCACGCGCACCGAGGTCTGCTCAGACGCGAAATCCATGGCGAAGGAGAGCATGGCGGTTCGGGAGGCGAAGTAGTGCTGCAGCTGCCCGAGTGACATGCCCGCTTCCTGCGCCACCCCGCGCATCGTCAGCTGTGCGACGCCGCGCTGCGCCACCACCCGCCACAGGGCGCGGGCGATCGCCTCACGGCGTCCGCGGTGATCCACCTGCTTCGGCATCGGCCTGCCTCCTCCTGCTCCGGGTCTGATCCAATACCACTGACATAATACACTTGACCTACAACCCTGGGGTTGCCCGTGGGGAAAGGGAGCCGTCATGGTCGAACAGCCACAGGTACGAACCACGGAAGGCGTTGTGCAAGGGCGTCTGCGGCAGGGGCACGCGGTGTTCCGCGGCATCCCCTACGCCCGGCCTCCGGTCGGAGCGCTCCGCTTCGCCGCGCCCGCGCCGCCGCGCCGCTGGGAGGGAACGAGGCAGGCTGTCGAGTTCGGCCCCGTGGTGCCGCTGTCCCTGCCGATCGATGTGCCCCCGCAGGGCACTGACTGGCTGACACTCAACGTCGGCACTCCGGACCCCGGCGCGGCTGGACTGCCGGTGCTGGTGTGGATACCAGTGGGCGGCTACCTCTCGGCGGCGTCGAGCGACCCGATGTATGACCCGGCGGCGCTGGCTGACGCGGGAGTCGTCGTGGTGACCATCAACTGCCGTGTGGGCGCGGAGGGATTCGCCTACCTCGACGATGTGCCCCCCAACCGCGGATTCCTCGACCAGATCGCGGCGCTGGAGTGGGTGCAGCGCAACATCGCCGCCTTCGGCGGCGATCCCGACCGGGTCACCGTGGGCGGGGTGTCCGCGGGGGCGGGCTCGGTCGCCGCCCTGCTGACGATGAAGTCCGCGCGCGGACTCTTCCGCCGGGCCATCGCCCACTCGGTGCCGGGGCTGCACAGCACCCCCGCCCTGGCACGGCAGGTCACCGCCGCGTTCGCCGACCGGCTCGGCGCGACGGCCCCCACCGCCGAGGCACTGCGCGACATCGACCCATGGCACTTGGCCGCCGAACTCACCTCGTTCAACGCCGGCCTCCACGCGCACCGGGAGAGCTGGGGACGCCTCACGGACACCGGCACCGCGCTGTGCCCCGTCATCGACGGCGAGATCCTCCCGGAAACGCCCTGGACCGCCCTGACCAGTGCGCGCGCGAGCGGGACCGAACTGCTCGTCGGCCACACCCGGGACGAGTTCCGGTACTTCAGCGTCATGAGCGGGCGGTACGGCACCTTCACCGAGGAGGACGCCCGCGCGGCCCTGGAGTCGCACGCCCCGCGGCCGGACGGCGCACGGGCCTACCGTGTCGCGTTCCCGCAGGCAGGCCCGGAGGAACTGGTGGAGACGGTGTACTCCGACGCACTCTTCCGGATGCCGACACAGAAGCTGGCCGAGGCGAACGCGGCGGCAGGCGGCACCTCGTACCTGTTCGAACTGAACTGGGTGGCCCCGGCCCTCGGCGGCATCCTGGGCGCGTGCCACAGCCTCGACGTGCCGCTGGCGTTCGGCACGCTCAACAGCCCCGTCGGCACCCAGCTCATCGGCGAGGAGCCCACTCCCGAGGCCGTCGCGCTTTCCCGTGAACTTCAGCAGGGATGGGTCCGCTTCGTCACCACCGGCGACGCGGGCTGGTCCGCTCACCGGCCCGGCGAGCACCTCACCCGCGTCCTGGACACCGAGTCGAAGACCCTGCCCTACCCCGAACAGGCGTCCCGCCGGATCTGGGAAGGCCACTCCCCCACGCCGTTCGACCTCTCGTAGTCGTTCAGGTCGCCCCCACGCCGACTCCCCTCCTCCGTCCTTGCTGTCGTTTTGTGCGACGTGCGCTCATCCCACACCCGAACTGTCGCCAACAGTCGATTATCTTGATAGTAAATAGTGAGTAGTGAAAGTACGGAGGACCGGCAGGTGCGCTACTTGCGGCCTTCAGGCGTCGAACCAGATCCCGCCTGACCGAGGCGGGCACAAAACCGCAGCTTGAGGCCCTGCGAGATCCACGCAGGAGTCAAGGCGTCGGACAGCGGCGGGACAGCCGCAGGTCCGCTCCCCCACGCTCCCCCCTGCACGCCCCTCAAGGCGGTCGCTTACGGCGCCGGAAGGGCACCCCTCGTCGCCCCGACTGTGACCAGAACCCCGCAAACCAGCGTATGGCGTCCCCTGAGCTTTAAGTTAGCCTTGCCTAATCCCGCAGTGAGGAGATCACGTGCAGAAGGTGAATCGGCTACAGGCGGCGGTGGTTGACAAGGTCTCCACGCTGGTCGCCGCGCCGTCCCGGCGCAGGGACGAGGCACTGCAGTTCACGATGCGCGTCTCCGGCGTCGAGCAGCTGAGCGCGCACCAGCGCCGCGTCACCTTCACCGCGCCCGAGTTCGCCGATTACGCCGTCACCGGGCCTGACGAGTACTTCGGTCTGCTGATGCCGCACCCGGTCGCCGGTCTGCGCATGCCCGATCCCGAGCGCTACAACACCCGCCAGGCCGTGCACCGTGTGCCGGAGCACGAGCGCCCCGAGCTGCGCTGGTACACCGTGCGCGCCCACCGGCCCGCGGTGCGGGAGATCGACGTCGACTTCGTCATCCACGAGCACGTCGGGCCCGGCACGCGCTGGGCGGCGGGCGCGCGGGTGGGTGACATCGCCGGGTTCCGCGGCGGCGGCTCGGGCTACCAGCAGCCGGTCACCCCGCAGGTGCTCGTGGCCGACGAGGCGGCGCTGCCCGCGCTCTCGGCGATCCTGGAGTCGCTGCCCGTCGACGTGCCGGACCTGCGTGTCTACCTGGAGGTCGGCGAGGACTTCGCCGCCCCTGCCATCGCCTCGACGCTACAGCCGGTGGTACTGCGGCTGCACGGGGAGCGCGGCGACGCCGTCATCGCGGCCCTGGCCGACGACCCGCCGCTCGAGCCCGGCTTCGCGTGGGTGTGCGGCGAGGCGGGCATGGTCGCCAAGGTGCGCAGGCACCTGCTGCACGAGACCGGTCTGCACCGGCAGCAGATCCTGTTCTCCGGCTACTGGAAGCTAGGCCACGCTCGCGGCTGAGGCGCGGTCGCGCGCGACGGGCACGATCATCGGCGTGCCGGTCTCCGGGTCGTCGACCACGCGCGCCTGGATGCCGAAGACCGACTTGACCAGGTCGGCGTCCACGATGTCGCCGGGGCGGCCCGCCGCGGCGACGACCCCGCCCGGCCGCAGCGCGATCAGGTGGGTGGCGTAGCGGCAGGCCTGGTTGATGTCGTGCAGCACCGCCACCAGGGTGTGGCCTTCGCGCTCGTTGAGGTCGGCGCAGAGGTCGAGCACCTCGTACTGGTGGGCGATGTCGAGGAAGGTGGTGGGCTCGTCCAGCAGCAGGATGTCGGTCTGCTGGGCCAGCACCAGCGCCAGCCACACCCGCTGGCGCTGGCCGCCGGACAGCTCGTCCACCGGCCGCGTCGACAGGTCGAGCACCCCGGTGCGGCTCATGGCGTCGCGGACGACGGCTTCGTCGGCGGACGACCACTGGCGCAGCAGCTTCTGGTGCGGGTAGCGGCCGCGGGCCACGAGGTCGCCGACGGTGATGCCGCCGGGCGCGGTGGAGGTCTGCGGCAGCAGCCCCAGCCGCCGCGCGACCTCCTTGGAGCGGTAACCGGCGATGGCGCGGCCGTCGAGCAGCACCTGGCCGGCGCTGGGGGTGAGCAGCCGGGCGAAGGCGTTGAGCAGGGTGGACTTGCCGCAGGCGTTGGGTCCGATGATCACGGTGAACGACCCGTCGGGGATGGCGACGTCCAGGTCGGTCGCGACCACGCGCCGGTCATAGGCGAGGGTCAGGTTCTCCGCGCTCAGTCGGGTCACGGTGCGGCCTTTCTGTGCGACAGGACGACCATCCCGCTTAGCCTAGCCTTGCCTTGCCGCCACGTCCGCACCTGTGCGGGCCCGATCCCACACCGCGCGTCGGGCGGCTCTGCGGAAGACGCGCAGCAGCACGGTTCCGGTGGCGAGGACCAGCACGACGGTGGTGATCGCTCTGCCGATGTCCCAGCCCAGTGACGTCGCCAGGCTGAAGGTCACCAGGCGGGCGAGGTTGTCCATGACCGGGTCGCCGGGGACGAAGGACACCGCGGTTCCCGTGCCGATGGCGAAGGGCCAGAACGAGAGGTTCAGGAGCATGCCGTAGGCCAGCGAGGCCACCATGCCGTACCCGGCGAGCAGCACCAGCTCCACCCGCCCGCTCGACCTCGGCAGCAGTCCGGCGAGCATGCCGACCCAGGCGGCCCCGAGCATCTGGTACGGCAGCCACGGCCCGATGCCGCCGGTCAGCAGTGCCGAGGCGAACAGCGTCGTGTTGCCCAGCACCCAGCCGAAGCCGGGCCCGAACACCCGCCCGGCCAGGATGATCAGGAAGAACACCGTCTCGATCCCGGCGGTGCCAGCGCCGACCGCGCGGACGGCGGCCCCGAGCGCGCTCAGCACTCCCAGCATGGCCACCGCCTTGGCGTCCATGCCGCCCTCGCTGACCTCGGCCAGCACGACGGCCAGCGCGAGCGGCAGCAGCAGCGCGAAGGTCAGCGGCGCGTCCGCACCGCGCGCCAGGGCCGCGCCGGGGTCGACGATCAGCGGCCAGCAGAACGCCGCGATGCCGAGGACCCCGGACAGGACGACCGCGACCGCGGCGCGGGGGCCGATCCGCAGGCCGGTCACACCCGCTCCAGTTCGGCGGTGACGTCGGCGACGGTCAGCAGCGGCAGCGGGGCGAGCACCTTGGCGACCTGCGGGGCGAACACCGGTGAGGAGGTGACGACGTCGGCGGCCGGTCCGTCGGTGACGATCTCGCCGTCGGCCATGACCGCGACGCGGGTGGCGGTCTCGGCGACGAACTCGACGTCGTGGGTGGCCAGCACGATGGCGTGCCCCGCGTCGGCCAGTTCGCCCAGCACCTCGGCCAGCCGGGACTTCGCGGGGTAGTCGAGGCCGCGGGTGGGCTCGTCCAGGAGCAGGACGTCGGGCGCGGGGGTGAGGGCGATCGCGAGCACGAGCGCGAGGCGCTGTCCCTCGGACAGGTCCCTGGGGTGCACCGGGTCGGCCACGCCGGGGGCGAGGCGGTCGAGCAGGGCGCGGCAGGTGCCCTGCGGCTTGTCGGACTCGCTGTCGGCCTGGGCGCACTCGGCGGCGACCGTGTGCAGGTAGAGCAGGTCGGACGGGCGCTGGGGCACCAAGCCGATCCGGCTTCGGCGGGCGGCGGGCTTGAGCTTGGCGGGGTCGTCGCCGGAGACCGCCACCGCTCCCCCGGCGCGCTTGCCGGTGCCCTGCAGCGCCCACAGGAGGCTGGACTTGCCGGAGCCGTTGCGCCCCATGAGAACCAGCCGCTCCCCCGCCCGGACGGTGAGCCCGACGC
Source organism: Actinokineospora guangxiensis (assembly GCF_042657845.1). Lineage (NCBI taxonomy): Bacteria > Bacillati > Actinomycetota > Actinomycetes > Pseudonocardiales > Pseudonocardiaceae > Actinokineospora > Actinokineospora guangxiensis. The sequence continues at coordinate 133,204 of NZ_JBHSKF010000006.1, read as the reverse complement.
CGCGCACGGCGTGCGTGGCGCCGTGGCGGACGTCGACGCCGGTGGCGGTGAGCAGGACGCCCCCCGCCACCGGTTCGGGGGACTTGCCGGACACACCCGCGAGGCGTTCGCGGAGTCCGCCCGCTTTGCGCCGGGCGTCGCGGATGGACACCGGCGGGGGCTCCCAGCCCGCGATCTGTCCCAGCCGCACGACCGGCGGGGCGACGGGCGCCTCGGCCAGCACCTGGCCGGGGTCGCCGAGGACGGGGGGTGCGGCGGCCCCCGGCACCCACAGGACGCTGTCGGCGTACTGGGCGACCCGCTCCAGGCGGTGCTCGGCGATGAGGACGGTCATGCCCAGGTCGTGCACGAGTCGGTGCAGCGCGGCGAGCACGTCCTCGGCCGCGCCGGGGTCCAGGGCGCTGGTGGGCTCGTCGAGGACGAGGACACGCGGGTGCGCGGTCAGCGCCGCGCCGATGGCGACGCGCTGCTGCTGCCCGCCGGAGAGGGTGCTGAGCGTGCGGTCGCGCAGGTCGGCGAGGCCGAGCAGGTCCAGGGTCTCCTCGACGCGCTTGCGCATGACCGCCTCGGGCACGGCCAGCGACTCCATCGAGTAGGCCAGCTCCTCCTCCACGGTGTCGGTGACGAACCCGGCAATCGGGTCCTGCCCGACCACGCCGACGACGTCGGCCAGCTCGCGCGGCGGGTGGGTGCGGGTGTCGCGGCCGTCGACCAGCACGCGGCCGGTCATGGTGCCGCCGGTGAAGTGCGGGACGAGGCCGTTGACCGCGCGCAGCAGCGTCGACTTGCCCGCGCCGGTGCCGCCGACGACCAGGCACAGCTCGCCTTCCGGCAGCTCGAAGTCCACCCCGGACAGGACGGTGGTGCCCTCGTAGCTGACGGACACGCCGTCGAAGCGGATCACGCCGCGACCTCCGTCCTGCGGGTGATGGCGATGGGCGCGAGCGCGACCAGCACGCCGATGGCGGGCAGCAGCGGGAGTTCGGGCAGTTCGAGCGGGACCGTCGAGGGCACCAGGCCCACCCCCATCAGCTCGGCGGCGATCGTCGCCGCGATCGCGGCCAGGCCGGAGACGGCGACCAGCACGGCGCGCGGCGTCCACCGGTCGGGCCGGTACTTCGTGCGGCGCACGCGGACCGCGCCGACGCGCAGCCCGGCCACCGCCAGCAGCGCGCCGACCGCGAGGGCGGGCGCGCCGACGAGGCCGGGGGCGCTGGCGTCGAGCAGGCCGTACGCGCCGACGCAGAGTCCGATGAGCCCGGCGACCACGAGTGCCGAGGTCAGCGCGCGGGTGCGGCGCGGCAGGCCCGCGGTGCGGCCGTAGCCGCGGGAGTCCATGGCGGCGGCCAGGGTCAGCGACCGGTCCAGGGCGTCCTCCAGGACCGGGACGAGCAGGGTGCGGATCGCGCGCCTGCCGCGCACCGGGTCGCCGCGCAGCTGGCGGGCGCGCCGGACGTCGCGGGCCGCGACGACCAGTTGGGGGGCGACGGTCAGTGCCACCACGACGGCGACGCTGACCTCGTAGAGCGCGGCAGGCAGCGTCTTGAGCAGCCGCTTGGGGTTGGCGAGCGCGTTGGCCGCTCCGACGCAGCCGAGCAGGACGGCCAGCTGCAACCCCTGGTAGACGGCGTGGGCCAGGCCCTCGGCGCTGACCGGGCCGCCGAGCCGGATGCCCTGCGCCCAGCCCGGCAGTGGGACCTCGGGCAGGGTGAACAGCACGGTCGGCCCGGTGATGCCGCCGATGAGGACGTGGAACAGCACCCGGATGGCGATCACGATGAGGCCGAGCTTGAGGAACATCCCGTAGGCCGACGCCCAGGGCGCATTCGAGCGGCAGCGCATGACGACGTAGCCCGCCACGACGGCGACGAGCGCCAGCAGCAGCGGGTTGGACGTGCGCCCGGAGACCGCGGCCAGTCCGAGCGCCCACAGCCACCACGCACCGGGGTGCAGGGTCACGGATCAGCCTTGGCCCGCCTGCGCGCCGCGCCGAGAGCCAGCCCGCCGATGACGGCCACCGCGCCGACGCCGACGAGGAATCCGGTGGTGTTGCCGCCGCCGTCCTCGGTCGCCGTCGGCTGCACGTCGACCGCGACACCAGGGGCGACGGTGGTGGTGTCGCCCGGCGGTGCCGAAGTGGTCGCGGCTGTCGAGCCCGTGGAGGACGCGGGTGCGGAGGTGGTGGCCGAGGGCTTGCCGGTGGTCGTGGTGGCGCGCGGTGCCGTGGTCGCGGAGGCGGTCGCGGTCGGCTCACCCGGCTTGGGCGGCAGTCCAGGCTTGGGTGGCGCGGGCGGAGCGGGCGGCTGGGTGGTGGGCTTCGGAGCAGGCGGCTTGGGCGGCGCCGGCTTGGCGGGTGGGGCGATGCCCGGCGGGCTGCCCGCGCCGAACGCCCAGCCCTCGACGGTGCCGGGAGCCGGGTTGCGCGAGCCCGCGCCCGCGGAGCTGTAGGTCCACGAGCCGCCTCGCGGGGCGTGCCAGTAGGACCAGTAGGCGGTGGTCGGGGGCGCGGCTTGGCAGGTGGAGTTGGGTGAGCCGTTGATCTGGCACACCATGCCGGGCTGCCGGGCGACGAAGGTGTAGCCGTAGCCGGCTCCCCGGAGGGCGGCCAGCCCGCTGGCGGGGTCACCCGCCGCGCACGATACCTGCGCTCCCCCGCCGAAGTCCACGACGACGGTCACCCCGGAGGTGGTGGAGCAGGCCGCGGCAGCGGCGGTGGGAGCCCACACGACGGTGGCCCCGACCGCCGCTGCCGCGGCGGCGAGCGCTGACCAGCGGCTCACGAGGTGCTGCGGCGCCGGGCGAGGAAGACCAGTCCCGCGCCCGCGAGGAGCAGCAGGCCGCCGAACGCGGCGGTCGGGCCGGGCTCGGCGCCGGTGCGGGCCAGCTCGTCCTTGTCGGCGACCGGCGGGGTGGTGCTGGTCGGGGTGGCCGGAACGGTCGTGGTGGTCGTCGTCGGCGGGGCGGCGCAGGCCAGGACGACCGCTTCCGCGGTGGCGCCTTCGGCGGTGATGTCGGCGAGGGAGACGCCGGTGATGCCGGGGATGGCCTGCGAGGTGGCGCGGGCGGCGGTGGCGGCGTCGAAGCCGGAGGCGTCGTAGGCGACCGCGCCGCGCGTCTCGGCCTTGCCCGCGCAGTCGACCTGCTGCTTGAGCAGGTAGGCGATCGCCTTGTCGGCGCCGGTCTGGTCGCCGCCCGCGGCCAGCGCGGTCGCGGCGAGGCCGGTGCTGTTGGCGTTGACGACCGCGGTGGGGCCGCTGCCCTCGAAGCCGCCGTTGTCCTTCTGCTGCTCACCGAGCCAGGTCAGCGCCGAGGTGACGTCCGCGCCGGTGGCGGCGAGGGCCTGCACGGCGTAGCCGGTGGTGTCGACGTCGGCGGCGCAGGTCTCCTTCTCCAGCTCCAGCGGGAAGCCGCCGCCCTCGCACTCGGCGTCGACCAGGTACTTGACCGCGGCCTCGGGCGCGCCACCGGAGCGGTGCAGGGCCAGGACGGCGAGGGACTGGCTGATGCCGTTGCTGAAGTCGCCGTACTCGGACTTGTCGCTGAAGCGGCCGGACTCGGCCTGCAGGGCGGTGAGTCCGCCGATGAGGTCGACGCCGCCGAAGTCGGCCGGGTCGGCGCCCTGGGCCTGAGCGACGATGGCGAGCTTGGCGTGCGCGCCCGCGTAGGCGGAGGTCGTACCGTCGCCCACGTAGTCCTTGGCGTTGGCGGCCAGCCACTCGGTGGCGGCGGCGGCGAAGTCCTGGGCCGAGCCCGCCGCGTTCAGAGCGAGGACGACATCGGCGGTGAGGCCGTGGTCGGGGTAGGCGGTGCCGTCGAAGGTGGTCTCCATGTGGTCGCCGTCGACGAGCTGACCGGCGAGCCAGCCCGCGGCGACCTCGTGGGGCCCGGCCTCGTCCTGCGCTGTCGCGGCGGGCGCGCCCGCCGCGACGAGCGCTAACGCGATGGCGAATCCGGCGGCGGTGCGACGTCCGCTCATGTGTGTGTCACGCCCTTCAGTGGCGCGAACGAAGCCCGGGCGGGCTCCGAACCGCTGTCCTCGACGGTGTTCGGAGCAGTGCGCGGCCTGCGGGTGTTCGGGCTCGCCACTGGCTGGCAGTGGCCTACCGTTGCGGGTCAGCGCCGGGATTCGACCGGTCTTCCCCCGCGTTGGCTGCGGTTACTCGCCGGGAATCGTACGGGATCGGGCGGCCGTCGCGGGGCCGTCCGGGATGACTTTCAGCACTGCGCGCGCAGGGTGGGGAGCAGGGTTCGGTGATCGGTTCGACGGCTGAGGCCGTCTTCTCCGGCGGTGTCGTCTGGGCAGGCCGGGGGCGGCGGAGCGACGCGCTGGCGGTCAGGGGCGGGCGGGTGTGCGCGCTGGGGGCCGAGGCGCTGGCGCTGCGCGCGGACACGCTGGTCGACCTGGCGGGCGGGTTCCTGATGCCCGCTTTCGGCGACGGGCACGCGCACCCGGTGTTCGGCGGGCTCCAGCGGCAGGGCGCGCGGGTCAGCGGCCTGTCGAGCGTGGCGGAGGTGGTCGAGGCGGTGCGCGCGCACGCCGAGGCCGACCCGGGTGCGCCGTGGATCGTCGGCGCGGGCTACGACCCGACGCTGGCGCCTGACGGGGTCTTCGACGCGCGCTGGCTCGACGCGGCCGTGCCCGACCGGCCGGTGGTGCTGCGGGCGGGCGACTACCACGCGGTGTGGTGCAACACGGTGGCACTGGAGCTGGCCGGAGCGTCGGGGTCGGACGTGCCGGGGGTGGTGCGCGAGCCGATGGGGACGCTGCGCGAGTGGGCGGCCTGCGACCTGGTGCTGCGGCTCGTCCCGGCGGGGCTGCTCGACCTGCCCGCCGCCGCGCGGCACGCCGCCGCCGTGTACGCGGCGTGCGGGGTGACCTGGGTGCAGGACGCGTGGGTGGACCTGGGCTCCGGGATCGCCGACGCGTACCGGGCGACGGCCGACCTGCGGGTGGCGCTGGCGCTGCGCGCCGACCCCGAGCAGTGGCGCGAGCAGCGGCCGCTGTTCGGGGCCGAGCGGCGGCGGGTCGCCTCCGAGCTGGTCAGCGCGCACACCGTGAAGTTCTTCACCGACGGCGTGATCGAGACCCGGACGGCGGCGCTGCTGGAGCCGTACGCGCACTCGTGCGGGCACGGCACCCCGGTGTGGCCGAGGGAGGAGCTGCTGGCGGCCGCCGCCGCGTTCGACGCCGACGGCTTCCAGCTGCACCTGCACGCCATCGGCGACGGCGGTGTGCGGCTGGCCCTCGACGCGGTCGAGCACGCCGCGTCGGTGAACCCGCCGCGCGACCGCAGGCCGGTCATCACCCACCTGCAGCTGGTGCACCCCGATGACCTGCCGCGCTTCGCCGCGCTGGGCGTGATCGCGAACATGCAGCCGTACTGGGCGCAGCTGGACCCGGCGCAGACCGAGCTGACCATCCCGAAGCTCGGCGCGGCGCGGGCGGCGGCGCAGTACCCGATCCGCACGGTGGCGGGCGCGGCGCGGCTGTCCTTCGGCAGCGACTGGCCGGTGGACTCGCCGCGCCCGCTGGAGGGAGTGCACGTCGCCGTCACCCGGCAGACCCTCGCCGGTGTCCCGGAGGGCGGCTGGGTGCCGCGCGAGCGCATCGACGTGGAGACCGCGCTGGCCGCGTACACCGAGGGCACGGCGTACCAGGCGTTCGCCGAGCGCGACCGGGGCACGCTCGCGGTCGGGAAGCAGGCCGACCTGGTGTGGCTGGCCCGCGACCCGACCGCGGTCGAGCGCCCCGCCGACGTCGCCGTCCTCGGCACGTGGCTGGGCGGTCGCCGGACGTTCGGCTAGACCCGCTGCGGCCTCCGCCTGCGCCGCAGCTCGCCGTAGGCGGCGTCGCCGATCATGAACAGCAGCAGCGTCACCCCGAAGACCGGCATGGCCCAGGCGACGGCCGCGGCCACGACGAGCACGCCGAACACCAGCGGCTGCGGCATGCGCCGCCACACCGGCTCCGGTGCGGGGGCCAGGCCGCCGGAGCGGGGGCGGCGCTTCCACCACATCCGGTAGCCGAGGACCAGCAGCGCCAATGCGGCGAGCGCGACGGCGGCGAGCAGGAGCTGGTTGGCGATGCCGAACAGGTTCCCGCTGTGGGCGGCGATGCCGAGCGAGGTCAGCTTGGCCATCAGCGGGTAGTCGTCCCAGCCGACCCGGCCGGTGATGGCTCCGGTGTACTGGTCGACGGCGACGCTGTCCTTCTGGACGGGCAGGCCCACCGACGATTCGTTGATCTTCAAGGGGCGGTTCGGCTCGGTGGGCGCGGTGAGGATGAGGTCGCCTTCCAAACCGCCGTCGCGGGCGGTGGCCAGGGCGCGCTCCAGGCTGATCCGCTCGGCGCTGGGCAGCACGTCGGCGGACTCCAGCGTGGGCGAACGCCCGTCGACGGCGTCCACGAAGTCCGAGACCCGGGCGCCCGCGTAGGTGGACCAGGTCAGGCCGGTGACGCTGAGCACCAGCAGGCCGATGGCGGCCCACACGCCGACGCGCCCGTGCCAGCGGCTCGTCCTGGCCCGACCCGCGGCGGCCTTCTTGGTCTTGCGCCTGCGCGCGGCGAACCACAGGACCAGGCCGCCGAGGACGATCGCGGGCAGCCAGCTGGCCACGAACTCCGCGTAGAGCCTGCCCGGGTCGCCGAGGTTGAGGTTGCCGTGCAGGTCGCGCAGCCAGCGCTGGAGGGGCGGCTCGTTGCTGACGGTGATCAGCTCGCCCTGCACGGCGGCGGTGTGGGGGTTGACGTAGACGGTCATCGCCTCGGAGCCGAACGGGCCGCCGCTGGTGTCCAGGCCGGGGACGTCGAGGACGACACGGGTGGTGCGCTCGGGGTCGGCGGAGACGATGACCGACTTCAGGGCGCCGTCGGGGTGAGCGGCGAGCGCGGCGGCGACCTGGTCGTCCACCGGCGCGGTCGTGGCGCCGATCGCGGTGTCCTCGGAGACGGAGAGCTTGTCGCCGTAGACGAGGTCGTTGAGCTGCGGGGTGAACGCGTACATCAGGCCGGTCACGGCGAGCACGGCGAGGAACGGGGCGATGGCCAGGCCCGCGAGGAAGTGCACGCGGCGCAGCACGAGCCGCAGCGCCCTGCCCGCGGACAGGTGCTCGGCGCGGGCGGGTTCGGCGAGCAGCGCGTCGGGGTCGCGCTCGGGGTCTTGGACGGTGGTCATGGCGGCACTCCGGGGGGTTCGGGACGCACGGGGGCACACGGGCCCTGTCGGGTCCGTGGTTGTGGGAGCTGGGGTTCCTAGACCCCGGCGGGCGGCCCGCGGAGAACGATGGAGTGCCGCAGCAGAGCTGAGGTGGCCGCGCGCGGCCTCTGGCGGGTGACGCGCACGAGCACCGCGACCGCGCGCGGCAGGCGCGGCCGAAGGAGCATGGCGATGCGGCGCCTGGCCGCCTGCCAGAGCTTGCGCTCCCCCACCCGCAGCCACAGGCCCAGCAGCGCGCCCGCGGCGGCGTGTGCCAGCCACATCCCCCACGGGGTGGAGTCGGCGTGGGCGGCCGGGTCGTGCGAGCCGAGGAACGCGACGTGGACGAGCAGCTGGCCGAAGGTGAGGAGCAGGGCGATCATCGGGGCCGTCAGCTCGCGCCTGCCCGCCAGCCACAGTGGACCGGCGAGCAGCGCGGCGGCGAACACCGCGCCCGAGAGCGAGACCTGCCCGCCGGCGACGGAGTGCCCGGCGCAGCCCAAGCCGACCGCGAGCACCACACCAGCGGCCACCCGCCCCGCCAGCGCCCGGCGGCTGGGCCGCCCATGGTCACCGCGGCCGGGCCGCCCGTGGGAACGGCGGCTGGGCCTGCTGGAGATCACATCGGCCATCCCGCCATGAGCAGGAACATATAGCCCATCCCCAGGCCCATGACGACGTGGCAGGCGGTGGCGGCCGTGGGACCGAACAGGGCAGGGCCCGCGGTGGCGGGCTCACGCAGGCGGGCGCGGACCGACCAGGCGGCGTGGCCGAGGAAGTAGACGGCCAGCGCGACGCTCACCGGGGCGAGGGTGGACCCGCCCGCGGAGTGGTCGTGGGCCAGCACCGGGCCCGCCATTGCGAGGGCGACCTCGCCGTGGTCCGCGGGCGCGCCCATGGCGAGGAACATGTAGGCCATCGCGCCGGTGGAGAGGGCGGCGTGCGCGCGGTGGCCGCGGTTCTCGACCGCCAGCTCCGAGTCGGGGGCGCCGGCGCGCAGCACCGTGGCGACCAGCCACAGCCCGAACAGGCCGAACAGCACCACCCACACCGCCTGCGGCAGCGGGTCGAGCGCGGGGGCGAACATGGCGACCATCCCGACGCCCATCAGCAGGTGGGAGAGCCCGTTGAGCCGGTCGCCGGGCAGCCGCAGCCGGGCGGCCGACCAGATGGCGGTGATCCCGAACGCGACGGCGAACGCTGTGCTGATCCAGGGCGCGTCCATGCTTGCTCCTCGTCCGTGCCGTGCACTCCGGGCAGTGGTCACACGCGGGCGTTCTCCGGAATGTAACGAACGGGGCAAGACCCCGATAGGGAGCGCTCCCAGAATGCGGGCACAAGGGTGCCGAGAAGAACAGAACCCGCTCTGGCGACGGTGGTCCAGTCCCCTCGCCAGAGCGGGTCGTCGCTCGGGCGAGGAACTGCCGCCCTTCCCCGACGACGTTCACGAACCCGAGCCACATGAGCATATCAGGTGTCGAACGTGCGTTCGACACCGGTCGGCCGATCGAGCACGAACGCGGATGACCGGCCCGCCCCCCGCGGTCACGCTGGCGACGGTGAGACATGGGGAGGCGGACCGCGTTGTCACCGTGCGGTCGGCCAGGGAGGCTGAGGCCGTCGTGGCCCACGCCGCCGCGCGGTCCATCCCCGTGCGCGTGCACACCACCGGCCACGCCCACGCCGCCCAGCGCCCCCCGGGGGACGCGCTCCTCGTGCGCACGGCGATCCAGGAGCCGGTGACCATCGACGAAGACCGGCTGATGGCGCGTGCCCCGGCGGGCGCGCTCTGGCGGGAGGTCGTGACCAAGGCCGCCCGCCACGGTTTGGCCGCCGTGCACCCCGCCGCCCCCGCGGTGGGCGTCGTCGGCTACCTGACCCGGGGCGGCGTCGGCGCACACGGCCGCGCGCGCGGGTTGGCCTCGAACACGGTCTCGGCCTTCGACGTGGTCGGCCCGGACGCGCTCACCCGCAGGGTGGACGCCGACACCGACGCCGACCTGCTGGACGCGCTGCGCGGTGGCGGGGGCGGCTTCGGCGTCGTGACCGCCGTGGAGTTCGGGCTGTTCCCGCTGCGCTCGGTGGTGACCGGCGCGGCGTACTGGCCGCTGGAGAACGCCCACCAGCTCCTCACGCTGTGGCGGGACTGGGCCGTGGACGCGCCCCGGCAGGCCACGACGTCGGTGCGGGTGCTCTCCGGGGAAGCGGTGCCGTGGACCGAGGACCCGGTGGTGTGCGTGACCGGAGCCGTCCTCGGCGGCTCGTCCGCGATGGGCGACGCGGAGGACCTGCTGGGCCCGCTGCGCGCCGTCGCCACGCCGCTGCGCGACACGTGGCGCTCCGACGGACCCGCCGCGCCGCTGTTCGCCGCCGAGCACCCCGTCGGCCCGGCCAGGACGGTGGGCGATCACCTGCTGCTCGATGAGATCGGCCGCGACGGGGTGGCCGAGTTCCTGCGGGTGCTCGGCGAGGGGTCGGGGTCGCCGCTGCCGGTGGCCGAGCTGCACCACCTCGGCGGAGCGCTGGCCGAGCGGGCTCCGGCGGGCGGCCTGCTGGACCACCTCGACGCGGGCTTCGCCTACACGGCGTTCGGCGCGACCGCCGATGCCGCGTCGGCCGAACATCTGGCGGTGGTCAGGAGGGCGCTGTCGCCCTGGGACGTCGGCACGACGGTGCCGAGCATGGTTGCGTCGCGGACCCAGCCGCAGGGCCATCTTGACCGGCGGCGCGCGGCGCTGGCGGCCGAGGTGCGGGCCAGGGTGGACCCGGACGGGGTCTTCGCGGGGGATGTGGCGCCGGTGACGCCCGGCTCCCCTGGGTAGCCGGTCGGGCCGCCCAGGGGGGTCGCGTCAGTCCAGACCTCGAACGATGGTGGGTTCGTAGTCGTCGTCCTCGGGGGTGCGAGGACGGGGCCAGGTGGTCGCCCGGCCGCCGATGACCCAATCCGTGGGGGTCTCGCTGCTGCCGGGCACCGACTCAGTCGTCGTCATGTGCCCTCCATGTCGGTTGCGGTGCGTTGACCCCTCTGAGGGGACCACACCGGAGGCCGTCAGGCGAGCAGGATTCCACTATTCGATACGGTTCATCACATCTTTCGGTTAACGACCGGACTCCCGGTAACAACCTCGGCTCCCATTGCGATGTACGGCTTACGGCCCCACACCGCCAGGGTCACCTGCGGGATGTCCACGAAGGCCGGTTCCACCAGTCGGGAGCGGAACTCGGCCAGGTCCGACTCGGTCACCAGACCCCGCTCCAGCAGCGCGGGCGCGGCCTGATCGATCAGCGGCCGCCACCGGTCGCCGTCGCGGTTGCCCAGGCACGCCGGGCGGGCGGTGAACTCGATGTCGCACAGCCCCGCCGCGCCGAGCAGCGAGGGCACGCGGCGCACCCAGGTCAGGTCCGAGCCGGACTGCAGGCGGCGGTAGGCCGCCATGATCCGCGCGATGACCGGGTGCGGCGCGGTCTCCTCCGGCAGGTGGAACGGGTCGGTCACCACCAGCCAGCCGCCCGGCCGCAGCCAGCCCGCCGCCTTGGCGACGACCTCGTCGCGGGTCGGCAGGTGGCACAGCACGAAGCGGGCGTGCACCAGGTCGAAGGAGCCGGGGGCGAAGTCGAGGTCGGCGATGTCGGCGGCCAGCACCTGCGCGCGCGATCCGTCCAGGTGGGACACGTCGAGGTCGACGGCGACCACGCGCCCGTCCGGGCAGCGCTCCACGAGGCCGTCGGCCACCGACCCCGCGCCCGCGCCGAGGTCGACGCAGTGCGCTCCACTGCTCAGGCCGAGGCCGTCGAGCACGCCGAAGGTGAACCGGTCGGTGCTCGACTGCAGCGAGGTGAGCCGGGTCGCCGGGTCGAGCGCGGTCATCGGGGGTCCGCCGTTTCCCGGGCGCGGTCGCCCGCCAGTTCGGATTCGCGCAGTCGGGCGACCGCGCGCAGGAAAGCGATCTCGCCCGCCCAGTCGGCGTCTCCGGCCGGAGGGGCGGCGGGCTGCCTGGGCGGTTCGACGGGGCCGCCGCCCGCGCCGCGGGCGGCGATGGCCGCCGAGAGCCAGTAGGCCACCGCGAGCGCCTCGCGCTCGGCCGGGTCGGCGGCGGCCTCCGCGCGCGCCCTGGCCGCGCTGATCTCGGCCGGGTCGATGTGGTCGCGCAGCACCATCAGGGCGTCGCGGATCTCGATGACCCTGCGGTAGAGCCGGAAGTCCAGCGAGCGCCGGGGCACCGCGGAGGCGGGCAGCCGCACGTGCGGGACGGCGGTGGTCGTCTCGGTCCACAGCGGTTCCAGCGCCTTGAGGTCGCGGGCCTCGCCGACGGCGCGCACTCCCCTGGCCACCACCGGGACCAGCACGCCCGCGACCATCAGCCAGGTGGTGATGCCGATGTTGAGCGGGAAGAACGCGCCCAGCCACGGGTCGCCGGTGAACAGGTAGGCGATGATCACGAACGACCAGAAGAACGTCGACGAGGTGAACCCCGCGGCCAGCAGCCCCAGGCCCAGGCGCAGCGGCCGGGTCTCGGCGCGGCGGGCGTAGCGCGCGCAGAGGACGGCGCAGGGCAGCACGGCGACGACGTGCGCGATCGACAGCAGCCACCAGAACGGGCTGTACCAGGGCACCGCGATCGAGGTGACGCAGCCCGCGGCGCCCGCGCCGGTGTCGAGCAGGAACAGCCCGACGCTGACGCCGACCGCGCCCGCGTAGACCGGCACGGGCCTGCGCCTGCCGAGGGCCGCGAGCACGAAGTCCAGGACGAAGGCCGAGGCGATGACGCCCCAGACGTTCATCACGATGCCGCAGCTGTGGCCCAGGACGGTGCCGCGGTTGAGCAGGGCGGTGATGGGGTTGAGGTAGGCGGTGACCGAGCCCGCGATGCCGATGACGGCGATCAGCAGCCGCCGCTGCGGCTGGGAGTGCCGGGCGGCGGGGACGCGGATGAGGATGGAGAGCCACAGCGCCACGCACCCGGATGTGACGACGGCGGTGCCGAAGTCGCGCAGGTCGGCAGGGGTCACCGCGCTGCCCGGTCGAGGCCGAGCGCGGCGGCGAGGTTGCCGAGCACCCCCGGCGTGGCCCGCTGGGCCCGCGCCTCGGCGGTGATCCGGATGAGGCTGGCCACCAGTTCGGCCTCCTGCTCTTCGTCGGTGGTGTAGGCGGTGCGGTTGAGCATGCGGCGCACGAGGTCGGGTGAGAGGTCGGGCAGCAGCCGGGCGAGCGCGGCGATCCCGTCCCCCCGCCCCTGCTCGTCGGCACCGCCGCGGTGGTCGCAGAGCATGTGGCCCAGTTCGTGCAGGACGATGTGGTCGCGGTGGAAGGAGCTGGTGTTCTCCTCGACGAGGATGACGTCCCTGTCCACGAGCTGGAACCAGACGCCGCAGGTCTGGGCGCTCGCGCCGCCGGGCAGGGTGCCGATGTCGATGGGCCTGCCCCGGCGCGCGGCGACGGCGGCGACGAGGTCGGGCACGGTGAACGGCTCAGGCAGCGGCAGGTCTTCCACCAGCGCCCGCCACTTGCGGTAAGCGCGTCGAGTGACCATGCCGCGGGTTCATCCTCCCGGGTGCGCCGACCAGGCCGGAGCGACCATCCTAGCGCTCACCGGCCCGGCTGCCCACAGCCGATTGGATCAGTCCACGGTGGACCGGCACGGGCTCAGGTCGCAGGTGGGTCACCGCCTGCCGGGGTCCCTTGTCCGAATCACCCGACCCGGTTACCGTCCGGGAACATTGTGAGCTGGCTCACGCCTCGGGAGGGGTCTTGGCCGAACCCGACACCCCGGTCACCGATCCGGTCACCGATCCGGTCGCCGATCCGATCCTGGCCGTGGCCAACCTCGAAGTCGTCTACGACGACGTCGTGCTCGTGCTGCGCGGGCTCAGCCTCGCCGTCCCCGACGGGGGCATCGTCGCCCTGCTCGGGGCCAACGGTGCGGGCAAGACGACGCTGCTGCGGGCGGTCACCGGCCTGCTCGTCCCCCACCGAGGCCGGATCACCAAGGGCTCGGTGACCTTCGACGGCGTCGACGTCACCGGGGCCGATCCCGCCGACGTGGTGCGCCTCGGCGTCGCTCAGGTGATGGAGGGCAGGCGGGTCTTCGCCGAGTTGACCGTGGAGGAGAACCTGCGGGTCGGGGCGCACAACCGCAGGGCGCGGGCCAGTGCGAAGGAGTCGATGGCCCGCGTGCTCGACCTGTTCCCGGTGCTCGCCAAGCGGCGCGGCTCGACGGCCGGGTACCTCTCCGGCGGCGAGCAGCAGATGCTGGCCATCGGGCGCGCGCTGATGGCCGCGCCCCGGCTGCTGCTGCTGGACGAGCCCTCGCTGGGCCTGGCGCCCAGGCTGGTCGAGCAGGTGCGCGACATCATCGCCGAGATCAACGCGCAGGGAACCGGGGTGCTGCTGGTCGAGCAGAACGCGGTGATGGCGCTGTCGATCGCCGATCGCGGCTACGTCATGGAGGTCGGCTCCGTGGTCCGCGACGGCCCGGCCGCCGAGCTGATGGACGACGCCGACATCCGGGAGTTCTACCTCGGCGCCCCCGCCGACGGGCAGCGCCGGTCCTTCGCCGAGGTCAAGAGCTACCGCAGGAGGAAGCGATGGAGCGCCTGACGGCTCCCGCCCCGGCGACCGCGCCGGCCGCGGCGCCCGCCACGCCGCTGCTGGAGGTGGCGGAGCTGACCCTGCGCTTCGGCGGGGTGACCGCCCTCAACGGCGTCGGGTTCACCGTCGGGCACGGCGAGCTGCTGGCGGTGATCGGCCCCAACGGCGCGGGCAAGACCTCGGTGTTCAACTGCCTCAACGGCGTCTACCGGCCGCAGGGCGGGCGCATCGCGCTGGACGGGACCTCACTGGTCGGCCGCGCCCCCGCCGCCATCGCCGGGCTCGGCGTGGCCAGGACCTTCCAGAACCTCGGTCTCTTCCAACACCTGTCGCTTGTGGACAACCTGATGCTCGGCCGCCACCACCTGATGCGGACCGGATTCCTCGCGGGCATGGCCTGGTGGGGACGGGCCAAGCGGGAGGAGGTCGAGCACCGGGCCGCGGTGGAGGACGTGGTAGAGCTGCTGGAGCTGGAGCCCTACCGGCGCACCCCGGCCGGGCTGCTGCCCTACGGCGTGGCCAAGCGCGCCGAGCTGGGCAGGGCGCTGGCGATGGAGCCGCGCCTGCTGCTGCTGGACGAGCCGGTGGCGGGCATGAACGTCGAGGAGACCGAGGACATGGCCAGGTACCTGGTGCAGGCGCGCCGGGAGCTGGGCCTGGCGATGATCCTGGTCGAGCACGACATGCGGCTGGTCATGGACCTGGCCGACCGGGTCGTGGCGCTGGACTTCGGCGTCGCGATCGCGGCGGGCACCCCGGCGCAGGTCCGCGAGGACCCGCGCGTCATCGAGGCCTACCTGGGCGGTGGCGCATGACGGTCCCGAACGCTCTGACTGCCCCGGCGGCGACCGACGCGGCCTGCCTGCCCGCGCGCCTGCTCCAGCTCGCCGACGAGCGGCCCGCCGCCGTGGCGATGCGGCACAAGCGCCGCGGTGTCTGGCGGGAGTGGACGTGGGCGGAGTACGCCGACTGGGTGGCCAGGGCGGCGGCGGGCCTGCGCGCGCTGGGCGTGGGCCCCGGCGACCGGATCGCCGTGCACGCGGAGAACCGGCCGGAGTGGGTGGTGGCCGACCTGGCCGCGCAGGGCATCGGCGCGCAGACCATGGGCGTGTATCCGACCTCGCCGTCGGCGGAGGTGGCCTACCTGCTGCGGCACTCGCGGGCGAGCGTGCTGGTCGCCGAGGACGAGGAGCAGTTCGACAAGGCGGTCGCGGTGCGCGCGGAGCTGCCCGACCTGCGCCACATCGTGCTCATCGACCCCAAGGGCGTGCGCCTGGCCGAGCACGAGGGCGTCCTCACCTTCGAGGAGCTGGCCGCGGCGGGCGAGCGGGCCGACTTCGCCCGCGACGTCGCCGCGATCGATCCGTCGGCCACCGCGATCCTGGTGTACACCTCCGGCACGACCGGCCCGCCCAAGGGCGCGATGATCTCCCACGCCAACCTGGTCGCCGCCGGGTCCGGTTTCCATGACGCGCTGGGCGCCGGCCGCGACGACGAGATCCTGAGCTACCTGCCGCTGTGCCACATCGCCGAGCGCCTGCTGACGGTGATCGACGGCGTGTGGGCCGGTCTGGTGGTCAACTTCGGCGAGGGCGGCCCGGCGTTCCCGCAGGACCTGCGCGAGGTGCAGCCCACGGTCTTCCTCGGCGTGCCGAGGGTCTGGGAGAAGCTGATGGCGGGCGTGGAGATCCGCATGGCGGACGCGACCCGGCTCAAGCGGCTGGTCTACCGCACGTGCCTCAAGCACGGCATGCGCATCGCGCCGCGCCGGATGAACGGGGTCACGACCCTCGCCGACCGGGTCGTGTTGGCGCTGACCGAGGCGCTGGTGTTCCGGGCGCTGCGGGAGAAGCTGGGGATGTCGCGGGTGCGCGCCGCGATCAGCGGGGCGGCGCCGATCGCGCCGCGGGTGCTGGAGTTCCTGTGGGCGATCGGGGTTCCGGTGCGCGAGGGCTACGGGCAGACGGAGAACACCGCGATCTGCTCGCTGACCCCCGTCGGCGACGTGCGGCTCGGCGCGGTCGGCACGGCGCTGCCCGGCGTGGAGGTCCGCATCGCCGACGACGGGGAGATCCTGACCCGCTCGGCCGGGGTCTTCCAGGGCTACCTGGACGATCCCGAGGCCACCGCCCGCGCGGTGGACGCCGACGGCTGGCTGCGCACCGGCGATGTCGGGGAGCTGGACGCCGACGGCTACCTGCGGATCACCGACCGCAAGAAGGACATCATCATCACCGCGGGCGGCAAGAACGTCTCCCCGTCGGAGATCGAGAACCTGCTGAAGGTCTCGCCCTACATCCGCGAGGCCGTGGTGATCGGCGACCGGCGCAAGTTCCTGACCGCGCTGATCGGCGTCGAGCGCGACACCGTCGGCAACTGGGCGACCCGGCGCGGCCTCACCTTCACCACCTACGCCGACCTGTCGGCCAAGCCGGAGGTGCGGGCGCTGGTGCAGCAGGCCGTCGACGCGGCCAACGCCGAGCTGGCCCAGGTCGAGCGGGTCAAGCGGTTCACGATGATCACCCGCGAGCTGGACCACGAGGACGGCGACCTGACCGCCACGCAGAAGGTCAAGCGCCGCGCCATCGCCGAGCGCTTCGCCGGGGAGATCGAGGCGATGTACCGATGACCGCGCTGCTGCAGAACCTCTTCGCCGGGCTCGCGCTCGGCTGCACCTACGCGCTGGTGGCGCTCGGGTTCGTCGTCATCTTCAAGTCGACCGGGGTCATCAACTTTGCCCAGGGCGGGCTGCTGGCCCTCGGCGCCTACCTCGGCTACACGTTCTCGACCAACCTGGCGCTCGCCTTCGCCGTGGCCGTGGTGTTCGCCTGCCTGGCGGCGGCGGTCGCGGGGGCGGCGGTGGAGCGGATCGTGCTGCGGCGCATGGTCGGGCAGCCGCCGTTCGCCGTCATCATGATCACCATCGGGCTGCTGTTCGTCATCGAGCCGGTGATCACCGCGATCTGGGGCTTCGACAACCTGCAGGTCGTCAACCCGTGGAACATCCAGACCGTCGAGGTCGGCGCGCTGGTGCTGGGCGTGCGCGACCTGTGGACGATCGGGCTGACGGCGGCGGTCGTCGTCGGGTTCTTCCTGTTCTTCCGGTACTCCCCGTTCGGCCTGGCGATGCGGGCGACCGCGTTCGACCCGGAGGCCGCGCTCGCCCAGGGCATCAGCGCGCGGCGGGTGTACGCGGTGTCGTGGGCGATCGCGGCGGCGCTGGCGGCGCTGGCCGGAATCCTGCTGGCGTCGGGGCCGGGCGGGCTGTCGCCGTCGATCGGGTTCATCGCGCTGGCCGCGTTCCCGGCGATGATCCTCGGGGGCATGGACTCCCCCACCGGCGCGGTGCTCGGCGGGCTGGTGATCGGGCTGGCCGAGGCGCTGACCCGCGGCTACCAGGACCAGCTGTTCGGCTGGGCCGGCGACAACGTCTCGGTGATCGTGCCCTACGTGCTGATGATCCTCATCCTGCTGGTCAGACCGTACGGGCTGCTCGGCACCAGAGACGTGAGGCGGATCTGATGGCGCGCCCGCACCGCAACCTCGTCCGCGACCACGCCCAGGACCTGCGCCTCTTCGGCACGCCGGGCGCGAAGGTCGGCCTGGCGCTGATGGTGGTCGTGTTCGCCGTGCTGCCCACGGTGGTGCACGACGACTTCTGGCTCTCGATCCTCATCTACGTCGGCATCACCGCGATCGGCGCGATCGGGCTGAACCTGCTGACCGGCTACTGCGGGCAGATCTCGCTGGGGCACGCGTTCTTCATCGGCGCGGGCGCGTACTGCACGGCCGTCGTCGGCGGCACGCTGGGCATGCCGCTGCCGGTGTGGCTGCTGGCCGCGGCGCTGGTGGGCGCGGCGCTCGGCGGGCTGATCGGGCCGTTCACGCTGCGGCTGCGCGGTCACTACCTGGCCATCGTGACGCTCGGGCTGGTGTTCGTCGGCGAGCACCTGTGGCGCAACCTGCGGCCGGTGACCGGCGGCAACTCCGGCACGTCGGTGAGCGCGTCGACCGATCTCGGGGTGGTCGACCTGTCCGCGATCGAGGTCGCGGGCGAGGTGTACTCGCGCAACCAGGGCTGGTTCTGGCTGGTGTGGGCGCTGGTCGCGCTGGTGGCGCTGCTGGCCAAGAACCTGGTGCGCACCCGGCCGGGCCGGGCGCTGCAGGCCATCCGCGACCGCGACCAGGCCGCCGAGGTGATCGGGGTCAGGGCGGGCCGGTACAAGATCGCGGCGTTCATGGTGTCCAGCGCGATCGCGGCCGTGGCGGGCGCGCTGTTCGGGGCCTACCAGCAGTTCGTCTCCCCCGACGAGTGGAACCTGCTGCTGTCCATCCAGTACATCGCGATCGTCATCGTCGGCGGGATGGGCACGATCTTCGGCGCGGTGCTCGGCGCGGTCTTCGTCGGGGCGCTGCCCGCGCTCATCGACCGCTACAGCGACGTCATCCCCGGGGTGCAGACCTCGGTGGGCGGGGACGGGTTCATCAGCGTGTTCGCGCTCAACCAGGCGATCTTCGGGGTGCTGATCGTGCTGTTCCTGGTGTTCGAGCCCCGCGGGCTGGCGGGGATCTGGTTGCGGATGAAGACCTACTTCCGGACTTGGCCGTTCTCGTACTAGGAGGCCCCGAATGAACCGAGTGGCGACAGTCGCGGCGGTGGCCGCGCTTGCCCTGACCGCGGCCTGCGGCGGGGCCGGAGGAGGCGGGGGCGGCGGCGACACCGGCGGCGGCCCGGCGGGCGCGCCCGCGGCGGCCCCCGGCTTCGACGGCACCACCATCAAGCTGGGCGTGCTCTCACCGCTGTCCGGCCCGGTCGCGGTGATCGGGCAGCCGCTGACCACCGGGAACAAGGTGTGGTTCGACCAGCTCAACGCCGCCGGGGGCGTCGCGGGCAAGTACAAGGTCGAACTGGTGCAGGAGGACACCCAGTACCAGCCGGACGTGGCCGTGCAGCAGTACAACAAGATCAAGGGCGACGTGGTGGCCCTGACCCAGCTGCTGGGCACCCCGTCCACCCTGGCCGTGCTGCCGCTGCTGCGCACCGACAAGGTGATCGCCGCCCCCGCGTCCCTGGACGCGCTGTGGGTGCGCGAGGACAACCTGCTGCCCATCGGCGCGCCGTACCAGGTCCAGGCCATCAACGCGATGGACCACTACTTCAGCGACGGCGGCACCCCGGCGTCCAAGGTCTGCACGATGATCCAGGACGACGTCTACGGCGAAGCGGGCCAGGAAGGCGTCGACTTCGCCGCCGAGCGCTACGGCTTCACCGTCGCCAACACCCAGAAGTTCAAGGCGGGCACCGAGAACTACGCCGGCCAGATCCAGGCCCTCGCCGGCGCGGGCTGCGAGGTCGTCTTTCTGGTGGCGACCCCGTCGGACGCGGGCAAGATCTGGGGCACAGCGGCCCAGGGCAAGTTCTCGCCGCGCTGGTACGGGCAGTCGCCGTCGTGGGTGGGGGCGCTGGCCCAGTCCCCGCTGGCGGCGTACCTGGAGGCCACGGTGTTCATCGCGGCCGACGGCACCGAGTGGGGCGACACCAGCGTGCCCGGCATGCAGTCGATGGTCTCCGACATGGGCCAGTTCGCGCCGCAGCAGCAGCCGGACTACTACTTCGCCTTCGGCTACAACCAGGCCCGCGCGATGACCGCCTTGCTGGAGAAGGCGGTCGAACGCGGCGACCTGTCCCGCGACGGCCTGCTGGCCGCCTCCCGCGAAATGGGCACGGTGACCTTCGACGGCCTCACCGGCGACTACCAGTACGGCCCCGCCGAGAACCGCAACCCACCCCGCACGACCACGATCTTCAAGGTCGACCCGGCGAAGCCGTTCGGCCTGGCGACGGTGAAGTACAACTTCACCTCCGAGGCGGCGGGCGCCTACGAGTTCGTCAAGGCGGACATCTGAGGCCCTGGTACCGCACCAGGCTCGCCGACCGCCATGTCCCACACGGGAAAACACAGCCTAGGGTTGTGGGCATGACGATCGGCGAGCCGGCGGCCCGCTTCCGATGTCCACCACCACCGGCCGCCCCCCGAACCTCGGCGGCGATGTCGTCGGCGACGTCGGCGTCGTCGGCGACGTGGCGGTAGAAGCACCGCGGCACACCGGTGGCCCGGCGGTGGTATGTGCGGCTCGCGGCCTCGTCCCACACGGTCATGGCAATCCCCTCTCGGTCTCACCACCACCGTGCGACGTCATGTCGACGTGAAGTCGAGCGCCAGCTCCATCGACACCCCGGTCAGGGTGACGCCATCCGGCAGGGGGATGTCGGCGCGGGTGAGTTCGCGGAAGCCGTAGGAGCGGTAGAGGGGGACGCCGGGGAGGGTGGCCATGAGGACGAGGGAGCGGAAGCCGTCGGTGGTGGCGGCTTCGGCGCAGGCGTTGAGGGTGGCGCGGGCCAGGCCGCGGCGGGTCCAGGAGCTGTGGACGAACATGGCGCGGACTCGGGCGGGTTCGGTGGCGGGGTCGAGGAGACGGTCTTCGCCGGGGCGGGCGCCGGAGCCGGTGTAGAGCTTGTCGCGCTTGCTCCAGCCGCCGCAGGCGACGATCTCGCCGTCGGCCTCGTGGACGTAGTAGGTGCCGTCGTCGATGAGGACCGTGTCGGGCTCGGTCAGGTAGGCGGCGGCGCTCGCCGTCTCGCGCGGGGTGTGGAAGTGGGGAAACAGCTCCAGGACCGAGGCGCGCATCAGGGCGGCGATGGCGGGGATGTCGGATCTGGTGGCTGCGCGCTGCTCGGGGGACACGCGGCGACGATAGCGACGCCGGCTCGGGGGCGGCCCGGAGTTTCCCGGCTGGTGGACCCCTCAGGCGCGGCCGAGCAGGCCCCAGGGCGGGGTGGGGGACGGCATGGTGTCGTGGTCGGTGAGGGGGCGGGCGTCGGCGGTGAACTCGGGGATGTGGGCGCCTGCCAGGCAGCGGGAGGGGAAGGGCGCGGCGGCGGCTCGGGCGGCGACGCCGGAGACCGGGAGGGGGGAGGCGGAGGCGGCGAGGACGAGGTTGCCGTAGCGGCGACCGCGCAGGACGCCGGGTTCGGCCAGGAGCAGGACGTGGGCGAAGGTGGCCAGGAGGGTGGCGGCGACGCGGCGGCCGAAGAGGAGGCCGGGGCCGTCGGAGACGTTGAGCAGGAACATCCCGTCGGGGGCGAGGACGCGGGCCGCCTCGCGGGCGAACTCGACCGTGGCGAGGCCGCCGGGGACGGAGGCGCGCTCGAAGGCGTCGAGGACGACGAGGTCGGCGACGCGGTCGGACAGGGTCGCGACGTAGGCGCGGCCGTCACCGACGGTGACCCTGACACCGGGGATGTCCATGCCGAGGTGGGCGGTGAGGAACGCGACCAGCTCGCCGTCGGCGTCGACCACCCGCTGGGCCGAGCCGGGCCGGGTGGCGGCGAGGTAGCGGGCCAGGGTGCAGGCGCCGCCGCCGATGTGCACGGTGGCCAGCGGGGTGGAGGGCGGGGCGGCCAGGTCGACCAGGTCGCCGAGCCTGCGGACGTAGTCGAACTCCAGCCGGAACGGGTCGTACTCATCCACATAGGACTGCGGAACGCCGTCGACGGTGAGCAGCCAGCCGCCGGGGTGGTCGAGGTCGGGAAGCAGCTCGGCTTCGCCGAAGCGCACCATCGCCCGCCCTGGCCGTGCTTCGCCCATGCCGCCCCCGTAGTCCGCCCGCCGGAGAGTAGCCCAAGGCCTACCCGCGGCGCCTCAGTGCCCGCAGGCGCAGGACGGTCTCGGCCTCGTAGCGGAAGTCGGGGTCGCCCATGCGGTCTCCGAAGACCTCGTCGAGCTGGCGCAGCCGGTACCGCGCGGTCTGCGGGTGAATGCCGAGTTCGGCGGCGATCTCCGGCGCGGAGCGGCCCCACGAGGCCAGCAGTGCCGCGAGCGTCTCCGCCAGCCGGGCCGCCTTGCCCGCCCCCAGCTCCGCGAGCCGGTCGACCCCGCGCCTGCCCAGCAGCGCGCCCAGCGGCTCCCCCGCACGCAGGAACAGCTCCAGCAGGTGCTGGTCGGCGGCGATGACCTCCGGCGAGCGGGGCAGCGTGCGCAGGGCGAGGCGGGCGCAGTAGCGCGACAGCCACGTCTCCGCCACCGGCAGAACGGGCCCCACCGCCGCCCGCGCCCCGCCGACCGCCGCGCACGCGGCGGCCACCCGGGGTCCGGGGATGACGGCGGTCAGCTCGCCCGCGCGCTCCAGGAGCAGCACGTCCGGGTCGAAGCGGAAGCGGCCGCCGCCGGGGTCGTCCACGACCAGGCAGGCCAGCGCGTCCGGCACCGC
Organism: Actinokineospora guangxiensis; assembly: GCF_042657845.1. Classification (NCBI taxonomy): domain Bacteria; kingdom Bacillati; phylum Actinomycetota; class Actinomycetes; order Pseudonocardiales; family Pseudonocardiaceae; genus Actinokineospora; species Actinokineospora guangxiensis. Next base: position 111,148 of record NZ_JBHSKF010000006.1, on the reverse strand, counting down.
CCACCCGGCCCGTTCGGCCAGTTCGGCCGTGCTGGGACCGACCTCCGGCGGGTTGCGCCTGACCAGGCGCTCGACCAGGGCGCGACGGCGGCGACCCGGGTCGTCAACACCGTGGGACTTGGCTTCGGCATAGCCCTTGGCGGACTCGTTGGCCAGGTTGTCGATGTGGGCGAGGACGGCGTCGCTGATGCTCAGCACCGTGGTCATGGGCAGCGCGGCCGCCTGCGCGATCTGGGCGTAGCGGCGGCAGGCGACGCGGGCGCCGACGCGGTAGGCGGCCTGCAGGTCGTCCAGCTCGCGGCCGTTGCGGTACTCGGTGCGGCCGAGCCGGCGGAAGAACTCCACGTCGTCGGAGGACGGCGCGACCGGGTTCTCGATGAGCGAGACGAACTGGGCCACCGCCCGCCGGACGGCGGCGAGCACGTCGCGGCCGACGTCGGTGTTGGGCGCTGCCCGGTAGCCGCCGACCTCGGTGCGGATCGTCTCGACCAGCTCGCAGGCGATGGCGTCGATGCGCGGGCGCAGCACCCGGGCCGCCACCGCCGGGATGTCGCGCCACGGCTCGAACCCGTCTCTCCCGCGCGGAGCCGCCACCACGACCACCACCCCACAGAACCGTAGGACAAGCTCGGAAAGTCCCCGAAGATCGCCGAAGATCGCCGTCCTTGGAAGTTACGAGAGAGTCAACTGGCCGTCAACGATCCTCGGGATGGCACGGAAAACTGTTGCCCGCGGACAATCGGGCACTCACCGCGGGCCCAAAGTCCGGCCGGGGAGCCGCTGGTCGAATCGGGCGACAGCGCCGGAACCGGTCACCCCGACGGTTGTGAAACGTTCGGCCGTGGTGTTTCATCGAGGGATGTACGGCCGCGCCGATGTCCTGGCCAGCCTGGCGGATCTCCGCGGCGGGGCGCTGGCGCTCACCGGCCCGCCGGGCATCGGCCGCACGGCGGTTCTCGGCGCGCTGGCCGCCCGGACGCGGGGCGGCATCCGCCTGGTCGATGACGGCGACGACCTCGACCGCGCCGAGGTGGACGCGCTGCTGCGCGACGCCGACGCCCTCATCGTCGCCCGCCGCTCCCCGCTGCCCGGGCTCCCCGAGGCCGTCCTCCCCCCGCTGGACGGGGAGTCCGCCGACCGCCTGCTCGCCGACGCGGTCACCCTTCCCATCGACGTGCGCCGTGCCCTGGTCGAACTGGCGGGCGGCGTCCCCGGCCACCTGCTCGCGCTGGCTTCGGCCGCCCGCGCCGGGGTGGTGTCGGCGGTGCTGCCGCCCGGCGGGCGCTACCGCACGGCCATCGCCAAGGTCCTGGCCGAGGAGCCCGACCTCCTGATCGCCGCGTGCGGCGGCCACGTCCCGCCGACGGAGGTCGCGCTGCGCACGGGCGTGCTGCTGGCCGACGGCACCACCAGCTCCCCCGCCGTCGCCGCCACCATCCGCGCCGAAGCGGGCGCGGTCGCCTGCCGCGCGACCTGGTCGGCGCTGGCCGAGACCGAGCCGGACCCGGCGCGCGCCCTGTGCCACCGGGCGAGCGCCGCTCCCGGCGAGGTCGGCGCCGCGGAGCTGGCCGCGGCGGCCCGCTCCGCCGAGCCGATCGTCGCCTCACGGCTCTACCGGATGGCCGCCGTGCGCACGAGCGAGCCGCGCGGGCGCGCCCGCCTGCTGCTCGACGCCGCCCAGGCCGCGTGGGTGGCGGGCCGCTCGGCGCGCGCCCTCGCCGACCTGGACGCGACCCGCGGGCAGCCGGAGGTCGCGGGCCGCATCGCGCTGCTGCGCGGGGAGATCGAACTGCGCGACGGTGACCCGGCGATCGCCGCGCACGAGCTGGCCGCCGCGGCCCACCGGATCACCGAATCCAAGGAGCGCGCCGTGGCGCTGATGCTGGCGGGCGAGGCGCGGCGGATGGCGGGCGACATCTCCGGGCACGCCGCACTGGCCCGCGAGCTGGTCGCGCTCGGCTCGGCCGACCCGCTGGCGGCCGCGCACAGCTCGGGCCTGGCCGCGACGTTCGCCGGAAACCACACCGCCGCGCGCGGGCCGCTGCGGCACGCGTCGGCGTGGGCGGCGCGCGACACCAGGCGACTGGTCTGGGCGGGCGAGGTGGCGCTGACGCTCGGCCAGGTCCCGCTGGCCTACGAGCACGCGACGGCCGCGGTCGGCATGGCCAGGACCGAGGCGCCGCAGCTGCTGCCCGCCGCGCTCGTGCACCTGGCCGTGGTGGCTCTGGCCGCCGACCGGGTCGCGGTGGCGGTGCGCGCGGCCACTGAGGGCCGCGCCTGCTGCGCGGGGCAGCGCAACATCGCCGTCGAGCACACCGTGCTGCTGGCGCTGGCCGCGGTGTCGCTGGGCGACCGCGACACCGCCGTGACGCGCCTGACCGAGGCCGCGCCCGCCATCGCCGACCGAGGGCTGGGCAGACCCGCGGCCTACGCGGCGTGGGCGCGCGCCTGCGTCGACCTGATCGACGACCGCCCCGACGAGGCGCTGTCGCGGCTGCGCACCATGGCCACCGGCGTCGGCCGCGCGCACCCCGGCATCCGCGCCCTCGCCGTCCCCCAGCTGGTGGAGGCGGCGGTGCGCTGCGGTCGGCCCGAGGTCGCCGAACGCGCGCTGGCCCGCTACGACGCGTGGGCGATGAGCCTGCGCGGCCCGCACTGGCGGGCGGTCTCGCACCGCTGCCGGGCCCTGCTCGACCCGGACCCGCCCGTCCACTTCGAGCGCGCCCTGGCCCTGCACCGCCAGGCGGGCGCCACCCTGGAGCTGGCCCGCACCCACCTGCTCTACGCCCACCACCTGCGCCGCGACCGCAGACCGACCGCGGCCCGCGAGCACCTGCGCGAGGCCATGCAGCTGTTCCACACCCACGGCGCGGCCTACTGGGTCGAGCGGACCAGCACCGAGCTGCGCGCCGCCGCGCCCGCCCCCGCGCCCGGCGGGCTCACCCCGCAGCAGACGCAGATCGCGCGCCTGGTGGCCGACGGCGAGACCAACCGCGAGATCGCCCGCACGCTGGTCCTGAGTCCCCGCACCGTGGAACACCACCTGCGCAACATCTACACGCGACTGGGCATCCGCTCGCGCACCGAGCTGGCCCGCTTCGTGGTCAGCGCGGATCGGTGAGCCGCACCCGAGTGTGAAAGCAAGCCCGAGACGGGACAATGGAAAAGGGCGCTCACCCGGGACCGGGGTGAGCGCCCTTCCCCGCCTCGCCGGGGTGGACGGGACTCGCTAGGCGGGGCCACCGCGCGGCCGGTCCGCGGGGAGGTCATCCCCGCGCACCGGCCGCGGTTGGTCAGGTTCTGCTCGATGCGCGGCAGGTCGGCCCGGGAGACCTCGGAGTGAACGCCACCAGCGCCGCCGCCCCGGTGAGCAGGGCGCGCCGGGTCATCCTCATCGGACGGTGATGTTCGAGCTGCCGCTGCTCTGGTAGCCCTCGGTCGCCATCACCATGTAGTAGTTGAAGCTGCCCAGCCGCATCCCGGCGCGCGACCACGCGTCGAAGTGGTTGCCGGTGGTGATGTTGCCGCCGGTGCGCTTCTGCTGGCGGACGCTCCAGAACTGCGGGAACGTCTTGGTGCCCTCGACCGAGGGCTGGTTGTAGCGCATGGTCTGGTAGATGTCGTAGGTGCCGCCGTCGGTGGTGACGGTGCCCTTGTAGGTGCCGGTCGGGCGGTAGGTGCCCCAGTTGTCGACCACGTAGTACTCGACCAGGGGGTTGGACGTCCACCCGTAGAGGGTCAGGTAGGCGTTGCCGGACGGGTTGAAGCTGCCGGAGTAGTTCACCGTGCGCCGGGAGCCGTTGCTCCAGCCCTTGCCGCCGACGAAGTTGCCGGTGTTGCGCCAGGTGGTGCTGTAGTTGCCGCCGGAGCCGAAGTTGATGCAGGCCGAACCGCCTCCGTCGGTCCACCACGTGTAGTAGTAGCCGCCGTTGTTGCCGGTCTGGCTGGAGCAGGTGTTCGCGCTGGCGGCGCCGGGGACGATGGTCATCGCCAGCACCGCACCCGCGATTCCGGCAAGGGTGCGGAATCGACCACGCCGCCGGGCCGGCCGGACAGGGGTGTCGGACGTGGGCATGCTTTCCTCCTCGATGAGAACAACACGCGGGCGTGCGGCATCCGCGGCCCATTGGGCCGCTCGCGGATGGGGGATTCGGCTGTGCCGGCCGTTGGGCCGACAGGCCCAGTGTTCGGCCACGGGTGAGGCATTGTCAACGAGTTTCGCGATTGTTTCGGGTCTCGTTGCTGTGCGACTCTTTATCGAAACTCTCGGAACGGATTCCTCGGGACTCCAAGGTCACGCCCGCAATTCTTTCGATTCCCGGAATGCTTTCAGCCGCTTTCGGCGGCGCGCTGGGCCTTGTTCATGGCGGCGAGCCAGCGGTCCGGATCGGCGGCGCGGCGGCGGTGGTACTCGGCGACCTCGGGGTGCGGCAGGACCAAGAACCCGGCGCCGTCGAGAGCGGCCATGACGGTGTCGGCGACGAACTCCGGGGTGACGGCCGACTCCACCAGCGGGCCGCCGGTGAGCATCGCGGTGCGCACGCCCTGCGGGCACAGCGCCTGCACGGTGACGCCGCGGTGGGCGTAGGTGGCGCGCAGCCACTCGGCGTGGGCGAGGGCGGCGTGCTTGGTTGCCGAGTACGCCGGGTTGCCGAGCAGCGTGAGCAGACCGGCCGCCGACACCGTCGCCAGGAACCGGCCGCGGCCGCGCTCCAGCCAGTGCGGCAGCACGGCTTCGGCGGCAAGCACGTGGGCCAGGACGTTGACCCGCCACGCCAGGTCCCAGTCCTGGGAGATGACGCCTGCGTTGGCACAGAACAGGTCCACCCCGCCCAGGCGCTCCCCTTCGGCGACCAGGGCGGCCACGACACCGGGGTCGGCGGCGTCGCCGGGCAGACAGATCCCGCCGGCCGACGCGGCGACGGCCTCGGCCGCGTCGGCCGAGGAGTCGTTGACCACGACCCGCGCCCCGGCCCCGGCCAGCCGGGCGCACAGCGCCGCTCCGATGCCGCCCCCGCCGCCGGTCACCACGGCTACCGCGCCGCGCACGTCCAGCCCGGCCATCCTCAGCCGAGCCTGGAGCGCAGCTCGCGCTTGAGGACCTTGCCTGCCGCCGAGACCGGGATGGACTCGACGAAGCGCACCTCGCGCAGCCGCTTGTAGGCCACCACGTGCTGGTTGACCTCGGCCATCAGGTCCGCTTCGCGCACGCCGGCGCGGGCCGGGACGACGAAGGCCACCGGCAGCTCCCCCACCGACGGGTCCGGCCTGCCGACGACCGCGCCCGCGGCGACGTCCGGGTGCGCGGCCAGCAGTTCCTCCAGCTCGCGCGGATAGACGTTGTACCCCTTGTACAGCAGCATGTCCTTGAGCCTGTCCACGATGGACAGGTAGCCGTCGGCGTCGATGACGCCGACGTCGCCGGTGCGCAGCCAGCCGTCGGCGAGCACGTCGGCGGTCGCGTCCGGGCGACCGTGGTAGCCGGTCATCACCTGTGGGCCCCGAATCCACACCTCGCCGCGCTCGCCGGGCGCGGTCTCGCCCGAGCCGTCCAGCGCCATGGTGCGGACCTCGGTGTCGAACAGCGGGAGTCCGACCGATCCCGGCTTGTGCAGGCCGGAGCGGTGCGTCGGGCTCATGGTGGCGCCCATGGTGACCTCGGTGAGCCCGTAGCCCTCGGCGATCACCGCCTCCGGGCACAGCGCGCGCAGGCGCTCGATCATCTCCACCGGCATGGGCGCGGCCCCGGAGTTGATCAGGCGCACGGACGAGAGGTCGCGCTCGGCGATGCCGGGGGTGGCCAGCAGCGCGGCGAACAGCGCGGGCGCGCCGCCGATGGAGGTGATCCCCAGGCGTTCGGCGTCGGCGAGGTAGGCCATGGGGTCGAGGCGGTCGAGCAGGTGCGAGGTGGTGCCGGTGAGCAGCAGGACGTTGAGGCCCGCGATGGTGCCCATGGCGTGGAACCACGGCGTCAGGTTGACCACTCTCGCCTCGCCCAGCGGTGTCACCCACTCGTCGGGGGAGCCGACCTGGTCGAGGGTGAGGCCGCCGTCGGCGTCGGTGTCGGGCAGCGACCCGCTGGCCCAGCAGGCGTACTGCAGCGAGTTGACGACGACGTTGCGGTGCGGGAGGCACACGCCCTTGGACTCCCCGGTGGTGCCTCCGGTGTAGGCGAGGTGGGCAAGTCCGTCGGCCGGGGGTGGGATCGGGGCGTCGCCGTGGCCGTCGCAGATGCGCGCGACATCGGCGGCCACGATGGTGCGGACGGCGTCGGCGTCGGCGATCTGCGCGGCGGCGACGGGCTCGGGCAGCAGCGGGTTGACCGGCACGAACGTGGCGCCCGCCAGCAGGGTTCCGTAGTAGGCGACGGGGAACTCCAGGCAGTTGGCCATGCGCAGGGCGACTCTGTCGCCCGGCCGGACGCCGCCCGCGCGCAGGCCGCGGGCGAAGCGGGCAGCTCGGCTGCCCAGCTCGGCGAAGGTCAGCACTTCGCCGCCGCGGACGAACGCGGGCCGCTCCCCCCAGCGGTTGGCGGCGCCGACGGCGATCGCCCCGGCCCCGACCTCGGGGTACTCCAGGGTGCGGGGCAGCCCTGGCGGCCAGGCGCTCGGCATTGAGCCTCCCGTGTGGACAGCGGTGGGACCGGGCGGTCTCTTCCGATGAAACACCACGGTCGAATGTTTCACAACCCCCGGTCGACCAGCCGCCCGACAAGCGTGCCGAGGGCGGCCAGGTCCGGCGCGCGGGAGGCCAGGACATCGGAGTACAGGAACGTCTCTCCCAGCCTGACCACGGCGTACGCCAGCGTTTCCACGTCCACGGCAGGCACGAAGCCGCCCGCGTCGACGTCGGCGGTGAGCAGGTCGACGTAGGCGGCGATGACCCTCGGCTGCACCCGCCCGGCCGGGTCGGTGAGCACCCGGATGGCGGCCACCGGCTCCTCGTCCAGCAGCATCCGCACCCCCTCGTGCCCGGCGATCGACGCCCGGTACCTGGCCATGACCCACAGGCAGCGCAGCCCGCCGTCGGCGTCGCGCACCGCATCGCCGTTGGCTTCCCGCCACCGCCGCGACGCCGAGCGCAGGGTGCGCTCGGACAGCAGCCACATGGCCTCGCCGAGGAGGTCCTCGCGGTTGCCGACCCGGCGGAACAGCGTCGTCCTGGAGATGCCCAGCTCGGCCGCCAGCGCGCTCATGTCCAGCCGCGCGCCCTGGTGCACCAGGCGGGCGGCGGCCTGGACGATCTCGGCGGGGGATGCGTTCACAGGCATGAGGGTAAGCGCTGGCGCATAACCGATTCCGCGCGCCGCGCTCCTTGACAGCCGAACCCGGGCCGCTCATCATTGCCCGGCATACCGGCCAGCCGGTACGGTTCGTCTCATATTCTGGGAGTTCCCATGTCTCTGCTCGCGGTCACCGACGTGACCGTCCGCTTCGGCGGCCTGACGGCGCTCGCGGAGGTCTCGGTCCTGGTCGAGCCCGGCACCGTGCACGGGATCATCGGCCCCAACGGCGCGGGCAAGACCACGCTCTTCAACGTCATCTGCGGTTTCACCAGACCGACGTCGGGTTCCGTCGCCGTGCGCGGCAAGCGGCTGCGCGAGCACCGACCGCACCACCTCGCCGGGCTCGGCATCGCCCGCACCCTGCAGGGGCTCGGCCTGTTCGCCCACCAGAGCGTGCTCGACAACGTCCTCATCGGAGCTGACCGGCACTCCAGCGCCGGCGTGCTCGGCGCGCTGCTCGGGCGCGGCGCCAAGCAGGAAGCCGCCTTGCGCGAACGGGCCATGGCGGCGCTCGCGTCGCTGGGGGTGGACAAGCACGCCCACACGCTGCCCGCCGCCCTGCCCTACGGGCTGCGCAAGCGCGTCGCCCTCGCCAGGGCCCTGGTGTCCGACCCCGATCTGCTCCTGCTGGACGAGCCCGCCGCCGGACTGTCCGAATCGGAGCGCGACGAGCTGGTCGGGCTGATCGGCGGGCTGCGCCCGGAGATGGCGGTGGTGCTGGTGGAGCACCACATGGACCTGGTGATGAGCGTGTGCGAGCAGATCACCGTGCTGAACTTCGGCCGGGTCATCGCGACCGGGTCACCGGCGGCCGTGCAGGCCGACCCCGACGTCGCCGAGGCCTACCTCGGCGCCGCGAGCTGAGGGAGCCCCCTTGCTGGACATCGAAGACCTGGTGACCACCTACGGCCCGGTGCGGGCCCTGGACGGGCTGAGCCTGTGGACGCAGGACGCGAGCATCACCGCGGTCCTCGGCCCCAACGGCGCGGGCAAGACCACGCTGCTGCGCACGGTCAGCGGCCTGGCCACCCCGTCGGCGGGGCGGATCCGCTTCGACGACACCGACATCACCGGCTGGTCGCCGGACCGCGTCGTCCGCGCCGGGCTGGCGCACGTGCCGGAGAACGGCGGGGTGATCACCGAGCTGACCGTCGCGGAGAACCTGCGCCTCGGCGGGCTGTGGCGGCGGGACAAGGCCGGGGTCGCGGCGAGCACGAAGCAGGTGCTGGACCTGTTCCCGCCGCTGGCGTCGCGGCTCAGGCAGCAGGCCAGCACGCTCTCCGGCGGCGAGCGGCAGATGCTCGCGATCGGGCGGGCGCTGATGAGCAAGCCGCGGATGCTGCTGCTGGACGAGCCCTCGCTCGGCCTCGCCCCCGGCGTGACCCTGCAGATCATGCGGGTGCTGGAGGAGCTGCGCGACTGGGAGGAGCTGACCGTCCTGCTGGTCGAGCAGAACGCGCGCAGCGCGCTGTCCATCTCCGACCGCGGCTACGTGCTCTCCCTCGGCAAGGTCGTCGCGGTCGAGGAAGCCGGCGGACTGCTCGCCGACGACCGGCTCCGGCGCGCCTACCTGGGGATGTGACGTGAACCTGTCGACGCTGCTGCTCAGCGGCCTCTCCCTGGGCGCGATCTACGCCGCGCTCGGGCTCTCCCTGGTCATCATCTTCCGCGCCACGCAGATGGTGAACTTCGCCCAGCCCGCGCTGGCGCTCATCTGCGCCTACCTCGCCTACTCGGTCAACCGCGCGACCGACGGCTACTGGCTGGGGTTCGCCGTCGCGATCGCCGCGGGCGCAGTGCTCGGCGCGCTCACCGAGCGGCTGCTGATCCGGCCGCTGCGCGACAGCGGACCCCTGGCGCCGGTCATCGTCACCCTGGGGCTGCTGCTGGTGCTGCAAGCCGTCGCCGGGATGATCTGGACCGCCGAGCCGAGGTCGTTCCCCTACGCCTTCGACTTCCGCGGCGTCTTCTCCCCCGCCGCGCTGTTCACCGTGCTGGTCGTGCTCGGCACCGCGGGCGCGATGGTGCTGCTGTTCAAGGCGACCCCGCTCGGCCTGCGGATGCGGGCCGCGGCGTTCCGGCCCGAGGTGGCCGCGCTCGTCGGGGTGCGGGTCGGCCGGATGCTGACGGTGGGCTGGACGCTGGCCGCGGCGGTGGGCGCGCTGGCCGGATTGCTGGCCGCGCCGCCGTTCATCCACCCGAACGCGATGGACACCGTCTTCGTCTACGCGCTCACCGCCGCGGTGATCGGCGGGCTGGACAACCCGGTCGGCACGGTCATCGGCGGGTTCCTGCTCGGCGTGGTGCTCTCCCTGGTGTCGGGGTACCTGGGGCCGGAGCTGGTCACCCTGGCCGCGCTGGGCATCCTGGTCATCGTCTTGTCCGTGCGCCCGGACGGGCTCTTCGGCCAGCGCGTCGCGAGGCGGGTGTGATGGGCCGCCACCTGCTGCTCGCCCTCGCCGCGCTCGCCGCGGTCGTGGCGCTCACCTTCCTCGTCGACCCGTTCACGAACGTGCGCATCGCCACCGTCGGCTACATGCTGCTCGCGGTGGCCGGTCTGACCGTCCTCACCGGACTAACTGGGCAGATCTCGCTGGGCCACGGCGCTTTCCTGTTCATCGGGGCGTACACGGTGGCACTGCTGGTGGTCTACGTGCCGTCGCTGCCGTTCTGGGCGGACCTGCTGGCCGCGGCTCTGGTGGCCGGGCTCGCGGGCCTGCTGACCGGGGCCGCCGCCGCCCGGCTGCACGGCCCCTACCTGGCGGGCGCCACCCTGGCGCTGGCCGTCGGCCTGCCCGCGATCACCCAGCGCTTCCCCGACTTCCTCGGCGGCAGCAACGGGCTCGGGTTCACCGTCAACAGCAAGCCCGCCGGCCTGGACATCCCGACGACGCAGTGGCAGGCGTGGGTGGTCTGGCTGACCGCGCTCGCCGCCATCGTCCTGCTGGCGAACTTCACCCGCGGCCGGGTCGGGCGCAGGCTGCGCGCGGTCCGCGACGACGAGGTGGCCGCCAGTCTCGCGGGCATCCCCGTCGGCCGGACGAAGATCACCGCGTTCCTGGTCAGCGCCGTGTGCGGCGGGTTGGCCGGAGGGCTGCAGGCGTTCCTGCTCGGCACCGCAGCGCCCGGCTCGTTCACCCCGGCGCTGTCGCTGGGCCTGCTGGCCGCCGTCGTGCTCGGCGGCATCGGCAGCCTGTGGGGGGCACTGTGGGGGGCGGTCGCGCTGGTGGCGCTGCAGGCGGGCGCCGAGGAACTGGCGCACGCGCTCGACCTGGGCACGGACGTGGCCAACAACCTGCCCCTCGCGGCCTACGGCTTGGTGCTCATCGCCGTCGTCATGGCCTTCCCGCAAGGAATCCACGGACTGGTGCGGCGGATGCGGCCAGCCACGAAAGGAGCGGCATGAGATCCACAGCGCTAGTCCTGGCCGCGGTGCTGACCCTGAGCGCGTGCGCCGGAGCGGGTGAGGCGCCCGCGCCCGGACCGGGCGGCGGGTCCGGCGAAGCCGCCCCCGGCGTCACCGCCGACACCGTCGTGATCGGCACGCACCAGCCGCTGACCGGCCCGGCGGCCCCCGGCTACGCCACCATCTCCGCCGGGGCCAAGGCGATGTACTCCTACATCAACGACAACGGCGGCATCCACGGCCGCACGATCGACTACCGGGTGGAGGACGACGGCTACAACCCCACCCGCACCGTCGAGGTCGTCAAGAAGCTGGTCCTGCAGGACGAGGTCTTCGCCATCGTCGGCGGCCTCGGCACGCCGACGCACTCCAAGGTGGTCGACTTCCTCACCACCGAGGGCGTGCCGGACCTGCTCGTCGCCTCCGGGGCCCTACAGTGGGACGACCCCAAGAGCCCGATGACCTTCGGATTCCAGGTCGACTACACGCGTGAGGGCAAGATCCTCGGCGACTACATCGCCAAGAACATCCCGAACGCCAAGGTGGGCGTCTTCCACCAGAACGACGACGTGGGCCGCGACGGCAACGCGGGCATCGAGCAGCACGCCCAGCCGGTGACCAAGCAGGGCTACGACCCGGCCAACACCGACGTGCTGCCGCAGATCACCGCGCTCAAGGAGTCCGGCGCCGACGTCGTGGTCTGCATGTGCGTGCCCGCGTTCACCGCGCTGGCGATCCTGACCTCGGCGAGGATCGGGTACCAGCCGCAATTCGTCGTCTCCAGCATCGGCGCCGACCCGCGCACCCTCACCGGCCTGCTCTCGGAGTTCGGCAAGCGGGCCGGCGCCGAGGTGTCGGCGCCCGCGCTGCTGGAGGGGCTGATCGGCTCGGGCTACCTGCCCGACATCAACGACGCCGCCGACCCCTGGACCGCCCTCTTCCAGGAGGTGCACAAGAAGTACATCCCGGACGTGCCGCTGACCAACACCGTGGTCTACGGCATGGCTCAGGCCTACACCTTCGGCCAGGCGCTCAAGGAAGCCGGACCCGAACTGACCCGGGAGAAGATCGTCGCCGCGTTCGAGTCCGGCAGGCTCGCGGGCCCCGGCCGCACGCCGTTCGGCTTCTCCGCCGACTCGCATTCCGGCTACACCGGCGCCTACGTGTTCAGCGTCAACCCCGACGGCACCACCAAGGAGATCCAGGCCCCGGTGGTCACCGACCGCGCCGACGGACCGATCACCCCGGCCCCGACCGAGCGGCAGTCACCCGAGGACATCAAGCTCGTCGGCTGAGCGGGAACCTGCCCCGGGGTCGCCGGGGCACTAGATTCAACCGGCGACCCCGGAAAGGCAGGACCGATGCGTACCCAGGTGGACTCCCCCGTTCGCGAGCGGGTGATGCGAGCGGCCATCTCCCTCTTCGCCGCGAAGGGCTTCGCCACGACCTCCATCAGGGAGATCGCCGACGCCGCCGGCGTGACCAAGGGCGGCGTCTACCACTACTTCGAGTCCAAGGACGACCTGCTCTTCGAGGTCCACACCCGCATGCTCCGCATGCAGACCTCCCGCATGCACACCATCGCCGACGACGACACCCCTCTGCCGGACCGCCTCCACGCGATCATCGCCGACGTCGTGGAGACTACGATCGCCAACCTGGACGAGGCGGTCGTGTTCTTCCAGTCGGTCCACCTGCTGGCAGCGGACCGCCAGGCGCAGGTACGCGCCGAGCGGCGGGCCTACCACTCGCGGGTGCGCGACCTGGTCGCCGAAGGACAGGCGTCGGGGGTGTTCCGCGGGGACGTGCCCGCGGACCTGGTCGTCCACTACCACTTCGGCGCGATCCACCGGCTCGGGCTGTGGTACCACGCGGACGGGCCGATGACGGCCGAACAGGTGGGCGTCTACTTCGCCGACATGACCCTCGCCAGCCTGCGGCCCTGACCTCGTCGGCTACTCGCCCGCCTTCGTGGCGTGCGGCAGGATCTCGGTCATGCAGTCGACCTCGCTCCCGGCGGGCTCGCTCTGCCTGGTGGTCACCCAGTTGCGGTCCAGCACCAGCATCCGGCCCTGCCCGGTCGCGTCTTCCTCCATCAGGATGTAGGGCCTGGCCCTCTGCATGGTGTCCTGGGCGTCCTGGTGCACCATCCCCACGACGTCCAGGACGGTGCACATCTCGGCAGCCTGCTCGGTCGTCGCCTCTGCCGTTTTCTGTGCCGTTGCCTGTGCCGTTGCCTCCGTCTCCGTCGGAGCAGCGGGCTTCGCCCGAAATCAGTAGGGCAGCCCCTCGGCCGCCGCGCTCAGGGCGGTTTCCAGGCAGGCGCTGAGGTCGGCGCCGGCCGAGTGGAGCGCGAAGTCCTCGGCGGCAGCGCGCAGGGCGCTGCTGAGGACGGCGGCGTGGACCTTGACGCGGAGGTCGTCCTCGGTGGTTCCTGCGCGGTCGGCCAAGAGGGTGTGGAGGGCAGGGAGGGCGTCGTCGTGGGCCTGGAGCCAGACCGCGCGCAGGGCGGGGTCGGCGGTGGTCATGCGGATCAGGTCGAGGATGGCGGGGTCGGGGGGCGCGAGCGCGCCCACCCGGAGTGCGCGGGCGATGTGGTCGAGCAGTGAGGTGTCGGCGGGCCAGTCGCGCAGCAGCGCGGTCACCGCGTCGAGGCTGGAGGTGAGGAGCGGGCGGACGCAGCTCTCCTTCGTCGGGAAGTACCGCCAGAGCGTGCGACTGGAGATGCCGACGGCGTCGGCGATCTCGTCCCCGGTGGTCGCGCCGACACCCTTCGCCACGAACAGCCGCACGGCCTGACGGGCAATGTCCAGCCGCAACGCGGCTTTGCGCCGCTCGATGAGCGACGGCCGGGAACGGTGCGCGAGCACCGCGTCCACCAGTGCAGGATCGCCCACGGTTGTCCCAGTGCTCGTGCCGACAGTCGCCCGGGAGCATATCCCCCACTCGGGCAGGCACCGATCCCCGAAGACCACCGGACAAACCGGACACCCGGAAACCTTGAGACCAGCTTGAGGAACGCCCGGGGCTGGGCAGAGGTTCGCGGCGCAGTCTTGTCCCATCGCACCGCGGCAGGGCGGGGCGCCAGGCAAGGGAGTCGCAATGCAGGAGAACCGCCGCCGTCGCTCGGTCTGGCGTCCGGTCGCGCTGGCCGCCATCGGTGGCGCCGTCCTCGTCGCCATGGGGGCCGGGGTCTGGGCGACGCTGTCCGCCACCGCGGCGAACGTCACCCCGGAGCAGGTCACCACCGGCACCCTCAAGCTCACGATGGCCGCCCAGGGCGCCGGATTCGACCAGGTCATCGCGAACATGGCTCCCGGTGACACGGTGAACCGCTACGTCGACCTGACCAACGGCGGCACGCTCGACGCGCAGGCGCTGACCCTGCAGGTCGGGGCCACCGGAGCCCCGGCGCTGATCACCGACGGCGCGAGCACCAAGGCGCTGCGCGTCTCGGTCAGCACCTGCGTGGGCGGCACCTGGAACACCGCCACCGGGGCCTGCACCGGCGGCACGAAGACCAGCCTGCTCGCCGCGACCCCGCTCAGCGGGCTCAGCTCGGCGGTCACCATCGCGCCCGGCGCCTTCGCCGCGGGCCAGGTGCAGAAGCTGCAGGTGTCGGTCCAGCTGCCCGACCAGAACGAGACCACGGTCAACGGCGTGCTGCCCACCGCCACCATCCAGGGCCTTAGCGCGAACCTGACCTACACCTTCAGCGAGACCCAGCGCGCCGCCACCACCACCAACTCCTGATCGAACCCCCGGGACAGGAAGGACCGCGATGACCGCGCTCACCCGCTCGCTCGTCGTCGGCGGCGCGGTCATCGCGGTCCTTCTGTCCTCGGGTGTCGCCCAGGCCGCCACCGCCGCCGCCGCGGCCCGCGCCTCGGCGGCTTCGAGCGCGAAGTGGTCGGCCACGCTGGTCGACGGCGGCACCCTCCTCACCGGCAGGGCGTTCACCGCGAACGGCTCGCTGCTCGGACCGGTCGCCAGGAACTTCACCTCGCGCAACACCGGCACGCTGGCGCTGACCGGCCAGGTGTTCACCATCGCGGCCAGCGGCGTCTCGCTCGGCTCGATGAGCCTGACCGCCTGCACGACCGGGCCCTGGGACGGCGGTTCCTGCTCGGGCCCGACCCTGGCGATCCAGTCCGGGGTCGACGCCGCGCTGGCGGTGCCGGTCGGCGAGGAGGTCGGGCTGCGGATGGTGCTGCCCGCGGGCCTGGGCATCTCCGCCTCCGTCTCCGTCAGCACCTCCCGCGCCAACGTCCGCCCCGCCACCACCACGAACTCCTAGGAGCCCCCCGTGCGTGTCATCTCCGGCATCGTGCTCGCCCTCCTCGCCACCGCGGCGCTGGTCGGCGCCGCGCTGACCCTGGTGCTGCACCTGGGGTTCGCGCCGGTGCTGTCGCCGAGCATGGAACCGGCGTTCAGCCCCGGCGACCTCGTCGTCACCCGGCCGGTGGCCGCGGCGGACGTGCGGGTCGGCGACGTCGTCGTGCTGCCACGGCCCGATGCCCCGGGCGAGCGGTACGCGCACCGCGTGATCGAGGCGGACGGGCCCGTGGTGCGCACCAAGGGCGACGCGAACGCCGCCGCCGACCCGCAGAGGCTGCGGATCGTCTCCGAGACCGTCCCGGTCGTCGTCGCCGACGTCCCCGCCATCGGCCGGATCGCGCTGCTCGGCGGGCACGCCTGGGTGCGGATCGGGATCATCCTCATCATCGGCACCGCGGTCCTGGTCGCCGCCAAGCGCGCTCTCTACCGCCGGTCACCCGAAGCGGTGAAGGCGTGAACGCCACGCGGTCGGCGGGGCCGGGCCCGTCCACACTGGGTCAGATGGCGAAGGTGCTGGTGGTCGAGGACACCCCGGAGATCCAGGTCGTCGTGGAACTGGCGCTGCGCGACGCGCACTTCGCCGTGGCCACGGCCGACGACGGCGACGCCGCCCTCGACCTGATCGGCTCCTGGGACCCCGACGTCGTGGTGCTGGACCTCAACATCCCCGGCCCCGACGGCCTGGAGGTGTGCAGGCGCCTGCGCCAGACCTCCACCGCCTACGTCCTCATGCTGACCGCCCGCACCGACGAGGTCGACAAGCTGGTCGGCCTCTCCAGCGGCGCCGACGACTACCTCACCAAGCCGTTCTCCCCGCGCGAGCTGGTGGCCAGGATCAACGCCGTGCTGCGCCGCCCGCGCTCAGCGCCCGCCACCCCGGCCAACCGCCGCGCGCTGGGCCCCGTCGAGGTCGACTTCGACGCCCGCGAGGTGACCGTCGCCGGCGCTGCCGTGGCCACCACCCGCATCGAGTTCGAGCTGCTGGCCGCCCTCGCCGAGCACCCCAAGCAGGTCCGCACCCGCGAGCAGCTGCGCCGCCGCGCCTGGGGCGAGGACTGGCTGGCCGACGACCACGCCGTCGACGTCCACATGTCCAACCTGCGCCGCAAGCTCGCCGCCGCGGGCGCCCCCGGCGTGATCACCACGGTGCGCGGGATCGGCTACCGCGCCGAGCGGCCCAGCCCGTGAACCGCCTGCTCGTCGTGGACGACGACCCCGACATCCGCGTCCTGCTCACCCTGTCCCTCGACGGCACCGGCTGGGCCGTGGCCACCGCCTCCGGCGGCACGGCCGCCCTGGCCGCGTGCGCCGCGGGCGAGGCCGACGCGCTGCTGCTGGACCTGGAGATGCCCGGCGTCTCCGGGCGCGACGTGCTCGACTCCCTCGCGGGCTCGGTGCCCATCGTGGTGATCACCGCGTTCCACGACCCGGTGCTGGTCGGCGAGCTGCTCGCGCTCGGGGCGCTCGCCGTGCTCGGCAAACCGTTCGACCCCGCCCGCCTGGCGGGCGACGTGGCCGCGGCGCTGGGCTGGCTCACCACCACGCCCGATCCTCCCCCGGCCCCTCGGCAGGCAGCGTGACGACGAACTCCGCGCCCTCACCGGGCACGGAGACCGCGCTGACCGACCCGCCGTGCGCCTCGGCGATCCCCCGGGTGATGGCCAGGCCGAGCCCCGCGCCGCCGGGCCGCAGCTGCACGAACGGCTGGAAGACGCGCTCCAGCTCCTCCGGCGGGATGCCGGGGCCCTGGTCGCGCACGTGCACGCGGGCCAGCAGCTCCCCGCGCTCGCACCAGACCTCCACCCGCTGACCCGGCTGCGACACGCTGACCGCGTTGCCCAGCAGGTTCGTCACCACCTGCACCAGCCGGTCGGAGTCGCCGCGGACGTCGACCGCGCAGTCCAGCACGGCCAGCTCCACGCCCGCCCGCTCCGCGACGCCCGCCACGGCGTGGACGGCCTGCTGCACGACCCCGGCGAGTGCCACCGGCTCCGCCCGCAGCCCCAGCCTGCCCGCTCGGACCTTCGACAGGTCGAGCACCTCGTCGGCCAGCCGCACCAGGCGCGCGGCGTTGTCCGCCGCGATGCGCACCAAGCGCTCGGCCTGCGCGGAGACAGCGCCGAAACGGCCGGTGGCCAGCAGCTCCAGCGAGCCGTGCACCGAGGTCAGCGGGGTGCGCAGCTCGTGGCTGACCACGGCGGTGAAGTCGTCCTTGGCGCGCTCGGCGTCCTGGGCGGCCAGCATGGCCTGCACCACGGCGCACTCCAGCTCCACCCAGGTCGCCAGGTCGGCCAGCCGCCGCCGTTCGGCGCGGGTGAAGCTGCGGGGGCGGCGGTCCAGGACGCAGAGCGTGCCCACCTTGTGCCCGGACGGCGCGCTGATCGGGTGGCCCGCGTAGAAGCGCAGCCCCTCCTCGGTGACGACGGGGAACTCCGCGAAGCGGCCGTCGGCGGCGAGATCGTGCACCTCGAACACCCGGTTCTGGCGGATGGCGTGCGCGCACACCGACTCCCCGCGCGGGGTCTCGGTCTCGTCGAGGCCGACGCAGGACTTGAACCACTGCCGGTCCAGGTCCACCAGCGACACCAGCGCGACCGGGGTCCCGAGCACGTCGCAGGCGAAGCGGGTGATCCGGTCGAAGCGCTCCTCCCTGGGGGTGTCGAGCAGACGCAGCGCCCGCAGCGCCGCCAGCCGGTTCACTTCGGCGTGCCAGGAGTCCTCACTCATCCTTGGCAGGATGGCCCGACCCCGACCTGCCTGCCGTCCGGTTCACTCGGTCGAGTGAATGGACGGATGGGCGGCCTCGCACCCGGATCGACTGGTCGCCGGGTCGGCACGCGCTCCGCCGGTCGCACCAGGTGCGGCAGGGGCCCTGGAGGGTCAGCCGAGGGCCCGGGTTCTCATCAGGCGGTGAAGTCCTTGCCCGGCAGCCAGCCCTTCACCAGGTCGGTGACCCGCCACGAGGTGACCGTCAGCCGGACGGCCCTGACCGGGGTCGCCAGGAACGGGGCGGCCTCGGGGACCTTGGCGACCAGCACCTCGCGCACCCGCGCGTCCTCGTCGCCCTCGACGACCTCGGCAGTCGCGCGCGCCTGCAGGAACGGGTTCATCGGCGAGCCGGTGGACACCACGACGGCCACCTCGGGGTTGGCCCGCACGGCGGCCAGTGTCCGGCCGCGCTCCTCCAGCACGAGCACGAGCGTGGACGGGTCGGCCTCGGCGAAGTACACCCCGCCGACCCACGGCCCGTCGGAGCCCGAGGTGGCCAGGTACATCGACTTGTGCGCGGCGAGGGTGTCGCGCACGGCCGACTCCACGTCGGACAGGCTCGGCTCGATGGTCGCGGTCATGGGAAACCTCTTCGGTGGGTGCGGACGTCCGTCCAGGGTGGTTGGTCGAACGATCATGCCCGGGGTGCGGGCGGTATCCCCGGCTCTACCACCAGATCGAGTGACAGGCGTCCCCCGGAGGTGATTGAGAAAGCGCTTCCCCAATCTCCTTGTCCTCGGCCGCGCCGAGCCCTAACCTCGATCGGGAGCGCTCTCACGACTGTCCCGTCAGAAGGAGCACGATGACGTTCAAGCACGTAGCGGCCGTGACCACCCTGCTCGCCGCCGCCGCGGTCGTCACCGCGCCCGCGGTGAGCGCGGCCACCTCCCTCTACGTCTCCCCGTCCGGCAGCGACAGCAACCCCGGCACCCTCGCCGCCCCGCTGAAGACCGTGCAGAAGGCGGTCGACCTCGCCGCTCCCGGCCACGTGATCCACCTGCGCGGCGGCACCTACGCCCCGAGCACCAACATCCGGCTCCTCAAGGACGGCACCGCGAGCGCGCCGATCACCCTGACCCGCTACGGGAGCGAACGCGTCGTCATCGACGGCGAGAACATGCCCTACACCCCCGCCCCCGTCGGCGGCAGCATCCCGCGCGCCGACCGCGGCGCCATCCACATCAGCGGCGACCACTGGCGCATCATCGGCCTGGAGATCGCCAACGGCCCCTACGGCATCTTCGGCCTGGACACGAACAACTCCGTCTACGACCGGCTCGTCACCCGCGACAACTACGAGTCCGGCCTGCACCTGCAGGGCGCCTCCAGCGGGAACCAGATCATCAACCTCGACGCCTACGGCAACCGCGACCCGCGCAAGAACGGCGAGAGCGCCGACGGCGTGGCGATCAAGGAGGGTTCCGGCGGCGGCAACGTCATCCGCGGCGCGCGGCTGTGGAACAACGCCGACGACGGCCTGGACTTCTGGGAGTTCCTCTCCCCCGTGACCGTCACCGACTCGCTGGCCTGGGGCAACGGCTACAACCGGTGGAACCTCCCCGGCTACACCGGCGACGGCAACGGCTTCAAGCTCGGCGGCGGCGGGGACGCCGACCCCGCTGCCGCTCACACCGTGCGCAACAGCATGGCCTGGGACAACTCGGCGGGCGGGTTCATCGACAACGCCAACCCCGGGCAGCTGCTCATCGACCGCTCCACCGCGTGGCGCAACGGCAAGGCGGGGGTGGACCTGTCCGACGCCGACGGCACGGCCACGAGGAACCTGTCGGTCGGCAACGGCCAGAACGCGACCATGGGCTCGAACGCCGACCACAGCGGCAACTCCTGGAACATCGGCGGCACGTGGTCGTTCACCAGCGCCGACCCGTCGGTGATCACCGGGCCGCGCCCGTCGTCCGGCGGCATCCCGCCGACGACGTTCCTGCGCCCGGCCAACGGAGCGAGCATCGGCGCCCGCTTCTAGGTCCTCGGGGACCGGTGCAGTTCCGCCAGGTCGGCGGCGTACTTCTCGCGGATGACCGGGCGTTTGAGCTTGAGGGTGGGCGTCAGCTCGCCGGTCGTGCCGTCCCACGGCCGGTCGAGCAGCGCCCACCGCTTGACCTGCTCGACGCGGGAGAGTCGGGTGTTGCCCGCCGCGACCGCGCGAGCCACCTCGGCGAGGACGGCCGGGTGCGCGGCGGCTTCGGCGGTTGTGCGCGCGGGAACGCCGCGCGCCTGGCACCAGGGCTTCCACGAGGTCGCGTCCAGCGTGAGCAGGGCGACGAGGTAGGGCTTGCCGTCGCCGTGGGCGTAGACCGAGCCGATGAGGTCCGACGCCGAACCGATGGCCTGCTCGACGTTGGCGGGCGAGATGTTCTTGCCCGCCGCGGTGATGATGAGTTCCTTCTTGCGCCCGGTGACCCGCAGCCGGCCGTCGGCGTCGAGTGAGCCGAGGTCGCCGGTGCGCAGCCAGCCGTCGGCGTCGAACGCCTCGGCGTCGGCGTCGGGCCGGTTGTGGTAGCCCGGGACGATGGTCGTGCCCTTGGCGAGGATCTCGCCGTCCGCGGCGATGCGCAGCTCCACACCGGGCAGCGGGCGGCCGACGGTGCCCGGTGTGGGCGAGCGCAACGAGTCGATCGTGAGCACGGCGGAGGTCTCGGTCATGCCGTACGCCTCCACGACGGGCACGCCGATGCCCCGGAAGAAGGCGAGCACGTCGGGCGGGATCGGGGCGGCGCCGCTGACCGCGATAACCATCCGGTCGAGGCCGAGCCGAGCGCGGATCGCGCGGTGGAACGGCCGGTGCAGCGCGTGCTCGATCCGTCCCAGCGGGCCGAGGCGGCCCGCTGCCGTGGCGACGACGACCGCGCGCCGCAGCAGCGTGCGGTCGGCGGCGCGGGAGACGACAGCGGAGCGCAGCTTCTCCCAGACACGGGGCACGGCGAGGAACACCTGCGGGCGCACCGCGGGCAGCGCGTCGGCCAGCTCGCGGATGTCGCGCACGTAGGTCACGGTGGAGGCGATCCGGCAGGCCAGGTAGTGGGTGATCGTCCGCTCGGCCATGTGCGCCAGCGGCAGGTAGGAGATCTGGGCGTAGCCGGGCGCGGGGTGCCCGCCGATGTCCTCGACGGCGCGGCCGACGACGCCGTCGAGGGCGGCGCGGATGCCCGCGTGCGTGATCACGGCGCCTTTCGGGTGACCGGTGGTGCCCGAGGTGTAGACGATGGTCGCCGTGTCCTCCGGCCGCACCCGCGCCGCGGTCCGCCCGACCTCCTGCCACCGGTCGCCGTAGGCGCGGGCCGCGCGGGCGACGATGTCCTCATAGGACACGACCGGGCCCTGGGCCTCGCCGCCGACCACGACGAGCGCGCGCAGCCGCGGCAGGCGGTCCCTGATGGCGAGCCAGGTGTCGAGCTTGTCGGCGTCCACGATCGCCACGCGGCAGGCGGAGTCGGCGGCGACGTAGGCGAGTTGGTCGTGGGTGAGGGTGTTGTAGTAGGAGGTGGGGATCGCGCCCGCGAGGAGCGCGCCCAGGTCGGAGAGCACGTGTTCGGCCCGGTTCACCATGTGCAGGCCCACGACCTCGCCGCGGCGGACGCCGAGGTCGAGCAGGGCGAGCGCGACCGCGCCCGCCCCGCTCGCGTACTCGCCCCAGGTCAGCCTGCTGTCGCCGTCGACGATCGCGAGGATGTCGGGGTGCTCGGCGGCGTTGCGCCGCAGCAGGTCGATGACGGTGCCGCGGTCCATCCCGTCACCCGCAGGAGTTCGCGGCGGGCTTGCCCGCGAAGCGGTCGCCGAGCCAGTTGAGCGCGGCGGCGCCCCACAGGGAGACGGTCGTGATGTGCGCGCCGAGCGGGATCGGGCGCCAGTCGAGCTGGGCACCGGCCGCGCAGTAGCGGTTCTTCAGCGCCACCGCGCCGGAGTACGGGATCAGCTCGTCGAGGGTGCCGTGGTAGAGGTGGACCGGCGCGGCGGGCTTGGTGTTGCCCAGCAGGTTCTCCCGGATGCGCTGCTGCCAGCGCGGGTCATCGATCACGTTCGGCCGGGTGGTGAGGTCATTGAGCCTGCCGAACGGCGCGCCGGCCGCGATCTCGGCGACGCAGGCGTTCTCCACCTTCCGCACGAGGTCGCGGCCCCGGGAGTTCAGCAGGTCGCCCAACGGGAGGTCGGGGTAGGCGCTGGACATCCCGGCGGCCGCGGCCACGACCAACCCGAAGCCGACGCCGCGCTCGTTGGAGCGGGCGACGAGGTTCAGGTCGGCGGGCACTCCCCCGGTCGACACCCCGACGACGTCCAACTCGGGGGCGTAGGCGGCCTGCTGCTCCCCTGCGGCCGCGGCCGCCTGCCCGCCCTGCGAGTAGCCGAACACGCCGACGGGCGCGTCCGCGCTGAGTCCGGCGGCGGGCAGCCGGGTGGCCGCCCTGCCGACGTCCAGCAGCGCCCGGCCCGCGGAGTTCGCGACGGCGTAGGTGTGCTTGGCGGGGGTGCCCAGTCCCTCGTAGTCGGTGAGGGCGACGGCCCAGCCCCTGAGCAGGGCCTGGACGAGGAAGGCGATCTCGATCTCGGAGCCCACCCTGATCTGGTAGGACGGCGCGCACTGGTCGCCGAGCCCCTGGGTGCCCAGCGCGTAGGCCAGGACCGGGCGCGGGCCGCCGCCGAGCCACGGCACGGGCGGCACGATCACGGTGCCGGACACGGCGTTCGGTCGCCCGGTGGCCGATGTGGACCGGTAGAGGACCTGGTGGGCACGGACCGGGGCGGGGAAGACGCGGAAGGGCTCGGCGTAGAGCTGGACCTCGCGGGAGCGCAGCACGTCGCCGGGCCGGGCGTCGGGCAGCGGCGACGGCGGGGTGTAGAAGGCGTCCTGCTGCGGGACAGGGGGTCGGGGGTCCGCGGCGGCGGGTGCCGCGGTCAGCGCGAGGACGGCGGTCAGCAGGCAGAGGAGGGGTTTGCGGGGCACCGTTGCCTCCGAACGACGAAGTGGTAACCGAGATTTTCCAAATCTAGCCCGCCCGGGTACGATGTGACAATCCCCCTTTTCACTCTGGAGGCGCGGTGACCGAGCGGACCTACGCCGGGGTGTCGCTGGCGGAGCGCAGACAGCAGCGGCGCGGCAGGCTGCTGGCCGCCGCCTTGGCGGTGTTCACCTCCACGGGCTACCAGCAGGCGAAGGTCAGCGAGGTGTGCGCTGAGGCGGGGGTGTCCACGCGCAGCTTCTACGAGCTGTTCACCGGCAAGGAAGCGGTGCTCCTGGCCCTGCACGACCTGATCAACCAACTCGCCTACGACCGGGTCTCCGCCGCCCTCGCCGAGCTGCCGGAGACCGGCATCGGCACCCGCGTCGACACCCTGATGGACGTCTTCGTCGGCGCGGTCACCTCAGACCCCCGGCTGCCCCGCCTCAACTACGTCGAAGCGGTCGGGGTGAGCCCGGAACTGGAGCAGCAGCACCGCCTGTGGGTGCAGCGCTGGTCGTCGCTGATCGAACGCGAAGCCGACCGAGCCGTCGCCGACGGCCACGCCCCCGCCCGCGACTACCACCTGACCGCCATCGCCCTCGTCGGCGCGATCACCGGCCTCCTGCGCGAGTGGCAGGCCCGCGCGTACCCCGTCGAGGACGTCGCCACCGAGATCAAGGCCCTGATGATCGCCGCGATCACCCGCCCCTGAGCGGCTTCCCCGGCGGGTGGGTCAGGCGGGCTGGATGAGGTCCCACTTGGTGCCGTACAGGTCCTCGAAGACCGCGACCGTGCCATAGGGCTCGTGACGGGGCTGTTCGAGGAACCGGACCCCCGCCTCGGACATCCGGGCGTGGTCGCCGGCGAAGTCGTCCGTCGTGAGGAAGAAGCCGACCCGCCCGCCCGTCTGCGCCCCGACGCTCGACCGCTGCTCCGGCGTGTCCGCCTGGGCGAGCAGGACGCCGACCGTGTCGTCGGGGCCGACGACGATCCACCGCTTGCCCGCCGGCTGCGCGACGTCCTCCAGCACCCGGAACCCCACTTTGCCCACGTAGAAGGAGATCGCCTCGTCGTAGTCGTGGACGAGGAGGGTCACCAGGCTGATGCGTGCCATGGCGTCAGAGTCCCACTTCGGCGTGGATGTCGTCGATCGCGTCGAAGTACTCCTCGTCGTCGGCGATCGACTCCGCGGACTCCAGGCGCGTGGTGATGGCGGGGGCGACGGCGCTGTAGCGGGCCTCCCACTCCTCGGCGTTGTGCCGCCAGTAGCCCACGGTGGAGTACTGGGCGGCCGACAGGTTCAAGGTGTGGCGGAAGTGGCGGCGCAGGTCGCGGGCGGCGGCCATCTCCCCCGCCACCCACAGGTAGCCCGCACCCGGGGGGAACTCGTAGGCCACGACCGCGGCGGCCAGCGCGGGGCCCGCCGCGTCGGGGGTGGCCGGGAGCCAGTCGACGGTGACACCGGGCAGGGGCTGGCGGTCTTCCTCGTGCTCGACCACGCAGATGACGTGCGCGCGGGCGTCCGGGGCCAAGCCCTCGGCGATGCGGCCGATGGCGGGCAGAGCGGTCGCATCACCCGCGAGCAGCTGCCATTGCGTGCCCGGGGGCGGGGAGTACTTGCCCGCCGGGGAACCGCTCAGCACGACGGGGTCCCCGGGTTGGGCGCCGACGGCCCAGGTGGCGGCGACACCGCCATCGTGGAGAACGAAGTCGATGTCGATCTCGCCCGCGGCGGCGTCGCGCCTGCGGATGGTGTAGACGCGGCGGGGCTCGTCGGGGCCGGGGAAGACGACGCGGCAGGACTCGTCGGGCAGGCCGCTGCCCTCGTAGTCCCGGAGTTCGTCGCCGACCAGGGTGACCCGTAGCATGCGGGGCGTGATCCGGACCGTGCGCAGCACGGTGGCGTTGTACGCCGTCATACCGAGCCCCTCCCATATGTGACCGCGGGCGCGTTGCATGTGCAGGATAGCCTCACCTAACCTGCCTCCTGACACGCGGCCGTCCTGCCCGCGCGACCAATGGAGCACCTGTGATGAGATCAGCACGTGGGAGCGTCGCCGCGCTCGCCGCGGCCGTCCTGGCCATGACCGCCGCGTGCGGCGGCGGAACCGACAGCTCCGAGCCGCAGAACTCGGCGGCGCCGGGGGCGAGCGCCACGCGCACGGTGCAGTCGGCGAAGGGCCCCGTCGAGGTGCCGTCGGACCCGCAGAAGATCGTCGCCATCGACTTCCAGATCCCATACATCCTGCTCGACCTGGAAGCCAAGCTGGCGGGCGCGATCGACCTCACCGCGGCCAAGGACGGCGCTCCGTTCAAGGAGCTGACCATCATCGGCAACGACGCAGGCGAGCTGAACTACGAGAAGATCGCCGAGCTGGACCCCGACCTCGTCATCGGCGCCGACTACCAGGAAGCCGAGTACGCCCAGCTCAAGGACCGCTACCCCACCGTCCTGGTCTCCGCGACCGGCGGCGAGCCCGGCTGGAAGTCCCAGGTGCGCGCGGTGGCCGACGCGGTCAACAAGGCCGACAAGGTCGAAGCGCTGGAGAAGGCCTACCAGGACAAGGTCACCGAGCTGAAGGGCAAGCACTCGGCCAAGATCCCGTCGGCCAAGTGGGCAACCCTCGGCACCTACGACGGCAAGGGCTGGTACCTCTACGACTCCGTCGGCGGTCCGTCCACCGCGCTGGCCGACCTGGGCATCCCGTTTGACGAGGCCACCACCAAGGTCGCCGACGGCAACGTCCAGCAGTACTCGATCGAACAGCTCAACCAGCTCAACGGCGCCGACGTCCTGCTCTTCGACGACCTCGGCCCGCCGGTCACCGCCGAGGGCGCCGCCGCCACCCTCAAGGCCGACCCGCTGTTCACGTCGCTGACCGCGGCCAAGGGCGGCAAGGTGTTCGACGGCGAGTTCAACATCATCGACTACGGCGACGCCATGCGCGTCCTCACCACCCTCGATGAGGTCCTGGGCACGATCTGATCCCTCCTCACGATGAAGGGCCGCCCGTTCCCGGGCGGCCCTTCATCGTTCCGAGGCCCGCGGCGATCGATCCGCATCCGCGCCGAGTCCCCCGGTCAGCCCTGACGGTCACCACCCGTCGCCAGCGCCTCGCTCAAGATCGCGCCCAGGGCCGCTTGCATCGGGCCGGACAGGACCTGGGAGTGTCTGCACTCGAAGGCGTGGGCGTGCACCTCGCCGTCGACGTGGGGACGCCATTCGGCGGAAGCCGGGGCGTGGCCGTCCTCGAAGCCCTCCTCGGCGATCATCGCGTCGATGACGACGACGTCGCCGTGGTAGGTCGGGTACCGAGCCTCGGACAGCAGGCGCTGGCTGTGCAGGTAGCTTTCCACGACCGCGCCGACGGTCTCGGCGTCGAACTCCGCCATGAGGTCGCCCCGGTCGCCGACGATGCGGACGGCGTCGTCCAGGGTCAGGGCGGTGCCGGGGACCGGGTAGCCGAGGTCGGCCAGCAGGGCGGTGATGGCCGCGGGGCGGTCGGCGGGGACTTCGTCCTTCTCCGGGTCGAACTGGCGGGCGTCGAGCAGGGCCAGCAGTTCGACCGCGTGACCGCGTTCACGCAGCTCGTGGGCCATCAGGAACGCCACGTTGCCGCCGAAGGACCAGCCGACCAGGCGGTACGGCCCGTCCGGGTGGACGCGCACGACCTCGTCGGCGTACGTCGAGGCGAGCGCGGCCAGCGTGTCGGGTGCGGTGCCGCCGGACAGCAGCGGAGACTGCAGGCCGTACAGCGGGACGTCGGCGGGCAGGTGGGCCTTCAGCGGCGCGAACTGCCACGACAGGCCGCTGGCCGGGTGCACGAAGAACACCGGCGCCGCCGTTCCCTCCGGACGCAGCGCGACCACCGGCGCGAGCACGTCGCTCTCGGGGCGCGCGCCGTCGAGCAGGCGGGCCAGCGCCGCCGGGGTCGCCGCGCCGAACAGCGCGGTGATCGGCACCGCCACCCCGAACCGCGACTGCACCGCCGCGCCCAGGCGCACCAGCAGCAGCGAGTGGCCGCCGAGGGTGAAGAAGTCGTCGTCCGCGCCGATCGACGGCAGGCCGAGCACCCCGGCCATCACCGCGCAGGCGGCGCGCTCGGCCGCGGTCGCCGGTTCGCGTCCGCCCGCCAGCGCGCCGAAGTCCGGGTCGGGCAGGGCGCGCCGGTCGACCTTGCCGTTCGCCGTGGTGGGCAGTGACTCCAGCACGACGACGGCCGCGGGCACCATGTACTCCGGCAGCCGCGAGGCCGCGGCGGCGCGCACCGCCGCCGGGTCCGGGGCGTCCCCGCCCGCTTGCGGAACCACGTAGCCGACGAGGGTGTCGCCGCGCACCGCGACGACCGCCCGGCCGACACCGTCCACAGCGGACATCGCGGACTCGACCTCGCCCAGCTCGATGCGGAAGCCGCGCACCTTCACCTGGTCGTCGACCCGGCCGAGGTACTCCAGCTGCCCGTCGCGTCCCCAGCGCGCGAGATCGCCGGTGCGGTAGAGCCTGCCGTCGCCGCCGAAGGGGTCGGCCACGAAGCGGGTCGCGGTGAGGGCCGGGCGGCCGTGGTAGCCGTGGGCGAGGCCGCCACCGGCCAGGTACAGCTCGCCCGCGACGCCGGGCGGCACCGGGGTGAGCCGGGCGTCGAGCACGTAGGCGCGGGTGTTGCGGATGGGCGCGCCGATGGCGGGCCTGCCGTCGGTGACCTCGGCGGCGGTGGACCAGACGGTGGTCTCGGTGGGCCCGTACATGTTGACCACGCGGCGGGCCCGGCCGGAGAGCGCCGAGGCGAGGGCGGTGGGCAGCGCCTCGCCGCCGACCAGCGCCGTGGTCGCGGCCAGCGGCACCCCGGTGTCCACGACGGCCTGCCACAGCGTCGGGGTGGCCTGCACGACGTCGCCCCAGCCCGCCTCGATCAGCCCGGCGAGCGCCTTGGGGTCGAGCACCTGCGCCCGGTCGGCGACCCGCACCGCCGCGCCCGCGGTGAGCGGGACGAGCAGTTCGAGCACCGCGATGTCGAACGACAGGGTGGTGACCGCCAGCAGCCGATCCCCCGCGCCGATGCCGGTCAGTCCGATCATGGCCTCGGCGAAGTTCGCCAGCGCGGCGTGCGGGACGACGACCCCCTTGGGCCGCCCGGTCGAGCCGGAGGTATAGATCACGTACGCCGGGCTGTCCTGGTCGACCACCACGTCGGCGAAGCCGCCCTCCCAGTCCTGTCCCGCGCCCGCGAGGACGACCGCGGGCCCCGCGGGCAGCCGCTCCCGCAGCTCCTCGGTGGTGACCAGCAGGACGGGCCGCGCGTCGGCGACCATGAAGGCGAGCCGGTCAGGTGGGAACTCGGGGTCCAGCGGCAGGTAGGCCGCGCCCGTTCGGCCCACCGCCAGCATCGCCACCACCATCTCCGCGCCGCGCGGCAGCGCGAGCGCGACGGTGCGGCCCGGTCCGGCGCCCCGGCGGGCGAGTTCGCCCGCGAAGGCGGCGGAGCGCTCGGCCAGCTGCCAGTAGGTCAGCTCAGCATCGGAGCCGACGACCGCGACCTCGTCCGGGGTGGCCAGCGCCTGAGCGGTGATCATCTCCGGGACCGTCAGCGCCGGTCGGGCCACGACCGGGGCGTTCCAGCCGGTCAGGACAGCGGCCCGCTCGTCGGCGGAGAGCAGGTCGACGGCGCTGATGCCGGTGTCCGGCGCGGCGGCGACGGCGGTGAGCAGGCGCGCGAACCGGTCGGCCAGGCGGGCGGCGGTGTCGCGGTCGAACAGGTCGTCGGAGTACTCGACCGTGCCCGCCAGTCCCGCGCCGCCGGGCAGTTCGGTGATGGTGAAGGTGAGGTCGAACCGGGCGGTGGTGACCGGCGCGGCGTCGTCGGCGTCGGTGAGGCCGGGCAGGCCGACCTCGCGGTCGTCGGCGTCGTGGACCACGACCAGGGTCTGGAACAGCGGGTGCCGGGCCAGGGCCCGCGTCGGGTTCAGCACCTCGACCAGCCGCTCGAACGGCAGGTCCTGGTTGGCGTAGGCGGCCAGGTCGGTCGCCCGGACGCGGCGCAGCAGCTCGGCGAAGGTCGGGTCGCCGGCGGTGTCGGTGCGCAGGACCAGGGTGTTGAGGAACAACCCGACCAGGTCGTCGAGGGCGGCGTCGGCGCGACCGGCGATGGGCGTGCCGAGCGGGATGTCCTCGCCCGCGCCGAGCCGGGTCAACAGCGCGGCGACGGCGGCGTGCACGGCCATGAACAGCGTCGCGCCCTCGGCCCTGGCCGCCTCACGCAGCGCGGCGGCCACCCCCGCGTCCAGGGTGAACCCGACCTCGCCGCCCCGGTAGGACGGGGTCGCCGGGCGCGGGCGGTCGGCGGGCAGCCGCAGCTCCTCGGGCAGCCCGGCGAGGCGGGTCCGCCAGTGGTCGAGCTGGCGCGCGGCCAGGCTCGCCGGGTCGGACTCGTCGCCGAGCAGCTCGCGCTGCCACAGGGTGAAGTCGGCGTACTGGACCGGCAGCGGCTCCCACTCGGGCGCCTGACCGGCCCGGCGGGCCTCGTAGGCGGTGGCCAGGTCGCGCATGAGCGACGCGGTGGACCACTCGTCTCCCGCGATGTGGTGCAGGGCGATCACGAACACCGGGTCGCCCTTGCCGACGCCGTTGGCGGCGACCGGGCGCAGCAGCCAGCCGCGGATCGGGATCTCGTCCACGAGGTCGAAGCCGTAGCGGGTGGCCGCGCCGACGACACCGGCCATCGCCTCGGGCAGGACGTCGATCTCCTCCAGCCGGACGTCCGGATCGGCGACGACGTGCTGCACCGGCATGCCGTCGACCTCGGGGAAGACGGTGCGCAGGCTCTCGTGCCTGCCGACGACGTCGCCGAGCGCGGCGCGCAGCGCCACCGGATCGATGTCGTCGGTCACGCGGCTGACGTACGGGATCGTGTACGTCGGGCTCGGTCCCTCCATGCGGTAGAGGAACCAGAGCCTGCGCTGCGCCGAGGACAGCGGCAGCCGCTCGGGCCGGGCGAAGGGGACCAGCGCGGGCCGCGAGTCGCCGGTGGTGAGCCGGGCGGCGACGCCGGCCACCGTCGGCGCCTCGAACACGTCGCGCACGCCGATCTCGGCGTGCAGCGCGGCCCTGATCCGGCTGACGAGCCGGGTGGCGAGCAGCGAGTGGCCGCCGAGGGCGAAGAAGTCGTCCTCGGCGCCGACCTCGGTGAGTCCGAGCAGGTCGGCGAACACCCCGGCGACGACCTCCTCGGCGGGCGTCGCGGGGGCGCGGCCCGCGGTGTGCGGCAGCGGGTCGGGCAGGGCGCGGCGGTCGACCTTGCCGTTCGGGGTCATGGGCAGCGCGTCGAGGACGGCGACCGCGGTGGGCACCATGTACTCGGGCAGTGCCGCCTTGGCCCACGCGATCACCTCGGCGGGCTCGACCGGGCCGTCGGCCGCGACGATGTGGGCGGCGAGGTAGTCCGCGCCGGCAGGCGTCTTGCGGACCGTCGCCACCGCCGAGCGCACGCCGGGGTGGGCCAGCAGCGCGGCCTCGACCTCTTCCAGCTCCAGGCGCATACCGCGGATCTTGACCTGGTTGTCGGCGCGGCCGACGAAGTCCAGTGAGCCGTCGGAGGCCCACCGGGCCAGGTCGCCGGTGCGGTAGAGCCGCGAGCCGGGCGGGCCGAACGGGTCGGCGATGAAGCGCGACGCGGTCAGGCCGGGAGCGTTGACGTAGCCGCGGCCCAGCAGGTACCCGCCCGCGTACAGCTCGCCGGTCACGCCCGGCGGCACCGGGTTCAGCGTGTCGTCCAGCACGTACAGCCGGGTGTTCGGGTTCGGCTTGCCGATCGAGGTCGCGATGCGCTCGGCCCGGTCGCGGTAGATCACGTGCGAGACGCCGATCGTGGCCTCGGCGGGCCCGTATCCGTGGTACATCGTGGTGTCGAGCGCGGCCCGGAAGCGGTCGAACAGCGCGGGGGTGAGCACCTCACCGCCGCACCAGACGTGCTTGAGCCCGACGAGCGCCTCGGTGCCCTCGGCCAGCTCCAGCAGCGCGTCCACGAGGGACGACGGCAGGTAGACGAAGGTGACCCGCTCGTCGCGGATCAGCTCCAGCAGCCGGGCGGGGTCGCGTTCGCCGCCGGGCTCGGTGATCACCAGGCGGCCACCGGTGATCAGCGGCAGCAGGATCTCGTTGACCGAGATGTCGAAAGACAGCGGCGCCTTGAACAGCGCGGCGTCGCCGACGCCGAAGCCGAGCATCCCCGACTGCCACACCATGCGCGCGCAGATGGCCTCGTGCCGGATCATCGCGCCCTTGGGCTTGCCGGTGGAGCCTGAGGTGAACATGACGTAGGCGAGCTGCTTGCCGTGGATGGCGACGGCGGGGGGCTCGACCGGCTGGTGGCCGTGCACCCAGTCGCCGAGGTCGACCGACACCGTGTCGCGCCCGGCGGGAACGCCGCCGGGTCCGGTCGCGGTGAGGACGGCGCCCGCCTCGCGCAGCACGGTCTCGCGGCGCGCGTCCGGCCAGGCGGGGTCCAGCGGCACGAACGCGCCGCCCGCGGCGAGCACGGCCAGCAGCGCCACGACCATCTCCGGGCCGCGCGGCAGCCCGATGGCGACGACCTGTTCAGGGGCGAGCCCGCCGGCGAGCAGGGTTCGGGCGAGCTGGTTGACGCGGGCGTGCAGCTCGCGGTGGGTCAGCCGCAGATCGCCCGCCACCAGGGCGGTCTCGTCGGGCGCGGCGGCGAGGGCGGCGACGAGCAGGTCGGGGACCGTGCGCTCCACCTCGGCCTCGGCGGTGTCGTTCCAGGTGCGCAGGACGCGCTCGCGCTCGGCCGCTTCGAGCAGGTCGTGGCGGCTGATCCTGCGGTCCGGCTCGGCCGCGACGGCGGCCAGGAGCCGCGCGAGCCGGTCGGCGAGGCGCGCGGCGGTCTCGGCGTCGAAAAGGTCGGTGGCGTACTCGATGGAGCCGAGCAGACCGCTCTCGCCGGGGATGTCGGAGAAGCCGAAGGACGCGTCGAACTTGGCGGTCGTCAGCGCGACGTCGGCCGCCACTGTCTCGGTGCCGGGCAGGCCGAGGTCGCGGCCGTCGGCGGTGGTGTGGGTGACCATCACCTGGAACAGCGGGTGCCGGGCGGCCGAGCGCGCCGGGTTCAGCACCTCGACCAGCCGCTCGAACGGCACGTCCTGGTTGGCGTAGGCGGCCAGGTCGGTAGCCCGGACACGGGCGAGCAGCTCGCGGAAGGTCGGGTCGCCGGTGAGGTCGGTGCGCAGCACGAGGGTGTTGACGAAGAACCCGACCAGCTCGTCCAGCGCGGCGTCCGTGCGGCCCGCGATCGGGGTGCCGAGCGGGATGTCCTCCCCCGCGCCGAGGCGCGACAGCAGGGTCGCGACGGCGGCTTGGACCAGCATGAACACCGTGACGCCGGACTCGCGCGCCAGGGCCCGCAAGGTCGCGCCGGTCTCGGCGTCGATGGTGAAGCGGGTCTCCGCGCCGCGGTGCGACGCGGTGGCAGGCCGGAACCGGTCGGTGGGCAGGAGCAGTTCGTCGGGCAGGCCCGCGAGCGCGGTCCGCCAGTGCGCGACCTGCTGGGCGGCCAGGCTCCGCGGGTCGGACTCGTCGCCGAGCAGGTCGTTCTGCCACAGCGCATAGTCGACGTACTGCACAGGCAGCGGCGCCCATTCCGGCGCGCGGCCGTCGCGGCGGGCGGCGTAGGCGGTGGCGAGGTCGCCCAGCAGCGGCGCTGTGGACCACTCGTCGACGGCGATGTGGTGCACCAGCAGCATGATCACCGACTCCCCACCGAGATCCCGGTCCACGCGGAAGAGCCACGCGCGGACCGGGATCTCGGTGGCGAGGTCGAAGGCGTGCTCGTTCGCCTCGGCGACCAGGCTGTCCACAGCGGACGGATCGGTGTCGACCTCGGTCAGCTCGACCGGGCACGGCGGGCGGACGTCCTGGAACGGCAGGCCGTCGTGTTCGGCGAAGACCGTGCGCAGGCTCTCGTGCCTGGCGGCGAGGTCGGCCAGGGCGGCGCGCAGCGCGGCCGCGTCGACCGCACCGGTCAGGCGGGCGACGAACGGGATGTTGTTGGTGGGGCTCGGACCCTCCATCCGGTACAGGAACCACAGCCTGCGCTGGGCGTGCGACAGCGGCGGGCGCGGCGGGCGCGGCACGCGCACGAGCGCGGGCCGCTGACCGGTGGAGGTGACGGCTGCGGCGATGGCCGCCGGGGTGCGCGCGGTGAAGACCGCGCGCAGCGGCAGCTCCGCGCCGAGCGCGGCGCGCAGCCGGGCGACCAGGCGGGTGGCCAGCAGCGAGTGCCCGCCGAGGGCGAAGAAGTCGTCGTCCGGGCCGGCCTGGGGAACACCCAGCACCTCGGCGAAGAGGGTGGTGACCAGGTCTTCCACCGGGGTGCGGGCGATGCGCCCGCCCGCGGCGGCGAACTCGGGGGCGGGCAGGGCAGCGGTGTCGACCTTGCCGGTGGGGGTCAGCGGGAACTCGGCCACCGCGACGACGGCGTCCGGGACCAGGTGCTCGGGCAGCCGGGTGGCGGCCTCGGCGCGCACGGCGGCCGGGTCGCCGCCGACGATGTAGGCGACGAGCCGCCCGTCCCGGCCGGTGACGTGCACGCGGGTGACGTCGGGGTGCGCGCCGAGCGCGGCCTCGACCTCGCCGGGCTCGATGCGAAAGCCGCGGACCTTGAGCTGGTCGTCGGCGCGGCCGAGGAACTCGATCCGGCCGTCGGGGAGCCTGCGGGCCAGGTCGCCGGTGCGGTAGAGGCGCGCGCCGGGCGCGCCGTGCGGGTCGGCGACGAACCGCTCGGCGGTGGCGGCGGGCTGATCCAGGTAGCCGAAGGCGATGCCGGGGCCGCTGAGGTACAGCTCGCCGGTGACGCCGTCGGCGACCGGGCCGAGTGCCCCGTCGAGCACGTGCGCGGCGGCGTTGGCCAGCGGGCGGCCGATGACGACCGGCCCCGGCTCGATGGGCGCGATCACCGCGTCGACGGTCGCCTCGGTGGGGCCGTAGAAGTTATAGCCGTCCACACCGGACCCGGCGAGGCGGTTCCACAGCGCGGCGCCGACCGCCTCACCGCCCGTGCCGACGACGGCGGGGCGGTGCTCGCCGTCGAGGAGCCCGTCCTCGATGAGCGCGGAGAGCAGGGCGGGCGCGGCGTCGAGGTACCCGACGCGGTGCTCGCGCACGTAGGCGACCACAGCCGTCGGGTCGACACCGACGTGCAGTTCGTGTCCGGCCAGCATCCACAGCAGCGGATCGAGGGCGGCGTCGAAGGAGAACGACGCGGTGGTCATCACGGCGGTGCGCTCGGTCATCACGGACGCGCGGTGCGCGGCCAGCAGGTTCGCCAGGCCGGCGTGACCGACCAGGACGCCCTTGGGCCTGCCGGTGGAGCCGGAGGTGAACAGGACGTAGGCGACCGCGCCCGGTCCGGGGACGGGCTCGCGCGCGGGCAGGTCGGCGAGATCGCCGGGGGTGATGACCGCGGCGGCGGCGACGTCGGCGAGCATCGCCCGCTTGCGGACATCGGGGTAGGCCGGGTCGACCACGACGAAGGCGGCTCCGGCCAGCCAGGTCCCGAGCATGGCGGTGACTAGCTCGGCCGAGGCGGGCAAGGCCAGCGCGACGACCCCGCCGGGCCGCACCCCCCGCCGCGCCAGCAGCACGGCCGCCCGGTGGGCTCGCTCGTCCAGCTCGGCGAAGGTGAGCGTGGCGTCCGGGCCGACAACGGCGGTGTCGGTTGAGCGGGATGCCGAGTTGGATGACGTGCGGAACGCGTCGAGGACGGTGCGCTCGGGGACCGCGACCTCGGGGCCCCGCGCGGCGGCGAGGGCGGCGGCACGCTGCTCGTCGGTGAGCAGGTCGAGGTGGGCCAGCCGGGTCCCGGGGGCGCTGGTGATCGCCCTGAGGGCGCGGGTCAGCGCGGCGGCGAGGTTCCCGGCGGCGCGCACGTCCAGGACGTCGGGTCGGTACTCCAGGGACAGGACCAGTTCGTCGGTGACCTCGGCGGTGAGGGTGACCGGGTAGTCGGTGGCGTCGGCGCCGCTCACCGCGGTGACCTGGATGCCCGCCGCCGCCTCGGCCTTGCCGAGCGCGTCGGTGTCGACGGGGAAGCTCTCGAAGACGGTCAGCGTGTCGAACAGGTCGCCCTGCCCGGCGGTGTCGGCAAGGCCGAGGTGCTGGTGCTCCAGCAGGGCCGCCTGCTCGCCCTGGAGCCCGCGCGCCGCGTCGGCGAGCGTGCTCGCCGGGTCGAGCCGCACGCGCACCGGGACGGTGTTGATGAACAGGCCGATCATCGACTCGACATCGGGCAGGTCGGCGGGGCGGCCGGAGACCGTCGCGCCGAAGACGACGTCGTCGCGGCCCAGCGCGCGGGCCAGGACCAGGCCCCAGGCCAGCTGCACCAGCGTGTTGGCGGTGACGCCCAGCGCGCGGGCGGTGTCGGTGACGCCCGGGGGGACCTCGATGTCGAGCCCTTCCGGGCGGACGGCCGTGGTGGCGGTCGTGCCGGGACCGGCGATCAGCGTGGGCTCCGCGCCGAGGAGGGCGGTGCGCCACGCGGCGGTGGCGGCGGCCCTGTCCTGGGCGGCGAGCCAGGCCAGGTGGTCGCGGAAGGCGGGCGGGTTGGGCAGGTCGGCGCCCGCGTAGAGGGCGAACAGCTCCTGACCGAGCAGCGGGGTGGACCAGCCGTCGAGCAGGGCGTGGTGGTTGGTGATCAGGAGGCGGTGCGTGCCGTCCGGCAGCGTGCCGAGGCGGAACCGGATCAGCGGGGCCGTGGCGGTGTCGAACCGCTCGGCGCGGTCGGCGGCCACGATCGCATTCCAGGCCGCGTCCCCGTCCCCGTCCCCGTCCCCGTCCCCGCCCTCGGCGCGGCTCTGGGTCCACGGGGCGGGGACGTCGTCCAGCACGAGCTGCACCAGGTCGCCGGAGTCGGTGGTGCGGAAGCAGACGCGCAGGTTGGGGTGGCGGGCCAGCAGGGCGTCCGCGGCGGCGCGCAGGCGCTCGGCGTCGACCGGGCCCGCGAGGTGCAGGTCGGTCTGGACGGTGTAGACATCGAATCCCTCGGGGCCGTCGGGGCCGTCTGGGCCGCTGTCGTCCAGTGCGGACAGGTGCAGCAGGCCGGCCTGTAGCGGGGTCGGCGGCCAGAGGTCGGCAAGGCGCGGCTCGGCGGCCTCGAAGGCCTCGATGGCGCGCTGGTCGATCCCGGCCAGCGGCACGTCCGACG
Source organism: Actinokineospora guangxiensis (assembly GCF_042657845.1). Lineage (NCBI taxonomy): Bacteria > Bacillati > Actinomycetota > Actinomycetes > Pseudonocardiales > Pseudonocardiaceae > Actinokineospora > Actinokineospora guangxiensis. Next base: position 75,184 of record NZ_JBHSKF010000006.1, on the reverse strand, counting down.
GAGTGCGCCCGCCGGGCGCGGCGACCAGGGCGGTGAGGGCGCGGAACCAGTGGTCGGCGAGGGTGCGGACGTCGTCGGCGGCGAGCACGCCCTCGGCCCAGGTGAAGTCGACGGCCAGCGCGCCGTCGACCGAGGTGGCATCGATTTGCAGCGGGTGTTCCAGCGGCATGGTCGCATCGGCCCCGCCGCCGACCTCGGTCGGCTGCCACGGCCCCGCGGCAGCGCCGCCGAAGCGGCCGAGGTAGTTGAGCAGCACCTGGCCGCGGCCGAGGGCGGCCAGGGTCGGCGCGGTGTCGGGGTTGAGGTGGCGCAGCAGGCCGTAGCCGATGCCGCTGCCGGGGACGGCGCGCAGCTGCTCCTTGATCCGCTTGAGGACCGCGGCCGCGTCGCCGTGGTCGACGCCGGCCGCGTCGAGGCGGACCGGGTAGAGGCTGGTGAACCAGCCGACGGTGCGGTGCAGGTCGGCGCCGGGGACGGCGTCCTCGTCGCGGCCGTGGCCTTCGCGGTCGACCACCACGGCGGGGCGGCCGGTGCGGGCGAACGCGGCGGCGAGCCCGGCCAGCAGCACCGTGTCGACGTCGGTGCGGAATCGGGCGGGCACCGACGCGAGCAGGGGTTCGGCGGTCTCGGCCGGCAAGGTCACGCGGAGGGACCTGGCGGTGCCGACGGTGTCGGTGCGCGGGTCGAGCGGGCGTGAGCCCAGGGCCGGGGCGGACGCGGCGTCGGTCCAGTGGGCGAGTTCGGCGGTGTCGGCGGCCTTCTCGACCAGACCGGTGGCCCAGCGGCGGAACGAGGTGTCGACCGGGGGTAGGTCGGGCGCGCGGCCCGCGGCGACGGCGGCGTGCGCGGCCTCCAGGTCGGGCAGCAGGATGCGCCAGGAGACGCCGTCGACCACGAGGTGGTGCGCGGCGATGACCACCTTCTCCCCGGCCAGGACGACTCTCAGCATCGCCCCGGACGCCGGGTCCAGTTCGTCCAGCACGGAATCGACGAGAGTCGCGTCCACAGTGGATGCTTCACGTACGGCGGCGCGGACCGAGCCGCGCGGGGCGACGAGCAGGCCGTCGGCGGTCAGGGTGGAGCGCAGCAGGTCGTGGGTGTCCAACACGGCCTGCACAGCGTCGGTCAGGTGCGCGAGGGTGAGGCCCGCTGGTGCGGTGACGACCTGAACCTGCGCGTAGCGGCGCAGCGCGGCTCCGCTGTCGACAAGGTCGCGCATGATCGGGGTGAGCGGGACGAGTCCGGTGCCGTCGTCGTCGCCGGGCGGCGCGACGGTGGCACCGGCGTCGGCGACTGCGGCGAGTCCGGCGACCGTGCGCCGCTCGAACACCTCGCGCGGGCTGAAGCGCAGGCCGGCGGCACGGGCCCGGCCGACGAGCTGGATGGAGACGATGCTGTCGCCGCCGAGGGCGAAGAAGTCGTCGTCCGCGCCGACCTCGGGCAGGCCGAGCACCTCGGCCATCAGGGCGGTGAGGGTGGCTTCGGTCGCGGTGGCGGCGGCGCGACCGCCCGCGAGCGCGGCGAAATCGGGGGCGGGCAGCGCGGCCCTGTCGACCTTGCCGGTGGGCAGCGTCGGGAACGCGTCGAGCACGACGACGGCGGCGGGCACCAGGTGGTCGGGCAGCGCCGCGGCGGCGTGGGCGCGCAGGGCGGGCCCGTCCTCCGTGGTTCCGGCGACGTAGCCGACGAGCCGGGGCACGCCCGGGGTGTCCTCGCGGACGACGACGAGCGCTTCGGCGGCGTGGCGGGCCAGCACGGCCTCGATCTCGCCGGGCTCGACGCGGAAGCCGCGGATCTTGACCTGGTCGTCGGCGCGGCCGACGAACTCCAGCCTGCCGTCGGCGCGCCAGCGGGCCAGGTCGCCGGTGCGGTACATGCGCCCGCCGCCGATTGGATCGGCGACGAACCGCTCGGCGGTCGCACCGGGCTTGCCGAGGTAGCCGCGGGCCAGGCCGGGGCCGGCGACGTACAGCTCGCCGACGACACCGGGGGGCACCAGGCCGAGGCCGGCGTCCAGGACGTGGACGGCGGTGTTCGCCGTCGCCGAGCCGATGACGACGTCGGGCCCGGTGATCAGCGCGGACGAGGCGTCCACCGTGGTCTCGGTGGGGCCGTAGAAGTTGATGGCGGTGACGTCGGCCTCGGCCAGCGCCGACCACAGGGCCGCCCCGACGGCCTCGCCGCCGGTGCCGAGCACGGACGGCCGGTGCGCACCGTCGAGGAGCCCGTCGGCGACGAGCCTGGCCATGAGGGACGGGGCGACGTCGAGGTAGCCGATGCGGTGCTCGCGGACGAAGGCGACCAGCGCGGCCGAGTCGCCCATGGTCTCGGCGGGGGCGATGCGCAGCTCGTGCCCGGCGATCATCCACAGCACGGGGTCGAGCGCGGCGTCGAAGGCGAAGGAGGCCGCGTGGCCGACGCGGGTGCGCTCGGCGGGCATGACGGCGGCGCGGTGCGCGGCGAGCAGGTTCGCCAGCGCGGGGTGGTCGACGATGACGCCCTTGGGCTTGCCGGTCGACCCCGAGGTGTAGATGGCGTAGGCCGCGCCGCGCGCCCGCTCGGCGGCGGGGGCGGCGGGCAGGTCGAGCGTGTCGAGGGCGACGGCGGCGGGGCCGAACCTGTCTGCCCAGGCGGCGGTGGTGAGGACGACGGCGGGGTCGGCGTCGGCGAGCAGCAGCGCGATGCGCTCGGCCGGATAGTCCGCGTCGACGGGCACGACCATGCCGCCCGCCTTCCACACGCCCAGCATGACGGCGACCAGCTCTGCCGAGCGGGGCAGCGCGACGGCGACAGCGCGGTCGGGGCCGACGCCGCGGCCTGCCAGCCAGGCCGCGAGCGCGTCAGTTCGGGCGTCCAGCTCGGCGTAGGTGTAGGAGTGGTCAGCCCTGGCGCTTATGTGGGGACCGACGACGGCGGTGAGGCCGGGGGTCGCGGCGACCTGCTCGGCGAAGGCGTCGAGCACGCACGTCCCGGCGGGCAGGGCGGGTCCGCGTCCCGCGTCGAGCACGGTGGCGCGTTCGGCGTCGGAGAGCAGGTCGAGCGCGCGGACGGGGCGGGAGGTGCCCTCGGCGAACGCGGTGAGGGCGCGCAGGAGCCGCTCGGCGAGCCCGGTGGCCGCCGCGGTGGTGATGACGTCGGGGCGGTGGTCGAGCCAGACGGTGAGCCCGTCGGCGGACTCGGCGGTCAGGGTGACCGGGTAGTTGGTGTCGTCGACGCCGGTGGCCTCCAGCACGCGCAGGCCAGCGCCCTCCTCGGCCTTGCCCAGCGCTTCGACGTCGACGGGGTAGCTCTCGAAGACGGCGATGGTGTCGAACAGCTCGGCCAGGCCGGTGCCCTGGCGCAGCTTGGACAGCGGCACGTACTGGTCGTCCATGAGCCGGGCCTGCTCGCGCTGGACCCTGGCCAGGAACTCGGCGACCGACTCGGCCGGGTCGATCCGGACCCGCACCGGCACGGTGTTGATGAACAGGCCGATCATCGACTCGACGCCCGGCAGGTCGGCGGGGCGGCCGGACACCGTCGCGCCGAAGACCACGTCGTCGCGGCCCAGGGTTCGGGCGAGCACGAGACCCCAGGCGGCCTGGAGCAGCGTGTTGAGCGTGACTCGCAGGTCGCGGGCCAGCTCGCCGAGCCGGGCGGCGAGCCCCCCGGGCACGTCGACCGGCACCCGTTCGGTGGGCGACCCGGCGTTGACCGCGCCCGCCGGGCCGAGCAGGGTCGGCTCGGTGATCCCGGCCAGCGCCTCGGCCCAGCGGGCCTGGGCGGCGGCTTGGTCCTGGCGGGCCAGCCAGATCAGGTAGTCCTTGTACGGGCGCACCCGGCGCAGGTCCGAGGCGTCGCCGCGCGCGCCGTAGATGGCGAACAGCTCGCCCATCAGCAGCGGGGTGGACCAGCCGTCGACCAGGATGTGGTGGTTGGTGATCAGCAGCCGGTGCCGGTCGTGCCCGGTCCTGGCCACCAGGAACCGCAGCAGCGGCGGCTTGGCGAGGTCGAACCGCGTCGCCCTGTCCTCGGCGACGATCCGCTGCCACTCCCCCGGCCCGGCCGCCGTCATGTCGATCTCCGTCCAGGGCAGCTTGACCCTGGTCGGAATGAGCTGCACGGCGCGGTCCACGCCTTCGGTGGTGAACGCGGCGCGGAGGTTGGGGTGCCTGCGCAGCAGCGCCCCGGCGGACTCGCGCAACAGCTCGGTGTCGAGCGGGCCCTCGACGTCCAGCACAGTCTGGACGGTATAGATGTCTACTTCGGACTCGTCGAAGCCCGCCAGGAAGAGCATCCCCTCCTGCATCGGCGCCAGCGGCCAGATGTCCTGCAGACCGGGCGTGGTCACTGGGTCCTCCACTGCGCCTCGACGGCGTCGATCTCGGCCGAGCCGGGGACTGCCGGGGCCAGCCCGCGAGCGCGGATCTCGGTGATGTCGTGCCCGGCGGCGCCCGCGCGGCGGTGGCGGCGGGTGGCGGGCAGCGGGGCCCGCTCGCGGCGGGGCCGCGGGGCGGGCGGGGTCACTGGGTCCTCCACTGGGCCTCGAAGGCGTTGATCTGGGATTGGGCGAGGCCGGGCACCAGGAGGTCGGAGGGGGTGAGGCCGCCCGCGCCGTTCTCCGCGCCGTGTTCGGCGATGGCGCGCAGGGCGCTGCCGAAGGCGGTGGCCAGGTCGCGGACCTCGTGCTCGGCGAAGAGGCCCGCCGGATAGGTCCAGGCCGCGGTGAACTCGCCGTTGGTGGAGTGGATGTCCAGCTGCAGGGCGTGTTCGGCGGGGCGGTCGGGGTGGTCGCCGCCGCCGATGCCGGGGTGGTCGGGGTCGGGGTGCCAGCCGGAGGTGGCGTCGCGGGCGGTGTCGAAGCGGCCCAGGTAGTTGACGAGGACCTGGCGGTCTCCGGACAGGCTGGCCGCGGTGCCCTCGTTGAGGTGGCGCAGCAGGCCGAAGCCGAGACCGCTGCCCGGGACGGCGCGGCGCTGCTCCTTGACGGCCTTGAGGGCGTCGCCCGCCGCGGGGCCGCCGTCGAGGGCGTCGGCGACGTCCACGCCGCCGACATCGAGGCGGACGGGGAACAGCGCGGTGAACCAGCCGACGGTGCGGTGCAGGTCCGCTCCGGGGACGGCGTCCTCGTCGCGGCCGTGCGCCTCCAGGTCGACCACGACGGCGGTGCGCGGGGCTCCCCGCCTGCGGGTCCAGCGGGCCAGACCGAGGACGAAGCCGGTGAGCAGCACGTCCTCCACGTCGGCGTGGAACAGCTCGGGCACGGGTCCCAGGAGCGGTTCGGCGACGTCGGCGGGGATGGTCGTGGTGAGGCGCTCCAGCGTCGACACGGTGTCGTCCGCGGTGAGCGGGCGGGCGCCGAGCGGGGTCTCGGCCTCGGCGACGGCCGCAGCCCAGTGGTCCCGTTCGGACTCGTCGGTCGCGGCGGCGGCCAGTCCCTGCGCCCAGCGCCGGAACGACGTGCCGACCGGGGCCAGCTCGGGCGCGCGCCCCGCGGCGGCGGCGTCGTGCGCGGCGACCAGGTCGGGTACGAGGATGCGCCAGGAGACGCCGTCGACCACCAGGTGGTGGGCGGCGAGCACGACCCGGTCACCGATGCGGCCGACGCGCAGCACCGCGCCCGCGCGCGGGTCCAGCTCGTCCAGCAGGGCGTCGACCGACTCGACCCGGCGCACCAGTCCGGCGGCGTCGACCGAGCCGGGCGGACCGATCTCCAGCCCGGCGTCGGTGAGCCTCGCGCGCAGGACGGCGTGCGTGTCCACCAGCGCCTGCACGGCGGTGATCAGGTGCTCGTCCGCCAGCCCGGCGGGCGCGATGAGCGACTGGGTCTGCGCGTAGCGGGTGATGGGGCCGCCGCGGTCGACCAGGTCGCGCATGATCGGCGTGAGCGGGACGATGCCCGCGCCGTCGTCCTGGCCGGTGGGCTCGACCGGCTTGTCCGTCTGGGCGACCAGGGCCAGCGCGGCCACGGTGCGCTGCTCGAACACCTCGCGCGGGCTGAACCGCAGCCCCGCCGCGCGCGCGCGGCCCACCAGCTGGATGGACACGATGCTGTCGCCGCCGAGGGCGAAGAAGTCGTCGTCCGCACCGACCGACGGCAGCCCCAGCACGGCCGCCATCAGCTCGGCGATGGTGCTCTCGACCGGGGTGGCGGCTTCCCGCCCGCCGATCAGGGCCGCGAAGTCGGGCGCGGGCAGGGCCGCGCGGTCGACCTTGCCGTTGGGCAGCTCCGGGAAGGCGTCAAGCGCCACGACCGCCGCCGGGACCATGTAGTCCGGCAGGACGGCGGCGATGTGCGCGCGCAGTCCGGCCTCGTCGGCCTGGGGACCGGTGACGTAGGCGACGAGCCGGTTGTCGCGCAGCATGACCAGCGCCTGCGTGCTGACCTCGGCCAGCGCGGCCTCGATCTCCCCCGGCTCGACGCGGAAGCCGCGCACCTTGACCTGCTCGTCGGCGCGGCCGATGTACTCGACGCGGCCGTCGGGCAGCCACCGGGCCAGGTCCCCGGTGCGGTAGAGCCTGCCCTCGCCGTGCGGGTCGGGCACGAAGCGGGCCGCGGTGAGCGCCGGGTTGCCCAGGTAGCCGCGCGCGACGCCCGCGCCGCCCAGGTACAGCTCACCGACCACACCGGGGCCGACCAGCTCCAGCGCCGGGCCGAGCACCCGGACGACGGCTCCGCCCACCGGTCGGCCGATCACGACCGGCCCCGGTTCGATCCGCGCGACGATGGAGTCCACTGTGGTCTCAGTGGGGCCGTAGAAGTTGAACGCCGTCACCTCGGACTCGGCCAGCGCCGACCACAGGGCCGCGCCGACCGCCTCACCGCCGGTGCCGACCACCGACGGCCGGCGCGGGCCATCGAGCAGTCCGCTCTCCACCAGCCGGGTCAGCAGGGAAGGCGCGGCGTCCAGGTAGCCGATGCGGTGCTCGCGCACGTAGTCGACCACTGTCGCGGTGTCGGTGAGCAGGTGCAGCTCGTGCCCGGCGAGCATCCACAGCAGCGGGTCGAGCGCGGCGTCGAAGGAGAACGACGTCACGTTCGCCACCCGGCCGGGCTCCGCCGCTGACGGCATGACCGACGCGCGGTGCGCGGCCAGCAGCGCGGCGAGGCCCGCGTGCTCGGCGACGACGCCCTTCGGCCTGCCTGTCGAGCCGGAGGTGAACACGATGTGGGACGCGCCGTCGGCCGGACGTGGGGGCGGCGGCGGGGCGGACGAGAGGTCTTCCCGGTCCAGGACGAGCAGAGCGGCTGCGGTGGTCATGTCTCCACTGTGCGAGGCCGGGTTCTCCGGCCGCACCGAGAAGTTCTGAGCCTGTGGACAACTCGCAACGGCGTGCTCCAGCGCGGCGATCGTGACCGTCAGCGCGGGCCGCGCGTCCTCGGCCATCGCGGCGAGCCGGGCCGCCGGGTACTCCGGGTCGAGGACGCAGAACGCCGCGCCCGCCTTCCAGGTGGCGAGGATGGCGGCGATCAGCCCGGCCGACGGCGGCAGCGCGAGCGCGACCACCGAACCCTCCCCCACCCCGCGCCCGGCCAGCAGCCCGGCGAGGGCGGAGGAGCGCCGGTCCAGCTCGGCGAAGGTCAGCGACTCCTCCTGGCCCACGACAGCGCCCGCGTCGGGCCGGGCGGCCACGGTCGCGGCGAACACGTCGAGCACCGACGGCGGCGTGCCGACATCGGGCCCGGTGCCCGCGTCGAGCACGAAGCGGCGCTCCGCCTCGTCCACCAGGTCGAGTTCGGCGACGCGCACGCCGGGATCGGCGACGAGGGCGCGCAGGGCGGCGGTGAAGCGGTTCGCCCAGCGGGCGGGCTCCCCGTCGCCGAGGACGTCGTCTCGGACGTCCAGCCAGGCGTCGACCCGCTCGCCCGCGGTCATGGTGAGGGTCAGCGGGTAGTGGGTGGCATCCGCGCCGGTCACGCCGGACACGGCGAAGCCCGCGGCCGTCTCGGCGCGGTCGAGCGCGGCGGTGTCGATCGGGTAGCTCTCGACCACGGTGAGGGTGTCGAACAGCTCGCCGACGCCGATGGCGCGCTGGATGTCGGCCAGGCCGATGTGCTGGTGGTCGAGCACCTTGGCCTGCTCGCCCTGCACGCGCGTCAGCAGCTCGGCGACGGTCTCGGCCGGGTTCAGCCGCACCCGCACGGGCACGGTGTTGATGAACAGGCCCAGCGTGGTGTCGACGCCGTTCAGCTCGGGCGGACGGCCGGAGACGGTGGCGCCGAAGACGACGTCGGCGCGGCCGAGTCCGCGGGCCAGGGTGAGGCCCCAGGCGGTCTGCACGAGGGTGTTGATGGTGACCGCACGCGCGCGGGCGGCCTCGGCGAGGCCGTCGGGCAGCGTGACGTCGACGCGGCGGGGCAGGCCGGAGCCGGTGGCCCCGGGTGCGACGGCGGTCGGCTCGGTCACGCCGTCCAGCGCGGCGGTCCACGCCGCCTTACCGGCATCGAAGTCCTGTGTGGACAGCCAGGCGAGGAAGTCCCGGTACGGGCGCGAGCGCGGAGCCGAGCCCGCGTACGCCTCGAACAGCTCGCGCACGAGCATCGGCGTCGACCAGCCGTCGAGCAGCAGGTGGTGGTAGCCGATGAGCAGACGAACCCGGTCGGGCGCCGTGCGCGCCGCGGTGAAGCGCAGCAGCGGCGGCCTGGCGATGTCGTAGCGGGTGCGGCGGTCGGCGTCGACAAGCCGGTCCCACTCGCCGTCGGGTGCGCCGGTCAGGTCGACCTCGTGCCACGGAACGGGGACCGGCTCCGGCACGACGAGGACCGGGTCGCCGTCGGCGCGCTGGCCGACAGCCACGCGCAGCGCGTCGTGCCGGTCCAGCAGAAGCTGGGCGGCGGCGCGCAGGCGCGCGGTGTCGACGTCGCCGTGCAGTTCACACGAGAACTGGACGGTGTAGACGTCGGTCACGGTCTCGTCGTAGGCGGACAGGAACGCCAGGCCCATTTGCAGCGGCGTCGGCGTCCACACGTCCACCAGGCCCGGATGGGCGGCGACGAGGGCGTCGGTGTCGGCCTGGGTGAGGGCGGCCAGCGGGAAGTCCGACGGGGTGCGGCCGGTCGCGCCGGTGGCCGCGTGCCGGTCGAGCGCGTGCAGCGCCGCGACCCAGGCGTCGGCGAGCGCGGTGACCTCGTCCTCGCCGATGAGGGCGGCGGGCCAGGCGAACACGGCGCCGAGGCCGTCGTCGCCCGCGACCGCGTTGACCTCGATGGCGTGTCCGACGGTCAGCTCGGCGTCGGCGTCACCGCCGAGCGCGGCGGCCTCGGGTGCGCCGGTCCACGGCCGCCCGTCGGGGCCGCCCGCGAAGCGGCCGAGGTAGTTGACCAGGATCTCGGGGGTGCCGCCCGCGCGCAGCAGGCCGTGGCCGAGTCCGTCCCCGGGGACCTCGCGCAGGTGCTGCTTGACCCGCTTGAGCGCGTCCCCCGCTGCGGACCCGCCCGCACGCGCGTCGGTGGTGTCGATGCCGGCGAGGTCCAGGCGAACCGGGTGCACGGTGGTGAACCAGCCGACGGTGCGGGAGAGGTCCACCCCGGCGACCGCGTCCTCGACGCGGCCGTGGCCTTCGCGGGCGATGACCGGCGCGGTCCGCCCGGTGGTGTGCGCGGCGGCGAGGGCCATGGCGGTCATCAGCACGTCCTCGGCGCCTGCCCGGTAGGCGGCGGCGACGGGGCCGAGCAGTCGCGCGGCGACGGGCTCGGGGACAGTGACCCTCAGCGTGCGGACGGTGGCGACGGTGTCGCGGCCGGGAACGGGCGTGCGCGCCTCGGCATCCACGGCGGACTCCCAGTGCGCGCGCTCGGCCGCGCGGTCCAGCGCCGCCAGGCCGCGCGCCCAGGTGCGGAAGGACGTCGGCACCGGCGGCAGCGCCACGGCCCGGCCCGCCGCGAGGGCGGCGTCGGCCGCGGCCAGGTCCTCCACCAGGACGCGCCAGGAGACGCCGTCCACGGCGAGGTGGTGGACGATGACGAGCACGCGCTCCAGGTCGGGGAACCACACGACCCTGACCAGCTCGCCCGCCGCCGGGTCCAGTTCGCGGTAGGCACGGGCGGCTTCCTCGGCCAGCGCCCCTTCGGCGCGCCGGACGGAGACGCGCAGGTCGGTGCGCACCTCAAGGACGTCGCCCGCGAGCCGGGCGCGCAGCATCTCGTGAGTATCCACAAGACACTGGACGGCGGCGGTGAGCCGGTCCTCGGTGAGGTCCGCTGGTGCGATGAGCAGACGTGCCTGGGCGACGCGGCCGATCGGGCCGCCGCGCTCCAGCAGGTCGCGCATGATCGGAGTGAGCGGAATCGGGCCGCCGTCGTCGGCCGGGGCGGCAGCGGGCGCGGGCGGCTCGGCGGCGGCCTCGGCGATGCGGGTGACCGTGCGGCGCTCGAACACCACGCGCGGGCTGATCGCCAGGCCTTCGGCGCGGGCGCGGGAGACGAGCTGGATGGCGATGATGCTGTCGCCGCCGAGGGCGAAGAAGTCGTCGTCCACACCGACCGACGGCAGGCCGAGCACCTCGGCGGTGAGCCGGGCCAGCGCGGCCTCGGTCTCGGTCTCGGGGGCGCGCTCGGTCGTCAGGCCCGCGAAGTCCGGTGCGGGCAGGGCGGCCCGGTCGGTCTTGCCGTTGGCGGTCAGCGGGATGCGCTCCAGCACGACGACGGCGGAGGGCACCATGTGCTCGGGCAGGGCGGCGGCGGCCCGCGCGCGGACCTCCGCGCCGGTCACGTCACCGGTCACATAGCCGACGAGCCGGACGACTCCCGGCTGGTCCTGCCGCGCGACGACGACGGCCTCACCGACGCCCGGCTGGGCGGCCAGGGCGGCCTCGATCTCGCCGGGCTCGATGCGGAACCCGCGCACCTTGACCTGCGCGTCGGATCGTCCCCGGTACTCCAGCGTCCCGTCGGTGTGGCGGACGGCGAGGTCGCCGGTGCGGTAGAGCCGGTCCCCCGCGCCGCCGAACGGGTCGGCGACGAACCGGGTGGCGGTGAGCGCGGCGCGGCCGAGGTAGCCATCAGCCAGGCCTTCGCCGGCGACGTACAGCTCGCCGACGACGCCGGGCGCTGCGGGCGAGAGGCCGGTGTCGAGCACGTAGGCGCGCAGATCCGGGATGGGCACACCGACGCCGGAGAGGCCCTGCTTGGTGTCCTCGCGAGTCAGGGGGTGGTAGGTGACGTGCACGGTGGTTTCGGTGATGCCGTACATGTTCACCAGGCGGGGCGCGGTCTCGTGGCGGTCGTACCAGCCCGCGAGGGTGCGCGGGTCCAGCGCCTCGCCGCCGAAGACGACCTCGCGCAGGGCCAGGTCGGTGCCGCCTGCGGCGGCGTCGGCCGCGTCGAGCTGGCGGAAGGCCGACGGGGTCTGGTTGAGGACCGTGACCCGCTCGCGCGCGAGCAGCTCAAGGAAGGCCTCGGGCGAGCGGCTGGTCTGGTGGTCGACCACGACCAGCGAACCGCCGCGCAGCAGGGCTCCCCACAGCTCCCACACGGAGAAGTCGAAGGCGTAGGAGTGGAACAGGGTCCACACGTCGTCGGGGCCGAAGCCGAACCAGTGGTCGGTCGCCGAGAGCAGCCTGCTCACGTTCTTGTGCGGCACCACGACGCCCTTCGGCGTTCCGGTGGAGCCGGAGGTGTAGATGATGTAGGCGGGGTGATCGGCGGTGAGCGTGGGCGTCCGGCCCCCCGCCGCCAGGTTATGGGGTGGCGGCTGAACGGGGCCAGGTCCGTGCTCGGGGTGTGGATAGGTGACGGTGGGGATGGTGTCGCCGGAGGTCGTGGGGTCGTTGGTGATGAGCAGGGCGGGGGTGGCGTCGGCCAGCATGAAGTCCAGGCGGGGCTTCGGGTAGCCGGGGTCCAGGGGGAGGTAGGCGGCGCCTGACTTGAGGACGGCCAGGACAGCGACGACCAGGTCCGCGCCGCGGGGGAGGCTGATGGCGACGACGGTGCCGGGGGCCGCGCCACGGGAGGCCAGGGTTGCGGCGAGGGCGGTGGCGCGGGTGTCCAGTTCGGCGTAGGTCAGGCGCTCGTCGGGGGCGATCAGGGCAACGGCGTCGGGGCGGGCGGCGACCTGGTCGGCGAACAGGTCGGGGATCGTGCGGGGTTCGGGTGCCGGTGGGGCGGGTGGGGTGCAGTCGGTGAGGACTGCCTGGCGCTCTTCTGCGGACAGGCCGTCGACGCGGGCGACGGGGGTGGCCGGGTCGCCGGTGAGGCCGGTCAGGACCCGGGTCAGGCGGGCGCCCAGGGCATCCGGGTCGACCAGGCCGGGGCGGTACTTGAGGAGGAGTTCGGGCACCGCGCCGCCGGTGACGACGAGGGTCGCCGGGTAGTGGGTGGCGTCGAGGGTCTGGCCGGTGGCGACGCGCAGGCCGCTGGACTGCTCGGCGCCCGCGAGCGCCTCGGTGTCGACGTGGTAGGTCTCGACGACGGTCAGGGTGTCGAACAGCTCGCCGATGCCGACGGCGCGCTGGATGTCGGCGAGGCCGAGGTGCTGGTGGTCCATCAGCCTGGCCTGCTCGGACTGCACCCGGCGCAGCAGCTCGCCGACCGGCTCCCCCGGCCGAAGTCCGACGCGCACCGGCACCGTGTTGATGAACAGGCCGATCATCGAGTCCACGCCCGCCAGCTCCGGTGGGCGGCCGGACACGGTCGTGCCGAACACGACGTCGTCGCGGCCCAGGGTCTTCGACAGCAGCAGCGCCCACGCCGCCTGCACGACGGTGTTCACCGTGACGCCCAGCGTGCGGGCGGTGCCCGCGACCGCCGCCGGGAGACCGTCGGGCAGCTCGACGCGGCACTGCGAGGCCGAGCCCGCGGGGTCGGCCCCGGGCGCGAGGAGGGTCGGCTCGGTGACTCCCGACAGCGCGTCGGCCCACGAGGAGCGGGCCAGCTCGACGTCGCGGGACCGCAGCCAGGTCAGGTAGTCCTTGTACGGCCGCACGGCAGGGAGGGCGGACGCGTCGCCGTCCGCAGCGTAGAGGGCGAACAGCTCGCGCGCGACCAGCGGCAGTGACCAGCCGTCCAGCAGGGCGTGGTGGAAGGTCATCAGCAACCGGTGCCTGTCCTCGCCGACGCGCAGCAGCGCCATGCGCAGCAGCGGCGGCGTGGCCGGGTCGAAACCGGTGGTCCGGTCGTCGGCGAGCAGCGCCTCCCAGTCGGCCGGGTCCGCGTCGGCCTCCCGCCACGGCAGCTCCACCGACCACGGCACGGGCGCGACCAGCTCGCCGTTCTTGCGGCGGCGGAAGCACGCGCGCAGCGTGGTGTGCCGGTCGAGCAGCGCCTGCGCGGCGGCGCGCAGCCGGGCCGGGTCCAGCGCGCCGTCGAGTTCGAGCGCGAACTGCACCAGGTACGGGTCGGGCTCGTCGCCGTCGGAGAACTCGGCGAACTCGCTGTGGAACAGCAGGCCTCGCTGCAGGGGCGAGAGCGGCAGGACGTCTTCCAGTCCGGACTTGCGCGTGTTCACTAGCTCCACTCCGACTCGAACTCATCGAGTTCGTCTTGGGACAGGTCGCTGAAGGTCAGGTCCGACGGGGTGTGCCCGCCCGCGCCGTCGCCGGAGGCGTGTCGGACCAGCGCGGTGAGGGCGGCGGTCCACGCCTCGGCGATGGCGCGGACCCGCGCCTCGTCGGCGGCGTCGGCGCCCCACGCCCACGTCGCGGTGAGGGTCGGGCCGTCGGGTCCGTCCACGGCGACCGCGTTGACCTGGGCGGCGTGCGAGATGGGCAGGTCGGGGTCGACGGCCCCGCCCAGTCCGGAGGTGGGCGACCACGGGCCCTCGCCCGGGGCTCCCGCGCGCCCGAGGTAGTTCACCAGCAGGTCGCGGACCGGCCCGGCGGGCACGCCCGAGCCGGTGTCCAGATGCCGGAGCACGCCGTAGCCGATGCCGTTGTCGGGCGCGGCCCGCAGGTGCTCCTTGACGAGCTTGACCGCGGCCCCGGCCGCCTCGCCGCCCGCGAGGGCGTCGGCGACGTCGATCCCGCCGAGGTCGAGGTTGGCCGGGTAGACGCTGGTGAACCAGCCGACGGTGCGGGTCAGGTCCGTGCCCGCCACGGCGGCGTCCTCGCGGCCGTGGCCCTCGACGTCGACCGTCCACGCGCCGGGCCCGCGCACGGAGGCGACCGCGACGGCCAGCCCGGCGAGCAGCACGTCGTGCACGCCCGCGTGGAACATCTCCGGCACGGTCGTCAGCAGCGGGCCGGTGATCTCCGGCGGCAGGGCGGTGGTGAGGTCGCGGCCGGTGCGCGCGGTGTCGCGGGCCGGGTCCAGCGGCCGGTCGGAGACGACGCCGCCCGCCGCGTCGGCCAGCCAGGCCCAGCGCGGCAGCTCGGCGCGGCGGTCGGCGGTCGCCAGGCCCAGCGCCCACCGCCGGAACGACGTGGGCACCGGCTGCGGCTTCTCCCCCGCGTACGCGGCGGCGAGGTCGCCGAGCAGGACGTGCCAGGAGACGCCGTCCACGGCGAAGTGGTGGATCACGACGAGCACCCGCCGCTCGCTCCACACCACCCGCACCAGGTCACCGGTCGCCGGGTCGAGTTCGGCGAGGGCGGCCGGGCCCTCGGCGGCCGGGTCGTCGGCGCGGCGGACGACCCGGGCCGCGTCGAGAGAGCCGGGCGGCGGCACGTCGAGCCCGCCGTCGACCAGCCTGGCCCTGAGCAGGTCGTGGGTGTCGAGGACGACCCGCACGGCGGCGACCAGCCTGCCCTCGTCGATGCCGGGCGGCGCGACGAGCAGCTGCGACTGCGCGACCCGGCCGATCGGCCCGCCGCGCTCGACCAGCTCGCGCGCCACCGGCAGCAGCGGGACCTGCCCGAGCGCGGTGCCGGGCGCTTCGGCGGCGTCCCCGGTGTCGGGGGCGGCGACGAGGGCGAGCCCGGCGACGGTGCGCCGCTCGAACACGTCGCGCGGGGTGAACCGCAGCCCGGCGGCACGCGCGCGGCCGACGAGCTGGATGGCGACGATGCTGTCGCCGCCGAGGACGAAGAAGTCGTCGTCGGCGCCGACCGACGGCAGCCCGAGGACGTCGGCGACCAGTCCGGCGATGACCTCTTCCCGATCGGTTTCCGCGGCGCGGCTCCCCGCCTTGGCGGCGAAGTCCGGGGCGGGCAGCGCCTTGCGGTCGGCCTTGCCGCTGGGGGTCAGCGGCAGTGCGCCGAGCACGACGACCGCGGCGGGCACCAGGTGCTCCGGCCGGGTCAGCGCCAGGTGCTCGCGCACGGCGTCGGGGTCGACGTCGCCGACGACGTAGCCGATCAGCCGGTCGTCGCGCACGGTGGCGACGGCTTCCCTGACACCGTCCACCGCGGACAGCGAGGACTCGATCTCGCCGAGTTCGATGCGGAAGCCGCGCAGCTTGATCTGGTCGTCGACACGTCCGGCGTACTCGACCACGCCGTCGACGCGGCGGCCGAGGTCGCCGGTGCGGTAAAGGCGTTCGCCGGGGTGGAACGGGTCGGCGACGAAGCGGGAGGCGGTCAGGGCGGCGCGGTCGTGGTAGCCCCAGGCGAGCTGGGGACCCGCCAGGTACAGCTCGCCGGTCACGCCGTCGGGGACCGGCCGCAGGAACCGGTCGAGCACGTGGACCCTGGTGTTCCAGACCGGCCTGCCGATCGGCACGGTCGGCGACTCCTTGGCGACCTGGATCGCGGTGACGTCGACGGAGGCTTCGGTCGGGCCGTAGAGGTTGTGCAGCTCCGCGCCGCACAGCGCGGTGAACTCCTCGCGCAGGTCCGGCGGCAGCGCCTCGCCCGAGCAGAGCACCCGCCGCAGAGACGGCACGGGCCGGTAGTCGGAGAGGAAGGCACGCAGCATCGACGGAACGAAGTGGATGGTCGACACCGCGTGCCGCTCGATCACCTCAGCCAAGTACGCCGGGTCCTTGTGGCCGCCCGGCTTTGCGAACACCAGCGTGGCACCCGTGACGAGAGGCCAGAAGAACTCCCACACCGACACATCGAAACTCGCCGGGGTCTTCTGCAATACCCGCTCACCCGGCTCCAGCCGGTACTCGTCCTGCATCCACAGCAACCGGTTCACGATGCCCGACTGCGGCACCACGACACCCTTGGGCCGACCGGTCGACCCGGACGTGTAGATCACGTACGCGGCCCGGTCGCCGCTGACGACCTCGCGCACCGGCTCGCCTGAAGGCAGGTCGGCGGACTCGACCACATGCGCGGGCAGCGAGTCCTCCACCATCAGCGCCAGCCGCTCAGCCGGGTAGTCCGGGTCCAGCGGCAGGTAGGCGGCACCGACGCGCTGAGCGGCGAGCATGGCGACGATCTGCGCGGCGGAGCGGTCCAGCCGGACGCCGACCACCGAGCCGAGGCCGACACCGCGCTCGCGCAGAGCACCGGCGAACGACGCGACCCGCTCGTCCAGCTCCGCGTAGGTCAGCGACTCCACACCGTCGACCACCACGGCGACCGCCTCCGGCCGCAGCCGCACCTGCTCGGCCACCAGTTCCGGCAGCGTCGTCGCGGGCACGTCGACCACCGCGCCCTGGTCCGCGTCCCCGGCGCCCGCGGCGGGCAGGGCGCCCACCAGACGGTCCGCGTCGGCGGCCAGGTCGGCCAGCACCGCCGTGAAGCGGTGCAGGATCGCGCGCGCCTCGTCGTCGGTGAACAGGTCGGGGCGGTGTCGCAGCGTCGCCGCCACACCCGGCTGCACCAGCAGCGTCAGCGGGTAGTGGGTGGCGTCGCGGCCCTCGACCTCGGTGACGGTCAGACCGGCGGCGGACTGGGCGCGGCCGAGTCCCTCGGTGTCGACGGGGTAGCTCTCGAACACCGTCAGCGTGTCGAACAGCTCGCCGATGCCCGCCGCGCGCTGGATGTCGGCCAGGCCGACGTGCTGATGGTCCAGCAGCGCGCTCTGCTCGCCGTGCAGGCGGTTCAGCAGGGCGGAGACCGATTCGGCCGGGTCGATCCGAACGCGGACCGGGACCGTGTTGATGAACAGGCCGATCATCGACTCCGCGCCCGGCAGGTCCTCCGGCCTGCCGGACACCGTCGAGCCGAAGACGACGTCGGTGCGGCCGGTGCGCTCGAACAGCACCATCGCCCACGCGGCCTGCACCAGCGCGTTGGCGGTGACGCCGTGCGCCCGGGCGGCGTCGGCCAGGTTCTCCGGCAGCGGCGCGTGCAGGGTGCCGGGCAGCACGCCCGTGCGGGGCGCGCCCGGGGCGATCAGCGTCGGCTCGTCCAGGCAGGCGAAGGCCGAGCGCCACGCCTCGGTGTCGGCGTCGCGGTCGCGGGTGGCCAGGCGGGCCAGGTGCGACTCGTAGGGGCGGACCGGGCCGGGCTCGCCGCCCGCCAGCAGGGTGAACAGCTCGTGGGCGAGCAGCGGGGTCGACCAGCCGTCCAGCAGCGCGTGGTGGTTGGTCATGACCAGCGTCGCGCGGCCGTGGCCGCGCCGGATCAGCAGGAAGCGCACCAGCGGCGCGACAGCGGGGTCGAACCGGACGGCGCGGTCGGCGGCGATCGCCGCGTCGGCCTCCGCACCTGCCAGGTCGAGTTCCCGCCACGGCACCTCGACCCGCTCGGGGACGACCTGCACCGTGCGGCCGGTGGACAGCGCGGGGAAGCAGGCGCGCAGGTTGGGGTGGCGGTCCAGCAGACGTTGCGCGGCGGCGCGCAGGGCGGGGCCGTCGATCTCGCCGCTGAGCGAGAGCACCAACTGCGTGGTGTAGACGTCCATCCCGGCGTCGTCGAAGCGGGAGAGGAACAGCAGCCCCTCCTGCAGCGGGGCGACCGGCCAGACGGCGACGGCGGTCGAGTGGGCGGCGTCGATCTCATCGACCTCGCTCTGGTTCAGCCCGGCCAGCGGCCAGTCCGAGGGGGTGTGCCCGCCCGCGCCCGGCCGCTCGGCCAGGTCGGCGAGGTCGGCCACCGCGCTCAGCCAGGCGTCGGCCAGGTCGCGCACGGTGCTCTCGGCGACGGCCTCGCCCGCCCAGGAGAAGTGCGCGGTGAGCGCGGGCCCGTCGGGGGTCTCCTCGGCGAGGATGTTGAGCGCGACCGCGTGGCTGACCGGCATGCCCTGGTCCGCGCCACCGCCGAGCGCGGCGGCCTCCGGCGCGGCAGACCAGTCGCCAGCCTCGCCGACGCCGATCCGGCCGAGGTAGTTGACCAGCAGGTCGCGGGCCGGGACGTCGAGGTCGAGCACACCGAACCCGATGCCGTCGTCGGGCAGCGAGCGCAGGTGCTCCTTGACCGCGCGCAGCGTGTCGGCCGGGTCGTCGGCGGGGGTCAGGCGGACCGGGACGACGCTGGTGAACCAGCCGACGGTGCCGGTCGGGTCGAGGCCGGGGGCCAGGTCGGGGACCCGGCCGTGGCGCTCCAGGTCGACGGTGACGGCCGCGCCCCTGGCGTGGGCGACGGCGGTCAGCAGCACCTCGTCCGGCCCGGTGCGGAAAAGCGCGGGCAGCGTGGTGAGCAGGGCACGGGTGCGCTCTGCGGACACGGTCACCGTGTGCGTCCCGGCGGTGGCGACGGTGTCGATGGCCGGGTCGAGCAGGCGGTGCGCCAGGCGCGGCCCGGGATCACCGGTGATCTCCCGCCAGAACGGCTCCTCGGCCGAGCGGTCGGTCTCGGCGAGCGCCGCGGCCCACGCCCGGAACGGCGCGGTCGAGGGCTGCGGCGTCGCGCCCGAGGTCGCGGCGGCGAGCGCGGGCACGAGCACGCGCCAGGAGACGCCGTCGACCACGAGGTGGTGCACGGCCAGCAGCAGCCTGCCGGGCTCGGCGGGACCGCGGTCGAACCACACGGCGCTGACCATGGTCCCGGCTCGCGGGTCGAGGGCGGCGGTGGCGCGGTCGTGGCCGTCGGCGAGCAGATCCGTCCACAGCAGACCCTCGCCGCCGGGCGGCAGGAGCAGCCCGTCGGAGCTGGGCAGACCGGTCGCCGCCTTGGCGTCGGTGGCCAGGAGCCCGGTGGCGTCGATGCGCTGGAGCACGGCGTCGGCGCCGGGCGGCGGGACGTGCAGGCGGCCGTCGGCGAGGCGGGCGCGCAGGATGGCGTGGGTGTCGAGCAGGGCGCGCAGCCCGGCGGCGAGCGTGTCCGCGGTGAGCCCGGCCGGGGTGGTGAGAACCCTGGTCTGGGCGAAGCGGCCGATCGGGCCGCCGCGGGAGAGCAGCTCGCGCATGACCGGGGTGAGCGCGACGTCGCCGGTGTCGGTGTGCGCGACGGGCGCGGCCTCGACCGCGCCGAACTCGGCGGACTCGGCGAGCGCGGCGATGGTGCGCGCCTCGAACACCTGGCGGGTGCTGATCCGGACGCCCTTCGCGCGGGCGCGGGCGACCAGCTGCATGGAGACGATGCTGTCGCCGCCGAGGGCGAAGAAGTTGTCGTCCACGCCGACGGAGTCCAGGCCGAGGGCGCCCGCGACCAGATCGGCCACCGCGGCCTCGGCGGGGGTGCGCGGCGCGAGGCCCGCCGGGCGGGCGGCCCGGACGGGCTCGGGCAGCGCGGCGCGGTCTACCTTGCCGTTGACGGTAACCGGCATGGCGTCGAGCAGCACGATCGCCGAGGGCACCATGTAGTCGGCGAGGACGCCGCGCGACCACTCCGTCAGCTCGTCGGCGGTGAGCGGACCATCCGGGACGACATACCCGACGAGGTGATCGCCCCCGGTGCGGCGCACGACGACGGCCGCGCGGCGGACGGCCGGGTGCCGCGCGAGGACGGCCTCGACCTCTTCCAGCTCCAGGCGCATGCCGCGGATCTTGACCTGGTTGTCGGCGCGGCCGACGAAGTCCAGCGTGCCGTCCGGCGCCCAGCGCGCCAGGTCGCCGGTGCGGTAGAGCCGCGAGCCGGGCGGACCGAACGGGTCGGCGACGAACCGCGCCGCCGTCAGCGCGGGCGCGGTGACATAGCCGCGCCCGAGCAGGTGGCCCGCCGCGTACAGCTCCCCCGCGACCCCGACCGGCACCGGCTTCAGGTGCTCGTCCAGCACGTACAGGCGGGTGTTCGGGTTGGGTCCGCCGATGGAGGTGGCGATGCGGTCGGCGTCGTCGCGGTAGACCACGTGCGAGACACCGATGGTCGCCTCGGCGGGCCCGTAGCCGTGGTACATCGTGCTGTCCAGCCGCGCGCGGAAGCGCGCGAACAGCTCCGGGGTCAGCACCTCGCCGCCGCACCACACGTGCTTGAGCCCAGCCAGCGCCCCCGGCTCGACCGCAGCGGCGAGCAACGCGTCCAGCACCGACGACGGCAGGTACGCGAAGGTCACCCCGGCGCTGTCGATCAGGTCCAACAGGTACAGCGGGTCCCGCTCGCCCCCCGGCCTCGCCACGACGACCCGGCCACCGTGCACCAGCGGCAGGAAGATCTCGTTGACTGAGATGTCGAACGCCAACGGCGCCTTGAACAGCGTCGCGTCGTCGGCCCCGAACCCGAGCAGCCCCTCCTGCCAGCACAGCCGGGCCGCGATGGCCTCGTGCCGGATCATCGCCCCCTTGGGCTTGCCGGTGGACCCCGACGTGAAGATCACGTACGCCAGCCCGGCCCCGTCCACCCGAACCTCGGGCGCGTCCACGGCCTCCGCCGCGGAGTCCAGGTCCACCTCCACAACGGGCACCGAGTTGTCCCCAGCCCCCACAACTCCCGTGGCCGCGGCACTTCCGCCCTCGATAACCTGGCGGCGGGGGGCCGGACGCCCAGGCACCATGGCCGCCACCGCTCCCGAGTCGGCGAGCACCCGCGCCCGCCGCTCGGCGGGCCACTCCGGGTCCACGGGCACGAACGCCCCACCGGCCCGCAGCACGGCCACCAGCGCCACGACCATCTCCGCGCCGCGCGGCAGCGCGATCCCGACGACCCGCTCCGGCCCGACCCCCAGGGCCACCAGGTCAACGGCCAGCCGCGCGCTGCGCCGGTCGAGTTCCCCGTAGGTGAGGACCCGATCGCCGTCCACGATGGCCGGAGCGTCCGGCGCGGCGGTCATCCGCGCGTTCAGCAGGCCGGTCAGCGTCCGCGTCGGCTCCTCGACGGCGGTGTCCACGAACGTGGACAGCAGAGTCTGCCGCTCGTCCTCGCCCAACAGGTCGAGCGATCCCACCGCGCGACCCGCATCGGCCGCCAGAGCGGCCAGCGCCGCCCCGAGCCGCGCCGCCAGCTCCGCCGCCCGCGCGGGGGCTCGGTGCCGGACCCGCAGGTCGAACTCCGCGCCCGGCGTCGCGACGAGCGCCACCGGGTAGTGCGTCGCGTCGTGCCCGCTCACCCCGGTCAGCCGCAGCCCGGCCGCGGCCTCGGCGGCCCGGTTGGCGTCGGCGTCGATCGGGTAGCTCTCGAACACGGTGAGCGTGTCGAACAGCTCCCCGGCCCCGGCCGCCCGCTGGATCTCGGCCAGCCCCAGGTTCTCGTGGTCGATGAGCCGCGCCTGCTCGGCCTGCACGCGCGCCAGCAGCCCGGCCAGGCTCTCCCGCGCGTCCAGCCGCACCCGCACCGGCACGGTGTTGATGAACAGCCCGATCATCGACTCCGCGCCCGCCAGGTCGGCCGGCCTGCCGGAGACGGTCGTGCCGAACACGACGTCGGTGCGCCCCAGCGACCGCGCCAGCGCCAGCCCCCACGCCGTCTGCACGACGGTGTTCACCGTCACCCGGTGCTCCCGCGCGACCGCCGCCAGGTCGAACGGCACCCCGACGGTGATCTCCCCGAGGTCGCCGTCCCCCGCGCCGACGATGGTCGGCTCGGTGAACTCGGTCAGCGCGTCGGCCCACGCCTTCGCGCCCGCCTGCCGGTCCCGCGCGGCCAGCGCCGCCAGATGCTCCTTGAACGGGCGGCGCGCGGCGGGCTCGGTCCCGGCGTAGCGCGCGAGCAGGTCGCGCACGAGCAGCGGTCCCGACCAGCCGTCGAGCACGAGGTGGTGGTTGGTGATGACCAGCCTGTGCTTGTCCTCACCGACCTTGACCAGCAGGAACCGCACCAGCGGCGGCGCGGTCAGGTCGAAGGGCTCGGCGCGGTCGGCCGCCAGCAGCGCCTCCCACGACCCGTCACCGAGGTCGACCGCGCGCACCGGCGCCGCGGCCACCGGCAGGACGACCTGCACGGGGCTGCCCGTGACGGTGAACGCGGTGCGCAGGTTGGGGTGCGCGTGCAGCAGCCCGGTGGCCGCCGACCGCAGCCGCTCGACGTCGACAGCCCCGTCCAGTTCCAGCACCAGCTGGACGGTGTACACATCGTCGCCATCCACATCGGACAGGTAGAGCAACCCGGCCTGCAGCGGCGTCAGCGGCCAGACGTCCTCCAGCGACGGGAAACGCTCGTCCAGTTCATCCACATCGGACTGGGCGAGATCGGTCAGCGGGAAGTCCGACGGGCTGTGCCCGCCGGTCGGCGCGACGACCACGGCGGCGGCGATCCCGCGCAGCGCCTCGGCCCACGCCTGGGCCAGCCCGCTCACGTCGACCCCCGCGCACGCTCCCGGCGCGGACGTCCAGCGCGCGACCAGCACCGACCCGCCCGGCCGGTCCTCGACGGCGGCGTCGACGGTGATGGCGTGGGTCAGCGGCAGACCGGGGTCCGCCGCGCCGCCGACGGCGCTCTCCCCCACCGGCTGCCAGTCCCCGCCCGCGCCGACACCGAAGCGGCCGAGGTAGTTGACGACGATCTCCGCGCCGGACGGCTCGTGCCGCAGCCCGTACCCGATCCCGTCGTCGGGCACCGCCCTGACCTGGTCCTTGACCCGCTTGAGCGCGGCGACCGGGTCGGCGGCGCCGGTGGTGTCCACCAGCAGCGGGTGCACGGCGGTGAACCAGCCGACCGTTCGGGCCAGGTCCGCGCCCGCCACCGCCTGCTCCACGCGGCCGTGGCCCTCCACGTCGACGCGGACGGCGGGACCGGCGGCCGTGGCGAGCGCGGTCAGCACCGCTTCCCGCACACCCGCGCCGAACCGCTCGGGCAGGGCGGTCAGCAGCGCCTCGGTGGTCGCGGCGTCGAAGGCGACCCGCTCGGTGACCGCACCGCCGACGGTGTCGCGCTCGGCGTCCAGCGGCAGCGTCCCGAGGGCGCGGGCCGGTCCGGTCCGGGCGCGGTGCCAGTGGTCGGCCTCGCCTTCCGGGCGGGTGTGGGCGAGCAGCGCGCGGGCCCACACGGCGAACGGCGTGCCCTCGGCCTCGGGTGCGTCGGCGGCGAGCGCGGCGGCGAGCACGCGCCAGGAGACACCGTCGACCACGAGGTGGTGCGCGGCGATCTCCAGGGTGCGGGCGGCCGGGTCGAAGCGGGCCGCCAGCATCGCGCCGGACTCGGGGTCCAGCAGTGACACCGGGTCGGCGGCGGTGAGGGCGTCGGCGGCGCGCACCGATCCGACCGCGGGGACGACGAGGTGCCCGGCGGTCCGGTCGAGCCTGGCCCGGAGCATGTGGTGCGTGTCGAGCACCCGCTGTACGCGCGCGGTCAGCTCGTCCTCTGTCAGCCCCTCGGGAGTGGCGAGGACGGTGGTCTGGGCGAAGCGGCGGATCGGACCGCCACGGCGCAGCAGGTCGCGCAGGACCGGGGTGGCCGGGACGACGCCGAGCGGGTCGCCGTCGAGGGTGTCGCCCGCGGTCGTGCCCAGCCGGGCGAGGGCGGCGACGGTGCGGTGCTCGAACACGTCGCGCGGGCGCAGGGCGAACCCGGCGGCGCGGGCGCGCGAGACGAGCTGGATGGAGACGATGCTGTCGCCGCCGAGGGCGAAGAAGTCGTCGTCCACGCCCACCGACGGCAGGCCCAGCACCTCGGCGACGACCACCGCCAGCGCGGCCTCCGCGTCGGTGGCGGGCCGGGAGTCGGTGGTCAGCTCGGCGAACTCGGGCTCGGGCAGCGCGGACCGGTCGACCTTGCCGTTGCGGGTGAGCGGCAGCGCGCCCAGCACGACCACGGCGGCCGGCGTCGCGTGCTCGGGCTCCCGCTCGGCGACCGCGGCGCGCACGGTCGTCCCGTCCACGTCGCCGGTCACATAGCCGACAAGCCTGCCACCGCGCACGGCCGCGGCGGCCGACCGCACGCCCGGCACGGCGGTGAGGGCGGCTTCGACCTCGCCGAGTTCGAGGCGGTGGCCGCGCACCTTGACTTGGTCGTCGGCGCGGCCGAGGAAGCGCAGGTTGCCGTCGCGGGTGCGCTTGACGAGGTCGCCGGTGCGGTAGAGGCGGGTGCCGCCGGGGCAGGCGACGAAGCGGGCGGCGGTCAGCGCGGGCTGGCCGCGGTAGCCGAGCGCCACCTGCGCGCCGCCCAGGTACAGCTCGCCCGCCACGTTGGTGGGCACCGGGCGCAGGCGCTCGTCCAGGACGTGCGCGGTGCTGCCCGCGACGGGGACGCCGATGTGCGGCTGGTCTCCGGAGATCGGCCCGGCGGTGACCATGACGGTCGCCTCTGTGGGGCCGTACATGACGAAGGCGCGCGCTTCCGCCGCCAGCCGCCGCCACAGGGCGGGGGGCACGGACTCGCCGCCCATCGCCAGGGCGGGCTTGTGGGGTCCGTCGAGCGCGCCCGCCTCGACGATCATGCCGATCGTCGCGGGCGTGGCCTCCACGAAGTCGATCGCCCGCTCGGCGATCAGCGCGGCGAACGCGTCGGGGTCGGTGTAGTGCTCGCGGGTGAGCAGGTGCAGCTCGTGGCCGTCGAGCATCCAGAGCAGCTGCTGCCACGACGCGTCGAAGGCGAAGGAGAAGGCGTGCGCGACGCGCAGGCGCCTGCCCAGCGGCTCGAACAGGGCGGCGCGGTTGGCGTGGAACAGCGCGGTGATCTGCCGGTGCGTGACGGCGACGCCCTTGGGGGCACCGGTCGAACCGGAGGTGTGGATGACGTAGGCGACGTCGTCGGGGTCGATCGGGCGGGCGGCGGGGGCGTGCTGCCAGTCGGCGGCCTGGTCGAGGCGGACGGTGGTGATGTCGGTGTTCCAGTCGACGCCGCTGGTGACCAGGAGGGCGGGGCGGGCGGTCTGGATCAGGGCGTCGATGCGGGGGCGCGGCTGGTCGGGATCGATGGGGAGGTAGGCGGCGCCGGACTCGATGGCGGCGAAGGCGGCGACCACGGAGTCGGCGGTGCGGGGCATCGCGACGGCGACCGCGGTGCCGGGGCCCGCGCCGAGGGAGCGCAGGTGGCCTGCGAGGGCGGTGACGCGGGTGTGGAGTTCGGCGAAGGTGAGGGTGGTGTCCTCGGCGACGATCGCGGTGGCGTGGGGGTTCTGGGTGGCTTGGGCGGCCAGGAGCGCGGTGAGGGTCCGGGGGGTGGCGGGCTGGGGCTGGTGTGGCGGCGCCGGCGTCCGGCCCCCCGCCGCCAGGTTATCGAGGGGAGGCTGATGCGAGCCAGGTGAGGTTGGGGGCTGTGGATGGGTCGGTTCGGTGGTGGGGTGGACGTCTAGGCGCAGTTCGGTGGTGGTGCGGACGTCCAGGTCGGACAGGTGCAGGGTGGGGGTGGTGGTGACGTGGTCGAGGAGGGTGGTCAGGCGTTCGGCCAGGGATTCGGCGGTTTCGCGGTCGAAGAGGGCGGTGGCGTAGTCGACGGTGAGGTCGATGCCGCCTTCGGCGCGTTCGGCGAGGGTGATGGTGAGGTCGACCTTGGCGGTGGTCAGTTCGACGGGTTCGTGGACGCCGCCGTGGTCGGGGAGGCCGGGGGCGCCGGCCGGGGCGGCGCGGTGGACCAGGAGGGTTTGGAAGAGGGGGTTGCGGCCGAGTTGGCGGGGTGGGTTGAGGGTCTCGACCAGGCGGTCGAAGGGGAGGTCCTGGTGGGCGAACGCGGCCAGGTCGGTGCTGCGGACGCGGGCGAGCAGGTCGCGGAAGGTGGGGTCGCCGGAGGTGTCGGTGCGCAGGACGAGGGTGTTGACGCAGAAGCCGATCAGGTCGTCCAGGCCTGCGTCGGTGCGGCCGGCGACCGGAGCGCCGATGGGGATGTCGGTGCCTGCGCCCAGTTTGGTGAGCAGGGCGCAGACGGCGGCGTGGCCGACCATGAACGGGGTCGCACCCGCGTCGGTGGCCAGGGCGGACAGGCGGCGGTGGGTGTCGGGGCTGATGACGGCGGTCACGCGCGCGCCCCGGTGGTCGGGGTCGGCGGGGCGGGGGCGGTCGGTGGGCAGCGGGATCTCGGCGGGGAGTCCGGCGAGGGCGTCGCTCCAGTGGGCGAGGTCGGCGGCGGTGTCGAGATCGCGCTGCCAGAGCGTGTAGTCGGCGTACTGCACGGGCAGCGGCGGGAGTTCGGGGGCGCGGCCGGCGCGGCGGGCCAGGTAGGCGGCGCCGAGGTCGGCCCACAGGGTGGGCTCGGACCACTCGTCGGCGGCGACGTGGTGCACGAGGACGAGCAGCACGGGGGTGGTCTCGGGGGTGAAGAGCCAGGCGCGCAGCGGGATCTCGCCCGCCAGGTCGAACGGGTGCTCGGCGGCCCGGCGCAGCGCGGTCGGCAGGTCGTCGGTGTCGACCACCCGCAGTTCGGGCTCGGCGGAGTCCAGCACGTGCTGGTAGGCGCGGCCGTCGTGATCGCGCAGCAGGGTGCGCAGGCTCTCGTGGCGGGCGGTGAGGTCGGCGAGCGCGGCGCGCAGGGCGGCGACGTCCACCGGGCCGATCATCCGCGCGGTGAACGGGATGTTGTAGGTCGCCGACGGGCCTTCGACGCGGTGCTGGAACCACAGGCGCTGTTGGGCGTAGGACAGCGGCGGGTGCTCGGGGCGCTGCCGCGCGCCCACCGACGGCCGGGCCGGGCGGGCGTCGGCGACCCTCGCGGCCAGTGCGGCCGGGGTGGGGGCCTCGAAGACGTCGCGCACGGACAGCTCGCCGCCGAGGGCGATCCGGGCGCGGTTGACCAGCCGGGTGGCCAGCAGGGAATGTCCGCCGAGGGCGAAGAAGTCGTCGTGCGCGCCGACGCGGTCGATGCCGAGCAGGTCGGCGTAGACGGCGCAGAGCGCGCGCTCCCCCGGCGTGGACGGCTCGGCCGAGCCCGCCGCCTCGGCGACGGGGGCGGGCAGTGCGGCGCGGTCGGCCTTGCCGCTGGGTGAGAGCGGGATCGCCGCGACTCCGGCGATCAGCGCGGGCACGAGGTGGCCGGGCAGCGTGCGGGCGAGTTCGGCGCGCAGGTCGCGGCCGTCCTGCGGCGGGCTGACCCACGCGACGAGCCGGTCGCCGCGCACGGCGGCGACAGCCTGGCGAACACCATCCACAGCGGACAGCGCTGCTTCGACCTCGCCGAGTTCGATGCGGAAGCCGCGCAGCTTGACCTGGTCGTCGGCGCGGCCCGCGTACTCGACCACGCCGTCGGCGGTCCAGCAGGCGAGGTCGCCGGTGCGGTACAGGCGCTCACCCGTTCCGGCCGGATCGGCGACGAAGCGGGTGGCGGTCAGGGCGGCGCGGTCGTGGTAGCCCCAGGCGAGCTGGGCGCCCGCGAGGTACAGCTCACCCACGACACCGACCGGCACGGGGCGCAGCGCGGCGTCGAGCACGTGCAGCCGCGTGTTCCACACCGGCCGCCCGATCGGCACCGTCGGCGAGTCGTGAGCGACCCGGATCGCGGTGACGTCGATGGAGGCCTCGGTCGGCCCGTAGAGGTTGTGCAGCTCGGCCTGGCACACGGTGAAGAACTCGTCGCGCAGGTCAGCGGGCAGCGCCTCACCCGAGCACAGCACCCGGCGCAGCGACGGCACGGGCCGGTAGTCAGCCAGGAACGCGCGCAGCATCGACGGAACGAAGTGGACAGTCGATACGGCGTGCCGCCCAATCACCTCAGCCAAGTACGCCGGGTCCTGGTGACCGCCGGGCCTGGCGAACACCAACGTCGCACCCGTGATCAGCGGCCAGAAGAACTCCCACACCGACACATCGAAACTCGCCGGAGTCTTCTGCAAGACCCGCTCACCAGGGACGAGACCGTACTCATCCTGCATCCACAGCAACCGGTTCACGATGCCCGACTGCGGCACCACGACACCCTTGGGACGGCCCGTCGACCCAGACGTGTAGATCACATACGCCGCCCGGTCACCCGGGACCGCTTCACGCACCGGCTCACCCGAGGGCAGGGCCGAGTCCACGACGAACGCGGGCCGCGAATCCTCCACCATCAGCGCCAACCGCTCAGCCGGGTAGTCCGGGTCCAGCGGCAGGTAGGCGGCACCGATCCGCTGCGCGGCCAACAGCGACACGATCAGCTCGGCGGAGCGCTCCACCCGCACCCCGACGACCGAGCCCACGCCCACGCCGCGCTCGCGCAGCGCGCCCGCGAACGACGCGACCCGCTCGTCCAGCTCCGCATAGGTCAGCGACTCCACACCGTCGACCACCACGGCGACCGCCTCCGGCCGCAGCCGCACCTGCTCGGCGAACAGCTCCGGCAGGGTCGTCGCCGCGACCTCGGCGGCAGTCGAGTTCCACGCCGCGACGGCGGTGCGCTCGGCCGGGTCGGCGATGTCGAAGGCCGAGAGCGGCGTACTCGGCTCGGCGACGGCGGCGGTGAGCAGGCGGACGAGGCGGTCGGCGAGTCGGGCGGCGGTGTCGGGGGCGTAGCGGTCGGCGGCGTACTCCAGGAATCCGGTGAGGCCGGACCCGTCGGCGCGCTCGGTGAGGTCGACGGTGAGGTCGAACTTGGCGCGGCCGGTGTGCAGCAGCTCGGCGTCGGCCGCGACGCCAGCGAACCCGTCGGCCGACGGCAGCGGCGGGTGGTAGGCGAACAGCACCTGGAACACCGGGTGCCTGCCCGCCGCGCGCTCCGGCGCGACCGCCTCCACGATCCGGTCGAACGGGGTGCCCTGGTGGTCGAAGGCGGCCAGGTCGGCGGCGCGGACGCGGCGCAGCAGTTCGGTCAGGCCGGGGGCGCCGGTCAGGTCGGTGCGCAGCGGGACCGTGTTGACGAAGAACCCGACCAGCCCGTCCAGCGACGGGTCGACCCGGCCCGCGGTCGGGGTGCCGATGACGACGTCCTCGCCCGCGCCGTGCCGGGAGAGCAGGGCGGCGATGACGGCGTGCAACACCATGAACGCGCTGGTGCCGGTGTCCGAGGCGATGTCCTGCACCGCCTTGTGCACCTCGGCCGGGATGTCGATGTCGACCGCGCCGCCGACGCGGGAGGCCCGCGCGGGCCTCGGCCGGTCGGCGCGCGGGGTCACCTCGGCGGGCGCGCCGCGCAGCGCGTCGGCCCAGAACCCCAGGCCGTCCTCGGGGCGGGCGTGCTGCCAGAGCGCGAAGTCGGCGTACTGCAGCGGCAGCGGCTCCCACTCCGGAGCCAAGCCCCGGGTGCGCGCGGTGTAGGCCGTGCCGAGGTCGGCGACCAGCGGGCCCAGCGACCACTCGTCGCCCGCGATGTGGTGCAGCACCAGCAGGAGCATGTGCTCGTCGGCGGCGACCCGGAACAGGGTGGACCGCAGCGGGGTCTCGGCGCGCAGGTCGAACGGGTGGCGCGCGGCGGCGCGAACGGCGTCAGGGTCACCGGCGGGGTCACCGGGGTACCAGTCGGCCTCAACCAGCCCGGAGCCTTCCGCCAGCACCACCTGGCGCGGCTCGCCGTCGGGGTCGGCGACCACGGTGCGCAGGATCTCGTGGCGCGCCGCGACGTCGGACAACGCCGAGCGCAGCGCCTCGGTGTCGACCTCGCCGCGCAGGCGCAGCGCCAGCGGGATGTTGTAGGTCGGGTCGGGCCCGTCCAGCTCGTGGACGAACCACAGCCGCCGCTGCGCGAACGACAGCGGCAGCACGTCCGGGCGCTGCCCCGCGGCCGGTCCGTCGCCCGCACCCGCCGTGCCGAGCAGCGGGGCCATCTCGGCCACGGTCGGCGCGTCGAAGATCGTCCGGATGGAGACGGCGACGCCCAGCTCCGCTGCCGCGCGCACGGCGAAGCGCGTGGCCAGCAGCGATGTGCCGCCCAGGGCGAAGAAGTCGTCGTCGATGCCAACCTCGCGCACGCCCAGCACGGAGCCGACGAGCCCGCACAGCGCCCGCTCGCGCGGGTTGCGCGGCGGGCGTCCGCCCGCGCCCGCCAGGTCCGGCTCGGGCAGCGCGGCGCGGTCGACCTTGCCGTTCGGGGTGAGCGGGATGTCGTCCACAGCCACCACGACCGACGGGACCATGTACTCCGGCAGCGACTCCCGGCACAGCGCCAGCAGCCCGACCGGGTCGGCCCCGCCGCTCACGTAGGCGATCAGGCGCTGCTCGGCCAGCGAGGAGCCGTGCGCGACGACGACGGCCCGCCCGACGCCGGGGTGGCGGCCGATGACGGCCTCCACCTCGCCCGGCTCGACCCGGAAGCCGCGGATCTTGACCTGGTGGTCGACGCGGCCCAGCACGTCGAGCGCGCCGTCGGGCCGGACCCTGGCGACGTCGCCGGTGCGGTACATGCGCGCGCCCGCCGGGCCGAACGGGTCGGCGGTGAAGCGCTGCGCGGTCAGGCCTGGTCGGCGGTGGTAGCCGAGGGCCAGCCCGTCGCCCGCGATGTACAGCTCGCCGGGCACACCGTCGGGGACGGGGCGCAGGGCGGCGTCGAGGACGTAGGCGGTGGTGTTGGCGATGGGCACGCCGATGTGCGGATCGGCGTCGGCCACCTCGTGGACCGTTGACCAGACGGTGGTCTCGGTGGGGCCGTACAGGTTGCTCACGCCTCGGCTGGCCCGCAGGAGGTCGCTTGCGAGGTCGGTGGGCAGCGCTTCTCCGCCCACCAGCGCGCGCACCTCGCGCACGGCGTCCGGGCGGGCCGACAGCAGCGCCTGCCACAGCGACGGGGTGGCCTGCATGACCGTCGCGCCGCTGTCGCGCAGCAGCGCGTCCAGCAGCGCCGGGTCGCGCGCGGTGTCGGAGTCGGCGATCTCGACGGCCGCCCCCGACAGCAGCGGCACGTACAGCTCCAGCGCCGAGATGTCGAAGCCGACGGTGGTGACCGCCAGCAGGACGTCGTCCTCGGTGAGGGCGAAGCGCTCGGCCATGTCGCCGAGGAAGTTCAGCAGCGCGCCGGACGGCACGACCACGCCCTTGGGCAGTCCGGTCGAGCCGGAGGTGTAGAGCACGTAGGCGGGGGCGTTCGCGGGAACCTCGACCGGGTCCAGGGGCGCGGTGCCGGTGATGAGCGCCGGGTCGAGCGAGTCCGGCCCGTGGGCGACGGTGGCGGCCGGGGCGGCGTCGGCACGCATGTGGGCCAGGCGCTCGGCCGGGAAGCCGAGGTCCAGCGGCAGGTAGGCGGCTCCGGTGGCGGAGACCGCGATGAGCGTGGCGACCAGGTCGGTTGTGCGCGGCAGCGCCACCGAGACGATGTCGCCGCGGCCGATCCCGCGCTCGCGCAGCGCGGCGGCGATCGCGCCGGAGCGGGCGACCAGTTCGGCGTAGGTCAGGGTGCCCGCACCCGCGCGGACGGCGACGCGGTCGGGGTGGCGGCGGGCCCGCTCGGCGATGGCGGCGGCCAGCGAGCGCGGCTCGGCCTGCCGGGCGGGGCCGTTCAGCGCGGGGGTGTCGGCGCGGAGGCCGAGCCTGCCCGTCGGGGTGTCGGGGTCGGCGGTGACCAGCGCTTCGAGCAGGTGGGTGTAGGCGGCGAGCTGACTGGTCAGCTCGGCGTCGGTGTGGCGGGCCGGGTTGCCGTCGAAGGTGGCGGTCAGCGCGGCGCCGCGGCCGGACAGCCCGATCGACAGGTCGTCGACGAGACCGGCGGAGATGTAGTGCGTGGTCGCGGCGGGGCCGCCGAAGTCCAGCGACGGGGTGAACGGCTTGACGTTGATCCACGGCCCGAAGAGCCGCGCGGCGGCGGGGAGCCGCAGGTCGCGGCGCAGGTCTTCGCCCCGGTAGCGCTGGTGCGCGGCGACCGCGCGCACCTCGGCGGCCACCGAGCCCAGCAGCTCGCCGACGGTCGTGCGCGGGGTCGCCGCCACGCGCAGGGGCAGCACGTTGACCGTGGTGGTCGGGATGCGCGCCGAGATCGACCCGAGCCGGGTCATCAGCGGGAGGCCGAGCACCGCCTCGTCCGCGCCGCAGGCCCGCTGAAGCAGCAGCCCCGCCGCCGCGGCGGCGGGCACGGGGGTGCCGCGCTTGGACAGCAGCGTGGCGACGGCGGGGTCGAGTTCGGCGCGGGCGCGGCGGAAACCCCGGCCGGGGGCGGCCGAGCGGGCCGGGCTGATGACCTCGGGGCGGTCGGCCATCCGCGCCAGCCACCAGTCGCGGTCCTCGGCGAACTTGGCCGCCGAGCGGTAGGCCTGCTGCTCGGCGACGAAATCCGACAGCGGCGCGAACGGTGTCGGCGCGGGCTCCTCCCCCGCGACGAGCGCGCGGTAGACGTCGGCGACGCGGCGCGCGATCAGGGCGTAGCCGTAGCCGTCGAGCAGGATGTGGTGCGCGCGCTGGTACCAGGCGACGTGCTCGGGGCCGAGCACGAAGACCACCTCGGCCGACGCGGGACCGGCCGCCAGGTCGGCGGGCTGGGCGACGTCGGCGTCCACGAACGCCGTCACGGCCGCCCACGGGTCGGGCTCGCCGCTGAGGTCCACCACCCGCACGTCGACCGGCTCGGCCCCGCGCACCTGCCACACCCGCGCCCCCTCGGCGGTGAACACCGTGCCGAGCGCGCCGGACTCCTCAGCGGCCGTCCGCACCGCGCGCACCAGCGTGGGCACGTCGACGGACCCGCGCAGCTCCACGACCTCGGCGGTGTTGTGGCCGGGGTCGCTCGGGTCGATGTGGTGGGCGTACCACAGCCCGAACTGGGCGGGGGTGAGCGGAAGGCTCACGGACGGGGCTGGCTGGGGATCGGGCATGGAGCGGGTGACCCTTCCGGGCGCGGTCGTGGGGACCACCTGACGCTGCGGGTGGCCCGGGGGGTGTTCTCGGGCTAGTCCTCGTCCTCGGCTTGGCCGCGGCGCCAGTAACCGCTGAAGTAGAGGCGCTGGCGCGACAGATCGCGCTCGATGGCCAGGTGGGCGCGCACGTCGCGGACCATGCCCGCCTCGCCTGCCACCCAGGCGTAGGTCGTCGGGGCGATGTCGGTGAGCGCGCGGACGGCCGCGGCGGTCAGCTCGGTCGTGCCGGGCTCGGCGTCACCGCGGTGCAGCCAGGTGACCGCCAGGTCGGCGGCCGACGGCAGCGGCTGTTCCTCGCCTGCCGAGCCCACCTCGATGAGCACCCGCACCGGCAGGCCCGCCGGCGCGGTCTCGGCGATCCCGGCGATGGCGGGCAGCGAGGTCTCGTCGCCGACGAGCAGGTAGGCGGTGGTGTCGGCGGGCGGGGTGAAGCTGCTCAGGCACCCGTAGAGCCCGACGTCGTCGCCGACCTTCGCCGCCCTGGCCCAGCGCGCGGCCGGGCCGTGGTCGCCGTGCAGGACGAAGTCGATGTCGATCTCGCGCTGCTCCGGCCGCGCCGCCCGGACGGTGTAGGTGCGCACGACCGGCCGCAGGCTCTCCGGCAGCGCCCGGACGGCGTCCCAGAAGGGGACGTCGTCGGGCACGATGACGGGGGCGTCCGGGGCGGGCGGCAGCAGCACCTTGCACCGCGGCTCCGGCCCGACGGCCTGGTACTCGGCCAGGTCGGGGCCGGTCAGCGTGATCCGCGCGGTGGTCGGGGTGACCATGGCGCGGCCTGCGACGGTGAGCCGGTAGGGCCGCAGGGTCTCGCGGCCCCGGGCGGGCGCGGCGGCCACGTCAGGCGCCCGCTGCGGGCCGGGCCTGCTGGGCGGCGGAGTCCATGCGCTCGGCGAGGCTGCGCGGGCGCATGTCCGTCCACTCGCGCTCGATGTGGTCCAGGCAGGCCTGGCGGGTGTCGGGCCCCAGCGCGATGGTCCAGCCCGCGGGGACGTCCACGAACGTGGGCCACAGCGAGTACTGGCCCTCGGCGTTGACGAGAGCGTGGAAGGTCCCGTTCTCGTCGTCGAAGGGGTTGGTCGACATTGCCTCTCCTCGCGGTTGAGTGTAGTTAGGCTAACCTAATGTTTCCGGCGGATGCAGTTCTATGCCCGCCGCTGCGGGCTCGGTCACAGAGGGCGGCGCGCCTCACGACACCGACCCCCCGGACAGCCGAACCAGCTGCGGCAAACGCGCGATGGTGGCCTCGCGGTGGGCGATGACGATCAGGGTCCGGCCGCTGCGCAGCCGCTCGACGGCCCCCTCCAGCCGCTCGGAGGTCTCCGGGTCGATGTCGGCGGTGGCCTCGTCCAGGATCAGCACGGCGGGATCGACGAGCGCGGCCCGGATGAGGCCGATGATCTGCTGCTCGCCCGCCGAGAGCCGGTCGCCGCGCGCGCCGACCGGGCTGTCGAGGCCCTCGGGCAGCCCGGCGACCCAGCCGGTCAGCCCGAGGTCGGCCACGGCGCGGTCCATCGCGGCGCGGTCGGGCTCGGTGGGCGCCAAGGCGAGGTTGTCGGCGACGCTGCCCTCGACCATGTGCACCCGCTGCGGCACCAGCACGATGGCCCTGCGCAGCTCGGACTCGGCCAGCTCGTGCAGGTCCACGCCACCGAAGCGGACGGTCCCCCGGTCCGGCCGGTAGAGGCCGCTGAGGATCTTCGCCAGTGTCGTCTTCCCCGACCCGGTGTGCCCGACGAGCCCCGTCCTGCTGCCCACCGGCAGGTCGACGGAGATGTCGCGCAGCACGGCGACGCCGTCCACATAGGAGTACTCAAGTCCGGTGGCGGTCAGCTCGCCGCGCGCGGGCGCGGCGGCCTTCCCGGAACCGGCCTCGGTGTCCGTCGCGTCGAGCAGGTCGTGCAGGCGGGCCAGGCCGGTGCGCACCATCTGCAGCTCGGCCAGCAGCTCGGACAGCCCGAGCATGCCCTCGAACAGGTTGCGGGTGGCGAGCACGAACACCACCACCGTGCCGACGGTGATCGCATCGACCGACACCAGCCACACGCCGAGCACCAGCAGGACCGCCGTCGACAGGCCCTCCAGCAGCGTCATGCCCTCAAGCCGGTTGCGCACGGCCACGGTGCGGCCCGCGGTGCTCAGCACCTGGTCGTTCGCGCCGCGGAAGCGCAGCAGCCGGGCGGCGACACCGCCGTTGACGCGCAGCGCCTCGCGTGCGGTGACCAGCTCGGTGAAGTGCGCGGTCATCGTGGCGTCGGCGGCGGCCTGCGCGCCGTAGGCGTCGTCGGCGTCGCGGTCGAACCAGCGCAGCACGAGGATCGCGGCGGGCACGAAGACCACCAGCACGATCCCGGTCAGCAGCAGCGAGTGCACGGCGAGCACGACCACGGTCAGGGTCAGCGCGATCCCCACGCCCAGCAGGTCGGGCAGGCTCGCCCTGACGAACTGGGCGAGGTCGGCGATCTCGCCGGTGCCGCGGCGCAGCAGGTCGCCGGTGCGGTGCGCCTCGATGAACCGCAGCGGCGCGGACGACAGCCTGCGCACGACCAGCTCGCGCAGCCCCCGGACGATGTCCTCGCCGACCTTGGTCAGCTGGAGTTCGGCGGCGGCCAGCAGCACGAACCGGGCCAGGGTCAGCACGACCAGGGCGATGACGGCGAACCACAGCCCGTCGCGGTCCCCGGCCAGCACCGAGTCGACGGCCTGGCCGATGACCGGCGCGATGGCGACCACGGCGGCCGTGCTGAGCGCGGTCGTCAGCAGCGCCAGCAGGATGCGCGTGCGGTGCGGGCGCAGGTGCGGGCCGAAGCGGCCGTAGACGCCCTTGGTGGGCGGCTCCTCCGAGAGCAGGCGGACCTCAGCCACCGATGACCTCCATCCCCGCGGGCGCGCCGAGGCGCACCACGCGGTCGGCCGCCGCCACCACGGCGGGGCGGTGCGAGACGAACACCAGCGCGGTGTCCGGGGCGTGCGTGCGCAGGCGCCGCAGGATCGTCGCCTCGGTCTCGGTGTCCACAGCGGACGTCGCGTCGTCCAGCAGCAGCACGGGCGGGCGGGCCAGCAGGCCGCGGGCCAGCGCCAGGCGCTGCGCCTGGCCGCCGGAGAGGGTTTCGCCGCGCTCCCCCACCGGGGTGTCCAGCCCCTCGGGCAGACCGTCGACGAACTCGTCCAGGCAGGCCGCCCAGCACGCCTCGACCACGTCCGCGCGGTCGACCGAGCGGCCGAGGGCGATGTTGTCGGCGATCGTCCCGGACACGACGACCGGCCGCTGCGGCACGAGCCCGACCCGCAGCCACACCTGCTCGGGGTCGGCCTCGCGCAGGTCGACGCCGCCGAAGCGGACGGCGCCGGAGTCCGGGTCGTCCAGCCTGCACAGCACCCGGGCCAGCGCGGACTTCCCCGACCCGGTCGGCCCGGTCACGACCAGCAGTTCCCCGGGCCCGACGGCGAGGTCGACGGGACCGGCGATGACCCGGCCCCCGCGCACCACGCTCACACCCTCGGCGCGGAGCTGACCGGTTTCGGGCAGCTCCACCGGCTCGGCGGGCGCGGCGACGGCGGGCCGGGCGGCCATGACCTCGGCGAGCCTGCGCACCGCCACCCTGGCCTGGCCCCGGTTGACGAGCAGGTCGACCAGGACGGTGACCGCCGTGGTCAGGGTGACCATCCACGACACGAACGCGACGAGCCCGCCGACGGTGATCCGCCCGTCGATGGCGGCGAACCCGCCGATGCCCATGCCGACCGCGATCGCCATGCGCAGCACCGCGGGCGGGCTGGAGACCCACCACGCCGAGACCCGCGCGACGCCGATGGTGTGCCGGGTGACGTGCCCGCTGGCCGCGTCGTGCCTGCGCACCAGGACGTGCTCGCCGCCGAGGCCGCGCACGGCCGCGCTCGCCGACAGCAGGTCGGCGACGGTGTCGGCGCGGTCGCCGTGGGCGGCGGACAGCTTCTCGTTGGCCCGCCGGTAGCGGGCGGGGAACTGGGCGTTGAGGACGCCGAGCAGCGGCATCGCGACGGCCACGACCCACAGCAGCGCCGGATCGAGCAGGGCGATCGCGGGCACCACAGCGACCACGGTGACGATCACCCTCGCCCACCGGGTCAGCCCCTGCACCCAGCCGGTGATGAACTCGACGTCGCGGGTCACCCGCATCGCCAGGTCCCCCTCGCCGAACTCGGCGGCGGCGGCCCGGTCGAGGCCGACGGCCGCCGCGGCGAGGTCGGTGCGCAGGCGGTGGCCGATGCGGTTGGCCGCCAGGTTCGACCACCACGACGCGGCCACGCCCGCGGCCATCATCAGCACGGCGACCGCGGCGGTGATCCCGGCCCACAGCCAGGTGCGGCCCGCGTCGCCGGGCGTGATGCCGTCGTCGAGGCCGTGCTGCACGCAGAAGGGCAGGGCCAGCAGTGCGGTCTGCTGCACGGCCGAGGCCGCCAGGCCCGCGCCGTAGGTCAGCCGCTCGCGCAGCAGCAGGCTCCTGAGCAGGTCCACGCGGTCTTCCTCCACAGTCGTTCCGGGGGTGCCGGTTACGCGGGTCAGCGCCATCCGGACCGCCATTCCCTGGCGAGCAGCCAGGCCAGGTACACCCCGCCGACAGCGGCGGTCGCCACGCCGACGGGCAGGGTGTTCTGCCCGAAGAAGCGCTGCGAGAGCACGTCGCTGAGCAGCAGCAGGAACGCGCCCATCGCCGCGGCCGGCACGAGCCCTGGCCCGGTCGAGCGGCACAGCCGCTTGGCCACCTGGGGCGCGGCGAGCGCGACGAACCCGATCGGCCCGGCCGCCGCGGTCGCCGCGCCGGTCAGCGCGACGCTGACCACGACGAGGGCTAGCCTGCTGCGCTCGGGCCGCACGCCGAGCGCGGCGGCGGTGGCGTCGCCCATCTCCAGCAGGGACAGCCGCCTGCCCAGGGCGATGGCGGCGGGCAGCAGCACGGCGACCGCGCAGGCGATGAGCAGCACCTGGTCCCAGCCGCGGCCGTTGAGGCTGCCCATCAGCCACACCTGCGCGGCCTGCGCCTGCCGCAGCCCGGCGCGGGTCAGCACGAAGGTGTTGACCGAGGCCAGCACCGCGGACACGCCGATGCCGATGAGGATCAGCCGGTAGCTCTGCACCCCGCCGCGGTAGGCGAGGACGTAGACGACGACCGCGGTCGCGATCCCGCCGATGACCGAGCCCGCCGCGATGGCGAGCATGCCGCCGCCGGTGCCGATCAGCACCACGATCGCGCCGGTCGCCGAGCCCGCCGAGAAGCCGATGATGTCCGGGCTGCCGAGCGGGTTGCGCGACAGGCTCTGGAACACCGCGCCGCTGACGGCGAGCGCGGCCCCCACCAGCACGGCCGTGGTGAGCCTCGGCAGCCGCAGGTCGAAGACGACGTACTCCATGCCGCCGGTGCCGAAGCCGTTGAGCGTGTCGACGATCTGGCCGACGGTGAGCGGGAAGTCGCCGGTCACCAGCCCGAGGACGTACACGCCGAAGGTCCCCGCGAGCAGCAGCACCACCACGACGACCGAGCGCGGGTGCACCCGCACCGACCGGTCGCCGAGGCGGGCCACCACACCGGACAGGACCGTCGTGTGCACGCGGGACTTGCCCACCAGCCGGGACGTCACGCCGCCACCAGCTTCCTGCGCCTGCACAGGGCGATGAAGACCGGTGCGCCGAGCAGCGCGGTGACGATGCCGACCTCGATCTCCCGCGGCGACATCACCAGCCTGCCGAGGACGTCGGCCATGAGCAGCAGGGTCGGGGCCAGCACGGCGCAGTAGGGCAGGACCCAGCGCTGGTCGGGGCCGGTGATCGCGCGCGCAATGTGCGGCACGGTGAGCCCGATGAACGCGATCGGCCCGGCCAGCGCCACCGACGCCCCGCACAGCAGCGTGATCGCCAGGACGCAGCCGACGCGCACCTGCCCGACCCGCACGCCGAGCGCGCGCCCGGTGTCCTCGCCGAGCGCGAGGGCGTTGAGCGGCGCGGCGAGCAGCGCGGCGACCCCGAGCCCGGCGCACACGAAGGTCGAGACGGTCATGACGGCGTCGAGGTCGCGGCCGTTGATGGACCCGATCTGCCAGAACCGGAACTGCTGGAAGGCGGCCGGGTCCAGCAGCAGCACCGCGGCGACGACCGCGCCGAGCGCGGCGCTGATGGCCGCGCCCGCCAGCACCATGCGCTCGGGCGTGACCATGCGCCCGGTCGCGCCCAGCAGGTAGACCAGCACGGACGCGACGGCCGCACCGCCGAAGGCGAACCAGATGTAGTCGCCGATGGCGGTCACGCCGAACAGCGAGAGCGCCGCGACGACCGCGGTGGACGCGCCGATGTCGACACCGAGCAGCGACGGGTCCGCGAGCGGGTTGCGGGTCAGCGCCTGCATGAGCGCCCCGGCGACGCCGAGCGCGAGACCGCAGGTCAGGCCGATCAGCGTCCTGGGCACCCGGTGGTCCCAGATGATCGTGTACTCGTCGCCGGTGATGATCTCGCCGGTCAGCACCTTCCAGACGACGTCCAGCGGCAGCATCCGCGACCCGACCGCGACGCTGACCAGGCACACCATCGCCAGGACGACGACGGCGACCAGCAGCCAGCCCGCCCGTCTGCCCACCGGGCGGGAGACGGTCGGGCTCGCCGCCGTGATCGCCGTGCTCACGGGGTGAGCAGCTTCTGCCACCCGGCGAGGGTGGGCTGCTCCATCAGCGCGGCGACGTCGGCGTCGACGCCCTGCTGGCGCCAGGTCTCGGCGAGGGTCATCAGCCGCATCGAGTCCAGGCCGAGGTCGACCAGGTCGTCGTCGGCGCCGATGCCCGCCGGGTCGACGTCGAGCATCTCGGCGACGTCGGCCAGCAGCGATTCCGGGGTCATGGCTTCTCCTCGCGCAGCTGGGCGGCCACGGCCGCCCGCAGGTCCCGCTTGCTCGTCTTGCCCACCCCGGTCTCGGGGAAGGCCGCCACCACCTCGACCCGGTCGGGCACGGTCACCGCCGCCACCCCGCGGCCCCGGACGAACGCCCGCAGCTGCGCCGGAGTCGGCGCGGCGTCGGGGTCGACCGCGACGACGAAGGCGCAGCTGCGCTCACCGAGGTAGGGGTCGGGCATGGCCACCACGGCGGCGTCGAGCACGCCGGGGTGGGCGATCAGGTGGTTCTCGATCTCGTCGGCGGCGACCTTCTCCCCGCCCCGGTTGATCTGGTCCTTCACCCGGCCGCTGACCACCAGGTAGCCCTCAGGGGTCATCCGGACCAGGTCGCCGGTGCGGTAGAAGCCGTCCGCGGTGAAGGACGCGGCGTTGTGGGCGGCGACGTCGGGTCGGGTGGCGTCGTAGTAGCCGCGGATCGTGTACGGGCCGCGGGTGAGCAGCGCGCCGATCTCGCCGGGCGTGACGTCGTCGTCGTTGTCGTCCACCACGCGGATCTCGTCGTCCGGGGAGATGGGCCTGCCCTGGGTGTTGACGACCAGGTCCTCCGGGTCGTCCAAGCGCGTGTAGTTGACCAGGCCCTCGGCCATGCCGAACACCTGCTGCACCGCGCAGCCCAGCGCGGGCCCGATCCGCTTGGCCAGTTCCGGGGCGCAGCGCGCCCCGCCGACCTGGAGCACCGCGAGGCTGGACACGTCGAAGCCCGCGGTCGGCGCGGCCTGCGCCCACAGCGCGGCCAGCGGCGGCACGACCCCGGTGAAGGTGACCCGCTCGCGCTCGATCAGCCCGAGCGCGGTCGCGGCGTCCGGGCGCGGACACAGCACGACCCGCCCGCCGACGTGCAGCACCCCGAAGAAACCGGGCGAGGACATCGGGAAGTTGTGTGCGGCGGGCAGCGCCACCAGGTACACGGTGTCGCGGGTCAGCTCGCAGATCTCCGCGCTGGCCCGGACGCTGTAGAGGTAGTCGTCGTGGGTCCTGGGGATGAGCTTGGGCAGCCCGGTCGTCCCGCCGGAGAGCTGCAGGAACGCCAGGTCGTCGGCGGCGGGGCCGGGCAGCGCGCGGGCGGTGGCGCGCAGCGCGGCGAGGTCGACGGCACCCTCGGTCAGATCGCGGCCGTCGAGCACGCAGACGATCCGGTGCCGCACCGACGGCACCGCGGCGGCCACCCGCACGGCGGCCTCGGCGGCGGCGAAGCCCTCGTGCGCGTCGGAGGTCAGCAGCGCGACCGCGCCCGCCTGCTCGGCGATGTGGCGCAGCTCGGTCTCGCGGTGCGCGGGCAGGGCGAACACCGGCACCGCGCCGAGGCGGAACAGCGCGAACACGACCTCCAGGAACTCCGGCACGTTCGGCAGCTGCACCACGACCCGGTCGCCCTTGCCGACGCCGAGGTCGGCGAAGCCGGTGGCCATCGCCGATGCGCGCTCGTCCAGCTCGCGGTAGGACCAGCGGGCGTCGCCGCCGGTGAGCGCCTCGCGCTCGCCGTGCTCGGCGGCGCGGGCGGCCAGCAGCTCGCCGAAGGTCTCCCCCACCCAGTAGCCCGCGGCGCGGTAGCGCTCGGCCGTGTTCTCCGGGACCCCGACGACGGGCGCGGCGGTCACCGCGGTCACCGCGCGTCCAGCCAGCAGAGCACCGAGTCGGTCGCGGCGACCACGGCGCACCGGTTCGCCGCGTAGCGCAGCGCCATGTCGTGGTCGGCGCGGGAGAAGTCGGCGACCGCGTCGGCGACCAGGAACGCGCGCACGTCCCGGCAGAACGCCTCGGCCGCGGTGACCATGCAGCCGATGTGGGCGTAGATGCCGGTGATCACCAACTGGTCGCGGCCCTGCGCGGCCATGATGTCGGCCAAGTCCGTGCGGTGGAAGGCGTTGTAGCGCCACTTCGTCATGGTGATCTCGGCGCCCGAGGGGGCCAGCTCGTCCACGATCGCCGCGTCGGCCGGGTCGGCGCCGATGCCACGGCCCCACATGTCCAGCTGCAGGCCGCGCTGGTCCTCGCTCTGCCCGCCGGGCTGCGCCGAGAACACGACCGGCACCCCCGCGGCGCGGCAGGCCGCCCGCAGCCGGTTGATGTTGGCGAGCAGGTCGGTCAGCGGGGCCGCGTCCCGAGGGAAGGGGCGCAGGAAGTAGTTCTGCATGTCGTGCACCAGCAGCACCGCGCGCGCCGGGTCGACCTGCCACGAGGTGCGCGAGAGCGGCAGCTCGGCGGCGGTCGGCATCGGGTAGGCGTCGATGGCGGGCAGGCCAGGCCGGGTCCCCGGGTTGGCGCTGGGGGCGCTCATGCGTTCTCCTCGGCTCCGAGCGCGGACAGGAAGGTGCGGAACTTGGCGCTGGTCTCGGCCAGCTCGGCGTCCGGGTCCGAGCCCGCGACGATGCCCGCGCCCGCGAACAGCCGCGCCGTGTCGCCCGCGATCTCCCCGCAGCGCAGCGCGACCGCCCACTCGCCGTCGCCTGCGCTGTCGCACCAGCCGACCAGGCCGCTGTAGAAGCCGCGGTCGAACGTCTCGGTGCGGGTGATCAGCTCGCGCGCGGCGTCGGCGGGCGTGCCGCACACCGCGGGCGTCGGGTGCAGGGCGAGCGCGAGGTCGAGCGCGGTCGCCTCGGAGGTGGCGGTGACCCTGGTCGACAGGTGCCACATGGCCTCGGTGGCGATCAGCTCCGGCTCCGCCGGGACATCGATCGTGGCGCACAGCGGGGAGAGCGCGTCGGCGATGGCGCTGACGACGTAGGCGTGCTCGCGGCGGTCCTTGGCCGAGGCGAGCAGCTCGGCGGCGGTGGCCCGGTCGAGCGCCGGGTCGGCCGAGCGCGGCCGCGACCCGGCGAGCGGGTTGGACACGACCAGGTCGCCGCGGCGCGACAGCAGCAGCTCCGGCGTCGCCCCGACGAGGTCGCCGCGGCCGGTGGGCGCGGCGAAGACGTAGCCGTCGCGGTCGCGGGCGGCCAGCGCGCCGAGCACTGCGCCCGGGTCCAGCGGGCCATCGGCGGTCAGCGCCAGCTCGCGGGCGAGGACCACCTTCGACACCTCGTCGGAGGCCAGGGCGGCCAGTGCCGAGCGCACGCCGTCGCGGTAGGCGGCCGGGTCGCCCTCCTGGCGGACCCAGCGCGCGCGGACGGGGCGCGCCGCGGCGGGCAGCTCGGCCAGCGGGGCACCCCACCGGACCGTCTCCGGCACGGTCAGCGCGCACGCGGCGGCCGGGTCGAACGGGATCAGGCCGACGACGAGCGCGCCTGCGTCGAGGGCGGCGGGGACGGCGCCGAGGGCGCCGATCCGCTCCACCACCCCGTCGGCGGCGAGGACCCCCGCGGGGGAGGCGAAGCGGAAGCCGCCCCTCCGGTAGCCCGTGAGCAACGTCGAGCCCGCACCTCCGTGTGCGGCTTCTACCGCTTGCACTCCCAGCTCCGTCCCATCAGCTCGCAGGTCAGCGCGCGGCCCCGCCCGGGTCCGCGTGTTGCTTCTCTTCCGCGCGCCTCACGCGCGCAGCGTCGCCCCACCATCGACGTACAGGTCTTGCATGGTGATGTGCCGCGCCTGGTCGGAGGCCAGGAAGACCACCGCGTCGGCGATGTCGGCGGGCTCGGCGATGCGGCCGAGCGGGATGCCGACCCGGTAGGTGGCCGGGTCGCCCGCGATCACCGCCGCCGCGCTCTCCGGCCCGGTCCACAGCCGGCGCTGCATGTCGGTGTCGGTCGAGCCGGGCGAGACGGTGTTGCAGCGGATGCCGTGCCCGGCCAGCTCCAGCCCGAGGCAGCGGGTGAGCATCACCGCGGCGGCCTTGGACGCGGCGTAGGCGCCCATGCCGATCCTGGGCACCCCCGCCGCGTTGGACCCGACCGTCACCAGAGCGCCGCGCCGCCGCGGCACCATCCGCGCGGAGATCTCCCGCAGCACGGTGAACACCCCGGTGGCGTTGACGGCGAAGGTGTCGGCCCAGTCCTTGTCGGTGGTGTCGATGACCGACCCCGGCCGCAGCACGCCCGCCACGGAGACGCCGATGCCGATCGGCCCCAGCTCCCGCTCCGCGGTGTCGACGGCCTCGGCGACCGCCGCCGAGTCGGCGACGTCGGCGGGGCAGGCGAGCACCCGGCCGCCGGCCTGGGCGACCCGCTCGGCGAGCGCGTCCCGATCGATGTCGACGGCCGCGACTGTGGCACCCTCTCTGACGAGGGCGTCGACCACCGCTGCCCCGATACCCCGGGCGGCTCCCGTCACCAACGCGACCGAGCCCGCGATACCGCTCACTCCGACACTCCTACCTGGGACAACGGACTTCGGTTAGCCTAACCTAAGGGCCAAGGGCTGAGAAGGGCCTCTGGTGAGTCGAACGTCGCACCCGACCAGTGCGCCACCCGTTGGCCGACAAGGCTGATCCGTTCGGAC
Organism: Actinokineospora guangxiensis; assembly: GCF_042657845.1. NCBI lineage: Bacteria > Bacillati > Actinomycetota > Actinomycetes > Pseudonocardiales > Pseudonocardiaceae > Actinokineospora > Actinokineospora guangxiensis. The sequence continues at coordinate 31,217 of NZ_JBHSKF010000006.1, read as the reverse complement.
CGGGCCGATCGGAGCAGCGCGCTCGCGTCCGCGGCATCCGCCGTCCCCGAACGCGGGCGGTGGTGCAGGATGCCGCCCATGCTCGCCGGACCCGCGCAGGCGGAGATCGACTGGAACGGCCTGTCCCACGCCTACGACAAGGCGGCGGACACCCCCGGCCACCTCGCCACCCTGCTCGACGCGGACGCCGCCGTGCGCGCGCGGGCGATGGGCCACCTGTGGTCGGCGATCCTGCACCAGGGGACGGTCTACCCGGCGACCGCGCCCGCCGCGCGGGTCGTCGCCGGCCTTCTGGCCGATGAGCGCGCAGAGCTGGAGTTGGACGGCGCCCCCATCCGGATCGCGCTGCTGCGGTTCCTCGGCGAGGTCGCCGAGAGCACGTCGTACGCCCCGGTCGAGCTGGACACCGCCTGCCCGCCGGGCCGTGAGGACGAGCTGCGCGGGGTGACGGCGGGCGACTGGGAGGACGAGGAAGAAGGGGTCGACTTCTCCGACGTCCTGTTCGAGGTCATGTGGTCGCGCGCGGTCGCCGCGTGCCGAGACAGCGTGGGCGACCTCCTGGCCGCCGTCACCCCGTGGCTGGCCGATCCGGGGTGCGGGCGTGCCGCGCGGTACGCGGCGGTGCGCCTGCACAAGGCCGGTGACGTGCCCACCGAGTCGATCACCGAGCACCTGCGTGACGTCGCGGTCTCCGGCGCGCCCGCCACCGAGCGGGCCGAGGCGGTCCTGGCGCTCGGCGACCTCCAGGCGGACACCTCCGGCTATCTCCACGACGCCGAGCAGGTGGTGCGGGTGTGCGCGGCCCTGCACGCCACGCGGGACACAGCCGAGATCCTCGCGGGCCTGCTCGCGCTGCCGGAATCCGACGAGTGGCTGGTGGACACTCCCTACTTGTCCGGCAAGCTGCGCTTCCACCTGGTCGCCGCCGCGGTGGAGCGGGTGGACGACTTCGCCGACCTGCTGCCCGCGGCGCTGCACGTCCTGCGCTTCGCGGGCCCCTTCACCGTCGAGCGGGACTGGGGACCGCTGCTCGGCAAGGCGCTGGAAGGGCCAGCCGACGCGCGACGGACCTTCTTGGACGCACTCATCGAGACCGAAGGGCTGTGGGACCCGCGCAACGGCAACGCGTCGGTCTACCTGAGGAAGCTCGGGCTGCCCAGCGAGCGCGAGGCGTTCCGGGCAGCCACAGCGTGACGAGCCGGATACCGGATGTCCTTTGAGAACAGATCATCAGGTTCCGCCACGGATTGTCGGGCGGCGTCGCTAGTCTCGCCGCATTCGTCACGAACCATCGCAGGAGGAACCGTGGGCTGGCTCGACGCCGCTTCCGGATACCAGGTGCGGCTCGGGGAGAACCGGCGGGTCCAATGCCGCAACGGCAAGGGCAAGCAGCTTTCCGCGGTGCCGTCGTCCCTCAAGGACGATCCGCAGGTTGTCCGGTTACGCCAGTTGGCCGAGTGGCTCGACCGCCACGAGGCGTCGTGCGAGTCGGCTGTGGACGGCTGGATGACACGGTCGCTGCCGGTGCCCTCGGCGCTGCTGGTCCGGGTGTGGCCGGACGCCGGCTGGGCCGCCGCGCTGCGCGACCTGGTCGTCTCCGCCGGTGACGAGGTCGGCTTCCTGCGCGACGCCGACCCGGACAAGGGCATCGGCGTGGTGAACCTCGACGGCGAGACGGTCCGGCTGCGCGCGGAGACGGTCACCATCCCGCACCCGGTGCTGCTGGCCGACCTGGAGGAGCTGCGCGAGTTCGGCGCCGAGCTGGGCGTCGAGCAGAAGGCCCAGCAGCTCTACCGGCGGACCTTCGCCAAGCCCGCGGAGTTCGCCGCGGGCGCCACCTCGGTCAAGGACTTCGCGGGCGGCAAGTTCGCCCAGCTCACCCACGCGCTCAGCCGCTGCCGCACGCTCGGCTACCCGGTGCGCGGAGGCGACGCCGTCTACTCCGCGTTCGAGGGCGGCCGGGAGGTCGAGGCCCGGTTCTGGCTGGGCGGTGACTACCCGGAGGCCGAGGCGTGGACGGGCGACCTGCGCTGGTCGACCGCCGACGGCGTCGGCATCGCGCCGGCCGAGGTCGGGCCGGTGGCGTACTCGGAGGGCATGCGCATGGCGGCGGCGATCCACGCCGGGCGCGAGATCGAGGAGAAGGCGGACGAGGCGTGAGCGACACCGACACCGCGCTGATCGCGGCGGGCGCCGTGCTGCCCGGCACCGACCCCACCGGTGAGGACCGCGACGTCATCACCGCGCGCAGCTACACCCACCCGGCGCTCGACGGCCGCGTCGTCGTGCGGCTGGTGCCCCAGGTGCTCGGCGAGGCCGAGGACCTCACCTGCGAGTACCTGGGCTTCGACGCGCCCACCAGCACCGAGGCCGTCGGCACCGGGCGGCGCAGCGCGCTGGGCTTCCCGGCCTGGGCGCTGATCAACGACCCGGCCAACGCGCGGCACGCGCTCAACCTGGTCAAGGACGTCGAGCGGCTGGCCCGCACCGCCCGCTCCAAGGCGGGCGCGGCCAAAGACGGCTTCACCGCGCTCGGCGAGATGCTGGGCCGCTCCGCCCCGCACTTCCTGCCCACCTTCTACGAGCAGGCCGGGCGGATCTTCCTGGAGCACGGCAACGACACCTACGCCGCCACCATGTTCGGCAAGGCGCGTGAGGCGGAAGAGGTGCACAGCCTCGACGTCGACCCCGACCGCCTGCGCGAGGTGTTCCTGGAGTTCGCCTTCGCGGGCGCGCTGACCGCCAAGGCGCTCTCCGCCCACGCCAAGGGCCTGGGCAAGCGCTACGACCCGGCCGCGGCCCACGAGCTGTTCCTGACCCTGTGCGTCGAGCGCACCCGCGGCGGCCTGCCCCCGTACACCGGCATGCCGGAGGACCTGCGCAGGCTGGCCAAGGCCGCCAAGCTCGACCTGGCCGCCGAGGACGAGCGCCTGCTGCGCGCGGTGCTCGACAGCAGCGCCATCGACAGGGCGGGCGCGGGCTTCTGGAAGAGCTACCGGGCCGCCCTGGTCCGGCTGGCCACCGCGGACGCGCAGATCCGCGCCGCACTGCTGACCTTCGTGCCCGACTCGGCCGCCGCCGTGGAGCTGTGGCTGGGCATCCTCGGCGAGTGCGGCGCCACCGAGGCGCTGGTCGCCCAGCCCGCGCGCGAGGGCGACACCGTCGTGCCCGCCGACTGGCTGTCGTCGGTGGTCTCGGCACGCGCCAGCGGCTGGAACGCCGCCCCGCGCTCGGCCGAGCTGCTGGAACTGGTCGAGCGGATGGGCCCCCGGATGGCCGCCGACGGCAAGGAGGTCAAGGTCCTGTACGGCCGCGGCCACGAGCTGGACCTGCTCGACCTGCTGCTGTCGATGGGCGTCCCGGTCGCCCGCCGCAAGCACAACCGGTCCGGGCTGTCGGTCGGCACCTGGCTGGGCGACGAGGCGCCCGGCCGCCGCGACCTGGCCGCCATCGCCGCCGACGCCGACCTGATCGACCCGCTCGCCGACGGCTTCATCACCTACGCGAGCGGCACGGCCACCGCGCGCGGCATGGGCACCGAAGCCGTCACGGCCGCCATGTCCACCCCCGGCCTGCGGGCCGCGCTGCGCCACTGGGTGACCGCACAGGCGAGCACCAAGGAGTCGCTGAGCCTGCCGCGGCTGACGCACCGGCTCGACACGCTGTCGGTGGCGCGCAACCCCGAGGCGTTCGTGGACGCCCCGGAGGCGGCCGCCGCCATCGCGGGCACCGACGTCGCCCGCGCGCTCGCGGCCACCCTGCGCACCGGCCTGCTGGACGAGCTGGGCTGGCCCGCGCTGGACGAGGCGGTGATCCGGCTCCGCGAGGGCACGATGGCCAAGGACGCCGCCGTCGAGATCTGCGGCGAGGGCTGGCCAGCGCTGGTGCTGCGCCGCGGCGAGCAGTTCGTCGTCGTCGGACCCGACGGGGTGCTCGCCGAGCACACCTCGCGCATCCCAGCAGACGACCGCCACGACTACCGCTTCTCCCCCACCGCATCGTGGTTCGACGGCGTGCTGCTGGTGCGCTGGCACGGCAAGGACGAGGAGCGCGCCTACTGGAGCGACGCGCCGACGGAGATCTTCACCGTCTCCTCCGGCCCGTCCACCTACTACCGTTCGGAGACGGTCGCCTCGCTGGGCATGCCCGGCGGTGGGCGCTGGTCCGGCGGGCGCACCGCGCACCGCGGTGACACGTCGTTCTCCGGCGGCTCCGTCGGCTACAGCGACGGCACAACGGTGTGGATTCCCTCCTACCACGACGACGCGTGGCGCTGGCGCGAGGTCGACCCGGCCACCGGCGACCGCGGCAGGCACAGCATCCCCCGGTTCATCGAGGACTTCGCCGCCGACGGCGCGAGCATCGACCACACCGCGAGCAGCCTGCGCCCGGCCGCCCCGGGCACCGAATCCAGCCCGCTGGGGTGCGCCGACGGCATGCTCGGCTGGCGGGTCCGCCGCGAGGGCGGCCGCGACGACGTGCCGCTGACCTGGGTCGGCGAGGGCATTGACGGCAGGCGGGTGCTGACGGCAGGCGGGAGGCGCGCCCCGGTCGGTCTGCTCGACGTGCCCGGCGCGCGGCTCACCCTGGCCAAGTCCTACAGCGGCGTCGAGGTCATGGACGCCGAGGGCGTCCGCCAGGGCGGCGTCGACTCCGGGGACAGCCACCCGGACATCGCCGCGGGCACGCCGCTGATCACCCCGCTGGCCTGGTGGCACGTGCTGCGCCCGCGCGACGAGGCGGGCTCGGCCGCGCTGCGCGCCGTCACCGCCGAGACGGCGGCGGCGCTGCTCGACGCGGCCACCGCCGAACCCGCCGAGGAGTCCGCCCGCGGGGACCGGGCCGAGCACGCCGCCCTGCGCTCCGGGCAGTGCGGCGCGCTGGCCACCGCCGTGGCCGCGGCGCTGCCCGGCATCGCCGATGCCGGCCTGCTGGCGGGCGTGGTGTCCACGGTGCGCCGGGCGGCGCGCCTGCGCACCGGGTACACCGCGTTCGGCCCGATCGCCGAGGCGGCCCGCGCGGTCGACCCGACCGCGCTGACCGACACGAGCCCCGCGGTGACCGAGGGCGAGGTGCAGGCCGCGCTCGGCTGGTTCGGCGGCTACCGCTCGCACAACTCGCGCGCGGGCGCCCGCACCGTGCTGCCGGAGCTGTTCGCCGCGCTCGTCGCCGCCACCTCCGCGCCGGAGAAGGCGGGGGGCGTGCCCGAGACGGCGGTGCGCGACTGGTTCGAGCACTTGGGCGTGCTGGGCGCGGTGGCCCACCGGGCCGCATCGCCGCTGACCGGCGAGCAGGACAGGGCCGCGCTGACCCTGGTGCTGCGCTCGCTGGTCGACAGCGGCCTGCTCGCGGGCATCGGCCACTGGCGGATCACCATCACCACCCCGCCGAAGGACGTCCCCCGCGACACCGACAAGGTCGTGCCGGTGCCCGGCGGGTTCTTCGTCGCCTTCGACACGCACTGGTCCCGCAACGACGGCTACAGCCTGGAGGGCCTGCACCACGCGAGCACCCCCGGCGACTTCCGCCTGCCCGACGGCTGGGTGCTGGACCGGGCCACCGAGATCGCCGAGCCGTTCGGGCCCGCGCGGGTGACGGCGTTCCTCGACGCCCTCGCCGAGCACGGCCCCACCACCTGGTCGCCCGAGGCGGTGACCGCCCTGGTGGAGGCCACCGGCATGGGTGAGGCCGACGCCGCGGTGCTGCTGGCGGGCATGCCGGGCGTCGACACCTGGGGCGCGAACTACCTCGACGCCGCCCAGCGCAAGGCGATCGGGCTCAGCGCCCCGGCGGGCAAAGCCGCCCGGCAGCGGTTCAAGCGGCTCGACGACACCACCCGCCGCAGGCTGCTCGCCGCGGCGATCCCGGCCGACCCGGCCGAGCTGTGGACCAGCGGCCCGGACGTGGCCGCGATCGCGCAGGTGTGGATCGCCAAGCACGGCAAGCGCACCCCGGTGCCCGAGGACGTGCTGGTCGACGCCGCGTCGCAGCTGGGCAACGACCGCTCCGGCGAGCTGCTGGCAGCCATCGCCAACCCGGAGGCCACGGCCTGGCTGACCGAGGACTGCGCCATGCGCGTCGAGGACAACCGGCTGGTCGCCCGCAACGACGGCGGCTTCGGCCACCGCGACTTCACCGCGCTGCCCAAGGCGCTGCTGTGGGTCGCGCAGCGGCTGACCGCCGGTTCGTCGATGCGGGCGCAGCTGCCGCGCGCGCTGGAGCTGCTGCGCGCACGGGTCTCGGCGCCGGACTTCGCGCTGGACCTGGGCCGCTGGAACGAGGCCCCGGCGGTGTGCAAGCTGCTCGGCGTCGAGCTGCCCGACGAGGGCGCGCTGGTGCGGGTGCGGCCGTGGCTGCACCTCGTCGGCGGCGACAAGCACCACGTCGGCGTCATCGTCCACATCGGACTCATCGGCGACGCGGACCTGCCGCTGTTCACCGCGCTCTGCGAGATCACCTACGACCAGGAGCTGGCCCGCTCGCTGGAGCTGGTGCGCTCGCCGGGGCTGACCGAGGCGTGCGCGCTCGCGCCGAAGCAGGACACCGACCCGGACGCCTTCTACCAGGACCCCGGCCTGTCCGTGCCGCACCTGGTCACCGAGGTCGCCGCGCACCACGGCATCGATGAGGACGCCGCCGCGCTGTACCTGCAGCTGCTGGCCCTGCCCGACCCCACCGACGCCAACGTGGCCAAGTGGACCGGCTGGAAGCCCGCACGGCTGCGCAAGGCACGCGCGGCCCTCGCCGAGACCGACCTGGTGCTCAGCGCGAAGCGGGCGCGCGCGGGCCGGTCGCTGTTCCTGCCCGGCGGGTGGCTGGCGCTGGCCAAACCGCACCTGCCGCTGGAGCGGTGGAAGGCGCCGCTGTTCGACTTCACCGACCACCCGCACGGGGCCATCGCCCCGCGCGGCACGGTCGCCGACCTGTTCACCCGCGCGTGGCGCCGCGTCCTCGACGGCGACGCCCCCGCCTACGAGCAGCTGACGACCGGAGGACGCCGGTGAGCGCGCCCGACACCACCCACGCCCGGCAGGTCGAGCCCGCCGAGCACGCCCACGCCCAGGAGCTGGCGTTCCTGGCCGCCTACGACCAGGGCCGCCGCCCGCCCGGCTGGCGGCTGACCCCGCGCGCCGCGGTGACGTTCGTGATGGGCAGCGGCGGCGACGCACTGCCCCTGCCCAAGGGCGCCGCCGCCGACGGCCTGCCGAACCGGCTGGTGATCAGCCCGAAGTTCGTCGGCGAGCGGGCCCTGGTCGAGCGGGCCGTGGTGACCCTGGCCGGGGAGCGCGGGCTGCTGCTGGTCGGCGAGCCCGGCACCGCGAAGTCGATGCTCTCCGAGCTGCTGGCCGCGGCCGTCTCCGGCACCAGCGAGCTGACGGTGCAGGGCACGGCGGGCACCACCGAGGACCAGCTGCGCTACGGCTGGAACTACGCGCTGCTGCTGGCCGAGGGCCCGTCACCGCGCGCCCTGGTGCCCTCGCCCGTGCTCCAGGCGATGCGCACCGGCGGCGTGGTGCGGGTCGAGGAGGTCACCCGCTGCCTGCCCGAGGTGCAGGACGCGCTGGTGTCGATCCTGTCCGACCGGCGCATCTCGGTGCCGGAGCTGTCCGGCACCGAGCACGCCACCGTGCACGCCGCCCCCGGATTCACCGTGATCGCCACGGCGAACCTGCGGGACCGGGGCGTCTCGGAGATGTCGGCCGCGCTCAAGCGCCGGTTCAACTTCGAGGCGGTCGGCCCGATCGGCGACCTGGCCGCGGAGACCGAGCTGGTGCGCAGGCAGGCAACCGCCGCCCTGGGTCGGGTCGAGGCCCCGTACGCGGTGGACGACGTGGTGCTGGAGACGCTGGTGACGGCGTTCCGGGACCTGCGCACCGGCACGTCGGCGGAGGGCTGGGCCGTGGAGCGGCCCTCGACGGTGATGAGCACCGCCGAGGCCGTGTCCGTGGCGACGGCGATCGGCCTGGCCGACGCGTACTTCCCCGGCGACCGCGACCCGCTGTCGCTGCTGCCCGGCCACCTGCTCGGTGTGGTCCGCAAGGACGACCCCGCCGACGCGGCCCGGCTGCTGGGCTACTGGGACGGCGCGGTCCGGCGGCGGGCCGAGGGCGGCGCGCGGGCGTGGCGACGGCTGTGGGAGCTCCGTGACGTCCTCGACAGCTGACCAGGCCGTGCTGCTCGACCAGCTGGCCGGGCACCAGGCGCCGCACCTCATCGGGGTGCGGCACCACTCGCCCGCGCTCGCCGCGGTGATGCCCGCGCTGCTCGACGCCGCCGCGCCCGAGGTGCTGCTGGTGGAGCTGCCGGAGGAGCTGGGCGAGTGGCTCCCGCACCTGTCCGACCCCGACCTGACCGCGCCGGTGGCGCTGTCCGGCGCGCAGCGGGACGGGGGCGGTCTGGCGTTCTACCCGTTCGCGGACTTCTCCCCCGAGCTGGCCGCGGTGCGGTGGGCCCGGCGGGCGGGGGTGGAGGTCCGCGCCTGCGACCTGCCGATGGCGCTGCGCGGCGGCTACCGCGCGGGCGGGGTGGACCACGGCTCGCCGCTGGCCGACGCGCTGCGCGGGCGGATCACCGGCCGCGACGGCGACGACCTGTGGGACAGGCTGGTCGAGGCCACCGCCCCCGGGCAGTCGCCGGAGGCGGTGCGGCGGGCGGCGCTGTACGTCGGCTGGGCGCTGCGGGTGGATTCCGGGGGCCCGGACGGCACCGGCGTCGACCCGTACGACCTGCGGCGCGAGGAGTGGATGCGGCACGCCGTGGCCGACGCCGCCGGACGGCGGTGCACGGCGGTGATCGGGTCCTTCCACGCCGCGGCGCTGCTGCGCGGCCCGGACGGCCCGCGCCCGCGGGTGCCCGAGTCGACGGTGGTGACGTCGCTGGTGCCCTACGGGTTCGGGCTGCTGGACGAGCGTTCCGGCTACCCGGCGGGCATCCGCGACCCGGAGTGGCAGCAGGCGGTGCTGGCCGCGGCGGGCGATCCCGCCGAGGTGGAGGCCGCCGCGGCGCGGGTGATCGTGGCGCTGTGCGCGCGGGTCCGCGAGCTGGGCCACCCGGCCGGGCCCGCCGAGGCCAAGGAGGCGCTGCGGCTGGCGGTCGACCTGGCGCGGCTGCGCGGGCTGCCGGCGCCGGGCCGCGGCGAGGTCGTGGAGGCGGTGCAGAGCACCCTCACCCACGCCGACCCGATCGGCCGCGGCCGGGTGGTGGCCCGCGCGGCGCAGGAGGTCCTGGTCGGGCAGCGCACGGGCGCGCTGGCCCCCGGCACGCCGCGCTCGGGCCTCGCGCCCGCGGTGGAGCGGCTGTTCGACGAGCTTCGCCTGCCGGGACCGGGTTCCCGCGAGCCCGCCCAGCTGCGGCTCGACCCACTGAGGTCCCCTTTGGACGGTCGACGCGAGGTCACGCTGCGCCGCCTGGGAGTGCTCGGTGTCCCGTACGCCGAGGAGACGGGCACGACGGGCGTCGGCGGCGGCGAGACGCTGTCCACCCGGTGGACGGCGGCCTGGACGCCCGCGACGGCGGCGACGCTGCCGGTGGCCGGGATGTGGGGCACCACGCTCGAACTCGCCGCGCGCGGCCGGTTCCTGGCCCGGCGCGCCGAGCGCGAGACCGGCGCCGGGCACACCCCGGCCGCCGTGCTGGGCGAGCTGTCGGCCGCCGCCGGGTGCGGCCTGCCCGAGGTGGTCGACGCCCTGCTGGGCGACGCGGGCTCCGTGCTGGTGTCGGCGGCGACGCTGCCGGAGCTGCTGAGCGGCCTCGACCAGCTCGACAGGCTGCGCGCCGGGCACTACCCGGGCGTCCCCGCCACCGTGCTCGACGCGCACCCGCTGCTGGCCGAGGAGCTGGAGGCGGCGGCGGTCGCCCAGGTCGACGGCTTGGCGGGCGCGACCGACCCGGCCGACGCGCGTGCCATCGTGGAACTCGGCCTGCGCCACGACAGCCGGGGCACCGGGCTGCGGCTGGCCGCCGCGCTGAAGGCCCTGTCGGAGGAAGGCGCACCGCTGGTCGCCGGCGCCGCCGGGGCCGCGCGGGTGCTGCTGGGGCTCATCGAGCCGCACGAGCTGGGCGACCGGGTGGCGTCCTGGGTGGACGGCGCGAGCACGTCCGAGCGCCGAGACGTGCTGCGCCTGGGCCTGACCGGCGTGCTCGCGGCGGCGGGCCCGCTGCTGGAGACGCCCGCCGCGCTCGTCCCGCTGCTGGAACGGGTGGAAGCGTTGGCGGACCAGGACTTCCTGGAGCGGCTGCCCGCGCTGCGGGGTGCTTTCGTGACGATCGGCCCGGCGGCGCGCGCCCAGGTGCTGGCCGTGGTGGAGGAGCGCACGGGCGGCAAGGTCGACGCCGTCGGCGTGCCCGACCCGGAGGACTTGGCCGCGTGGCTGGCCGCCGAGCGCGCCGCCGTCGCCGTGGCCGCCGCCCACGGCTTGGGAACGCCCGCTGACGTGGAGCTGGGCGAGGCCGCAGAGCCTGGCGAAGCCCCGAAGGCGGCGGGCGGGTTGGCCGCCGAGATCCGCTGGCGGCTGGTGCTCGGCGCGCGCGGCGACCGCCCGGCGGGGGCGGCCCGGTGGGCGGCGGCGCTGGACGAGCTGTACGGCCGCGAGCGGGGTGAGGGCGCCGAGCGCGGCGACCTCGGCGGGGACAGGTCCAGCCCGTTCCCGGACGTGCGCGAGTGGTCTGACGAGCTGCGGGAGCTGTTCGGCGACCGGGTGCGCGAGGAGGTGCTGGCCGCGGCCGTCGAGGGCGGGCGGGTCGAGGCGGCGCTGGAGATCGACCCGGACAGCGTCCGGCCGTCGGTCGAGCTGCTGCGCACCGTGCTCTCGCTGGCGGGCGGATTGTCCGAGGCGACGGTCGCGCGGCTGCGCCCACTGGTGGCGCGGCTGGTCCGCGAGCTGAGCGACCAGCTGGCCAACCGGGTCCGGCCCGCGCTGTCGGGCCTGCTGCTGCCCACCCCGACGCGGCGGCCGAGCGGGCGGCTCGACCTGCCCCGCACGCTGCGGGCGAACCTGGCCACCGCGCGCCGCGACGCGGCGGGCCGGGTCGTGGTCGTGCCGGAGCGGCCGGTGTTCCGCAGCCGGGGGCGCAAGGCCAGCGACTGGCGGCTGGTGCTGGTGGTCGACGTGTCCGGCTCGATGGAGGCCTCCACGGTGTGGTCGGCGCTGACGGCGTCGGTGTTCGCCGGGGTCCCGTCGCTGTCGACGCACTTCCTGGCGTTCTCCACCGAGGTGGTCGACCTCAGCGAGCATGTCGGCGACCCGCTGTCGCTGCTGCTGGAGGTCCGCGTCGGCGGCGGCACCCACATCGCGGGCGCACTGCGCCACGCCCGCTCCCTGGTCACCGTCCCCGAGCGCACGATGGTCGTCCTGGTCAGCGACTTCGAGGAAGGCGGCCCGGTGGCCGCGCTCACCGCGCAGGTCCGCGAACTGGTGGCCAGCGGCGTGACAGTGCTGGGCTGCGCCAGCCTGGACGACACGGGCGCGGCCCGCTACTCCACGTCGGTGGCGGGCGCACTGGTCGCCGCCGGGATGCCGGTGGCGGCGCTGAGCCCCGGCGAACTGGCCCGCTGGGTCGGCGAGAAGGTGCGCGGATGATGTCCGCTTCGAGGAAGGTGCGCTGAGGTGCCCGCGTTGTCCGACCCGTCCGCCGGTCCCCTGCCTCGCGTCGCTCCCGCCGTGGTCGCCGACGTTCTGGACGCGTTGCCGCCCCGGCTGCGCAAGCGCGTCGACGCCGCGCTCGACCGGGCGGCGGAGTGGTCGGTGGCGGTCGACGGCGACGTCGCGCGGGTCGAGGTCGACGAGGAGACCAGCCTGGTGTGGACGCTGCGCGGCGGCGTCCTGGCTTCGGCGGACGACCTGGTGTGCGGCTGCCTGCTCGCCCCCAAGTGCCTGCACCGCGGCATCGCCGTCGCCGCCGCGGGCGTCGCGGACCCGGCTGCCGACCCCATCGCCGACCCGGTTGCCGACGACCCCGGCGTCCCCGTCGGTGGCGAGTCGGGCGGTCCTCGCGAGGAGGAGCCCAGCGGCGACGCGCCTGTCCCGGACGTGACCGAATCGGAGCGGGTGGCGGCCTCGGCGCTGTGGGAGGCCGCGGCGGCGGTGCTGCGGGGCGGCGCGTCCGGCAGCGGCGCTGTCGTCCGCGCCGAGCTGCTGCGGGCCGTGCACTCCGCGAGGGTCGCTGGTCTGCACCGCGCGGCGGCAGGCGGGCTCCGCGTGGCCGCCGCCCTCGCCGCCGCCCGCGCCTCCGACGGCTCCTTCGACCGCGAAACCCTCAGCACCGACCTGCTCGACCTGCTCCTGCTCTGCCACGACCTGCGCTCGGGCGCCGGCTCCCCCGCCCACCTGCGCGGCACGGCCCGCCGCGAGTACCGCCCGGTCGGTTCCCTGCGCCTGTACGGCCTGTGCACCGAGGCGGTGGTGTCGGCGACGGGATACGCGGGCGTGGTCACCCACCTGGCCACCGAGGACGGTCGACTGTGGACGGTCCCCGCGCTGATGCCGGGCACTCGGGAACGGGTCGCCATCGCGGCGGGCGGCCCGGTCGCCCTCGGCGAGTCCGGCCACACCCACCGGGCCCTGGGACGCGGCGGCCTGCTGCTGACCGGCGGCACCGCCTCCCCCGACCGCCGCCTGGGCGCGGGCAAGTCGGTCCGCGCCGTCGCCGCCCCCGGCGCCGCCTGGACCGACCCCGCCCTGGACGCCCTGTGGGCAACACCCCTCACCGACCAGGTGTCCCGCGCCTTGGCCGCCTACGACCTCCCCGACGAGGACCGCCCCGCGGGCGACACCCTCCTGTTCCTCACCGCCGAGGTCCTCGGCGCCGCGGGCTCGGCCCTGCGAGTCCGCACCGCCGAGTCCCACCCGGACGACGCCGCCGGCGCCCACCTGGACCTCACCGCCGACGACGACCTGACCCGCCAGAACCTCCGCCTCCTGGCCGCCGTTCCCGGCGTCACCCGCCGCTTCATCGCCCGCCTGCACCCCGACCACCCCGGCACCGCCACCGCCATCGCCGTCTCCGGCAACCTCACGCTCCCCGCAACCTGGTCTTCCCTCGCGAACCTCTCCCTAGACCCCCTCCAACGCGCCCACACCGCCCTCCCGAACACCACCCCGCAGGACACCCAGCCCTCACACGACATGCCTCCGTCGCATCGCCCCATTCCGCGCCCCGACCGCGTCCCCGCCCCGATGCGCCCGCTCGCCAACGCCGTCCACCGCGCCGCCCTGGGCGGCCGATCCATCGCCGCCCTCCCCGACACCGCCCAGTACGCCAAGCGCCTGTCGGCCGTCGGACTCACCACCAGCGCGGCCATCCTCACCGCGCTCAGCACCGCCGCCCGAGACCGCCACCGCGACCCCTTCGGCCGTCTCAACGCCGACACCACCAGCGCGTTCCCCACGGCCTGGCTGCTCGCCGCCCTGCACGTCCGGGAAACCACCAGGAGCCTGACCCGCCACACCTGGCTGTCAACGGCCGAGCCCCACCCCTGACCCGCCGGGCGGATCACTCTCCACCGGATCCGAGCCTGCCTGCGCCGATCCGGCCGGACCCGCGCTCGCTGTCAGGGTTTGGCGGGCTTGCGTTTGCCCGCCTGAGCGGGCGGGGTCTTGTCGTGCTTGGGCCCGCCCCCGACCGACTGCCCCGGTCGCGGCTTCTTCGGCTTCTTGGCGTCGTTCTGCGCTGAACCGACCACCACCTCAGCAGGAACCTGCACCGGCACCGTGGTCTCCGCGACGGTCTCCGCCACCGGCTTGACCGGCTCGTTGACCACCTCGCCCCGCAGCACCCCGGACGACGTCCCGTCCAGCACCGCCGTCCCGCCATCCCCCGGCGTGCGCACCGAGCCGTCGACCCCCGACACCGCCCACACCCCGAGAACCCCGACCACACCGGCGGCCACCGCCGCCAGTCCCCGCCGCGCCCATGCCCCGCCGACCCCACGGGCGGATCCCCTGGCCGCGACTGCGCTCTCGCGCGCCGGCAGCCCCACCAGGGTCACCGCCGCACCTGATGCTGACCCGCTTCCCGAGCGAGTTCCCTCCGCACCGCCGAGAGGCCGCTCGACGGCCAGTGACAGCCCAGGCTCCCCAACCCTGGACAGCGCGTCTCGGCACTCCTGCGCGCTGGGCCTGCGCCGGGGTGTCAGCGATGTCATCCGGGTCAGCAGAGCGCTCAGGTCAGCGGGCACGCCGGCGGGGATCACCGGCGCGCGGTGCAGTCGGGCCAACGCGCTCTCGACGTCGGTCCCGTCGTATTCCAGCGTCCCGGTCAGGCATTCCAGCAGGACCAGCCCGAAGGCGTAGATGTCCGCCGCGCTGCCCACCTCGTGGCCGCGCACCTGCTCGGGGGCGAGGTAGGCCGCGGTGCCGATCATCTCGTTGGTCGCGGTCACCCGCTCCGACCCGATAAGCTTCGCGACCCCGAAGTCCGCCAGGTGGGGCCTGCCGCCCGCGTCGAGCAGGATGTTCGAGGGCTTCACATCCCGGTGGGTCACGCCCCGGGCGTGCACGTACGCCAGCGCCTCGGCGAGCCTGGCACCCAGGTGGCGGACGGCGTCGACCGACACCGGTCCATCCGCGATCCGGTCGCGGAGCGTATGGCCCTCGATGAGCCGCAGGACGATGAACGGGCGATTGCCGTCGGCGCCCGCGTCGAACACGTCGACCAGGCCGGGGTGCGACAGCATCGCCAACATGTGCGCCTCGTTCTGGAAGCGGTGCAGCTCAGCGCCCTCGGGAACACCGCGGAATACCTTCACCGCCACCGGGCGCAACACCCTGGTGTCCCAGGCGCGGTGCACCTTGGCGGCACCACCGGAGCCGAGCACGGCGCCGATGCGGTAGCGCCCGGCCAGCAGTTGGTCCTCCATGCAGCCCTCCACTCCACGGCCATACCCGGGACAGTCCCGGCGCAAACATTGATCAAGAACCGGAGGGAACACTCCCAGCGGGCACGTCGACGGGAATCTCCGCCCCCAGCGCCGCCCCGCCGAGCAGCGGGAGGTCGTCGCCGCTCCAGAAGCGGCCGGGGTCGTAGGAGTTCGGGCGTTCGCCAGCGGGCAGCAGGCCCATCGCCTCGTAGGTCACGGCGACGACCTCGGCGCAGTAGGCGCTCTCCAGGCTCGCGTCGGCGTTCGGCCTCTGCCAGCGGGTCCGGGGCAGGCTGCCGAGGGCCCAGCGGCCCGCCAGGCGCGCCGACGAGGGGAACGGGGTGCCGTCGAAGCGGGCGATCGTGCGCAGGACGGCGTCCTCCTGCTCGGCGGTGACCGGATCGGCCAGCTGGCGCAGCCAGGCGCGCTGGCCGTACCTGGTGCCCCACACGACGACGGCGTCGCGCAGGTCGTGCAGCTGGACGCCGCGCTGGCGCTCGCCGGTCCAGCGGTCGGGCAGGGAGCGGCCCAGTTCGGCGTGCCACATCAGCGGGGGCAGGTCGTCCAGCACGACCGCCATGCCGACGTGGTTGACCGGGGAGTTGGTCAGCGTCTGGATGGCGCGGTCGGGCAGGGAGCGGCCGCGGAACAGCCACAGGTCACCGGTGCGGGTCAGGTTGACGGCCTCGTCCAGTCCGAGCATGCGGGCCAGCCTAGGGCGCTACCCTGCACCGATGCGGAAGGTGTGGAAGTTCCTCGGCCTGGCGGGTGTCCTCGGGGTCGCGGCGGGCGGGGTCGCCGTCGCCAGGGCCGAGCGCGAACGCGCCGCCTACACCCCCGACGAGGTCCGCGACCGCCTGCGTGCCCGGGTCACCGAGGCCGACCGGGGCAAGCAGGGCTGATCAGAGGTCCCGGCGCCGCAACGACACCGCCGCCAGACCCCACACCATCGCCACCCACACCCCGGCCCACACCAGGTACCCGTAGGTGAGCGGTGCTTCGCTGAGGAACGGGAACCCCTCCATCCCCTGCCCGAACTGGGCCAGCGCGCTGAGGTCCTGCAGGTTGTGCATGGCGCCGCGCCAGAGGCCGTCGGTGGGCAGCAGCATCCGCGAGATCGTGCCGATCCTGGCGACGCCGTCGTTGCCCAGCGCCTGCCCGATGCCGCCGACGACACCGGCGATCCAGGTCGCTCCGAAGAGCCCGACCGCGATCACACCGGAGGCCATCGGGGAGATGACCGTGGACAGCAGCACACCCAGCGTCAGCAGCACGACGGTCTGGCCCGCCAGCAGCGCGAGGGCGGCGACCGGCTGCGGCGGCCAGTAGTCCACCGTCCACAGCACCACCAGGAACTGCGCGAGCCCGGCGATGACCACGAACCCGGTGCCGAAGGCGACCAGCCCGAGCCACTTGCCCAGCAGCACCGCCGACCGGCGGACCGGCCGGGCCAGCACCGCGAGCGCGATGCCGGACTCGGTCTCCCCGGCCAGTGTCGGGCCTGCCAGGAACGCGGTGCCGAGCGCGGCGATGAGGCTCATGCCGAACATGACGAGGTTGAGCAGCTGCGAGGCCACCAGCCGGGCCTGCCCGCTGGTCAGCGTCACGAACTCCGCGGACTCGGCCGCGACGCGGGAGAACCCCCACGCGCTCAGCACGAGCAGCGCGACGGTGAGCCCGGCCAGCGCCCACAGCACCTTCCTGCGCGAGGCCTCGCGCAGCGTCAGCCCCGCGATGGTCAGCACGGTGCCGACTGGGCTGACTGGGCTCACTGGGCTCATTGGGCGCCCCCTTCTCCGGCCCGGAGGATGCCGAGCAGCCGTGCCTCCAGGCTGATCCGCGCGGGCTCCACCGCGTGCACGCGAACATCCAGCGCCGCCAAGTCGCGCACCAGGTCGGGGACCAGCACGCCGTCGTCGTCGGCGGGCAGGGCGACGGTGAACCAGTCTCCCTCGCGCTCGACCACGCCGGTCTCGGCCAGGCGGGACTCGGCGGGCGGGGTGAGCCCGGTCAGGTGCAGGCGCAGCTCGCGCTGCCCGAGCAGCTCGGCCAGCGAGCCCGACGCCGCGACCCGGCCGCGGTCGAGGATGACCACCCGGTCGCACACCCGCTCGACCTCGCCGATCAGGTGCGAGTTGAGCAGCACCGCCACCCCGCGCTCCTTCAGCGACAGCACGATGTCGCGCACGTCGGCGCGGCCGACCGGGTCCAGCGCGCTGGTCGGCTCGTCCAGGACGACCAGCTCCGGGGCGGCCACCAGCGCCACGGCCAGGCCGAGGCGCTGCTGCATGCCCTTGGAGAACCCGCCGACCCGGTCGCCCGCCCGCTCGCCGAGGCCGACCCTGGCGAGCCCGTCGCGCCGATCCCGCTCGGTCAGCGAGATCCCGGCCAGGCGCATGTGGAGGGTCAGCACCTCGTAGGCGGTCAGCCAGGGCTGGTAGCGGAACAGCTCGGGCAGGTAGCCGACCCTGGCTCGGGCCGCCGGGTCGCCCGAGCGCCCGCCCAGCAGCATCGCCTCACCGCTGTCGGGGTGGACCAGGCCAAGCAGCATCTTGATCACCGTGGTCTTGCCCGCCCCGTTCGGGCCGAGCAGACCGACCACCTCCCCCCGTCCGACCTGGAACGACACGTCGTCCACGGCGTGGCGCCCGCGGTACCGCTTGCGCAGTCCCGTGCACCACACCGCCGGTGACGGGGGCAGGGCGGCGACCAGGTCGGCCGCCGGGCGGAGGTGGTCGGCAACCATCGTCAGCGCAGCTCCCCGGCGATCTGCAGCACCTCGTCGGCGTCCAGCGCGCCCGCCACGCCGGTCACCTGCCCGTCGGACACCCACACGACGGCGGCCACGGCCCCGTCGCGGGTCGCCAGCACGGTCGCGGGGACCCCGTTCACCTCGGTCTGCTCGGTGGTGACGTAGTCGCCGGGAACGGGCAGGGGCAGCGTCGAGCCGTCCGCGGTGAAGGTGCCCAGCTGGGTGGCCAGGTCGGCGGGCAGGCCCGGCATCGACAGCAGGTAGTCGCGCACCGTCTCGAACGACGCGCCCGTGGAGAACGCCGTGGGCGCGACGGCGCGGCCCACGACCAGGGTCGGCATGCCCTGGCCCCACGTCGCGGCGACGGCGGGACCGGCGACCAGCTGCACCTGGGTGCCGTCCAGACCGGGCGGCGGGGTCGGCAGCGACCCGCCCGCAGTCTCGGCGGCCTTGTCCAGGGAGAACGTGAAGGTCGCCGTCACCGTGCCCGCGACCTGGTACTCCGGCACACCGGAGACGCCCTTGGGCAGCTCGGCCACCTCGGGCACGTCGAGGCCGGTCTCGGCGGCGGCGACGGCGGCGTCGGGCACCATGCGCACGTCGCCGTCGCTGGTCATCTCGACCACGCCGTAGGCGCTCAGGTCGGGCAGCGCCATCACGTCGGCGGTGGAGAAGCTGACCGGGGCGACCTTCTCGGTGGCGAAGATCTGGAACCAGTCGTTGGCCGCGGCCGTGCCCGCGCCCGCCACCACGACGGCCACCGCGGCGACGGCGACCACCGGCCTGCGCAGGAACCCGCCGGAGCGGCGGGGACGCCGGGCCTTCACCGGGGCCGGGCTCGCGGTGGCGCTGGAGAGCCGCTGCCAGGCCGCCCCCACGTCCACGCTCCCGTCGGCGGGGGTCAGCGCGGCGCCGACGAGTTCGGCGTCCTCGCGCATGGCGGTCAGCGCGCCGAGGCAGGTCGGGCACTCGGCGACGTGCCGCCGATCGGCGTCGGCGACGCCCGCGGGCTCATCGATGAGCCTGCGGAGCACTCCATCAACCGGATGACGCATGGCGGGTCAACTCCTCGCGCACAGCGGATTCGGCGCGCCGCACCGTGGTGCCGACGCTGCCGGGGGACAGATCGAGGGCGGCCGCGACCTCGGCGTAGCTGAGGCCGCTGTGCCGCAGGACGAGGGCGACGGCCTGCTTGCGGGGCAACCTGCCGAGCGCGGCTCTTACCCGCTCGCGCTCGGCGCGGGTCACCACCGTGTCGGCCACGTCGGGCACCACGGCCGGGCAGGCGGCCGACTCCTCCCGGGTGGCGCGGCGGCGGCCGGAGCGCAGCAGGTTGAGCGCGGTGTGCGCGGCGGCGACCGCGAGCCAGCCGCGTGCCTCCCCGCCGGGCACCGACGAGCGCCCGAAGGAGAGGAAGACCTCCTGCGCGACGTCCTCGGCCTGGTCGCGCGAGCCGAGAACGCGCGCGGCGACGCCCACCACCCCCGGGTACTCGCGGCGGAACACCGCGTCGAGGTCGGCGCGCACGCCGCCCCGCCCCGCACCCGCCACGCGCGCACCCCTCTCGTCCCGCCCGACCCCGGCGCTGGGGGCGACCAGGACGGCGGCCGGGGCCGCCTGACCGTGCTGAACCAGGTCCATACCCGTACAGCACCGCCGCGGCCGAGAATGTGACATCCGGCTTCGCAGTGTGCCCCGGGCGCGACCGGGCCCGGCCGTGCCCCGCCGGAGAACCCCCCGATCGGAGCCGGCGGAGGAGATCGTCGCCACTGCGCGCTGGGCCGTGCCGGGTTCCGGCTCAGCGCACGACGGGCCACCCGTTCTCGCAGACGAGCGGGTTGAGGCCCAGGTAGGCGGTGCCGTCGCCGGCGTACCAGTGGTAGGTCAGGACGTCACCGTCACCGTCGGCCAGGACGCCTGGGTGGCCGGGGCCGTGGACGCTTCCGCTGGGCCGCTCGACGATCGTCGGGTCGTGCACGCGGGTGTCGCCGGTGACGTGGCCGGGGTTCGGATAGCTCGGAGCTGCCGCGGCGACGCGGATGAGCAGCCACCGCTGAGCGGCGGCGTCGACGTCGGCATTGCGCACGACGCGCGCGCCGTCGGCTGTGGAGCCACGGACGTCCAAGGCCGTGCCGCTGTGCCTGTTCACGAGCACGTACCAGGCCGGGGTGTCGATGTGATCGTTAACGCGATTCCTACCTCTGCACAACCAACAGTTGGCCAGATGTACGAACCAATCATGTGAGCGTGCACATCCATCCTGGAGGGGGACTACCGCCGCCATGGTCGGTGTTGAGCCTGGCAACCGACTCGACAGGAGAACAGATGCCCACGATGCGCGCGGTGGTCCAGCACGGCTTCGGCGGACCCGAGGTGCTCGCGACCGAGCAGGTGCCGGTGCCCGAGCCGCTGCCCACCGAGGTCCTCGTGCGGGTCGTGGCCGCCGGGGTGAACCCCGTCGACTGGAAGACGCGGGCGGGCGGGGGCATGGCCGGGGTGCTGGGCGAGCCGCCGTTCACCCTCGGCTGGGACGTCTCCGGTGTGGTCGAGGCGGTCGGCTTCGGGGTCACCACCCTCGCCCCGGGCGACGAGGTGTACGGGATGCCGTGGTTCCCGCGCGCGGCGGGCGGCTACGCGGAGTTCGTGACCGCGCCCGCCCGGCAGTTCGCCAGGAAGCCCAAGGCCGTCGACCACGTCCACGCCGCCGGGGTGCCGCTGGCCGCACTCACCGCGTGGCAGGCCCTGGTCGACACCGCCCGCGTGCAGGCAGGCCAGCGGGTGCTGGTGCACGCCGCCGCGGGCGGGGTCGGCCACCTGGCGGTCCAGTTCGCCAAGCACCTCGACGCCCACGTCGTCGGCACGGCCAGCGCGCCCCGGCACGACTGGCTGGCAGGCCTCGGCGCTGACGAACTGGTCGACTACACCGCGACCCGCTTCGAGGACGTGATCAGCGACGTCGACATCGTGCTGGACCTCGTCGGCGATGTCCGGGACGACACCAGCACCCGCTCACTGGACGTCCTGCGCCCCGGCGGCCTGCTCATCGCCGTGCCTGGCGGGGTCTCCCCCGAGCTGCGCGACGCGGCGGCGGCCAGGGGGCTGCGCACGAGCCCATTCCTGGTGGAGCCGGACGGTCCCGCCCTGGCCGCGATCGGCGGTCTGATCGACAGCGGCGCGGTGTCGGTCGAGGTCCAGGAGGTGCTGCCCCTCGCGGAGGCCGCCGCCGCGCACACCCTGGGCGAGACCGGGCGGACCAAGGGCAAGATCGTGCTCAGCGTGGCGGAATAGCCAGGTCGCTCAGCGCGGCCTCCCAGCGCAGCCGCCGCTCCTCGGCGCTCTGCTCCCACCACGGGGTGCCACGCTCCCCCAGGCCCACCTTCGCCGCCTGCACCCTCGCCCTCGCGGGCGAGGGGTCGGCGTGGGCGCGCAGTGCGGTCCCGACGTCGCGGCGGGCCGCCATCAGCGCCGTGCGCAGCGAGGCGGCGACGTCCTCGGGGATGGCGGGGTCCGTCGCCCGCCAGCGACGCCCCGAGATGACCACATACCGCCCGTCGTCCGTGCGCTCCACGCCCCCGGAGGTACCCGCGGGGCGGCGCGCCCACACCGGTCCACCTGGGCCTGGGTAGCCTCGACGCCATGCGGGTGCGGGCGGCCGATGGCAGCGGGATCGGGTTCGACGTCGTCGGCGAGGGCGAGCCGCTGGTGCTGCTCGCCGGGCAGGCGAACTCCAAGGCGTGGTGGGATTCCGTGCGCGCGGAGTTCGCGGGCGCGCACCGCACGATCGCCGTCGACGCGGCGGGCACCGGCGACAGCGACGACGCGGCCGACGGGCGCTACGGCACGGCCCGCTTCGCCGACGACGTCGTCGCCGTGCTCGACCACCTCGGGGTCGAGAGGGCGCACGTGTACGGCACGTCCATGGGCGGCAAGACAGCGCAGCGCCTGGCGATCGACCATCCCGGACGCCTCGGCGCGCTAGTGCTCGGCTGCACCGCACCCGGGCGCAGACACGGCCTGACAACGCCGCCCGACGTGGTCCAGCTCCTCATCGGCCCCAAGCGCCGGGAGACGCTGATCGACCTCATGTACACGCCCTCCTTCACCGGTGATCCGATGAAGGTCCTCGGCGACGCGGCCATGTCCCCGGAGGCGACCCGGGGCCACAAGCGGGCCAGCTCCCAGCACGAGGCCTGGGACGGCCTGCCCGGCATCACCGCGCCCACCCTGGTGGTGCACGGCACGGACGACCTGCTCGCCCCCGTGGCCAACGCCCGGCTCATCGCCGACCGCGTCCCGGGCGCGAAGCTGTTCCTGCTGGAGGGCGCCCGCCACGCCTACTTCGACGAGTTCGGCTGCCAGGCCACCCCGGCCGTGCTGGACTTCCTGCACGGCCACCCGCTCTGACGGACCCGCTCAGCCGCCGGTGTGGGCGTCCAGGTACTTGCGGTAGGTCGCGCGGGCCAGCAGCTTGTTCTGGATCACGTGGATCGCGTCGACCATGTCGGGCAGGTCCGACGGGTGCTGCGACGGCAGGGCGAGCAGCTTGGCGCCCGCCCTGTTCATGAGCAGCCAGGCGTCGGCCTCGGCCTCGCTGAGGCCGGCGGCGAGGACGGCGCGGCGGTCCTTCAGCTCGAACTCGGTCCACCTGGCCGGGCCGGGTCCCGGCGGAGCCGGGGGCGCGGGCTTCGGCTTGTCCTGCGCCGCGGCGATCCCCGGCGCGGCGACCCCCGCGGCGGTCAGGCCGGCGACACCAGCGGAGCGCAGCGCGGTTCGGCGCGTCATCTCGTCCACAGCGCGAACCCTTCCACACCGACCGCCGGTTCTCCGCTGCGCCGATCAGGTGATGGCATCACCAGTGACCTGCTCGCTGAACCACTCGGTCAGCACCGCGTCGACCGCACGGGCGGCAGGCGATGGCGGCGCGGGCTCCAGCCCCGGCTCGTCGGCCAGGGCGTGCCCGAGCCCCTCGACCGTGACGACGTCCGCCCGCAGGCGGCGGGAGCGCAGCGCCGCGACCAGCTCGGCCGCGTCCGCCCTCAGGTTCGCGTCGTCGTGCTCGCCGCTGACGATCAGCAGCGGCGACGCTTCCCCGATCTCGCCCGCGCGGGCGACGAAGTCCAGCGCGGCGGCGACCGCGTCCGACTCCGCGCTCCACGCGTACTCCCGGCCCGCCAGCCCGGCCACCATGCCGATGGCGGACCGTATCCGCACCGCCGGGTTCACCAGCGCCGCGGACCTCACCGGCACGGCTCCCCCGGTCAGCACCTCCAGCGCCACGGCGCCCCCGAGGGACGCGCCGAGCAGGTGCACCGAACCGCCGTCCACCGGCAACTGTTCGCGCAGTGCGGCGAGCGCGGCCGGGAACTCCGCCGCCGCCTGGTTGACGAACGGGGCCATGAAGTTCAGCAGCGGGTCCTGCCGCGCCAGGGCGATGATGGCGTCCAGGCTGCCGTCCACCATCCGGGCCCCGCACATCGGCATGCCCAGGTGGACCCGCCAGGCGGGCACCCCGGCCATGGGAAGCGCGGCGGCGAAGGCGGCGTCGGTGCGCGGGGCGTCGAGCATGTGCCAGCTCACGACCAGCGGCGCTGGTCCGTCGGTCGCGGGCGGCAGCGCCGTGAACGGCACCCCGGCGGCGGTTCCGGTGATCGTCATCAGTCCCCCTGGGTCGGCCTGCCGCCACCGTAGGCGGGGCCGGGGGTGCCCGCGGCCGTCTTCGCCGAGAGCGCAATCAGAGGGCGCGGCGCACGGCCGTGGCGCAGCGGGTGACGATCTCGGCCAGTTCGGCGGTGGTGGCCGACAGCGGAGGACCGAGCAGGAAGCAGTCGCCGTCCACACCGTCGGCGCAGCCAGTGGACGGATAGAGGAGCAGACCCGCCGAACGCGCCTCGGCCACTACCCGTTCGACCACGCGTTCCTGGCGGGGATACGGCGCGGCGGTGGCGCGGTCGGCGACGAGTTCCACCGCCCACAGCAGACCGAGCCCCCGGATGTCGCCCACCGACGGGTGCTCGGCCAGCGCGGAGCGCAGCCCGTCGCCGAACTCGGCGCCGCGCTCGGCAGCCGCGGTCACCAGGCCGTCGCGGTGGAGAATCCGCAGCACCGCCCGGCCCGCGGCCGCACCGACGACGTGGTGGGAATAGGTGTGCCCGTGCACGAACCCGCCCGCGCCCACGACGGCGTCGTGGACCTCCGCGGTGCAGGCCACCAGGCCCAGCGGCCAGTAGCCGGAGGCCGCGCCCTTGGCGGCGACGAGGATGTCCGGGCGCACCCCCCAGTGGTCGCCGCCGAACCAGCGGCCGGTGCGGCCGAAGCCGGTCATCACCTCGTCGGCGATGAGGAGCACGCCGTGCGCGCGGCAGACGGCGCTGACGGCGGGCCAGTAGTCCTCGGGCGGCACGCAGGCGCCGAGCGCCGCACCGGAGACCGGCTCGGCGATGAACGCAGCGACCGGTCCCGCCGTCCGGATGAGACGGTCCAGTTCCGCGGCGTGGCGGGCGCCGCAGCCGACGGGGTGCGAGTCCGGGAACGGGCACCGGTACTCGTAGGGAGTCGTGGTGTGGCGCGCCGAACCCAGCCACGGCAGGTAGGGGGCGCGCAGGGCCGCCCGCCCGGACACGTCGAGCGCGCCGCGGGAGTTGCCGTGGTAGGAGCCTTGGCGGGCGATCACGACATGGCGGTCCTCGCCGCGCGCGAGGTGGTAGGCGCGGGCGAGTTTCATGGCGGTGTCGACCGCCTCGCTGCCGCCGGAGACCGGGTACACGCGCGGATCGGCGATGGGCAGCACCTCGGCGAGTTCGTCGGCGTAGGCCGAGACCTCGGCGGAGGCGAACGCGGTCGGGTGCACGTAGGCGGCCTGGCGGGCCTGGGCGGCGATGGCGTCGGCGACCTCGGCGACGCCGTGCCCGATGTTCACCACGATCGCGCCACCGGAGGCGTCCAGGTAGGACCGTCCATCGGTGTCGGTGATCTGCACACCCCGCGCGCGGGCGACGACCGGCAGGTCGCCGCCCGCGCGGGAGAAGACGTGGCTCACGCGGGAATGCCCGCGAGGACGTCACCGAGGATGTCGAGCGCCGTGCGCGCCTGGTCCGCGGTGATGACCAGCGGCGGGGACACCCGCACCGTCGTCTCCCCGCACTCCAGGACCAGCAGGCCCCGCTCGAAGCAGCCCTGCTGCACCGCCGCCGACTGCGCCGCGGTGCGGAACTCGACGCCGATCATCAGCCCGACCCCGCGCACGTCGGTGACCACCGACGGGTGCCGGGCGGCCAGGTCGCGCAGACCCTCGGTGA
Source organism: Actinokineospora guangxiensis (assembly GCF_042657845.1). Lineage (NCBI taxonomy): Bacteria > Bacillati > Actinomycetota > Actinomycetes > Pseudonocardiales > Pseudonocardiaceae > Actinokineospora > Actinokineospora guangxiensis. The sequence continues at coordinate 6,313 of NZ_JBHSKF010000006.1, read as the reverse complement.
GCACCGCGCCGACCTTCGCGGCGTTGTCCAGCAGCCCCTCGTCCCGGATGACCTCCAGCGTGGCCAGGGCCGCGGCGCACGGCACCGGGCTGCCGCCGTAGGTGGAGCCGTGCGCGCCCGCGCCCCAGCTCTCCATCAGCTCGGCGCGGGCGATGAACGCGCCGAGCGGAAGGCCCGACGCCAGGCCCTTGGCGCTGATCAGCACGTCCGGGGCGACACCTGCGTGCTCGATCGCCCACATCGCGCCCGTGCGGCCCATGCCGGACTGCACCTCGTCGGCGACGAGCAGGATGCCGTGCCGGTCGCACAGCTCGCGCAGCCGCCGCATCCACCCCTGCGGCGGGACGAGGTAGCCGCCCTCGCCCTGGATCGGCTCGACGAACACCGCGGCGACCTCGCTCGGGTCGACCTGGTGGCGGAAAAGCGTGTTCTCCAGGAAGTCGAAGGTCAGATCCTCATCGTGCGAGCGCGCGCCGGTCTCGGGGTCCCGGACGCTCCAGGCGTACGGGGCGTGCAGCACGCCGGGCACCAGCGGGCCGAAACCCTTGTGGTACTTGGCTTTCGAGGCGGTCAACGTGACCGCGCCGTAGGTGCGGCCGTGGAACGCGCCGAAGAACGAGATCACGTACGGGCGGCCGGTGGCGTGCCGGACCAGCTTCAGCGCGCCGTCGACGGCCTCGGCGCCGGAGTTGGTGAGGAACACCCGCACCGGTCCGGGCATCGGCGCGGTGGCGGCGAGCGCGGCGCAGGTCTGGGAGTACACCGGCAGGTAGAAGTCGCTGGCCGAGTAGTGCAGCAGCTCGGCCGCCTGCGCCTGGACGGCGGCGACGACCGCCGGATGGGTGTGGCCGGTGGAGTTCACCGCGATGCCCGCGTTGAAGTCCAGGAACAGGTTGCCGTCCACGTCCTCGATGACGCAGCCGGAGGCGCGGCGCGGGGCCAGCGGGTAGGCGCGCGGCAGCGACGGGCTGGTGATCGCGGTGTCGGCGGCGAGGATCTCGCGCGCGAGCGGCCCGGGCAGCTCGGTGCGCACGTCGGGCACGGGCCTGCCCGTGTCGAGGGAAGGCGTGTCGGGGGAAGCCGTGTTGATGGAAGTCACCGGGCCACCACCGTTCGGGACTGCTCGCGCAGGTAGAGCTGCACGTAGTGGGGTCCGCCCCCGGCTTTGCCGCTGCTGCCCGAGCCTTTCCAGCCGCCGAAGGGCTGCACGCCCGGCCAGGCGCCGGTGGTCGCGCCCGCGGCGCGGTTGACGTAGACGACCCCGGCTTCGATCTCGTCCAGGAAGCGCTCGATCTCGGCGTCGTCGCCGGAGAAGAAGCCCGCGGTGAGTCCGTAGTCGGTGGCGTTGGCCAGGGTGATCGCCTCGTCGAGGGAGTCCACCGCGACGACGGCGACGAACGGCACGAACAGCTCATCGCGCAGGAGCGGGTCGTCGGCGGGCAGCCCGGTGACGACGGTCGGGGTGACGAAGTGCCCGCGCGAGCGGCCTTCGTCGGGGCGCAGGACGTCGCCGCCGACGACGATCCTGCCGTGCTCGCGGGCGTGGTCGACGGCGGCGGTGTAGCGGGCGACGGCGGCGGCGTCGATGACCGGGCCGAGGAAGACCGCGCGCTGGGTGGGGTCGCCGACGACGAGCGCGTCGGCCTCGGCGGCCAGCGCGGCGAGGAAGTCGTCAACGACCTCGCGCTGGACGTAGACGCGCGAGCAGGCCGAGCACTTCTGCCCGGACAGGCCGAACGCCGAGCGGGCCACCCCGGCGGCGGCGACGGCCAGGTCGGCCGACGCGGTGACCACGGCGGCGTTCTTGCCACCGGTCTCGGTGATCACCGGCTTCGGGAAGCGCCGGGAGAAGCGGGCGCGCACCAGCGCGCCGGTCGCGGTGGAGCCGGTGAAGGTGAGCCCGGCGACGCCATCGTGCTCGACCAGGGCTTGGCCGACCTCGTCCCCGCCGGGCAGCAGGTGCGCGACGCCGGCGGGGATTCCCGCGTCGATCAGGCAGTCGTGCAGCTTGGCCGCGGTGAAGGTGCCCTGCGGGCTCGGCTTGATGAGCACGGGGTTGCCCGCGACGAGCGCCGCGCCCGCGGGACCGGCGGCGAGCGCCATCGGGAAGTTGAAGGGGCTGATCACCGCCCACGGACCGTAGGGGCGCAGGACGCTGCTGGTCGTCTCGGCGGGCGAGAGCGTGTCCATCGGCGCGGTGAACCCGTCGGCGGCTTCGTACTGGTCGCAGTAGTAGCGGATCAGGTCGGCGGACTCCTCGACGTCGCCGAGTGCCTCCAGCCGGTTCTTGCCGACCTCCATGCTCATCAGCGCGGCCAGTTCGGGCGCGCGCTCGCTGATGAGGTCGGCGGCCCGGCGCAGCAGGGCGACCCGCTCGGCCCACGGCGTGCGGCGCCACCGGCCGAACGCCGCGGCGGCGGAGCGCACCGCGTCGTCGGTGTCCTCCGGGGTCGCGGCGTGCGCCGTGCACAGCCGGATCGCGGTGTCGCTGGGGCTGGTGACCGCGAACGCCGCCCCGGCGGTCCTGGCCTCCCCGGCGACCTTCGTCGGGATGGTCGCGCCCAGCCAGGACTTGGCGACCCTCAGACCCTCCTCGTAGGAGGTGTGCAGATCCTCGTTGTCGGCCGACAACGTCGCATACGTAACGCGAACGCGCGCAGTCATGCGGTTTCGCTCCATCCTCGTGGACCAACCGTGTTCCCGCGAGCGGTGGCCTGGCTCCCGGGCTCGCGCCCGGTCACAGTGGCGGGACCGCGCCGGATTCGCACCGGACTTCCCCGCTCCGCGGTCTGACACCCGATGTATAGTCCAGGTTCGTATCAAGAACAAGTGTGCGCTATGCGAACACGGAGGCGTGATGGCGCGGATCACCGCCCTCGCCGACGCCGTCGCCGACCTCGTGCGCGACGGCGACAGCGTGGCCATGGAGGGGTTCACCCACCTCATCCCGATGGCGGCCGGGCTGGAGGTCATCCGGCAGGGCCGCCGGGATCTCACCCTGGTCAGGATGACCCCGGACCTCGTCTACGACCGGCTCATCGGCGCGGGCTGCGCCCGCAAGCTGGTGTTCTCCTGGGGCGGCAACCCCGGCGTCGGCTCGCTGCACCGGTTCCGCGACGCCGTCGAGCACGGCTGGCCGGGGCCGCTGGAGCTGGAGGAGCACAGCCACGCGGGGATGGCCAACCGCTATGTCGCGGGCGCGTCGGGACTGCCGTTCGCGGTGCTGCGCGGCTACACCGGCACCGACCTGCCGGGAGTGACCGCGACGATCGCGACCGTGACCTGCCCGTTCACCGGGGAGGAGCTGTCGGCGGTGCCCGCGCTGAACCCGGACGTGGCCATCGTGCACGCCCAGCGCGCCGACCGGGCGGGCAACGTGCAGCTGTGGGGCCTGGTCGGCGTGCAGAAGGAGGCCGTCCTGGCGGCGAAGCGGAGCCTGGTCACCGTCGAGGAGGTCGTGGACGAGCTGACCCCGGTGCCGGGGGCCGTCGTGCTGCCCGGCTGGGCGGTCGACGTCGTCGCCGAGGTGCCCGGCGGGGCGCACCCCTCCTACGCGCAGGGCTACTCCGAGCGCGACAACGACGAGTACCGGCGCTGGGACGCGATCAGCCGCGACCGCGCCGCGTTCACCGCCTGGCTGGAGGGAATCCGGTGACGCCCACCCCCGACGAGACGATGACCGTCTCCGCCGCCCGCGCGCTCGCGGGCGCGATAACCTGCTTCGTGGGCATCGGACTGCCCTCCACCGCCGCGAACCTGGCCCGCCGCACGCACAGCCCCGACCTCGTCCTGATCTACGAGTCCGGCGCGCTCGGCGCCAAGCCCGGCCACCTGCCCGCCAGCATCGGCGACGGCGTGCTCGCCGAGACGGCCGACGCCGTCGTGGGCGTCGCCGAGGTGTTCAACTACTGGCTTCAGCCCGGCCGCATCGGCGTCGGCTTCCTGGGCGCCGCCCAGCTCGACCGGAGCGGGGCGATCAACACCACGGTCGTCGGCGACTACCATGCGCCCGGAGTCCGGTTGCCCGGCGCGGGCGGTGCGCCGGAGATCGCGTCCGGCTGCCGGGAGGTGTTCGTCGTGCTGCGCCACACGCCGAGGGCGCTCGTCGAGCGGGTCGACTTCGTGACCACGCGGGGACGAGGCCCGTCGCTGGTGATCACCGACCTCGGGGAGCTGCGACCGGAGGGCGGGGAGCTGGTGCTGACCGCCCTGCACCCCGGCGTGGACCTCGCGCGGGCGAAGGCGATGACCGGCTGGGAACTGCGGGTCGCGCCGGACCTCGCTGTCACACCCGCCCCGACCGGGGACGAGCTGTCCGCCCTGCGCGCCCTCAAGGCAGCCACCGGGTGAGCGAGCACCACGTGCAGTCACTGGCCCGCGGCCTCGCGGTGATCAGGGCCTTCGGCCCGGACGCCGCCGAGCTGACGCTGAGCGACGTCGCCCGGCGCACCGACCTCACCAGAGCGGCGGCCCGGCGTTTCCTGCTGACCCTGGTCGACCTCGGCTACGTGCGCAGCGACGGCAGGCAGTTCGCCCTGACCCCGCGCGTGCTGGAGCTGGGCTACGCCTACCTGTCCGGCCAGACCCTGCCGGAGATCGCGACCCCGCACCTGGAAGCCCTCTCGGCCGAGGTCGGCGAGTCCTGCTCGGTGTCGGTGCTCGACGGCGCCGACATCGTCTACGTCGCCCGCCATGAGGCGTCGCGCATCATGAGCGTGCGCATCGCCGTCGGCACCCGCTTCCCCGCCTACCCCACCTCCATGGGCCGCGTCCTGCTCGCCGACCTCCCCCAGCCGGACCTCGACGCCATCCTCGCCGCCCTCCCCGACACCGGCCCCACCCCGAAGACCACCACCTCCGAGTCCGACCTGCGCACCGTCCTGGCCACCGTCAGCGCCCAGGGCTGGGCACTGGTGGACCAGGAACTGGAAGTCGGCCTCCGCGCCATCGCCGCCCCCATCCGCGACCGCACGGGCCGCGCCGTCGCCGCCGCCAACATCTCCACCCAGGCAGGCCGCACCACCCTGGACCACGCCCGCCGCGTCCTGCTCCCCCGTCTCCTGGACGCCTGCCGCGCCATCGAGGCCGACCTCAGCCGCTGACCGCCGCCCGCACATCGGCGACGCTCAGGCGAGCCTGGCGCGGATCGCCACGACGGCATCGTCGCGCGCCGAGACGTCCCGCTCGAGGATGGTCGTCGTCCGCCGCCGCGCGACGATGAACACCGCCTCAGCGCCGTCCCGCCGCCGGATGCGCAACCACGCGGGCCTGCCGCCACCCGGCTCGACCGCAGCGATCTCGGCGACCGGAAACCGATGTGTGCGACCGAATCCGGCCAGCGGGATGAACTCCACGACGTGGCTGATGACAGGGACGGACCGGACACCCCGGTCGGGGTGCGGGTGCTGGCGGCCAAGGACCCGATGGCCCGCGCTCAGCGTGGGCGCGGGTCGAGGAGACCTGGGCCGCGACGCTCGACCGGGTCGCGGGGATGCCGCCGGGCACGGAGGACATCTCCATCGATGGGGAGTGGACGTTCGCCCAGGACGTTCGCCACCTCATCATGGCCACCGACACGTGGTTCCGGCGCGGGGTGATGGGCATCGAGCAGCCGTTCCACCCGATCGGCCAGCCGAACGCCGAGTACGAGACCGACGGTCTCGACATGTCGGTCTTCGCCGGGGGCATACCGCCCCTCGCCAAAGCCCTGGAGGTGCACGCCGAGCGGGTGTCGAGTGGGAGCACCACCGGTACGCGGTCCGGGACCTCGACGCGATCGGACCCTAGGCGACCCCACTCGCCCCAGCGGGGTCGCCGCCCATTCCCGGTGCGGCGGACAAGCCCGCTTGCTGTCCACAGAGGAACGGCCGTGGCTCGGCGACATCGCCGATCCGCGGCCGGAATCCGCTGTGGATGGACCGCGCCGGCCCCTGGAGTGAGAGTCCGACCGGCGCGGTCCACCTGAGCGACACGCGTCCTGCCAGTGACCAGGACGCCGTCGGCTCAGTTCGTGGGCGTCAGCTCGTGGGCATCAGCACGGTGTCGATCAGGTACACGGTGGCGTTGGCGGTCTTCACGCCGCCGCAGATCACGTTGGCGTCGTTGACCTTCAGGCTGTCACCGGAACCGGTCACCTTCACCGTGCCGGTCTCCACCGTGGTCTGGTCACCCACGATCGCGTCGGGCGCCTTCTGGCCGGGCACCACGTGGTAGGTCAGGATCTTCGACAGCAGCGCGTCGTCGGTCTTGAGCTTCTCGATGGTCGCGGCGTCGATCTTCTTGAAGGCGTCGTCGACCGGCGCGAACACGGTGA
>NZ_JBHSKF010000005.1:0-438491 GCF_042657845.1 Actinokineospora guangxiensis | reverse complement strand
TACAAGGACGGATTCTTCTACCTGAACCTGTCGGTGTCGATCAACTACGGCGGCGCGACCACCAACCACCAGCCCGCCGACCCCGCCACCTCCCCACCAGCCGCCCCCACACTCCCCGAACCGCCTGCTCGCGACCCGATCCCAGGAACCACCAGGTCAACCCACCTCCTGTGGACAGCCCCAGCCACCCCGAACGCGAACGGCGGCCGCCCCCACCCGGGGACAACCGCCGTCCACCTATCCACCAGACAACCTGCCGGCGAGAACCCGTCACCGACGCCGCGTGAGCAGCTCCAAAGCCCCGGTCAACGCCGTGTGAGCCGCATCCACCCGCCCCACCCGCAACTGCCTGCGAGCCAACCCCACCGCTTCAGCAGCAGGCAGAACCACACACGTGTCGCCGATCGCCGCAGTCCGGGCAAGCGCCCCGAGCAGGTCGTCGGCCACCCGGTCACGCCGGGCCGCGGGCGAGTCCAGCTCACTCAGCGCGGCCTCGACGGCACGACGCAGATCCAGGCCGGGTGACGGCGAGCCGAGCACGGGCGGGGCGTCCAACTGGCGGGTCATGATGGCTCCTGGGATGTCGGCCCGCGCCGATGCGAGCCGCTTGGCAGGGAGCATGGAACGGACCGGCCCGACGCGCACTGTGGGCCACCCTGGTGGGTGAGATCCAGAGTGGACGCTCACGGCGTCGGCAGGTCGGCCCGGGCGGACTCCAGCGCCTTCGCCGCGCCCCCCAGATCGCCGTCGCGGAGGGCGTCGACACCCGCCCGCACGTCGGCCACGGCGCGGGCCAGCAGACAGGTCTCCCCCAGGGCGGCCGTCCAGGCCAGGCCCGCGGCGAGTTCGGCACCGGCACCAGGAGCCGCGAGGTCGACAAGGGCCCTGTCCAGGGCAACCGCGAGGCGAGTACCCACCAGCGGCCGGTCGGCGGGGCGCTGGACGGGGAAGTGAACCCGGTGGAAGATGACGTCGGCGAGCGCGGTCCGTGGCAGGTCTGGTGTGGACATGAGAGTCATGAGGGGCGGCCTCGATTCGTCTGGGGTGGCGGCACCACCGGATACCCTAACGCGGTTGTGCGCAAACTCACTGACGAGATGACGTCGACTCTGTTAACTAATCGATTCACCGCACATACGTTCGACAACAACGATACCCTGGCCCCATGCCCCTGCCCCTCCAGGCCTCCCTCTTCGACGGCCAGGATGATCCGGAAGTGGCCCCGCTGACCGGAATCCGCCGCGTCCCCCTGTCGGCGACCGCCTGGATCGATCTTCTCCCCGGCTGGCTTTCCGGCGCCGATTCCCTCTTCACGCACCTTTCCGAATCGGTGCAGTGGCGCTCGGAAACCCGACGTATGTACGACGGCGTCGTCACCGTTCCCCGCCTTCTCGCATTCTTCACCACTCCCCTGCCCCACCCGATCCTGACAACGGCCCGCACCGCCCTGTCGGAGCACTACGACACCGAGTTCACCACGGCGGGCCTCTGCTACTACCGCGACGGCCGCGACAGCGTCGCCTGGCACGGCGACCGACTCGGCCGGGGCGCCACCGACGACACCCACGTGGCCATCCTCTCGGTCGGCGCTTCGCGCCCCCTCCTCCTGCGCCCCCGCGACGGCGGCTCCCCCACCTCCCGCCACCCCCAGGGCCACGGCGACCTCCTCGTGATGGGCGGCGACTGCCAGCGCGCCTGGGACCACTCCATCCCCAAGACGACGAAACCGGTCGGCCCCCGCATCAGCATCCAGTTCCGCCCGGCAGGCGTCCGCTGACACCTTCCGACAGGCCTCCGCCGCCCCTTCCCTGCGACAGGCACCCGTCACTCCCTTTCCTTGCGCTTGTTGCGGTTTGCCACACCCAAACTGGGCGCCCTCATCCCCCAGCCTTCGCCCCACCGCCCCTCCACTACCACAAGGCCCATTATCTAGATAATGGTATGCGCGTAGTGAAGCCAAGAGAACATGCCACTGACTCGAGCGCGGACATTGCCCCACCCTCCACTCCCCGGCTATCTTGAAACTGGATAGGGACTTGCGAGGTCAGGAGTGCGATGGACGCCGGTGACGTGGGCAGGCTGCTGTTCGGCAGGCCGAGCAGGCTGCGCCTGGCCCTCTGGATCCACCAGCACGCGGGCCCGCGCTTCTTCCAGTCCGAGCCGCCCAAGACCGTGATCGCCCAGTCGGCGACGGGTGTCGAGCTGACGAGGCTCGTGGACCTGGGCATGCTCACCGAGTACCGCGAGCCCGCGAACCGGCGGGTGTACTACGAGAAGACGCGCAGTCCGCTGTGGTCGATCATCGCCGCCGCCTCGAAGGTGGTCGACCCGGTCGACAAGTAGGTCACCGGCCGCCCGGACCGGGCCCCCGGCGTCCCGCCCCGCCCGGTTCCACGACCATCTCGGCGGTAGCCGTGCCGTCGACGACCGTCGCGACGATCACGGCGTCGTCACCGACCTCGATGGAGTCGACCCTCGTCTCGGACGTGACCGCGTAGGTCTTGGTGTAACCGTCCTCGCTGCGCGCCGTGACCTCGGTGTCGGAGATGGCGGTGACCTCGCCGGTCTGCACGAGCCGGGTGACGTAGTCGCCGTTCCGGTCCTCGACCACAGACTCGCCATGCAGCACCACACGCCCCATCGGTCCCACACGCCCCATCGGTCCCGCGGGCCCCATCGGTCCCGCGGGCCCCATCCGCTCCACCGCCCCACCGGGACCGCGGTCGTGATGGGGCACCGCCGCCCAGACAACGGCGCCGCCCGCCCCTGCGATGCCCACGGCGACCGCCGCGACGACGGCGGTCTTGCGCCAGTTCCACTTCGACGGACCCGCGGCGGACGGCGGGACGGGGTCCGGGGCAGCGGGCCGGGGCTGGTCGCGCTCATCCGGCGGCTGCGGGGTCTCGGTCATCGGAAGTCCTCCCTGTCGTGGTCCCCCCACGGTCGCCGTCCACCCTGTGAGCCCGCTGTGCGCCCCGCACAGGCGGCGCACAGGAACTGCCCCCACCATGGAGCCATGACCGCGCGAAGCCCCCTGCGCAGGCCCGACGGCGCCCCGGTGCGCGTCCTCGTCGTGGACGACGAGCCCACGCTCGCCGAGCTGGTGACCATCGCCCTGCGCTACGAGGGCTGGGACGTCCGCGCCGCCGCCGACGGCCGGTCCGCGGTCAGGGCCGCGCGCGAGTTCCGCCCCGACGCGGTGGTGCTCGACGTGATGCTCCCCGACGTCGACGGCACCGAGGTCCTGCGCCGCCTGCGCGCCGACACCGCCGAGATGCCGGTGCTGTTCCTCACCGCCAAGGACGCCGTCGAGGACCGCATCGCCGGGCTCGCCGCGGGCGGCGACGACTACGTGACCAAGCCGTTCAGCATCGAGGAGCTGGTGCTTCGCCTGCGCGCGCTGCTGCGCCGCGCGGGCGCGGCCGAGGCGGGCGGGCGCAGGCTGCTGGCCGTCGGCGACCTCACCCTGGACGAGGACACCCGCGAGGTCCGCCGCGGCGACGCCGAGATCGCGCTGACGGCCACCGAGTTCGAGCTGCTGCGCTTCCTGATGCGCAACCCGCGCCGGGTGCTGAGCAAGGCGCAGATCCTCGACCGGGTGTGGAAGTACGACTTCGGCGGGCAGGCCAACATCGTCGAGCTGTACATCTCCTACCTGCGCAAGAAGATCGACGCGGGCCGGTCCCCGATGATCCACACCCTGCGGGGCGCCGGGTATGCGATCAAGCCGGGGTAGGTCGCTGCGGGCGCGGCTGATCGCCGAGCAGACGGTGCTGCTGGCGATGGTGTGCCTGGTCATCGGCCTGGCGGTGATGCTGTCGCTGCGCGCGTTCCTGCTCACCCGCCTGGACGGCGACCTGCGCGAGGCCGCCGACCGCACCCGCGCCCTCGTCCAGGCGCGCCCGTCCGGCGGCCCGGCGCGCCTGGACGACCCGCCCCAGCCCTCGGGCACGATCGAGGCCGCGGTGGTCGACGGGCGGATGGTCGCCCAGGTCCACGGGCTCAGCGGTCCGCGGCGGCTGCTCAGCGACATCAGCGACGAGCCGGGGATCGCACCGCTCGCCGAGGTCGGCCCCACCCCCTCCCCCCGCACCGTCGACCTCGGCGACCGCGGCGCGTACCGGGTGGTGGCCTTCCGCGCGGGCTCGGCGACGGTGGTCGTCGGTCTGCCCATGGCGGAGGTGGACGACACGCTGTGGACCGTCGGGCTGGCCCTCGGCGGGATCTCGCTGATCGGGGTGGCCGTCGCCGGGGTGACCGGCGTGCTGCTGGTGCGGCGCGCGCTGCGCCCGCTGGACCGCATGGCGGCGACGGCGCAGCGCGTCGCCCAGCTGCCGCTGCACGAGGGCGAGGTGGCGCTGCCCGACCGGGTGCCCGTCGAGGACACCGACCCGCGCACCGAGGTCGGCAAGGTCGGCGACGCGCTCAACCGCCTGCTCGACCACGTCGGCGGCGCCCTCGCCGCCCGCCACGACAGCGAGACCAGGGTCCGCCAGTTCGTCGCCGACGCCAGCCACGAGCTGCGCACCCCGCTGGCGGCCATCCGCGGCTACACCGAACTGGCCCGCCGCCCCGCCGATGTCCCCGCCGAGGTCGCCCACGCCCTGAGCCGGGTGGACTCGGAGTCGGCGCGGATGGCGGCGCTGGTCGAAGACCTCCTGCTGCTGGCCCGCCTGGACTCCGGCCGCCCCTTGCTTCGCGAGCCGGTCGACCTGTCCGCGCTGGTGGTGACCGCGGTCGGCGACGCCCAGGTCGCGGGCCCCGACCACCGCTGGCGCCTCGACCTGCCCGCCGAGCCGGTCGTGGTCCCCGGCGACGACGCCCGCCTGCACCAGGTGCTGGCGAACCTGCTCGCCAACGCGCGCACCCACACCCCGCCGGGCGCCACGGTCTGGACCGCCCTGGCCGACTCCGGCGCCGCGGCCACCCTGACCGTCACCGACGACGGCCCCGGAATCCCGCCCGACCTGCTGCCCACCGTCTTCGAGCGCTTCGCCCGCGGCGACACGTCCCGCTCCCGCGCGGCGGGCAGCACCGGGCTGGGCCTGGCCATCGTCTCCGCCGTCGTCACCGCCCACGGCGGCCGGGTGTCGGTGGCGAGCGGACCGGGCAGGACCGCCTTCACCGTCACGCTGCCGCGCCTGCGGACCTCCCCTGATGAGTCCACTATGGAAGCGTAGGGACCGCGACCACCCGAAACCCCGCCGACGGCCGTTCCGCGGGGGTCGCCCGGATCGGGCGTGCCGCACCTCGCCACCGGCGGGCCCGGCACCTTTGCACCCCCTATGCCCGGGTGAGGTCTTTGGACCCGGTTCCCGGCCGGGCGGCCCGCGTAGGCTCCCGGTCACTCGGTCGGGAGTCCTCGGCCGAGGCCTCACCACGCCGAAGGGGACGCCGTGGCCGCCAGCACACCCGTACGGACGGACGCGCGGCCGTGACCGAACCGGACCACCAGCGCCTGCACGGACACGCGGACCTCCGCAACCGCCCTGACTTCGCCGAACTGCTGCGCGCGCTGTGCCGCCAGGCGTCCGGGGACGTCCACCTGGACCTGTCCGAGATGGACTTCGTCGACGTCTGGGGCGCGGCGGCGCTGGTCGAGGCGGCGGCCGGACTGGTCGGCGGCGACCTGGTGCTGCACAACCCGCCGCCGTCGCTGCGCAGGCTGCTGGAGGTCATGGGCGAGCAGCCCGGCCTGCGGCTGGAGCAGTCGACCCCGTGGCCCAGGCCTCCAGCAGCGCCCTGACCTCCGCGTCGCCGACCTGGGTGAAGTCGGCGTACCACTGCCCCACCGAGGTGAAGCGGCGCGGCGAGCTGAGGCAGATGAACGCGTCGGTGCCCAGCCGCTCCCCGGCTCCCGGCGGCGCGACCGGCGTGGCGACGACCACCCCCGTGGCGCCCCGGCCGCGCACCACCCGCACTGCCGCGGCCATCGTCGCCCCGGTGGCGACGCCGTCGTCGACCAGGACCGCCATCCGGTGCGCCAGGTCGACCGGCTCGGTGTCCCCGCGCAGCGCCGCCGACCGCGCTCGCACGGCCGCGCGCTCGCGGCGCACCGTGTCGGCGACGTCCTCCCACGCGATGCCCAGGTCGGCGAGCACCGCGTCGACGCGCACCGTCACCCCCTGCTCCCCGACCGCGCCGACGGCCAGCTCGGCGTTCCCGGGTGCGCCCACCTTGCGCACGACGACCACGTCGAGGTCGGCCTCCAGGTGGGCGGCGACCTCGGCGGCGACGGGCACCCCGCCGCGGGGCAGGCCCAGGACGACGGGGGCATAGGGCCGCAGCGGCAGCAGCGCCCGCGCCAGGGCGCGGCCCGCTTCGGCCCGATCGGCGAAGCGCATTGGTCAAGTCTGCATTACCTCGCGCGTAATGGCTCGATCGAGCCGCGCTCCCTACCGTTTTCCCATGACCACCCGAGAGGCCCCCTCCAGCGGCAACCGCGCCGCGTAACCCCCGTGGAAAACCGGCTGGGCCGAGTGGTCACAGCCCTGTTCGGCATGCCCTCACACATCACCAGAGGTGGAAATGTACGACGTTATCGTTGTCGGCGCCCGGGTCTCCGGGTCCCCGGTGGCCATGCGCCTGGCGCAGGCGGGCCACCGGGTTCTCGTGGTTGACCGGGCGTCGTTCCCCAGCGACGTGGTCTCGACGCACTACATCCATCAGGCCGGACTGTCGAAGCTACAGGACTGGGGTCTGCTGGACGAGGTCATCGCCGCGGGCACGCCCGCGATCCGGCAGATGAACTTCCGGTTCACCGGCATCGACCTGATCGGGTTCGCCGACCCCATCGACGGCATCGACGCCGTCTACTGCCCGCGCCGCATCGTGCTGGACGAGATCCTGGTCAACGCCGCCCGCCGGGCGGGCGCCGAGGTCATCGAGGGATTCACCGTCACCGACGTCGTCTTCGGCGACGACGGCGCGGTGTGCGGCGTGCGCGGGCGCCAGGGCGACGGCCCGGAGCGGGAGTTCCGCTCGACCATCGTCATCGGCGCCGACGGCACGCATTCGCTCATCGCCAGGAAGGTCGGCGCCCAGACCTACAACGTGCGCCCGGCCTCGGGCTTCATCTACTACTCCTACTACAGCGGCCTTGAGGACTGGGGCCTGCACCACAAGACCGGCTTCTCCGAGCGCTGGTTCGGCACCTGGCCCACCAACGGCGGGCTGAACATGGTGGCGACCATCGCCTCCAAGGCGCAGCTCAAGACCTTCCGCGCCGACCCGGAGGCCCAGTTCGCCGCGACCATCGACGACGTCGAGCCGGAGATGGGCAGGCAGTTCCGCGAGCTGGCCAGGCGCGAGGAGCCGCTGCGCCCGATGCGCTACCCGGACAACTACTACCGGCAGCCGTGGGGCCCGGGGTGGGCGCTGGTCGGCGACGCCGGCTACCACAAGGACCCGTTCACCGGCTGGGGCATCACCGACGCCTTCCTGCACGGCGACATGCTCGCCGACCGGGTCAACGAGGGCCTGTCCGGCGTGCGGCCGATGGCCGAGGCGCTGGCCGAGTACCACCAGCACCGCGACGAGGAGAGCGCGGGTGTCTACGACTTCACCACGATGATGGCCGAGCTGAGCCTGCCGCCGTTCTTCGAGACGGTGCTGGGCGCCATCGGCAAGACCCAGCACTGGACCAACAAGATGCTCGGCCTGATCGCGGGCGGCGTCCCGGACTACGAGATCTTCGCCCCCGAAGCGCTGGAGCAGATCTACAACGACGCCGGGGTGCCGGAGGCCAAGCGCCTCTACGACCCGGGCGCGACCGAAGCGGCAGCCTGAGAAACCTATCCCCGACCACGTGTTCCCCGGCAGCCAACCCCACCCCATCGGTGCCGGACCCCTTCTTTCTTTCTAGGGAGCCATAGCAGATGACCGACAGCATGTTCGACCTCATCAGCGAGCAGGACGGCGAGAGGTCCTACTTCGACACCGGTGGCCGCGGTCGTTCCCACGCCTTCTACACGGGCGAGGAGCAGTACCGCTTAGAGATGGAGAAGATCTACGGCAAGCGTTGGCTGCCGGTGGACCACGTGTCCCGCTTCAAGGAGAAGGGCCAGTACGCGACGCTGAACATCGGCACGAGCTCGATCCTGCTGATCAACGGCGACAACGGGATCCAGGCCTTCCACAACTACTGCCGCCACCGCGGCTACAAGCTGGTCGAGGAGGCGCAGGGCAAGCGCCAGAGCGTGGTCTGCATCTACCACTGCTGGGTGTACGACCGCAACGGCGCGCTCAAGAGCCTCAACGGCACCTACCTGGACCACTTCTTCGACAAGGAGAAGAACGGCCTGCTGAAGATCCGCACCGAGGTCCGCTACGGCATGGTGTTCGTCTGCTTCGCCGGCGACGACGCCCCGGACCTGGACGAGACCCTCGGCGAGTTCGGCAAGTTCGCCGAGGTCTACGACCTGGACAAGCTGGAGTGCGTGCAGTCCAAGGACTACCCGGTCGCCTCCAACTGGAAGCTGGTGGCGCACAACGTCAACGAGTCGCTGCACTTCCCCACCGCGCACAAGGACCTGCACAAGATCACCGACTTCGACGACGCGGGCACCTACACCCTCGAAGGCGACATCGTCGGCGCCTGGCAGCAGATCAGGGAGAAGTTCAACTCGGTGTCGATGACCGGCCTGAGCAACCGCGAGCCGATGCCGAACATCCCGCCGGGCGACCTCAAGAAGATCAACTGGATCTCCATCATGCCGAACCTGCTGTTCGGCTTCACCGCCGACTACGTGATGGCGCAGTGGGTGTGGCCGGAGTCGCCGGGCACCTGCACGGTCCGCCACTTCTGGCTGTTCCACCCGAACGAGACCGCCAAGCCAGACTTCTCGCACGAGGCCGTGTTCGCCCTGTGGGACAAGGCGAACTACGAGGACTGGGAGCTGTGCGAGCGCACCCACCGCGGCCTGTCGAACCCGATGTGGGTGCCGGGGCAGCTGTCCTTCGACGAGGAGGTCGTCGCCCAGATCGACGGCTGGGTCGCCAAGCACACCTGCGACGCCGCCGAGTCCGGAACGGAGAAGTGACGTGACGAACTGCTTCGTGATCGGAAGCACGCGGGTGCTGATCAGCACCACCGCGCGCCTGATCGACGCGGGCGTGCGCGTCGAGGGGGTGCTCTCCGAGGACCCCGCGGTGGCCCGCTGGGCCGCCGAGCGCGGCGTGCCCGTGCTCGACCCGCGCGGCGACCTGGTCGCCCTGCTGACCGAGTGCCCGGTGGACTTCCTGTTCAGCACCGTCAACTTCCGCATCCTCAAGGCCGACGTCCTCGCCCTGCCGAGGGTGGCGGCGATCAACTTCCACGACGGCCCGCTGCCCACCTACAGCGGCAGCCACGTCGCCGCCTGGGCGCTCTACCGCGGCGAGCGCAAGCACGCCGCCACCTGGCACGTGATGGCCCCCGAGGTCGACGCGGGCCCGGTGCTGCTGGAGCGCTGGTTCCCGGTGCGCGAGCACTCGACGGCGCTGTCGCTGACCTACGAGGCCGCCGAGGCGGGTATCGCCCTGTTCGACGAGCTGGTCCCGCACATCGTCGCGGGCACCCTGCCCGAGCCGGTCGACACCGCGGGCCGCGCACGCGGCTTCTTCATGCGCCACGACCGCATGCCCGGCCTCATCCACGCGGGCACCGACGCCGCCGAGGCCGACCGGATCTCCAAGGCCCACGACTTCGGCGCCTTCCCGAACCCGCTGGGCATCCCGGCGCTGGTCACCGACCAGGGCGCGGTGCTGACCGGGCAGGTGCGGGCCGTCCCGCGCGAGGAGAAGCGCGCCGACACCATCGCCGTCTCCGCCTCGGAGTCGGCGCTGAAGGTGGCCACGCCGGAGGCCGACCTGGTGTTCAGCGACTTCACCGACATCGAGGGCGCCACGATCACCGGCCGCGCCGCGGCGCAGCGGCTCGGGATCTCCCCCGGCCAGAAGATGCCGACGGCCTCGCCGGAGCTGATCACCGCGATCGCCGACGAGCTGGCGGCGCTGCGCAGGCACGAGCCGTGGTGGCGCAAGCGCCTCGCGGCGCTGCGGCCCGCCCCGGTGCCCGCCGCGGACTTCTCCGCGGCGACCTCGCACTACAGCCGCTACGAGCTGGCGTACTCGCCGGCGTCGGACGCCGAGCGCGAGGTGTTCGTCCAGGCGTTCCTGACCGTCCTCGCCGAGCACATGGGCGCCGACGAGTTCGACTTCGGCTTCTCGACGACCGCGCTGCGCCAGCGGCACGAGGCGACCCACGGCCTGGCGGCCGACCGGGTGCCGGTGCGCTTCAGCGTCGGCGGCGACCTGTCGGCCGGGCTGGCCGAGGCGGCGGCCAAGCGCGGCTATGCCACCGACCTGGCCGTGCGGATGGGCCTGGCCCAGCGGCCGATCGGCGCGGACGGGCCGACCTTCACCAGGGTGATGGTCCTGCAGCGCGGCCCGGACGAGGAGGCCTCCGCCGAGCGCGACACCGAGTTCGCCCTGCTGAGCCTGTCGGCGGGCCCGCCGGTGGTGTGCGTGCGCGAGACCGCGATGTCCGGGGACGAGGCGCTCGACTTCGCCGATCGGGTGGAGGAGCTGGCGCTCGACGCGCTGCGCTACGGCGACCTGTCCCCCGGCTACGGCACGCTGGAGGAGGAGGTGCGCACCGCGCCCGCCTCGGTGCTGGAGCTGATCACCGGCGAGCCGTCGGCCATCGCCGTGCGCGCGGGCGCGGGCGATCTCAGCTACGACCGGCTGGTGTCGTGGTCGGACGCGATCGCCGCGCGCCTGTACTCCGAGGGCATCGGGGCGGGCTGCGTGGTGGGCGTGCTCACCGAGCGCGGCCCCGAGCTGCTGCCCGCGATGCTGGGCGTGCTCAAGGCGGGCGCGGCGTTCCTGCCGCTGGACGCCAACTACCCGGTGGAGCGCCTGAGCCGCTACGTCGAGGTCGCCGAGTGCGACCTGATCCTGGCCGACGCCCGCTCCCTGGAGTTCGCCGCGTCGCTGGGCGCCGCCATGGAGGTCCCCGCCGACAACGGCGCGGCCATGGCGGTCCCGCCCGCGATCTCCGCCGACGACCTGGCCTACGTGCTGTTCACCAGCGGCTCGACCGGTGAGCCCAAGGGCGTGGAGATCCAGCACGGCGCGCTGGCGAACTTCCTGGCTGGCATCGGCGCCCGCCTCGGCGTCACCGCCGATGACCAGGTGCTCGCGCACACCACGACCGCCTTCGACATCTCCCTGCTGGAACTGCTGCTGCCCCTGACCAGGGGCGCGACCGTAGTCCTGGCGTCGAGGGAGGTGGCGCGCGACCCGCACAAGCTGGCCCAGCTGGCGTCGTGGGTCACCGTCGCCCAGGCGACGCCGTCGCTGTGGCGGCTGCTGCTGGACACCGAGTGGACCCCGCACTCGGGCCTGACGGTGTTCTCCGGCGGCGAGGCGCTGCCGCCCGCCACCGCCAAGCGCCTGCTGACCTCGGCCCGCGGCCTGTGGAACCTCTACGGCCCCACCGAGGCCACGATCTGGGTGTCGACCCACAAGGTCGAGTCCGTCGGCGGCTTCCTCCCCCTGGGCGACCCGCTGCCCGGCGTCGACATGCACGTCCTGGACGAGGCCTTCTCCCCGGCCGAGACCGGCGAGCTGTACCTCTCCGGCACGCAACTGGCCCGCGGCTACATCAACCGCGCCGAGCGCACCGCCGAGGTCTTCCTCACCCACCCGAGCACCGGCGAGCGCCTGTACCGCACCGGGGACGTGGTGAAGCGCCACCCGGACGGCGCCCTGGAGTGGCTGGGCCGCGCCGACGGCCAGGTCAAGGTCCGCGGCAACCGCATCGAGACCGGCGAGATCGAAGCGGCCCTCGAGGACCTGCCCACCATCTCCGCCGCCGTCGTCATCGCCATCCCCTTCGAAAACCGCGGCGAACCCCGCCTGACCGCCTACCTCATCGGCACCGACCTGACCAAGTCCACTCTGGACACCCATCTGGCCGACCGCCTGCCGGACTACATGATCCCGAGCAACTACGTCATCGTCGATTCCCTGCCACTGACCGACAACGGCAAAGTCGCCCGCAAGCAGCTGCCCACCCCCACCCGCGACACCATCCTCCGCTCAACCACCCCCGACCCGACCAACACCGCCCACCCGACCCCCACCACCCAGGTCGCCAACTCTCAGCCGACCACCACTCCCCCAGCCGTCGCGCAGTCGGCCGACCTGTCCCCTCCGGCCGCCTCCCAACCGACCGCCGCCGCTCCTCAGGCCACCTCCTTCCCGGCATCCACCGTGCCAACCTCCACCACTTCCCAGGCCACTTCCCCGGTCGCCACCCTCCCGGCATCCACCACTCTCCAGGCAGTTCCCCCGGCCGCCACCCCACTCACCTCCCAGCCGACCGTCACCACGCCACCGACCGCCGCACAACCGTCCACCACGGACCTCCCCACCACCCCCGCAACAGCGCCAACCACGTCCGCAACCCCCGTACCCGCCGCTGTTTCGCCCACGCCGGCCGCAGAGCAGCCCCCACCACTCCCTGGGGGGCGGCCCCTCGGCCAGTCTATCGCCACAGCGGAGAGTGAGCAGGAATCATCCACAGGCGCCCGCACGGACCTCCCCGAGGTCATCTGCCGGGTGTTCGCCGCGGTGCTCAAGACCGACGTGTTCGAGGCCGGGGACAACTTCTTCGACCTCGGCGGCGACTCGGCCAACGTCACCATCGCCGCGACGAACCTCAGCCGTGAGCTGGGAATCGAGGTCTCGCCGCCGAGCATCTTCGCCACCGGCACCCCCGCCAAGCTCGCCAGGATGCTCGGGCACGTGCCCGCGGCGCCGCAGGTGTCCGGCCCCCCGCCGCCAGGTTATGTGGACGCGGCTGAGAGGCGCACCGTCGAGGTGGCGGTTGTGGACAGGCCGGAGCGCGGCGGGGACGAGCTGGCTGTCGTCGGGATGGCGTGCCGGTTCCCCGGGGCGTC
Organism: Actinokineospora guangxiensis; assembly: GCF_042657845.1. Classification (NCBI taxonomy): domain Bacteria; kingdom Bacillati; phylum Actinomycetota; class Actinomycetes; order Pseudonocardiales; family Pseudonocardiaceae; genus Actinokineospora; species Actinokineospora guangxiensis. Next base: position 425,544 of record NZ_JBHSKF010000005.1, on the reverse strand, counting down.
GACGCCGGACGAGTTCTGGGCGAACCTCGCCCAGGGGGTGTCCTCCATCGGCGCGGCGCCCGAGGGGCACCGCGGATGGGGTCACCTGTGGACCGACGCCGACGAGATCCCGGCCGGGTGGGTCGACGGGGTGGAGTACTTCGACCCCAAGCGGTTCGGGCTGACCGACCGCGAGGCGCGCAGGCTCGACCCGCTGCAGCGGATGCTGCTCAGCGTCACCGACGAGGCGATGGAGTCCGCCGGGCACGACGCGGTGTCACTCGGGGCGAACACCGGTGTCTACATCGGAACGATCGCCAGTGACTTCCCCGACCTGGTCGCGGGCAGCGTCGGGCATGCTGACCCGCATGTGGCCACCGGGACGGCGCTGTCGCTGCTGGCCAACCGGGTCTCGCACGCCTTCGACTGGTCCGGGGCCAGCTTCGCCATCGACACGGCGTGCTCGTCGTCGCTGGTCGCGCTGCACCAGGCGGCGCTGGCCCTGCGGGCCGGGGAGATCGACGCGGCGGTGATCGGGGCGGCGAACGTCGTGTTGACGCCGTACAAGTCGCGGTCGTTCGTGCGCAGCGGGATGCTGTCGCCGACCGGGGTGTGCCGCACGTTCGACCACGGCGCGGACGGGTACGTCCGCGGCGAGGGCTGCGGCGTGCTGATCGTCAAGCGCCTGGCCGACGCCGAGCGCGACGGCGACCCGGTGCTGGCCGTGGTGCGCGGCACCGCCGTCAACCACACCGGCGGCAGCGCGGGCTTCCTGACCGCGCCGAGCGCCGTGGCCCAGGAGGCCGTGGTCAAGCGGGCGCTGGCGCTCTCGGGCATCGACGGCTCCGGCGTCGGCTACATCGAGGCCCACGGCACCGGCACGCAGCTCGGCGACCTCATCGAGCTGGAGGCGCTGCGCGCGTCGCTGGCCGGGGCGGACCACGGGTCGGTCGCGATCGGGTCGGTGAAGACCAACATCGGGCACCTGGAGCCCGCCGCGGGCATCGCCGGTCTGATCAAGGCCGTGCTGGCGCTGCAGGCCGAGCAGATCCCGCCGTCGCTGAACCTGGACACCCCCAACAAGGCGTTCCGGTTCGAGGAGTCGCCACTGTTCGTCCCCGACCGCCTCGTCCCCTGGACGGGTCCGAAGGTCGCCGGGGTCAGCAGCTTCGGCTTCGGCGGCGCGAACGCGCACGCCGTGCTGGAAGCCGCCCCCCGCAAGATCTCCGAGGTCGAAGGCCCGTTCCTGCTGACGCTGTCGGCGGGCTCGGCCCAAGGCCTGCGCACCCTGGCCGACCGCCTCGTGAAGCTGCTGCGCGCCCCGTACTGCCCGCCGCTGGCGGCGCTGTGCGCGGCGAGCCAGGAGCGCCCGCTCGGCGAGCACCGCCTGGCGTGCGTGGTCGACACCGTCGAGCAGCTCGACGACAAGCTGATGCTGTTCCTGGCCCGCGTCGACGGCGCCCGCCTGCACCTCGGCACCGCCGGGGACAAGCGGACCGCGCTGGCCCCGCTGCCGGAGAAGCCCGCCCGCGAGCTGCTGGAGGACGTCGCCCGCCGCTTCACCCAGGGCGCCGACCTGCCCGCGCGCCCGCGCGGTGCGGGCGTGCGCTTCCCGACCGCCCCGCACGAGGAGCGCTACCTGTGGCTGGAGCCCGCGCGGCCCGCCACCCCGCGGCGCGGCTGGGACGAGCTGTTCGAGGCCGACGAGCACATCGTCCTCGGCAAGCCGACCCTCCCCGGCGCGGCCTACCCGAGCCGGGTGGCCAGGGTGCTGGGCCGCGACCGCTTCGGCGTCCGCGACCTCACCTTCCGGGCTGCGGTGCTCACCCCGACCACCCTCACCGGCGACCTCGACGCCTCGTCCGTCGTGTTCCGCGACGGTTCCGGGGCCGTGGTGTGCACGGCGAAGGTGGACGACAACGTCACCATCGACGCCCTGGTGCCGCCCGCCACGGAAGCCGGTTTCGCGCCGGTGGATCTCGCGGAGCTGTACGGGACGTTCGAGCGCGGCGGCCTGGCGTACGGACCGGGCTACCGGTGCCTGACGGCCCTGGCGGCCTCCGGCGGCCACGCCACCGGCACGGTGCACGCCGACACCACGCACGGCGTGGTCGACGCCCGCCTGCTCGACGGCGCGTTCCAGGTCGCCCTGACCGCCTGCGGCGCCCAGGGCCTGTACGTGCCCTTCGCCATCGAGCGAATGCGCGTCCACGGCCCGGTCCCGTCCACCGCCCGCGTCTACGCCCGCCAGGCCCGCCCGGCCGCCCCGGGCGCCGCCCTGATCACCGCCCACCTGGTGATCATGGACGGCTCGATCCCGGTCGTGGAGGTCCACGGCGCCACGTGGAAGCGAGTCACCCCCGCATCGGGCCTCGACACCTCCACCGCCTCCGCCCCCACCACCGCCACCCCACCCCACCCCCTCGCGACGATCCCCACCACACCGCTGACCCCAGCCCTCGCAAGCGCCAACGGCCACCCCAATGGCAATGGCAACGGCAACGGCCAGGCGACCGGCAGCGGCGCCTCAGCCGTCGCCGCCCCGCACGCCCACCCCCTCGCACCCCCACCGGCCCCACCGGCCCCACCGACAACTATTCCTGTCCAGACAACTTCGTTCGTCCAGGCAGTTCCCGTTGTCCAGACAGCTTCCCCTGTCCAGACAACTCCAGTTGTCGGTGCGCCGCCCGCCATGCCCGGCGTCGGTGCGGCGGCGGGGTTGGTGGACGCGGTGGCCGAGTGGGTGGCGAACGCCCTGGAGACGGATCTGGACTCCCTGGAGCTGGACCGGCCGCTGGAGGAGCAGGGCCTGGACTCGATGCTGGCCGTCTCCCTGGCCCAGGACATCCGCGCCAAGCTCGGCGTGGAGATCCCGGTGACCCTCGTCCTGGAGGTCGGCACGGTCGAAGCCCTGGTCGAGGAGCTGCGGGAGAACTACGGCGTCACGGGAGCCCCGGCCGCCGCGGGCGCCCACCCTTTCCCGGCGGAGGTGGCCCCGGCCGCACCCATCTCCTCGGCTGACAGCGGCCCCGCCCTGCTCCCGGCGGCGGGCGCCCCGCCCACCGCGCACACCCCGCCCACCGACGAGTCCCCCACTCACCACACCGGCCTCCAGCCGGTCACCACCCACCACATCGCGGAACCCGTCGCTCACCAGACCGACGCCCACCCCCTCACCCAGAGCACGAGCGGGCCGGTCGTCCCGGGCCACGACATCGCCATCATCGGTTTCGACGGCGTGTTCCCCAACGCCGACGACCCCGACGAGCTCTGGCAGCTGGTCCTCAACGGCGAGGACGCGCTCACCGAGGTCCCCGAGGACCGCTGGGACCTCAGCGCCTACTACTCCGACGACGCCTCCCCCGGCACCGTCTACCTGCGCCGAGCTGGCTTCATCGACGACCTGACCGGGTTCGACGCCGGGTTCTTCCGCATCGCCCCCTCCGAGGCGCAGTGGATCGACCCGCAGCAGCGGCACCTGATCATGTCGGCGTGGCGGGCCATGGAGGACGCGGGCGTCTCCGGGCGGATCGCCGGGCGCAAGGTCGGCGTGTTCGTCGGGGCCAGCTACCAGCACTACCGCGACCAGGTCGTCGGCGACGTCGTCCAGACCGCGGCCGGGCTGGGCAACCACAACGCCATCCTCGCCAACCGGGTCAGCTACTTCCTGGACCTGGCCGGCCCGAGCATGACGATCGACACGCTGTGCTCGTCCTCGCTGGTCGCCCTGCACACCGCCGTGCGGAGCCTGCGCGAGGGCGAATGCGAGCAGGCCGTGGTGTCCGGTGTCCACATGGCACTGTCACCGCAGTACTTCCAGCTGGGCTCGCGGCTGCGGTCCTTCTCCCCCTCCGGCGCGTCCCGGGCGTTCGACTCCCGGGCGGACGGGTTCGTGCCGGGCGAGGGTGTCGTGACCGTGATCCTCAAGCCACTGGCCGAGGCACTGCGCGACGGCGACCGCGTCCACGCGGTCGTCAAGGGCACAGCCGTCAACCACGGCGGCCGGACCAGCGGGCTGACCGTGCCCAGCAGCGCCGCCCAGCAGTCGGTCATCTCCTCGGCCATCGCCGACGCCGGTATCGACCCCGCCACCATCGGCCTGATGGAGGCGCACGGCACCGGCACCAGCCTCGGCGACCCCATCGAGATCGAAGGCCTGACCAAGGCGTGGCGCAAGCACACCGACCGCACCCAGTTCTGCGCGATCGGCTCGCTCAAGTCCAACATCGGCCACCTTGAGCCCGCCGCGGGCCTCGCGGGCCTGGTGAAGGTCGTGCTGGCGATGCGCCACCGCAAGATCCCGCCGACCGCGCACGTGATCCGCCCGAACGACCACATCCAGTTCGAGACCACGCCGTTCTACCTGTCCGACCGGGTCACCGACTGGCACGCGCCGGCTGGGCACCCGAGGCGGGCGGCGGTGTCGGCCTTCGGGATGGGCGGGGTCAACGCGCACGTCGTGCTGGAGGAGCCGCCCACCCCGGCGCCGCGCGCCGAACTGGCGCAGGACAGCACCATCGTCCGCGTCAGCGGGGCCACCGAGGAGGCCGTGCGCGCACTGGCCGCCGCCTACGCCGCCAAGGTTCCCACCGAGTCCTCTTTGGACGACTTCGCCTTCACCGCGAACGTGGGCCGCGCCGAGCACCGCTTCCGCGCCGCGGCGCGGGGCTCCTCGGCCGAGGAGCTGGCCAAGGACCTGGCCGCCATCGCCGACGGGTCCGCGCCCGTGGCGAAGCAGGCGAACCGGCGCCCGCCCGTGGCGTTCCTGTTCACCGGCCAGGGTTCGCAGTACCCGGACATGGGCCGGGGGCTGTACCTGACGGAGCCGGTGTTCCGGGAGGCGCTGGACGAGTGCTCCCAGCTGCTCGGCCGCGACCTGGTCGACCTGCTGTACGGGGATTCCCGCGACCAGCTGGTGCACACGGCGAACGCGCAGCCCGCGATCGTGTCCGTGCAGGTCGCCATCACCCGCCTGCTGGCGTCGTGGGGCGTCACGCCGGACCTGGTCGCCGGGCACAGTGTCGGCGAGCTGGCCGCCGCCCACGCGGCGGGGGCGATCTCCCTGCCCGACCTGCTGGCGCTGACCGCCCACCGCGGCCGGCTGATGCAGGCCCAGCCCACCGACGGCGGCATGGCGGTCGTCTACGCCGACGCGCCGACCGTGCACGCCGAGCTGGCCGCACACCCTGGCGTCGAGGTCGCGGCCTACAACTCGCCGAAGAACACGACGGTGTCCGGCCCGAGCGCGGCTCTGGAGGGCTACCTCTCCGCCACCGCGCACCGGACGACCCGGCTCACGGTGAGCCACGCGTTCCACTCGGCGATGATGGAGGGCGCGCTGCCCGGCTTCATCGCGGTGGCCGAGCGGGTGGCCTTCGGGGTCCCGTCGATCCCGATCGCCAGCACGCTGACCGGGACCTGGCACACGGCCGAGTCCATCGTGGACCCGCACGCCTGGGCGAGCGCGATCCGCATGCCGGTCCGCTTCACCGACGCCGTCGCCGCCCTGCACGCCGCGGGCGCCAGGACGTTCTGGGAGATCGGGCCGCACCCGGTGCTCACCCCGCTGGCCCAGAGCAGCCTGCCCGCCGACAGCAGGTACCTGCACGTGCTGCGCCGCAACCAGCCCGACCAACGCACGCTGCACACCAACCTGGCCGACCTCTACGGCCGGACCGGGGCGGCGCTGGACTGGACCGCGGCGCACCGGGGCCGGGACCACCGCACGACGACGATCCCGACCTATCCCTTCGACAAGCGCCCTCTGGTCGCCCCACCGGTCCAGGAGGCCATCGCCGCCCGGGAACCGACCGGGACGCACCCGCTGTTCGACCACAACTACCAGCGATTAAGCGAGGGATTGCAGTGACGACTCGCCGGGTCGAGACCTACGAGAAGACGTTCGCGGGCCGCGAGCCGCTGATCGCCCAGCACCAGGCGGGCGGGACGGGCATCCTGCCTGCTTCGGTCCAGCTGGAGATGGCCGTCGTGGCGCTCGCCGGGCGGGGCGGCTTCGTCCCCGTCGAGCTGACCGGGGTGGAGTTCCTGCGGCCGTTCGCGGTCGCCGCCGACGCCACCGCCGTGCTGCGGCTGGAGGTCGGGGACGGGACCTTCGCACTGCGCGACGCCGCCGCCCGCGTGTCGGGCGGGGCGGGCGCGGTGCTCACCGCCCCGGCCGAGGTCGCCGCGTGGACCGTCCAGACGGGACGCCAGGTCGCCCCGGCCACCCTGTACGCGGGGTGGTCGGGGGCGGGCCTGGAGTACGGGCCGGACTTCCGGACCGTGGCGGCCCTGTCGGTGGGCGAGGGCACGGCCGAGGCCGTGCTGCGCACCGCGGCGACGTCGGTCCCGTGGCACGCCCACCCGCTCATCGTCGACGGCGTGTTCCAGGTGGTGAGCTGCGCCCTGCAGGAGATCGGCCCGGACGGCCCCCGTCCGATGCTGCCGATCGGGGTGGCGCGGATCGCCGTGCTGGGGCAGCTCTCGGGTGCGGTCACCGAGGTCACCGTCCGGGTGCGGCGCACCGCCGTCGAGGGCGCCTACTCGGTGGCGGACGCGATCGTGCTCGACCCGGCGGGTGTCGTCATCGCCGAGCTGACCGGTGTGCGGATGCGGCGTCTCCCCGGCCGCGCGTCCGCGGAGAACCCGCTGGTCACCAGAATCGCGTGGGCCGCGGCGCCGGAGGCGGCGCCGCGGGTCCCCGCGACCGGCACCTGGGTCGTGCTGCACCGCGGCGACGACCTGGGCGCCCGCACCGCCGCCGCGCTGCGCTCGGAGGGCGCGGCGGTGCTCGAACCCGGCCCGGTGGCCGACGAGGCCGGGTTCGAGGCCCTGTGGGCGTCGGTGGGCGGACCGGTGGACGGCGTCGTGCACATGCTGTCGACCGGCCCCGCCCGCCCGGAGGCCGACGAGCTGCGCGAGGGCCTGCACGGCGTGCTGGCGCTGTTCAAGACGCTGGGCCGCAAGCAGCGCAAGGGCCGCGTGTTCGTCGTGACCTCCGACGGCCAGCCGCTCGTCGGCGACGACCGCCCGATCCCGGCCAGGGCCGCGCTGTGGGGCCTGGTCCGCACCGCCGCGATCGAATACACGGGTCTGAAGGCCCGCGTCATCGATGTGGATGGCCCCGCCGAGTACGTGCTGGCCGACCTGGGCGACGGCCCGGTCGAGGCCGGCCGCCGGGCGGGCACCCGGTACCTCCCGACCAGGGTGCCCGCCCCCCTCACCACCGCGAAGCCCGGCGTCCGCACCGGCGGCCGGTACCTGATCGTCGGCGGCCACGGCGGCCTCGGCCTCGCCGTGGCCGAGCGCTTCGCCCGCGAAGGCGCGGCCGTGATCGCCCTGCTGAGCCGCTCCGGCGGCACGGGCGCCGACGTCTCGGCGATCGAGGCCCACGGCTGCCGCGTGCTCTCCTACGCGGTGGACGCCGCGACCCCCGGCGCACTGGCCGCCGTGGTCGCCGAGATCCGCCGCGACCACGGCGACCTGCACGGCGTCATCCACGCCGCCGGAACCCTCGCGGACAAGATGATCCGCTCGGCCACCACCGAGGACATCGACACCGTCATGGGCCCGAAGGTCGACGGCGTCGCCCGCCTCGCCGAGGCCCTGGACACCACCGCCCTCGACTTCGCCGCCCTGTTCGCCTCCGTCTCAGGCACCTTCGGCAACCTGGGCCAGGCGGGCTACGCCGCCGCCAACGCCTACCTCGACGCCTACGCCCACACCGCGGGCGCCCCCTGGATCGCCCTCGACTGGGGCCTCTGGGGCGAGATCGGCATGGGCGTCGCCGTAGCCGACCAACTCCGCAAGCGCGGCGTCCGCCCCCTCGGCACCACCGAAGCCCTGGACGCCCTGCTCGCCGCCCTCCGCACCGACACCCGCCAGGTGGTCATCGCCCACCGCGACGTCCCCCCCGGCGAGGTCCCGGAGTCCCAGCCCCCCGCCCAGTCCGCCCCCGCCCAGTCCGCCCCCGCCCCCGCCCCCACTCCCCCCACCTCCACGCCCTCCCCAGCTCCTTCCCCCGAAGCCACCCTCACCGCCCTGATGGCCTTCATGTCCGAGCGCCTCAGCGTCCCCAACCTCGACCCCGACGCCCCGCTCACCGACTACGGCATGAACTCCATCATGAGCGTCGAACTGGCCGAAGAACTCAGCCGCCGCTGGAGAACCCAGATCCCCGCCACCCTCTTCCTGGAGTACAACGACCTCACCGAACTCTCCGAAGCCCTCACCGACCGCTACAAGATCACCCCACCCACCTCCACTCCGCCCCCCGCGGCTCCCCTCGCCGAAACCCCCAGCACTGCCAACACCCCCACCGACCCCCCGGCAGACCCCGCCCCAACCGGGGGCAAACCGCCCTCGTCTTTCCAGACTACGCCGGACGGAACCCGTCAAGAGGGTGAATCTCCGGACCTGTGGACAACTCGCGAGTCCACAGGCGACATCGCCATCGTCGCCGTCTCCGGCGACCTGCCCGGCGCCACCACCCTCGACGGCTTCTGGCAGATGATCCGCGCGGGCCGCGACGCCTTCACTGAGGTCCCCGCCGACCGCTGGGACATCGCCGAGCACTACCAGCCGCGCGAGCCGGAGATGACCGGCACCTACTGCCGCACCGGCGCGTTCGTCGACGAGATCGACCGGATGGACCCGAAGTTCTTCGGCATCTCCGTCCGCGAGTCCGACGACCTCGACCCGCAGCAGAAGCTGCTGCTGGAGCACGCCTGGTCCGTCATCGATGACGGCGGTCTCGCGGGCCGCAAGGACGTCGGCGTGTTCGTCGGCGCCACCTACACGCACTTCCGCGACGCCCAGGGCCTGGACCAGATCGGCCCGCACACCGCGCTGGGCTCGATGAACGCCATCCTCGCCAACCGGATCTCCTTCGCCCTGGACCTCTCCGGCCCGAGCATGACCGTCGACACGCTGTGCTCCTCGTCGCTGGTCGCGGTGCAGCAGGCGGTGCAGGCGCTGCGCAGCGGGCACTGCGGGGGCGCGGTCGTGGCGGCCTGCCACGTCGGGCTGACGCCCTGGTACTACCGCAGCCTCAGCCAGCTCGGCGCGCTGTCGCAGTCCAAGCCGCGCCCGTTCGATGAGCGTGCCGACGGTTTCGTGCCCGGTGAGGGCGCGATCGCGGTGCTGCTCAAGCGGCTGGAGGACGCCGAACGCGACGGTGACCGGGTGTGGGGTGTCATTCGCGGCGCGGCGGTCAACCACGGCGGTCGCGGCAGTGCCCTTCCGGTGCCGCGCAGCGGCGCGCAGGTGGAGGTCGTCCGCGCGGCGCTGGCCGACGCCGGGGTCGAGCCGGACGACATCACCCTGCTGGAGACGCACGGCACGGCCACGCAGCTGGGCGACCCGATCGAGATCTCCGCGCTCACCGAGGTGTTCGCGGGCCGGGAGACGCCCGCGGCGATCGGGTCGGTGAAGGCCAACATCGGCCACCTGGAGCCCGCGAGCGGACTCGCCGGGCTGGTCAAGGTGTTGCTGTGCCTGGAGAACAAGGAGATCCCGCCGCTGGCCGGGTACGGGCAGCCCGCCGCGAAGGTGGACCTGTCCGCCGGCGTCGTCACCATCCCGACCGAGCCCGTCCCGTGGGCGGGTCCGCGCCGCGCGGGCATCAGCGCGTTCGGCATGGGCGGGTCCAACGCCCACATCGTCGTAGAGGAGCACAGCCCCGTGCGCCGCGAACCTGGAAACAGCGCCGACGAGCACGTGTTGACGGTCTCGGCGCACACCCCCGAAGCCCTGGCGCGCCGCGCCGCCGACCTCGCCGACTTCCTGGAGTCCCGCCCGGGTGTGACCGCGGGCCAGGTGTGCTTCTCGGCCAACGTGGGCCGCTACCACATGCCGCACCGGATCGCGGTCGTCGGCCGCGACGTCGCCGAGCTGGTGACGGGCCTGCGCGCGGCGCAGCCGGGCACCGTGCACCGCGGCGCGTTCCGCATCCACCACGAGGTGGGCGACCGGTACGTCGGCGGCGGCAAGGTGGACTGGCGCGCCGTGCAGCCGGTGGCCGACCGGATCTCGCTGCCCGCCTACCCGTTCCGCGCCGAGCGGGCGGAGTCGGTCGACGTGTACGGGCGGGTCATGCCCGCGCACCGGGTGTTCGGCGCGGAGACCGTGCCCGCGGCGCTGCTGCTGGAGATGGGCTTCGAGTCCGCCGACGCGCTGACCGGGGTGGCGCTGACCGCGATGGGCACCGGCGCCCCGCCGCTGACGATGTCGGCCGACGCGGGTGACGCGCTGACCTTCCGCCATGGCAGCCGGGTCATCGCGACCGCGGCGGGCGCGGAGGCGGGCCTGCGCCCGCCGCCGGTCAACGTGGACGCCCTGCGCGCCGACTACCCGCGCTCGCTGGCCCCCGAGGGCCTGTACGCGTGGTTCGCGGCCAAGGGCATGGAGCTGGCCGAGCCGCTGACCCCGATCGCCGCGATCGCCTTCGGCGACGACGGTGTCCTCATCGGACTCGACGACGAGCCGGGCCACCCGAAGGTGCGCGCCGTCGCCGCACTGGACGCCGCCCTGCAGTCGATGGCCGTGCTGACCCTGGCCGACCCGACGGCGTCGGAGGGCACCTACCTGCCGGTGTCGCTCGGCCGGGTGACCCGCTGGGCCGACCCGTCGGCCACCACGACCATCCACCTGCGGATGGCCAGGCGCGGCGAGTCCCGCGTCGGCGCGGTCACCATGCTCGACGCAGCAGGCCGGGTCCTGGTCGCCATGGAGGACGTCGTCTTCCGCGTCGTCGGCGCCACCCGCCCCACCGAGGAGCCCACCGACCTCGCCCCCACCGACCTCACCCCCACCAACCTCACCCCAGCCGACCTCACCCCAGCCGACCTCGGCCCGGCCGCCGAGCCCGCCCCCCGCGCCGACGTCCTGGACACGGTCCTGGGCATGGTCCGCGAGGTGCTGCGCGACCCGTCCGTGACCCCCACGACGGTGCTTTCCCAGGCGGGCATGGACTCCATGCTGGCCACCATGGTCACCGTCTCGGTGGAACGCGGCCTCGGCGTCAAGCTCACCCCCATGGACGTCCTCGACGCCCGCGACTGCCGCGCCCTGGCCGACACCATCGCCGAGGACCTCCCCGACCCCACCCCTGCCACCACCCAGGAGCCTCCGCGGGCAGCCCCCACCACTCCCCGGGGGACGGCCCTTGTCCAGGATATCCCCTCCACCGGAAGTGAGCATCACTCATCCACAATGCGCAGGTCAGACGCGGTGAGCGACCAGCCCGCCGAGGCGTCCACGATCCCCGATCCGACCACAGTGGACCCACGGGACATCGCGGTCATCGGGTTCGCCTGTGCCGTTCCCGGGGCCACCGAGCCGGACGGCCTGTGGGAGATGCTCGCCGCGGGTGAGTCCGGTGTGGGGCCCGCGCCCAGTTTCCGCTGGAGTGGGGAGGCCGACGCCGTGGGCGGGTTCCTCGCCGACATCGACGAGTTCGACGCGCGGTTCTTCGACTTCTTCCCCAAGCAGGCCGAGGTGCTCGACCCGCAGGTGCGCTGGCTGCTGCGCACCGCGTGGGAGGCGCTGGAGTCCGCGGGCATCCCGCCGCTGGCCGCGCCCACCTCGACCGGGGTGTTCGTCGGCGCCTCCTACTCCCACTACAAGGACTACAACCTCGCCCCCGAGCTGGACGCCAACGCGGGGCTGGGCAACCACAACGCGTTCCTGGCCAACCGGGTCAGCTACTTCCTGAACCTGTCCGGGCCCAGCATGACCATCGACACGCTGTGCTCGTCCTCGCTGGTCGCCCTGCACACCGCCGTGCGGAGCCTGCGTGACGGCGAGTGCGAGCAGGCCGTCGTGGCGGGGGTGCGGCTGGCGATGTCGCCGCTGCACTACACCGCGATGAGCAACCTGCGAGCCCTCTCCCCCACCGGCGCGTCGCGGGCCTTCGACGGCTCGGCCGACGGGTTCGTGCCGGGTGAGGGGGTGGTGACCGTGCTGGTGAAGCCGCTGGCCGCCGCCCTGCGCGACGGCGACCCGGTGCGCGGGGTCATCAAGGGCACCGCGGTCAACCACGGCGGTCGCACCAGCGGGCTGACCGTGCCCAGCCCGACCGCGCAGAACAACGTGATCACCGCGGCGCTCGCCGACGCCCGCGTCGCCCCGGACACCATCGGGCTGCTGGAGGCGCACGGCACCGGCACCAGTCTCGGCGACCCGATCGAGATCGAGGGCGTCACCCGGGCGTGGCGCTCGCACACCGACCGCACCCAGTTCTGCGCGATCGGCTCGCTCAAGTCCAACATCGGGCACCTGGAGCCCGCGGCGGGGCTGGCCGGGATGGTCAAGGCGCTGCTGGCGATGGAGAAGGAGCACATCCCGCCGACGCTGCACGTGGTGCGCCCCAACGACCACATCCGCTTCGAGGGCACCCCGTTCTTCATCGCCGACCGCACCACCCGGTGGGAGCGCGGCGACACCCCCCGCCGGGCCGCGGTCTCCGCGTTCGGCATGGGCGGGGTCAACGCCCACGTCGTGCTGGAGGAGGCGCCGCTGGAGGCCCCGCGCGACCCGGCCGTGCCCGGCGGGCACCTGCTGTGGATCTCGGCGGCGGCCGAGGATTCGGTGCGGGCGCTCGCGGGCCGCTACGCCGACAAGATCGCCCAGTCCTCGGGTGAGCGGGAGACCGCCGACCTGTGCCACACCGGCAACGTCGGCCGCAGCCCGCTGGGCTTCCAGACCGCCGTGCGCGGTGCGGACACCGCGGCGCTGGTCGCCGAGCTGCGGGCCGTGGAGGCCGGGTCGGCGCCGGTGGTCGGGATCGACCCGGCGCTGCCCGCACCGGTGCTCATCGGCTCGCTCGCCGAGCGGCAGGGCCAGGCGCTGCTGGCCATCCGCAGGGGCTGCACGAGCGTCGCGCTGGGCGAGCTGTCCGCGCCGGGGTCGCGGATCGTGTGCCTCCCGACCTACCCGTTCGCCAAGGCCAGTTTCTGGCACCAGCACCGGGCCGCGGTGCAGGCGGGGCCGCGCGCCGTGCGCAGCCGCTGGGCGGTGACGGAGCCGGTGGTGGCCACCCGGCTGCCCGCCACCCCGGTGCGGGTCGTCGGCGCCGACCCGGCGCTGGTCGACCTGGTGACCGCGGAGCTGGCCGTCGTCGGGGCCCGGGTGGGCGCCGACCAGCCGTCGACGGTCGTCGTGGTCGGCTCCGGGCTCTCCGCCGCCGACAGCGACGCCGAGCTGGCCGCCTTCTGGGACGACCTGCGCGGCCTGCTGGTCCAGCTGCCCCCCGGCGGGACGCTGGTCTGGGCCGAGCACGCCACGGCCGCCATCGGCGACCACGAGCGCCGCTCGCTGCGCCCCGGCGCGGCCGCCGCGCTGATGGCCGTGCGCGCCGCCGCCGCGGAGAACCGCCTGTCGGTGACCACGGTCGATCTCGACCCGGACGACCCGCCGGAGCTGCGCGCCTGGCACATCGCCACCGAGCTGGCGGCGATGGCCCCGGAGTCCAACACCGCCGTCGCCTACCGCGGCATGACCCGCCACGTCGAGCGCCAGCTCCCCGCCCAGGCGGGCCCGGCGGCGGCCATCACCGCCGACGGCTACTACCTCGTCACCGGCGGGCTCGGCGCGGTCGGCAGGCGCCTGGCCGCCCACCTGGTGCGGCAGGGGGCGCGCAGGCTGGCCATCCTCGGCCGCTCGGCGCTCACCCGCGACGCCGCGGAGTTCCTCGCCTCGCTCAAGGCCGAAGTGGACTACGCGCGCTGCGACGTCGCCGACGAGGTCGCGCTCAACGCGGTGCTCGACGGGTTCGACCGGCGCTGGGGCGCGCTGCGCGGGGCCGTGCACGCCTCCGGCGGGGTCAACAAGATCGGGATGGTGCGCAGGCGGGAGTGGTCGGCGGTGACCGGTGTCCTCGCGCCGAAGTTCGCCGGGACGCGGGCGGTCGTGCGGGCCGCGGCGGCCAGGGGCGCGCGGTTCGCGGCACTGGTGTCCTCGATCGCGGGCGCTCTGCCGCAGGCCGGGCGCGGGCTGGTCGACTACACCCTCGCCAACGCCTACCAGCTCGCACTGGCCGAGATGGGCGACCACGGCGACACCGTGGTGACCGCCCACGCCTGGCCGGACTGGACCGGCATCGGCATGGCCGCCGATCCGGCCTTCGCCGCCCACCACTCGATCACCGAGGCGGACGCGCTGGCGGGCTTCACCGCCCACCTGTGCTCCGGCGGCGCGGTCGTCTTCCCCGGCGAAGCCGCCCCGGCCCTGGCGGGGAGCACGCCTGCCCAGAGCGCGGCCGTGCCGGTGCTCACCGCGGTGCCGGACCCGCGACCGGACGTCCCGGCGGTTACCCAGCTGCCGGTCGTCCAGCAGCCGGTGCCTGTCGCGCGGCCGGTCGTCCACGAGCAGGCGACCGTCGTGGAGCGGGTGCCCGAGCCGGTGCCGGTCACGGTCATCCCGCAGCCCGCGCAGCCGCCCGCCCGGGTCGGCGACCCCGCGGCCGCCGCGCTGGCCGAGGTGGTCGGGCAGGTGTTCCTGGACGTGCTCGGCACCCACCCCGGCGCTCGCCGGATCGCCGACCTCGGCCTGGACTCCATCACCATCGCGGAGCTGACCAGCACCATCGAGACCCGCATCGGATCTACTGTGGACCCGGGAATCCTGTTGCGGGCCCGCACGATCGCCGAGGTCGCCGCGCAGCTGGCTCCCGCCTCATCGACCGTCCTGGTCGCCGAGGCGCAGGCCCCCGCTCCGCCGCCCGCGCCCGCCATCCCGACGGAGCCGGTCACCGCGCTCAGCTCGCTGCTGCGCGGCCTGGTCGACAGGGAGCGGTCGGCATGAGCACGCAACCCAACCACGGAGGAACCGAGATGGACAGCCGGATCGCGGTGATCGGCCTGGCGGTGCGGCTGCCCGGCGCCGAGGACGCCACCGACCTGCGCTGGCTGCTGGGCCGCGACACCGTCGAGGTGGACGAGGTCCCGCCGAGCCGCTGGGCCAAGGACCAGTACCTCGGCGACGGCGGGCACCAGGGCAGCCACCACCGCGGCGCGTTCCTGCAGGACCCGTTCTCCTTCGACCACGAGGCCTTCGGGCTCGCGGCCGACGAGGCCGTCCTGCTGGACCCGCAGCAGCGGATGATGCTGGAGGTCGGGGCCCGCGCCCTGGAGGACTCCGGCTACCTGGGCGGGCGCAGGCTCAAGGCCGGGGTGTTCGTCGGGGCCAGGATGAACTCCTACGGCTTCGACAAGGGCCGCGGCCTGTCGCCGGAGGGCCCGGAGGGGCCCGCGGCGCTGTGGGGCCGGTCGCAGAACTTCATGGCGGCGTGGCTGTCGGACCGGCTCGACCTCGCCGGGCCGAGCCTGGTGGTGGACACGGCGTGCTCGTCGTCGCTGACGGCGGTGTGGCTGGCCTGCCAGAGCCTGGCGGCCGGGTCGTGCGAGCTGGCCGTGGTCGGCGGGGTCGACCTGCTGATCGACCCGCTGACCTATGTGCTGCTGTCGCGGACCGGCGCGCTGGGCGCTGACGGGCTGTGCCACACCTTCGACGAGAAGGCCAACGGCTACGTGCCCGGCGAGGGCGCGGTGGCGCTGATCCTCAAGCCGATGGCCGCCGCCCTGGCCGACGGGGACATGGTCCTCGGCGCGATCGTCGGCTCGGGGGTGAACAACGACGGGAGGACGATGGGCGTCACCACCCCCAACATGGAGGCGCAGATCGAGCTGCTGTCCGATGTGTACTCGCGGATCGACCCCAAGTCGGTGCAGTACATCGAGGCGCACGGCACCGGAACCGCGATCGGCGACCCGATCGAGGTGCGCGCGCTGGCCGAGGTGTTCGCCGCGCACGGCGTCGCCCCCGGGTCGGTGGCGCTGGGCTCGGTCAAGCGCCGCATCGGGCACCTGCACTCGGCGGCCGGGATGGCGGGCCTGGCGAAGCTGGTGGCGTGCCTGCACGAGGCGCGGATGCCCGCGACGGCGGTCGAGGCGCCCAACCCGCGGCTGCGGCTGGACACCACGCCGTTCTACCTGCCCACCGAGCACACGGTGTGGCCGGGCGCGGTGCGCAGGGCCGCGATCAGCGGGTTCGGCTTCGGCGGGACCAACGCCCACGTCGTCGCCGAGGGCGTCGACCCGGTGCCCGCGGTCGCGACGGCGCGTGCCGCCGAGGTGCTGACGCTGAGCGCGCACAGCCCCGACCGGCTGCGCGAGCTGGCCGCCCAGTGGCTGGAGTTCCTGCCCGCCACCGAGCACCTGGCCGACGCGTGCGCCACGGCCCGCCTCGGCCGCCCGCACCGCGCGCTGCGGCTGGCGGTGTCCGGGCGCGACGCCGGGGAGCTGGCCGCCGCGCTGCGGTCCTGGCTGCTGGGCGAGCCCGCGGCGGCGAACAGCGTGGTGTCGGTGCGCCCGACCGAGGCCGACGCGCCGCCCGCGTGGCTGATGGCGCTCAACGGGCTGCCGTCGGCGCGCGCGGTGATCGCGACCTTCGAGGACGCGGCCGGGCTGCCGCTGGCGCGGTTCTCCGGCAAGCTCGTCAAGCTGTGCGCCGGGGTGGCCCTCGGGGTCGTGCTGCGCGAGCTGGGCGTGCCGGAGGAGGCCGTGGAGCTGCCTGTCGGGTGGGGTCCGGTCGCCGCCTACGTGCACGGTCGGACGTCACTGGAGCAGGCGCTGGCCGAGGTGCTGGCGATGGAGACCGGTTCGACCAACGGGCACGGGCGTCCGCCTGCCGGGTCGACAGGCCTGGACGTGATCGGCGAGCTGGCAGACGGCGCGGACGCGGAGTCGGTGCTGGCCGGGGTCGTCGCCGCGCTGCACAGCGGCGGCGTCGAGGTGGACTTCGCGGCGTTCCAGGGCGGGGCGGCGTGGGCCAAGCGGGCCCTGCCCGCCGCCCAGCAGCGCGGCCGCGCGCTGGATCTGGCCGAGCCGCTGCGCTCGGCCGAGCGCGGCACGCCCACGACGCTGGAGGAGGACGACGGCGCGCACGGCTACGTGTTCTCCCGCCGCTACGGCCCCGCCGAGACCCCGATCGCGCAGCACTCGGTGTACCGCACGCTGATGCTGCCCGGGGTGGCGTGGTTCGACTTCCTGCGCCAGGGCGTCCTGCTGCGCGGCGATGTCTTCCACGGCGTGCTGGACCTGGTCTTCCACCGCCCGCTGATCCTGTCCGAGCCGACGCGCGTGGTGTGCCGGGTGGACGGGTCGGGGCGCTTCACCGTGGAGGACGAGGCGCGCGCGCCGTTCGTCACCGGCCGCTTCGCGACCGAGTCGCCGTCGGCGGGTGTGGAGCCGCTGGCCGAGCACCTGGCCGCCTGCGGCAGGCTGCACGCGGGGTCGACGGTGTACCGCTGGCTGCGGCGCATCGGCTACCACCACGGCCGCTACTACCGCAACATCTCGTGGGTGGCGAGCCTGCCCGCGGGCGGCACCCTCGCCCGCATCGAGGGCGAGCGCCAGCGCTCGATGAACCCGGACGACGTCGAACTGTTCCCCGGCCTGCTCGACAGCGTGACGATCGCCGCGATCGACCCGGACAACCGGGTGTTCGGGGCGGACGACGCGTCGGCGTTCATCCCGCTGTCGGTGGACCGGATGCACCTGCACGGCTCGCTGGCCGACGCGGCTTTCGTGCGCACCGAGGTGTCCTTCTGGAACACCGAGGCGTGCCGCGTGACCCAGACGGTCACCGACGAGCACGGCAAGGTCCTGCTGGTCTTCGGCGACATCTCCTCCAAGCGCGTCCCGGCGCACGCCTTCACGGGTGCCGCGCGGCCCGCCGCCGAGGCCGCGCCCGCCGTCGAGCCGCCCGCTGCCCACCCCGCCGTCGTTGAGCCCACTGCCGCCGCGCCCGTCGCGGTTCCGCGCGGCGGGCGCACGCTGGCCTGGTTCCTGGCCGAGTCCGGCCTGACCGCCGAGCAGGCCGACACCGAGTTCCTCTCCACCGGCTTCGACTCCGTCGGCCTGGTCGACCTCAGCGACCGCCTCTCCAAGACCCACGGCCTGCCCCTCTACCCGACGGTCTTCTTCGAGTACCCCACCGCCCGTTCCTTCGCGGAGTACCTGGACACCGAGGAGTCCACCTTCACCGCGACCCTGGCGACCCCCTCACCGTCCGCGCAGGCCCCCGCGACTCCGCCAGCCGCCCCCACGGGCAACCGCACCCTGACCTGGTTCCTCGCCGAATCCGGCCTGACCGCCGAGCAGGCCGACACCGAGTTCCTCTCCACCGGCTTCGACTCCGTCGGCCTGGTCGACCTCAGCGACCGCCTCTCCAAGACCCACGGCCTGACCCTCTACCCCACCGTCTTCTTCGAGTACCCCACCCCGAAGGCCTTCGCCGACTACCTCGACACCGACGAGCCCGCCTTCACCGCCACCCTCACGCCGCGAACCGCCCCTCACACCCCCATCCAGGCAGCCCCCACCACTCCCAGGGGGACGGCCCTTGTCCAGGATATCCACTCCCGCGAAAGCGAGGGTGACTCATCCACAATTCGCAGGTCAGAGGCCGTCGCGGACCAGTCGGCGCAGGCCGCGCCTACCACCGGAACGACCACTGTGGACAGTGTGGTCAACCCGAGGGACATCGCCGTCGTCGGCGCCGCGATCCGGGTGCCGACCGCGGAGACGCTGGAGGAGTTCTGGCAGCTGCTGGCCGAGGGCCGCGACACCGTCCGCCGCCTGCCCGACGGCCGCTGGGACCACCCCGGACCCGAGGCGTCCTTCCTGGACCGCGTCGACCAGTTCGATCCGAACCTGTTCCGCATCTCCGCGCGCGAGGCCCCGCACATCGACCCGCAGGCGCGGCTGGTCTACGAGACCATCTGGCAGGCGCTGGAGGACGCGGGCAGGCTCGGGGAGCGCGCGAAGGGTGACCGGACCGGGCTGTGGATCGGCTACAGCCACGACCACTACGCCGAGGAGCGCGCCCGCTTCGGGGTCGCCAACGGCCGTGGGCTCGGGCTGGAGGCGATGATCCCCAACCGGTTCTCGCACCTGATGGACTGGACCGGGCCGAGCGTCGTGATCAACACGCTGTGCTCGTCCACCCTGGTCGCGCTGCACACCGCGATGCAGCACCTGCGGGCCGGTGACATCGACACCGCCGTGATCGGCGGGGTGCACGCGGGCATCAGCCCGGAGTACTTCCAGTCGATGACCGACCTGATGGCCCTCTCGCCGCGCGCCCGCTGCCGCGCCTTCGACGACTCCGCCGACGGGTTCGTGCCCGGTGAGGGCGCCGTCGCGGTCGTGCTGCGCAGGCACACCGACGCCGGGAACGACCGGGTGCGCGGGCTGATCAAGGGCGCTGCGGTCAACCACGGCGGCCGCACCACCCGCTACTCCGCGCCCAGCCCGCGCGGGCAGCGCCAGGTCATCACCGCCGCCCTGGAGGACTCGGGGGTGTCCCCGGAGTCCATCGGCATGGTGGAGGCGCACGGCACCGGCACCAGCCTCGGCGACCCCATCGAGATCGAGGGGCTGACCAAGGCGTGGCGCACGCACACCGACCGCACCCAGTTCTGCGCGATCGGGTCGCTGAAGTCCAACGTCGGGCACCTTGAGCCCGCGGCCGGGCTGGCCGGGCTGGTCAAGGTGCTGCTGGCCATGGAGCACCGGCAGATCCCGAGGACGCTGCACGTGGAGCGGCCCAACGACCACATCCGGTTCGAGGACTCGCCGTTCTACATCGCCGACCGGACGCTGCCGTGGACCGACAGCCCGCGCCGGGCCGCGGTCTCCGCGTTCGGCATGGGCGGGGTCAACGCGCACATCATCGTGGAGGAGCCGCCGCGCACCCCGGTGCCGACGCCGCCGCGCCGCGACAGCCACCTCGTGCGGGTGTCGGGGGCCACCGAGCAGGCCGCCCGGGACCTGGCCGCCGCCTACGCCGCGCACCTGGACGAGGCCACGCCGCTGGCCGACTTCGCCCACACCGCGAACGCGGGCCGCGCCGAGCAGCGCTTCCGCGCCGTCGGCCACGGGGCGAGCGCCGCCGAGCTGGCCGAGTCGCTGGCCGCGGCGCCGGTGACCAGGGCGGTGTCGGGGACGCCGACGGCGTTCCTGTTCACCGGGCAGGGCTCGCAGTACCCGGACATGGGCCGCGGGCTGTACGAGACCGAGCCGGTGTTCCGCGCGGCGCTGGAGGAGTGCGCCGAGCTGCTGCGCCCGCACACCGAGCTGCCGCTGCTGGAGCTGCTGTACGGCTCGGCCCAGGACCGGCTGACCGAGACCGCCAACGCACAGGTCGGCATCGTGTCGGTCCAGGTGGCGCTGCTGCGGCTGCTGGCGGCCTGGGGCATCCGGCCGGACATGGTCGCCGGGCACAGCGTCGGCGAGCTGACCGCCGCGCATGCCGCCGGGGCGATCGCGCTGCCGGACCTGATGGCGCTGACCGCGCTGCGGGGCAGGCTCATGCAGGCCCAGCCCGCGGGCGGGGGCATGGCGGTCGTGCACGCCGACGCCGCCACCGTCGCCGCCGGTCTCGCCGCCCACCCGGGCATCGAGATCGCCGCGCACAACTCCCCGAACAGCACCACCGTCGCCGGTCCGCTGGACGCGATCGCCGCGTTCCGCGCCGCCGCCGCGCACCCGACCACCCAGCTCAGCGTCAGCCACGCGTTCCACTCCGCGGCGATGACCGGCGCGCTCGCGCCGTTCGCCGAGGCCGTGGCCGCCACGCCCATCACCGCGCCGAGCACGCCGATCGCCTCGACGCTGACCGGCACCTGGCACACCGCGAGCAGCATCGCCGACCCCCAGGTGTGGGCCGCGGCGATCCGCAACCCGGTGCGCTGGACCGACGCCGTCGGCGCGCTGCACGCCGCGGGCGCGGCGGTGTACTGGGAGATCGGGCCGCACCCCGTGCTCGTCCCGCTGACGCAGGCCTGCCTGCGCGGCGCGGGCCACGAGTACGCGCACGTGCTGCGGCGCAACCGCTCCGACCAGGCCCAGCTGCACGCCGCGCTGGCCGCGCACGCCGCCCGCGGCGGGGCGCTGGACTTCGCGGCGGCGCCCGGCGGGCAGGTCACCCGGATTCCCGGCTACCCCTTCGACCGCGCGCGGTACTGGATCGCCCGCGCTGACGGGGCAGGCGCGTACGGTGCGCCGCTGCCGGTGGAATCGATGGAGAGGAACGGCTGATGGCTGGCCAGGAGTACGGGCTCAAGCGGCACTTCAACGAGGACGCGGCTGTCCTCATCGGCGAGCAGGTGCGGGCGGTGTCGCCCAACTTCGACGTCGCGGGCTACGCCGCCGACACCGCCGAGCGCATCCCGGGCAAGGAGCTCAAGGACCGGGTGCTGGTGCTCGCCGAGGGGCTGCGCGAGCGGCTGCCCGCCGACTACCCGGACGCCGTGGAGCTGCTGCTGGCGATCCTCGGCCCGGAGCTGGGCGAGGGCGACGGGATGTTCAACACGTCCTGGTACCTGATGCCGGTGGCGCGCTTCGTCGAGGAGTACGGCCTGGAGCACCCGGAGGTGTCGCTGGCGGCGCTGGCCGAGATCACCCGGCGGCACACCGCCGAGTACGCGGTGCGGCCCTACATCGAGGCGCACTACGAGCTGACGATGCGCACGCTCGCCGAGTGGGCGCGCGCCGACAGCCACAACCTGCGCCGCGCGGCGAGCGAGGGCTGCCGCCCCCGGCTGCCGTGGGCGCGGACGCTGCACCGCTTCGTCGCCGACCCCGCGCCGGTGCTGCAGATCCTGGAGCCGCTGCGCTCCGACGGCTCCGACTACGTGCGCAAGTCGGTGGCCAACAACCTCAACGACATCACCAAGGACCACCCGGACCTGGCGCTGGAGACCGCGGCGCGCTGGCTGGCGGAGTCGGACACGCCGGAGACGGCGTGGACGGTCAAGCACGGCCTGCGGACGCTGGTCAAGAAGGGCAACCCGCGGGCGCTGGCGCTGCTCGGCGCGACCGGCGGGGAGCACATCGCCGTGCCGGACGTGCGGGTCAGCCCGCGCGCGATCACCCTCGGCGAGTCGGTGGCGATCCGGGTGGAGCTGGTCAACGGCGACGAGCGCCCGCACAGCGTGACGGTGGACTACGTGGTCCACCACGTGCGCCAGGGCGGCAAGGCCATCCCCAAGGTGTTCAAGTTCGCCACCGTCGACCTCGCCGCGGGCGAGCGCCGCACCCTGGAGAAGGCGCACAAGGTCAAGGAGATCCAGACCCGCCGGTACTACCCCGGCGAGCACGTCATCGACATCCAGGTCAACGGGACCGTCATGGCCACGGACAGATTCGAGCTGCGACTGTGAACACGAACCTCAGCCCCGACGACCCCGCCGTCGCCGACCACCTGGTCGCGGGGACCCCCGTCCTGCCGGGCGCGGCGCAGGTGGACATGATGCTGTCCGCCTGCGACGCCCGGCGGCCCGACCGGGTGTGGCGCCTGGACCAGGTCACGTTCCTGGCGCCGCTGGCCGTCACCGCGCCGGTGGCGGTGGCGGTGGCCGCCGAGGAGGACGGCGCGTGCGCCGTGGCCACCGCGGCGGGCAGGCACAGCCAGGCCAGGGCCACGGCGAGCCCGCTGCCCCCGCCGACCTACCTGGACGTGGCCGCGCTGCGCGCCGGGTGCGCCGAGCAGGTGCCGCTGGCCGAGGTCGCCGCCTGGCGCTCGGCGAGCGGGATCGCCTACGGCCCGTCGTACCAGGCGATCCGGACCGTCCACAGGGGAGGAAACCGGCTGGTCGCGCTGCTGCGCGAGACGCAGGACCGGCCCGGCCGGTTCGTGCCGCCCGCGCTGCTGGACAGCGTCTTCCAGTGCCTGGGGCTGCTCGACGGCGGCGCGTCCGGGGGCTGTCTGCCGTGGGTCGTCGGGTCGATCACGGCGCGGCGGGCGGTCAGCGGCTCGGTGTACGCGGTGGTGGAGCTGACCGACGCCAAGCCCGGTGTGGTGCGCGGCAGGGCGACGGTGTGCACGCTGCAGGGCGAGGTGCTGCTGGAGCTGGACCGGATCACGCTCAAGGGCGCGGCGCCCGACGCCGTGGCGAAGCCGCACGCCGGCACCGTCACCGCGACCACCTGGTGGGCGAGCGTGCCGACCCCGGAGCGCACCGACGGCCTGGTCGTCACCGTGACCCCGAACCTGTCCGAGGCGCGCGTCGAGGAGCTGCTGGCAGCCGGGCCGCGGGAGGTCGTGTTCCTCGCGCCGACCGGCGTCGAGGGGCCGCAGGCGGCGTCCGAGGCGCTGTTGTGGGTGTTCTCGCTGGTCAGGAAGCTGGGGGCGCGTCCGCCGATGCCGGGGCTGACGATCGTCACCCGGCACGGGCAGTGCGTGGTCGGCACCGAGCGGGTCGACCCGGTGCACGCGGCGCTGTGGGGGTTCGCCCGCTCGCTGCGGGTGGAGCACCCGAGGACACGGGTGCGGCTGGTCGACGTCGGGGACGCCGACGCGCCCGGCGACCTGCTGCACGAGCAGCCGGAGCTGGTCTGGCGGGAGGGGTCGTGGTTCACCCCGCGGCACACCCCCGTCGACTCCGCGCCCGCCCCGGTGCGGCTGCGCGGCGGTCGCTTCCTCATCACCGGCGGCATGGGCGGGCTCGGCCTGCTGATGGCCGAGGCGCTGGCCGACGCGGGCTGCGCGCACCTGACCCTGGTGGGCCGCCGCGTCCCGGACGAGGCCCGCGAGCGCCTGAACTGCCTGGCCGCCCGGTGCGAGGTCGTCACCCTGGCCTGTGACATCAGCGCCCTGGCGGCGCAGCCCCGCTTCGACGGCGTGATCCACGCCGCGGGCGTCCTGCGCGACGGCCTGGCCCGCACCCTCGACCCGGAGAAGATCGCCGAAGTGTTCGCGCCCAAGATCGGCGGCGCGCACGCCATCGCGGCCTGGGAGCCGCCGGGCTTCGTCGCCCTGTTCTCCTCGATCTCGGCGACGCACGGCAACCTCGGCCAGAGCAGCTACTCCACCGCCAACGCCTACCTCGACGGGTTCGCCGCGCTCCAGCGGGCGCGGGGCGGGCGCTGGTACAGCCTCGGATGGGGGCTGTGGGCGGTCGGGATGGGTGAAGCGCTGGTGGAGAACGCCGCCAAGCGCGGCATCCACGCCCTGACCGCCGAGCACGGCGTCGCGCTGCTGCACGCGGTGCTCGGCATGGCCCCCGGCAACTACGTGCTGGCCGCCACCGAGGCCGGACAGGCCGCGCCGATGAACCACCTGACCACTGCCACCCCACCCCAGCAGGGACCGACCGACAAGGACACCGCCATGACCGCAGTCGCCAGCGAGAACCAGCTCTGGGACTCCCTCTCCGCGATCCTGAAGAAGACGCTGCAGGTGCCTGCGGTGTCGCCGCAGGACGACCTGCTGGACCTCGGGCTCGACTCGATGATGGCGGTGGAGATCGGGGCCGCGCTCAACGCCGGTGGCTTCGACCTGGACCCGTCGGTGTTCTTCGACCACACCAACGTGGGGGCGCTGCACGCGCACCTGGAGACGCTGCGGCCCTCGGGGGCGGGCCCGGCCGCGGTGGCCGCGCCCATGACCCCCACGGCCCAGGCTGCCTACGTCGCCCCAGCGCCGGTCGCCCAGGCCGTCCCCGTCGCGCAGGCCGCGCCGGTCCTGCCCGTCGCGGCGCCGGTCGTCCACGCCGCGCCGGTGGCCCAGGCCGCGCCCGCCTTCGCTCCCGCCTGGGACCAGTTCCGGCCTGACCACGCCACCGCTCCCCCGACACCTCCCGCACTCGGCACGGCCATGCCCGCGCCGCAGGCCGCCGCACCGGTCATGCCGCCCGCCGCCGCGCCGCCCGCCGCCATGGCCCCGCCCGCACCGGTCGCACCGGCCGTTCCCCCGCCTGCCGCGCCCGCCGCGGCTCCGGCGCGTCCCGTGCAGGCCCGTCCGGGGCTGCCCCCGGGCATCAGCGGGGCGCCGACGCCGCGGCGCACGCTTCCCGCCCGGCTCACCGACGCCCCGGCCGGGAGCTTCCTGGACCAGCGCATCGACGCGCTCTCCGTGGACGACCGGGCCATCGTGGCCAACGGCGACTACTTCTACGAGCCCGTCATCGAGGAGTCCCAGGGTTCGCAGATCAAGTTCGACGGCCGGTGGTTCCTCAACTTCGCCTCCTACAGCTACCTCGGCCTGGTCGGCCACGAGTACATCAACCAGGCCGCCGAGCGGGCCATCCGCAAGCACGGCACGGGCGCGCACGGCGTTCGCCTGCTGGCGGGGACGCTGCACCTGCACCGCGAGCTGGAGCTGACGCTGGCCCGTTTCCTCGGCACCGAGGACGCGATCGTCTTCACCAGCGGGTACATGGCCAATGTGGCCACTGTGGGTTCGCTGGTCGGCCCCGGCGACTTCGTGATCGGCGACGTGTACAACCACGCGTCCATCCTGGACGGTTACCGGCTGTCCGGCGCGACCGTGATCACCTACGCGCACAATGACATGGCGGACCTGGAAAGGGCACTGCGCAAGGCCGGAAACGCTGGTAAGCTGGTGGTGACGGACGCTGTCTTCAGCATGGACGGTGACGTCGCCAACCTCCCCGCCATCACCGAGCTGTGCGAGCGCTACGGCGCCCCGCTCATGGTTGACGAGGCCCACAGCATCGGCGTCCTGGGGGCGACCGGGCGGGGCATCACCGAGCACTTCGGGATGGCGCCCGACAGCGTGCCGATCAAGATGGGCACCCTCTCCAAGACCATCCCCAGCACCGGCGGCTACGTCGCCGGGTCCGCCGACCTGATCTTCGCGCTGAAGAACAACGCCCGCGGGTGGATGTTCTCCGCGGCGGGCACCCCGGCGCAGGTCGCGGCCGCCAAGGCCGCCGTCGAGGTGATCGAGGCCGCCCCGCACATGGTCGACGAGCTGCGCCGCCGCACCGCCCGCTACCGCGACTCCCTCAATGCCCTGGGCTTCGACACGATGGCCAGCGAGACGCCCGTCGTGCCGATCATCTGCCCGGGCCCGGACCTGGCCATGGAGATGGCCCGACTCTGCCAGCGCGAGGGGCTGTTCGTGCAGCCCATCGTCTACCCGACGGTGCCCAAGGCGCTCTCGCGCCTGCGCACCATCGTCAACCTCAGCCACACCGAAGCCGAACTGGACCACGCCGTGCGCGTCATCGCCGACGCGGGCCGCAAGCTCGGCCTCATCGCCTAGGCAAGAACCCAGTGGAGGAGAGAACAGCAATGACCCGCATCAACAGCAAGGCCTTCTTCAGCGCCGTCCTGAAGGCCATTGCCTGCACCCGCAACAGCAACACCGACCAGGCGCAGTACGCGGTGGGCGTGCTGGAGCCCGCCTCGCGCATCCGGGCCTTCGAGGCCGAGCTGGGCGACCGCGAGTTGGCGCACCCCGAAGCCGAGCAAGTGCTCGGCTGGCTGGAGACCACGTTCGAGACCAAGGGCACCCCGGACGAGGAGCGCTCCTACTACCGGGGCCGCATCGCCGAGTTATCGGGACTGACCCTCGTGCGGGCGGGCGTCGCGGCCTGACCGAGTGACCCCCGGCGGCTCCGACCTGAGCCTGCGGAGCCGCCGGGACCTCCCTGACCATCCGAAAAGGACGCCCGAAGAGGACGCCATGCCTTCCCTTGCCTGGTACAGCCACGAGATCTGCTACTGGCACGACCCCGGAATGGGTTCCGGCTACGTGCCGGTCGGCCCCGGTGTCGAGCCGCTGCGGCAGTTCGCCGTGGACCCCGACCTGCGCCGGGCCGAGGGCCTGGTGCGCGCCACCGGCGTGATCGAGTCCTACACCCAGCTGACCCCCGAGCCCGCCACCGACGACGAGCTGCTGCTGGTGCACACCCCTGAGCACATCGAGCGGGTGGAGGCGACCTCGGCGCTGGGCGGCGGCGACGCCGGGGTGTTCGCCCACGTGAACTACCACAGCGCCCGCGCCGCGCGGCTGGCCGTCGGGGCCTGCGTGCAGGCGGCGGACGCGGTCCTGGACGGGCGCTTCGACCGCGCCTACTGCCTGGTCCGCCCGCCCGGCCACCACGCCGAGCCGGACCGGGCGATGGCGCTGTGCCTGTACAACAACCTCGCCGTCGCCGCCCGCACCGCGCAGCGCAGGGGCGCGCGCCGGGTGCTGGTGCTGGACTGGGACGTCCACCACGGCAACGGCATCCAGCGCGCCTTCTACGACGACCCGGACGTCCTCTACATCTCCATCCACCAGGACGGCCTGTTCCCGCCCGGCTCGGGCACCGTCCGCGAGACCGGGGCGGGCGCGGGCGCGGGCACGACGCTCAACATCCCGCTGCCCGCCGGGAGCGGCCACGAGGCCTACCTGGCGGCGATGCGGCGGATCGTGGGCCCCGCGGCCCGCGCGTTCGGACCGGAACTGCTGCTGGTGGCGGCGGGCCTGGACGCCAGCGGGCACGACCCGATGGGCCGGATGATGGCGACCAGCCGCACGTTCCACGCGATGACCTCCTTCCTGTGCGAGCTGGCCGAGGAGCTGACCGGCGGCAAGGTCGTCTTCGCGCACGAGGGCGGCTACTCGGCCTGGTACCAGCCGACGCTGGTGCTGGCGACCGCGTCGGCCATCGCCGGTCTGCCCGCCCCCGACGACCCGTTCCTGCACTCGCTGGAGCACCTGCCCGGCCAGCGCGTCCAGCGCCACCAGACGCGCGTGCTGGAGCACCTGGCCGCCCACCACCCGCTGCTGGCCCGAGCGGCGGTGGCGTCGTGACCTGGCTGGCCGAGATCGGCGACGCGCGCACCCGGGGGGTGCGGCCGAGGGCGCGGGTGGTGGCGGTGCCGCACGCGGGCGGCTGGCCGTCGGCGTTTCGGCCGTGGCGGCCGGAGCTGCCCGCCGACGTGGAGCTGCTGGTCGCGCAGCTGCCCGGTCGGGGCGCCCGCGGCGGTGAGCCGGTGGTGGACCGGGTGGCGCCGCTGGTGGCCGGGCTGGCCGGGGCGATCGGCGAGCTGGAGCCGCTGCCGTACGCGGTGGTGGGACACAGCTTCGGCAGTGTGATCGGCTATGAGTTGACCAAGGAGATGGAGGCGCGCGGCTTCCCGCCGGAGCTGCTCGTGGTGTCCGGCAGGCAGGCGCCGTGCCTGCCGAGCGAGCCTCCGTTCCTGCACCAGGGCAGCGACGACGAGCTGTTGGCGCACCTGGGCCGCATCGGCGGCATTCCCGCGGAACTGGCCGAGCGCGCCGACTTCGTCGCCGCCGCGCTGCGCACGATCCGCGCTGACCTGGCGGCGCTGGAGACCTACCGGCGACCGCTCGCCGGGACCCGGGTGCCGATGATCGCTCTCGGCGCACCGGACGACCCGATCGTCATGCACGAACGGATGAATCTGTGGTCGCTTGAGACAACGGGAGGTTTCACGTTCGGGTCGCTCTCCGGCGGCCACTTCTTCCTCTACCAGCAAGAGAACGCCCGGACCGTCGCGCGTGACGTCCTGGACGCGCTCGAATCCGGTTGCCGACGAAACGATCTTGTCAGCGACATATGGGACATTCCGCTCACGTCTAGCCGTCGGCCGTTCGCCGTAGCGGCTTCATCCGAAAGGGACCTTCTGTGACTACCTCCACCGAACCCACGCCGAAGGCGGGGACGCGCCAGTGGCTCGGTCTGGCGGTGTTGGCGCTACCGACGCTGCTGGTGTCGATGGATGTCAGCGTGCTGCACCTGGCCGTGCCGAGCATCAGCGCCGGACTGGGCGCCAGCGCCCAGGAAATGCTCTGGATCATCGACATCTACGGCTTCATGATCGCCGGTTTCCTGGTGACGATGGGCACACTCGGCGACCGCATCGGCAGGCGCAAGCTGCTGCTGATCGGCGGCGCGGCGTTCGCGGCGGCGTCGGTGTTCGCCGCCTACGCCAGCGACCCGACGATGCTGATCATCGCCCGCGGCCTGCTCGGTGTCGCGGGTGCGACGCTGATGCCCTCGACGCTGTCGCTGATCGTCAACATGTTCGCCGACGACCGCCAGCGCGGGTTCGCGATCGCGGTGTGGGTCACGATGTTCTCGGTGGGCACCGCGCTCGGCCCGGTGATCGGCGGCCTGGTGCTGCAGTCCTTCGAGTGGGGAGCGGTGTTCCTGCTCGCGGTGCCGATCATGGTGCTGCTGCTGGCGGTCGGCCCGGTGCTGCTGCCGGAGTACAAAGACCCCGAGGGCGGCAAGCTGGACCTGGCGAGCGTGGCACTGTCGCTGGCGGCCATCCTGCCGGTGATCTACGGCCTCAAGGGCCTGGCGACCGACGGCGGCGCGCTGCTGTCGGTGGGCGCGATCGTGCTCGGACTGGCGATCGCGGTGCTGTTCGTGCGAAGGCAGAAGTCGGTGGCCAGCCCGCTGATCGACGTCAAGCTGTTCTCCGGCAGGGCGTTCACGATCTCGGCCTCGGCGCTGCTGCTGACCATGTTCATCGCCGGTGGCACGTACCTGTTCGTCACCCAGTACCTGCAGCTGGTCGCGGGCCGCTCGCCGATGGCCGCGGGCCTGTGGCTGCTGCCCGCCGCGTTCGGCCTGATCGTCACCTCGATGCTCTCCCCCGCGCTGGCCGCGAAGTTCGGCCCGGCGAAGGTGGTCGCCGGCGGTCTGGCGCTGTCGGGCTCCGGGCACCTGATCCTGCTGCTGGTCGAGGCGGGCACGAGCGTCACGACGCTGATCGTGGCCTTCACCATCCTGTACGCAGGCGGCGGCCCAGTCGTGGCGCTGGGCACCGACCTGATCATCGGCTCGGCGCGGCCCGAGCAGGCCGGTTCGGCCTCGGCGATCTCCGAGACCAGCACCGAGCTGGGCATGGCCCTCGGCGTGGCGGCGCTGGGCAGCCTCGGCACCGCCGTCTACCGGGCGCAGGTCACCGTTCCGGAGGGCACACCCGCCGAGACGGCCACGGCTGTCGGGGACACGCTGGCCAACGGGGCCGCGGCGGTCGCGAACCTGCCCGCCGACCTGGCCGCCTCGATCCTGGCACCGGCGCAGGAGGCGTTCACCGGGGGTCTGGCCGCCATCGCCATCGTCAGCGCGGCGCTGTCCTTCGGCCTGGCCGTCCTGGTCGCCTGGGGCATCCGCTCGCAGCCGGAGCAGGCCGTCGAGACCCCCGCGGAGGAGGCGGTGCCCGCGACGACCTGAGCCGAGCACGGGCGGCGGCGTCGGCGGACCTCCCGGTCCCCCGGCGCCGCCCCGGCGCGTCCGGGGTGCGCCATTACCTGGCGGGTAATGGCTGAGCGGGATTCGCGTCCGTATCGTCAGAATGCATGACCACAGCACAGGTTCCGGTAGGCACCCTGCTGCGACAGTGGCGGGAACACCGCAGACTCAGCCAGTCAGATCTGTCGCTGCAGGCCGACATCTCGACGCGCCACCTCAGCTTCGTGGAGACCGGGCGGGCGCTGCCCAGCCGGGACATGGTGCTGCTGCTGGCCGAAAGCCTCGATCTCCCGCTGCGAGATCGCAACCGCATGCTGCTCGCCGCGGGCTTCGCCCCCATGCACGGGCAGTCCACACTGGACTCGGACCGGATGGTGCCGGTCGACGTGGCGGTGCGGCGGCTGCTGCGCGGGCACGACCCCTACCCCGCCGCGCTCGTCGACGGCGGGTGGCGGATGGTCGAGGCCAACGCGGCGCTGCGGGCGATGCTCGCGGGCATCGCGCCGCGGCTGCTGCACCCGCCCGTCAACATCCTGCGCGCCAGCCTGCACCCCGACGGGCTCGCCCCGCGCATCGTCAACCTCGCCCAGTGGCGCGAGCACGTGCTGGCCCGGCTGCGCCGCAAGATCACCCTCACCGCGGACGACGCGCTCGGCGAGCTCTACGACGAGCTGTGCTCCTACCCCGGCGACATCCCGCGGCCCACACCGCCGGGCCCCGACGAGGTGCTGGTGCCGCTGCGGCTGCGCGACCCCGACGGGGAGCTATCGTTCCTCGGCACGATCACCGGTTTCGGCGGCGCGCTGGACGTCACCGTCGCCGAACTGTCGGTGGAGGCGCTGCACCCGGCCGACGAGCACACCGCGGCGGTGCTGCGCTCACGGGCCGCCGCGTAGCCACCCGGTGACGAGGAAGTCCTCGATGGAGTCCGGCCTGCGCTCGGGCAGGGCGGACACCTCGGCCCTGGTGAACCAGCGCGCCTCGGTGATCTCCCCGCCGTCGACGCTGATCCGCTCGGACAGGGCGCTCGCGCGGAAGCCGACCATCAGCCCGGCGGGGAACGGCCACGCCTGCGACCCGAGGTAGGCCACGGCGCCGACGGCCACCCCGGTCTCCTCGGCCACCTCGCGGCGCACCGCGTCCTCCAGGCCCTCGCCGATCTCGACGAACCCGGCGAGGGTGGCGAAGCCGGTCCCGCCGCGGTGGCGGGCCAGCAGGCACCGCTCGCCGTGCTCGACCAGGACGATCACGGCGGGCTCGATGCGCGGGTAGTGCTCCTTGGCGCAGCCGGTGCAGACCCGCAGGTGCCCGCCCGCCCTCGGCTCGGCGGGCGCCCCGCACGCGCCGCAGAAGCGCTGGCCGCGGTGCCAGTGCAGCAGTCCGCGCGCGTAGGCCAGGCGGGTCGCGTCCTCGCCGGGCAGGTCGCGGTGGATCGCGCGGATGTCGGCGGTCTCGTCCGGCTCGTCGGCGAGGTCGACGGCGAACAGCGGGGCGTGGTCGCGGCCGAGGTAGACGGCGTCGCCGGTGACCGGGACCGTCACCGGGCCGCCGTCGCGCACGGCGCAGCGCCCGTCCCAGAAGGCCAGGGCCCTGGCCCCCGGCTCGGTGCGCGCGGCGTCGAACCAGGCGTCGTCGGCGGGGCGGGAGCGGTCGAGGGTGAGGCCGGTGTAGGCGATGGCGTGAGCGTCGTTGATCACTGGTCCAGCCTAGATCGCGCGGGTGCGCCAGACTGCGGTCATGACCGACCCCTCCTGTGCCGTCGCCCACGGCGCCGCGACCGAGGACACCAGCCGGGCGCTGGTCATCGTGTTCGCCTCCGCCGTCGGCGATCACCTGCTGCGCTACGCCCCCGACCTCGGCTACGACCCGGTGCTGGTCGACCCGCAGCCCGCGCGCGCGTCGGTGCGCGCGCTGGAGACGATCCCGGAGCTGGACGAGCGCGCGGCGGTGGTGCTCACCGACCACCACCGCGCCGAACTGGGCCCGCTGCTGCGCGACGCGCTGGCGACCCCGGCGGGCTGGATCGGCCTGATGGGCAACCCGCGCCATCCCGGCCCGCACCTGACGGCGCTGCGCTCCCTGGGTGTGGCCGAGCCGGAGATCGCGCGGGTGCGCAGGCCGATCGGGCTGAACATCGGCTCGCGCACGCCCGCGGAGATCGCGGTGGCGACGCTGGCGGGGCTGATCGCCGAACGCAACGGCAGGCCGGGCGGGTTCGAGTTCTAGCTACACCGACCACCATGACGGCCGTACTGGAGCCCTGACCCGCGACAGCCAGCGCCAGCTCGGCGATGACACGACGTCGTCGCCGTGTCCGTCGTGTTGCTCATCGCCGCGCCTCTCGGATGAGCTTCGCCGAGTCTTCGGGCTCAGTGCGCGCCGGGTCAGGCTATGTGCCAGGTGGGTGAGGTGGCCGACGGTAACCGGATCGGTGGCGTAGTGCACGGTCAGGCGGCTGGTTTCCACCGCCACCGATGGCGTGCCGTGCACCAGACAGAACGGGGCGACAGGCGGTAGGTCTGTCGTGCCAGGAATGACCGAAACGGTGATGGTGTCCCGTTCGGCCATCTCCACCAGGAACGTCCGCTGGTCGGCGGCGACGGTCACGCTCCCGACCCGGCGATGCAGGGCGCGTTTCGCTCGTGATCCACCGAAACCGCAACGGATCAGTACCAGTGAGCACCGCTGCCTGCCGCTGCCCCCTCACCGCGTTGTGCGCGGCATCGTCCGATTGGGTCAGGGCGGTGGCCTACATCTGGTTTTGCAGCAGGACAGGCACCAGCCATGGGTCAAAGATCGTCACGTTATCGGCGTAGGCTTCCAACCCCACCAGCAATCCCACGTTGCGTGGCCCGGGTTGGGGTTTAGGCATGCCCGGCGTACGCCGGGCGGTAGCCAGCAGTCCTTCCAGGCGCGGCAACCACTCCTCTCGCTCCAGTCGCTTGCAGATCACCTCCACGGCCGGGCGGCTGAACAGCGTCTTGCCCTGCATGGCCGCCGTCACCGCTGGCCTGGACACGCCGAAACACTCGGCAAGCGCCTGGTGGGTCACCCCGGCGGTGCCCATGAGCTGTTCCAGGTCGAAGCACAACATCCGCCGGGCCACGGCGGGCGAGAGCGCCACCCGGGGATGGGTACGGATGGTCTGCGCGGCTGTCTCGTGCATCAGGCGTTGAGCGCCAAGGCCGCCGACGCGGTGGGCAAGGCCAGCGCGTCCAACAGCCCCGGGAAGCCGATGCGCTCGTCATCCACCGCTCCGCCGCAGTCCACGAACACGGTCCCCAGCGCCCACCCTTCCCGAGTACACCGGGAGCCCAACTGTTCCTTGCACTCGGCGACACAGGTCGGGTCGTCGACCATGCTGCGCACGTAGCCGTAGACGACCGGTGCGCCGCTCATCCACCAGCCCTCGCCGCTGCCAGCTCGGCCGCCTTCTCTTCGGCCAGGTACTTCTCGGACTTCTTCAGCGCTTCAGCACCGAGCACCAAGAACCGCTCCAAGGCCACCGGGCTGTACAGCAGCTCGAAGCCGTCGGAACGGTCACCCAACAGCAGCTCCGCATTCCCGTCACCGTCAATGGAGAACTCCATCGGGCAGTAGTCATCCACCGAGACCCAAGCACCGACCTTGAGATCAACTCGCATTGCTTCCTCCCACAAAAGTTGAGCATCGGCATGGATGGCACCGGGCCCCGAAGCTGTCCGCAGAGAACCGGGGAAGACCGCGCCAGGGGCACGAGGTCAGAGGGCGCGGCCGTTCCGGATGACGCATTCGGGGGTGGGTGCCTTGCCATCTAGCCTGGTCAGAGGAGGTACAACCAGGAAGGAACGGGTGTGGCACTTCCGTTGCACTTGTGGTGCACCATCAGCGCGCGGCGTGGTTGCATGGGTGTGGAGACCTTGAAGGGCGGCGGTACGTGGCAGCGGTACGGCACTGGTCAGGGCGCGAAGCGCAGGCGCTTCGTCGCGCCCTGCGTTTGAGCGTCCGCGCCTTCGCCGACTACCTCGGTGTCGCCGTCCGCACGGTGACCAAGTGGGAATCCCTTGGCGCAGATACGGCACCACGGCCGGACAAACAGGCGATACTGGATACTGCCTTGTCCCGGGCCGACGCAGAAGCCAAACTTCGCTTTGAATTGCTACTCCTGGAGGACGGAAATACACCCTTAAAGGGGTACTACCAGAACTCCCCGCGCGAATGGGACTACGAAACTTGGACAGACGATCTTGGGCGGGCCGCCGCCTGTCTCGCACACCAGGATTTCAAGCTGGCCGCCAGCCTTGTTGACCGCTGGCTGCGACGATTCGATCCGCACAACTTGGATAGTCACGGCTTGTACCTGCATGCCCGGTCAACCTCACTACTTGGCGACTTGCAACGCGACCAAGGGGAGATTCGCGGCGCCCTGTCAGCCCGGCAGACCTACCGCAGGGCCCATCAACTGTTCCAGAGCCTGAACGTCCCCCGCCGCGCAGCGCAAACCGAGCTGTCAATGGCCGTCATTGACGAAATGAGTGGCCAGTTGCAGCTCGCCGCCACGCGGTACGAGAAACTAGCCGAAGATGAGCGGCTGAGCCCTTGTGACCGTTCCCGCGCCAGGCTCTGGATAGGCACGGCGCTGAGCAAGCGCGGTGATACCACCTACGCAATCCGGGCTATGGACGAGGCGAAGCGACAGTTCGAGGAACTGGAAGAGCCGGTTGACTGGGAAGTAGCACATCAGAAGCTCGCACTGGCCTATCGAAGCTCTGGCGACCTATCCAACGCGCTGCGGTACATCGACGTGGCTCTTTCGGCGCGCGCCATAGACTCCCCCATGCAGCGCGTCCGATTGGATACCGCTCACGCGCATATTCTGCTGTCGGACGACCAAACTTCCGACAGTGGCCTTCAACTCCTGACAAAGGCGGCGGGCATGGCTCGCGCCTACGGAATGTCCCACCAACTAGACAGTATCGAAGGTATTCGGTATGCCTTCGAGCAGGCTAGCTGACCCCTGAAAGGCGACCAGTTCATGGCGGCAGGCATTACCGAAAACCAGTTGCAGGACGCTGAACTCATCTGGGATTACCATCAGATGGGACACGAGCTGCGGCCGTGTGACGTGGCCATTGGCCTGGGTAGCCATGACCTTGGTGTTGCGACCTATGCTGCCGAGCTGTACCGAGCGGGCGTAGCTCCACTTCTCGTCTTCAGCGGCGGCAACAGCCCGACCACCGCCGAGCGCTTTCCGCGCGGTGAAGCCGTGCACTACCGAGAGCACGCCATCGCGGCCGGAGTGCCAGATAGCGCCGTCTTGGTTGAAACCGAAGCAGGTAATACAGGGCAGAACATCTCGCTCTCGCGTGCCGTACTGACCGAAGCTGGCCACGCTCCCCGTTCAGTGCTCATCGTGTCCAAGCCCTACATGGAGCGGCGCGCCTACGCCACATCCCAGAAAGTCTGGCCCGAAGTCGAGGTCGTCTGCACATCCGAGCCGCTCAAGTTCGCCGACTACGTGCGATCTATTGGTGATGAGAAGTTGGTCGTTGACATGCTGGTAGGCGACTTGCAACGGATCATCGAGTACCCCAAGCAAGGCTTCGCCGTCGAGCAGAACGTGCCAGCCAACACTCTGGCTGCCTACCACCGCCTCGTCAGCGCGGGCTTCGACAGCAGATTGATGACGTCCTGACGCCACAATCGTGCACACCAGGTCCTCTTGGACGGCAGGAAAGAAGGCCCCGCGAGGGCCTGGGCATGGACACCGACCCGACCGACGGGTAGCTTGCTAAGCGCTTGCTTAGTCCGTCGATCGGAGGAACACCGTGTCGCAGGCCCGTACCGCCATCGTCACCGGGGCAGCCCGGGGTATCGGGGCCGCGGTGGCCAAGCGGTTGGCTGCCGACGGCATGGCCGTCGCCGTGGTCGACCTCGATGAGGCCGCCTGCAAGCCCGTGGTCGAGGAGATCGAAGCGGCGGGCGGCCGGGCGCTGGCCGTCGGCGCCGACGTCGGTGACGCCGAGAAGGTGGCCGCCGCCGTCGCCCGCGTGGCCGAGGAGCTGGGCGCGCCGACCGTGCTGGTGAACAACGCGGGCGTGCTGCGCGACAACCTGATCTTCAAGATGAGCGACGACGACTGGGACACGGTCATGACCGTGCACCTGCGCGGCTCGTTCCTGATGTCGCGCGCGGTGCAGAAGCACCAGGTCGAGCAGAAGTACGGCCGAATCGTGAACCTGTCGAGCACCTCGGCGCTGGGCAACCGCGGCCAGGCCAACTACGCCACCGCCAAAGCCGGCCTGCAGGGCCTGACCAAGACGCTGGCCATCGAGCTGGGCAAATACGGGGTGACGGCGAACGCCATCGCGCCGGGGTTCATCGAGACCGAGATGACCGCGGCCACCGCCGCCCGCGTCGGCGCCGACTTCGAGGACTTCAAGGCCGCGGCGGCCCAGGCGATCCCGGTGGGCAGGGTGGGCAAGCCCGAGGACATCGCCGCCTTGGCGTCGTTCCTGTGCGGGCCGGAGTCCGGGTTCGTCTCCGGGCAGGTCATCTACGTCGCGGGCGGGCCGAGGGCCTGATGCGCGTCTTCACCGGGGTGGCGGACCTGACCGCGGCCGTGGGCGAGCACCTGGGCTTCGGCGACTGGCTGGAGATGACCCAGGAGCGCGTCCAGGAGTTCGCCGACGCGACCGGCGACCACCAGTGGATCCACCTGGACGTCGAGCGGGCGGCCACGGGCCCGTTCGGCGGGACGGTCGCGCACGGCTACCTGACGCTGTCGCTGGTGCCGATGCTCGGGCGCGGCATCTACCGCTTCGAGGGCTTCCAGGCCGGGGTGAACTACGGGCTCAACAAGGTCCGCTTCCCCACCCCGGTGAAGGTCGGGCAGCGGGTGCGGATGGGCTCGGAGCTGCTGGAGGTCGTCGAGGCCAAGTTCGGCGTGCAGGCGGTCTTCCGCCAGACCATCGAGATCGACGGCGAAGCGAAGCCGGGCTGCGTGGCCGACGCCGTCGTCCTGCTCGTCCCCTGAGCGGAGGGTCCTAAGTGGAAAGCGAAGTGACCGGAGCCGACCTGCTGGAGCGTGTCGCGGCGCTGCTGGCCGAGCACGACCCGAAGAGCACCGACCGGCTGGAGTTCCTGCGCGCCCGCTTCGACGCGGGCCTGGCGTGGGTGCACTTCCCCGAGGGCATGGGCGGGCTGGGCCTGCCGATCGCGCTGCACGGGGTGGTCGAGTCGGCGCTGGCGGAGGCGGGCGCGCCGGACAACGACCCGCGCCGCATCGGCATCGGCCTGGGCATGGCCGCGCCGACGATCCTGCGCCACGGCACCGACGAGCAGCGCGCCCGCTTCCTGCGTCCGCTGTGGACCGGCGAGGAGGTGTGGTGCCAGCTGTTCTCCGAGCCGGGCGCGGGCTCGGACCTGGCGGGTCTGGCGACGCGCGCCCGCCGCGACGGCGATGACTGGGTGGTGACGGGGCAGAAGGTGTGGACGTCCTCGGCGCACACCGCGCGCTGGGCGATCCTGGTGACCCGCACCGACCCGGACGTGCCCAAGCACCGGGGGATGACGTACTTCGTGTGCGACATGACCGCGCCGGGGGTCGACGTGCGGCCGCTGCGCCAGATCACCGGCGAGGCCGAGTTCAACGAGGTGTTCCTGACCGACGTGCGTGTCCCCGACGCCTACCGCCTGGGCGAAGTCGGCGACGGCTGGCGCGTGGCGCAGACGACGCTGATGAACGAGCGCGTCGCCATCGGCGGGCGGGCCGCGCCCCGCGAAGGCGGCATGGCGGGCGTGGTGGCGCGGACCTGGCGCGAGCATCCCGAGCTGCGCACACCGGAGCTGCACGGGCGGCTGCTGGAGCTGTGGGCGCGCGCGGAGGCGCTGCGGCTGGCCGGTCAGCGGCTGCGCGACGGTCTCGCCAAGGGGCACCCGGGGCCGGAGGGCTCGGCGCTGAAGCTGGCGTTCGCGAGGCTGTCGCAGGAACTCTCCGGCCTGGAGGTCGAGTTCCTGGGCGAGGACGGGCTGCGCTACCACGACTGGACGATGCGGCGTCCGGAGGTCGTCGACTTCACCGGCGGTGACGCCGGGTACCGCTACCTGCGCGCGAAGGGCAACTCGATCGAGGGCGGCACGTCGGAGATCCTGCGCGGGATCATCGCCGAGCGCATCCTCGGCCTGCCCGCCGAAGCCCGCGTCGACAAGGACGTGCCGTGGAAGGACCTGCCGCGATGAGCCTGCTGGACACCGAGGTCGAGACCGAGCTGCGCGCCGCGGTCGCCGAGCTGCTGGCGGACAACCCGACCACTGTGGACGGGACCGTCGGCGGGGACGTGTGGGGCTCGCTGCGGGAGATGGGGCTGACGACGCTGCCCGTGCCCGAGGAGCTGGGCGGGCAGGGCGCCGGGTGGCGCGAGGTGGCCGTCGTGGCCGAGGAGCTGGGGCGCGCGGTGACCCCGGTGCCGTTCCTCGGCGGTGTGCTGGCGACCGCGGCGCTGCTGCACCTGGCGAGCGACCCCGCGGTGGAGGTGCTGCGCTCGGGCGCGGACGCGGCGCTGGTGGTGCCGCTGTCGTCGTGGGCGGGCGGGCCGCTGCCGTCGGTGAAGGCCGACGGGACCACGCTGACCGGCACGGTGCGCAGTGTGGCGGACGCGGCGGCGGCGACGGCGTTCCTGGTGCCCGCGGACGGCTCGCTGTGGCTGGCGCGGGAGGCCGAGGTGACGCCGGTGACGTCGCTGGACGTGACCCGCCCGGTCGCCGACGTCTCCTTCGCCGGGGTCGCCGCGGTGCGCCTGGGCGACGACGGAGGCGCGGTCGCGCACGCGCTGCGGGTCGGGGCGGCGGTGTTGGCCGCCGAGCAGGTCGGGATCGCCGAGTGGTGCCTGACGACGACGGTGGCGTACCTGAAGCAGCGCTACCAGTTCGGCCGCCCGGTCGGCTCGTTCCAGGCGCTCAAGCACCGCTTGGCGGACCTGTGGCAGGAGATCGTGCTGGCCCGCGCCGCGGCGAAGGCGGCGGCGGACGCCCAGGACTGCGGTGTGGACGCCGAACTGCTGGCCTGTGTGGCGCAGTCGCTGTGTGCGGAGGTCGCGGTGCACGCGGCCGAGGAGGCGGTGCAGCTGCACGGCGGCATCGGCATGACCTGGGAGCACCCGGTGCACCTGTACCTCAAGCGCGCCAAGGCCGACAGCATCGCCCTGGGCACCCCCGGCCGCCTGCGCGCCGTCCTCGCCCCCCTCGCGGACCTGCCCGCATGACCGACCTCTGGCCCGACGTCCGCCCCGACGCCGCCCGCCGCCTGATGGCCGCCGCGGTGGCCGCCTTCGGCGAGCGCGGCTACCACGCCACCACGACCCGCGACATCGCGACGGCGGCGGGGATGAGCCCGGCGGCACTGTACGTGCACTTCCCGTCGAAGGCTGCGGTGCTCTCGGCGATCAGCCGCAGCGGCCACGAGAAGGCGCTGGCGATGGTCACCTCGGCGGCGGCCGGACCGGGCACGGCGGCGGACCGAATGCGGGTCCTGGTCGCGGAGTTCGTCGCCTGGCACGCGCGTCGCCATCAGGTGGCGCGGATCGTGCAGTACGAGCTGACGGCGCTTCCCCAGCCGGACTACGACCTGGTCGTGGATCTGCGCAGGCGCACCGACTCGGTGGTGCGGTCGCTGATCGAGGAGGGCGTGGCGTCGGGGGCATTCCGGACACCGGACCTCCGGTCGGCGTCGCGGGCGGTGCTGTCGCTG
Source organism: Actinokineospora guangxiensis (assembly GCF_042657845.1). Taxonomy (NCBI): domain Bacteria; kingdom Bacillati; phylum Actinomycetota; class Actinomycetes; order Pseudonocardiales; family Pseudonocardiaceae; genus Actinokineospora; species Actinokineospora guangxiensis. The sequence goes on along the minus strand of NZ_JBHSKF010000005.1, from coordinate 385,810 downwards.
GGCATCGATGTCGCCCGCTGGTACACCCCGGACTCCAAGCCGGACCCGGAGTCCCTGGGCGCGGAGTACGCCGACCTCGTGCTGGCGATGCTGGGGGCCCGGTAGCGGCCTACGATGCCGGGATGACCGCACAGCTGGACATCGCCGTGTTCGACGCGGCGGACATCGAGCGGACAGGGGCGTTCTACGCGGCCCTGGCCGGCTGGGAAGTGGTGCGCGCGGACACCGAACGCTTCGGGGTGCGGGCGCCGAACGGGCAGGAGATCGAGTTCCAGCACGCGCCGGACCACGTACCGCCGCGGTGGCCGGGGCAGGAGCTGCCGCAGCAGTTCCACTTGGACATCCAGGTCGCCGACACCGCGGCGAGCGCGGTGCGGGCGGTCGAGCTGGGCGCGCGGCACCTGGCGGACGGGCCGAGCTGGGTCACCCTCGCCGACCCGGCCGGGCACCCGTTCGACCTGTGCCGCTCCGAGGACGCGGGCGCGGTGGCCCCGCTGTTCGCCGTCACCGTCGACAGCCCCGACGCCAGTCGCCTGGCCCGCTTCTACGCCGACCTCACCGACATGGCCCTGACCTACGACGGCCCGGAGGGCGCGCTGCTCAGCGCGGATGGCCGCAACCTGATGTTCCAGCAGATCAGCGACTACACCGCACCCCGCTGGCCCGATCCCGCCCACCCCCAACAGGCCCATCTGGACCTGCTCGTCCACGATCTCGACGCGGGCGAGGCGAGCGCGCTGGCCCTCGGCGCCACCCGGCTGCCGGGCGGCGGCGAGCGCTACCGGGTGTTCGCCGACCTGGACGGGCACCCGTTCTGCCTGGTCAGCCCGGCCTAGATCGGCATGGTGTAGCTGACCGTCGGGAACGGGGTGAAGCCCGCTGACTCGTAGAAGGCGCGGGCCGGGGCGTGGAAGTCGTCCCCGCCGGTTCCGAGGGAGACGACGTCGACGCCTTCGGCCTTCAGGGCGGTGAGGGCGTGGTCGAGCAGTGCCTTGCCGACGCCGTGCCTGCGGGCTTCGGGGAGGACGGCGATGATATCGATCTCGCCGTGGCGCTCGTCCTTCTGGAGCAGGTATCCGACGAACCCCGCTATCCGGCCCTCGACCACGGCCACCGCGGCGACCCGCCCCTCCTGCGGCTTGTGCGCCTCGGCGAGCAGCTTCGCGTAGTCGCCCCGCCAGTCCCCGTGCCGGTTGCCGAACACCGTCTCGCTCACCGTGGGCCGGAACGACTCCTCGAAGAACGGGCCGAACACCCGGCAGACGAGGTCGTGCAGCACCGGCAGGTCCTCGGGGCGCAGCGCGCGGATGTCCACCAGGTCAGCTTAGGTCCACTGTCGCGTGCATTTCCCAGACCAGGACCTCGGCGCCCTCCGGCCCGGCCGTGACGCGCTGGCCGCCCGCGGCGGTCAGGCGGGCGGCGTCGCCGGTTGCCAGGGTGTCGCCGTGTTCCAGGGCCGCCGAGCCGACGGGGACGAAGACGTGGACGAAGGGGGCGTCCGGGAGGGTGGCGGTCTCCCCCGGGGCCAGGCGGGCGGCCAGCAGGGTGGCGTGGCGCTGGCCGATGCTGATGGCCGCCTCGCGGGCCGGGTCGCCGGAGGCCACCGGGACGAAGCCGCCGCCCAGGAGGTCGGCGTCGATCTCGCGCTGCTCGTAGCCGGGGCGCGAGCCCGCTTCGTCGGGCAGGACCCACATCTGGACGAAGTGGACGGGCTCGTCGTGGGTGGGTTCGCCGGTGAGGCGCCAGGAGTCGTTCTTCTCCGAGTGCAGGATGCCGGTTCCGGCGCTCATGCGCTGGGCCAGGCCGGGGTGGATGACGCCGCTGTGGCCCTCGGAGTCCTGGTGCACCAGCGCGCCGCGCAGCACCCAGGTGACGATCTCCATGTCCCGGTGCGGGTGGGTGTCGAAGCCCGCGCCGGGGACGACGATGTCGTCGTTGTTGACCAGGAGCAGTCCGAAGTGGGTGTTGGCGGGGTCGTGGTGGTGGCCGAAGGAGAAGGAGTGCTTGGAGTCCAGCCACGGGATGCGGGTGGCGAAGCGGTCGTCGGCGCGGCGGATGTCGGTGCTCATACGACGCGCTCCCCGTACATCTCGCCCAGCGGGTCGGCGATCAGTTCGACGCGGGCGCCGTCGGGGTCGCGGAAGTAGATGGAGGTGCCGCTCTCCAGCATGTACTCCACGCCTTCGGCGTCGAGTCGGGCGCGGGCGGCGGTCCACTCCTCGGGGGTGGTGGAGATGGCGATGTGGTGCAGGCCGCCCAGGACTTCGGCGTAGGGGGCGAGGTCGAGGCCGGGGAGGTCGAAGAAGGCGAGGGCGTTGCCGTTGCCGACGTCGAAGAAGAAGTGGGTGGAGCCGGGGTAGTCGCGGTTCTCGAACATCTCGGTGAGCCGGAAGCCGAGGACGCGCTGGTAGAAGTCGACGGTCCGGCGGACGTCGCCGGAGATCAGGGCGGTGTGGTGGATGCCGCGGGCGGAGGTGGCGGAGGTGCCGCCCATCAGCTCGTCGCGGATCTGGTCGCGGGTCGCGGTCAGTGCGGCGACCTGGGCGTCGGTCAGTGCCATGGCACCACCGTACGACCAGATAGTTGACACGTCAACTCAAACGGTGTGGACCTCCACGCCCTCGGCCTGGAAGGCGGCGATGGCCTCCGGCGAGGCGGTGGCGTCGGTGATGAGCAGGTGGATGGCCGCCGTCGGGCAGATCTGGGCGAAGGCGTGCATCCCGATCTTGGAGCTGTCGGCGATGACGGCCACCCGGCGCGCGCGCTCGGCCATCAGCCGGTTGATGCTCGCCTCGCCCTCGTTGTGGGCGTAGGCGCCGTCGGCCGGGTCGACCGCGTCGACGCCGAGGAACACCAGGTCGAGGGTGATCTCGTCCAGGATGCGGGTGGCCAGCGGGCCGATCAGCTCGAAGGACTGCGGGCGGGCGACCCCGCCGGTCACCACGATCTTCACGTGCGGGCGCACGGCCAGCTCGTTGGCGATGTTGAGCGCGTTGGTGACCACGGTGAGCGCGGGCTCCTCCGAGGCGCTCAGGTCGGGCCGGATGGCCAGCGCGCGGGCGATCTCGGTGGTCGTGGTGCCGCCGTTGAGCCCGACGACGGACCCGCGCGCGACCAGCGCGGCGGCGGCCTTGCCGATGCGCTCCTTCTCCGTGGCGTGCCGGGCGGTCTTGTAGCGCAGCGGCAGGTCGTAGGCGACGTTGTTGGCGACCGCGCCGCCCCGGGTGCGGGTGAGCAGCTGCTGCTCGGCGAGGTGGTCGAGGTCGCGGCGGATGGTGGCGGCGGAGACGCCCAGCTCCTCGGCGAGGTCGTCGACGTCGACCTTGCCGCGCTGCCCCAGGATGTCCAGCAGCGTGCTCAGGCGCTCGTACCGGTCCACCGTCACCTCCACGTCATGTGCGCACGACCGTCGCGCGATCTTGCGCGTTGCTGCAAAGTATCGTCCAAGGGAGCCAAGGACAAACGACGGAAACGCTTGGCAACCGCTGTTCGATCACGCAAGATTCTCGCGGCACGCGAGCAGCCGTGCGCATGAGGGTGGGAGAGGACGGTTCATGGTGCATGTGGTGGCGGTGGACGTGGGCGGCACGTCGGTCAAGGCGGCGCTGGTCGACCGCGACCTGAACCCCGTCGAGACCCTGCGCGAGCCGACCAGGCGGGTGGACGGCTCGGTCGACGTCGCCCACATCGCCGACCTCATCACCCGGCTGGCGGACGGGCACGAGGTCGCCGGGGTCGGGGTCGCGGTGCCGGGCATCGTCGACGACGCCACCGGGCACGTGCACACGGCCGTGAACCTCGGCTGGCACGACCTGCCGCTGCGGTCGCGGCTGCGCACGCTGACCGGTCTGCCGCTGCTGGTGCGCCACGACGTGCGCACGGGCGGGCTGGCCGAGTTCACCGTCGGCGCGGCCACGGGCGTGCCGAACGCGGTGTTCCTGCCGATCGGCACCGGCATCGCCGCCGCCTTCCAGGTCGACGGCCGCCCGGTCGTCGCAGGCGGGTTCGCGGGCGAGATCGGGCACGTCGTGGTCGACCCCGGCGGGGCGACCTGCAACTGCGGCCAGGTCGGCTGCCTGGAGACGCTGGCCGCCGCCCCCGCCGTGGGCCGCCGCTACACCGAGCGCACCGGCCGCGAGGCCACCGCCGCCGACGTCGCCACCCGCCTGGCCGAGGACCCCGACGCCAGGGCCGTCTGGGCCGACGCGGTCGCCGCCCTCGGCACCGCCCTCACCCTCGCCGCGACCCTCTTCGGCCCCGAGGTCATCGTCCTCGGCGGCGGCCTCGCCGAAGCGGGCGACGCCCTGGTCGACCCGGTCCGCGAGGACCTGCACGCCCGACTGACCTTCCAGCGCGAGCCGAGGGTGGTGCGCGCCGCGCTCGGCCAGGACGCGGGCCGCGCGGGCGCGGCGCTGCTGGGTTGGCAGGCCGCCGAACAGGGCTGAGCGCGCGGGTACGGTCGGCGCATGAGCCTTGGTGTGCTGGTGCCGCGCGACCTGCCGATCGCCGAGTTCCCCGGCTATGTCCGCCGGGCCGAGGCGGCCGGGTTCGACGAGCTGTGGGTGGTCGAGGACCTGTACTTCCGGGGCGGGGTGGCGCAGGCTGCCGCCGCGCTGGCCGCCACGGAGCGGATCAGGGTCGGCATCGGCATCCTGCCCGCGCCGCTGCGCAACCCGGCGCTGACGGCCGTGGAGGCGCACACGCTGGCCGAGCTGTTCCCCGGGCGGCTGATCCTGGGCATCGGGCACGGGATGCCCGGCTGGATGGCCGAGGTGGGCGCGGCCCCGGTCAGCCCGCTGCGGGTGCTGGAGGAGCACCTCACGGTCGTGCGGTCCCTGCTGCACGGCTCCAGCGCCGAGCTGGCCGCGACGGTCCGGCTCGACCTGACCGTCACCGCCCCTGCCCCGCCGGTGCTGGCCGGTGTCCGCGGCCCGCGATCGCTGGCCCTGTCCGGCCGGGTCGCCGACGGCACCCTGCTCGCCGAACCCGTCACCCCCGAGTACCTGGCCGCCGCCCGCGCCGCGATCGGGGTGGCCGACCACCATGTGGCCGCCTACAACTTCGCCGCCGTGGACACCGACCCCGACCGCGCCAGGGCCGCCGTCCGCCCGCTGATGGCCTGGCTGGGCGAGCCCGACTGGGCCCCGCACATCGCCCCCCTGGACTTCGCCGACGAGTTCGCCGCGCTGCGCGCCGAGTGCGCCGACGGAGCGGAGTTCGCCGCGCGGGTGCCGGACGAGTGGGTGGACCGGCTGACGGTGAGCGGTACGCCGGAGCGGGCCAGGGCGCGGGTCGCCGAGCTGCGCGAGGCGGGGGCGGACAGCGTCATCCTGATCCCCGTGGACGCGGACCTGGACGGGATCGCCGCCCTGGTCGGCCACTGAGGCCTGTCGTCTGTTTGACCGCGTTCTGACGTAACGGTTCTCCCGGGCCGGCGATACGATCATCGCAGGCAGCCCGACGGAGGGACCCGGATGGGAAGCGTGATCGGGTTCTGGTCCTACGCGCGCCGCGACGACGAGGCCGAGGGCGGCCGGATCTCCCGGCTCTCCCGCGACATCGCCGAGCAGTACAGCATGCGGACCGGGGACCCGGTCGACATCTGGCTCGACCTCGACCGGCTGCGCTGGGGCGACCGGTGGCGCGAGGACATCCAGGACGCGCTGGGCCGGGTGCGCTTCTTCATCCCGGTGATCACCCCGCGCTACTTCCAGCGGGTGGCGTGCAGGCGGGAGCTGATCCTCTTCACCAGGACGGCGCGGTACCGGGGCGCGGTGCTGCCCGTGCTCTACGCCGACCTGCCCGACGAGCACCCGGACTTCCCCGATCCCGCCCGGCAGCTGATCGACGGCTACCAGCGCAGCGACTGGCGCGAACTGCGCGATGAGGACCCGGATTCCTCCGGGTACCGCCGGAAGGTGCGGCGAATGGCGATGACCCTGGCCGACGCCGAGCAGGCCGGTCCCGCCGCGGCCGACGCCGTGGGCGATCCCGACGCGCTGGTGCAAGCCGTCGTCGTCGGGGTGGCGGAGATGGCGCACAGCGTGGCCGTCGTCAATGGACTGCTCGCCTCGCCCGGCGATCCCGGCCTGCCCGCCGGGCTCGACGCGCAGAGCAGGCGGCTGCTGGGCGTGGCGCACACCCTCAGCGGCGACGTCCACGACCTGGCCGCGGCCCTGGGCTCCCCCGGCTCCCGGCCGGGGTGGTCGGTGACGGGTGCGGGCCAGGCGCTGGGCCGGGCGCTGGCAGGCGGCGCCCGCCTGGCTGCGGCCGTCGCCGGCCTGCGGCCTGATGACCGCACGGTCCGCGCCGCGCTGGAGCGGATCAGGCTGGCGCTGCTGCTGGCCGACGACTGCACGGCGGTCGCCGAGCAGTGGACGGGAGGAGACCGGTGACCAGCGCGGAACAGTCCCGCAAGGCGCGGGAGATCGCCCGGCGCGCGAAGGAGCTGCGGGAGCGCGTCGGCTCCGCCGGGGACAGCGTCGTGCTGGCCGACGCCGAGCAGGCCGCGGGCGAGGCCGGGGCGGCGGGCGAGACCGCCGTGCGGGAGCCGGGCCGGGAGCCGGAGCTGGTCGACCGGCTGCTCGACGAGGCGGCGATGCTGCTCACCCTGGCCTACAAGCAGGCCGAGGAAGGGCTGGCCGAGTTCGGCCAGAGCCTGGACATGGCGACCCCCGACCTTCCTGGCAAGGACAGGGCGGGCCGGATCGAGCGGGAGACGACCTACCGGGCCGACGACGGCACCGAGCTGGTGGCGAGCCCGGATCACTCCGAGCGGACACCGCACTACTTCCCCGGTGGGAGCTTCCGCGGCTGCCTGATCCCGGAAGGCCGGTTCTCGCGGGCGTTCTGGAATGACGTCACCTTCCGCGTCACCGCCGCCGGGATCGTGGTCGTCACCTGGGGCGTGTTCGCGGGCAAGTTCGCGGACCGGTACTTCCCCGGCGGCGGATCGCGGGACAAGGCCCGGTGGGAGCTGTTGTCCGACCTGGCGTCCGCCGCGCCGAGCGGCGGCGGGAAGAGCAGTGGCGGGTTCCTCGATTTCCTCGACTTCCTGTGAGGCGGCAATGGCTGGCGAACTGCGCGACAACGTCGTCTGGTTGAGCGCGAACGACGACGGCACCTACCGGATCAGCTCCGCCGCCGACGCGCTGCGGGCTCAGGTGACCAGTGGGTTGGCGACCTACGGCGAGACCTCGACGCTGGCGGTGATGACCTGCACGCTGCCGGGCAAGAAGGCGGGCACGTCGCTGGTCTACCACCCCGGCGGCGACTCGGACGGGGCCAAGCTCACGGCGGGCGTGTCCGGATTGGGCGTCCTCGGCGGGCTCATGAAATCCAGCGAAGCCCGCAAGGGCAACTACTACTACGTGCACTCGCGGGTGGTCGACCACCGGCAGCCCGGCAAGGGGTACGGCGGGTTGGTGCAGGCCGGCGCTGCCGCCATCTCGCTCGGGGTGAGCCTGCACAAGCTGTGGAAGGCCCACAAGTTCAAGGACGAGGGGTACTACACCGACGAGAAGAAGCCGAGTCTGGTCATCCGGGGCAGGGTGAGCCTGACCGACCTGCGCCCCTACCACGACATCTACTGATCAGTCGATGAGCGGCAACAGGCGCTGGTTCCACACCCCGTCGTGCTTTCGGGCCGCGGCAAGGCGTTCCGGGTCGACTTCGCCGTAGGTGGTCGTGCGCTGGCGGGCGGGGCGGCCTGCCGCGGTGGCGAGGGATTCCAGGTCGGCGATGGTCTTGTAGCTGCCGTTGTCGCTGCCCGCCATGCGGCTGATGGTCTCCTCCATCAGGGTGCCGCCGAGGTCGTTGACGCCGCCGCGCAGGACGTCGACCACGCCGGGGTCGCCGAGTTTGACCCAGCTCGTCTGGATGTTGGCGATGCGCTCGTGCAGCAGGATGCGGGCCAGGGCGTGCACGGCGCGGTTCTCCCGCGGGGTGGGGCCGGGGCGGGCGATGCCCGCCAGGTAGAGCGGGGCGTTGGTGTGGACGAAGGGCAGCAGCACGAACTCGGTGAAGCCGCCGGTGCGGGCCTGCAGCTCGGCGATGAGCTTGAGGTGGGCGACCCAGTGGGCGTGGGTGTCGACGTGGCCGTACATCATGGTCGAGGTGGTGGGGATGCCCAGGCCGTGGGCGGTCGTCACGACCTCGATCCAGTCGGCGGTGGGGAGCTTGCCCTTGGTGAGCACCCAGCGCACGTCGTCGTCCAGGATCTCCGCCGCCGTGCCGGGCAGGGAGTCCACCCCGGACTCGCGGGCCGCGCTCAGCCAGTCCTTGATGGACAGGTTCGTCCTGGCAGCGCCGTTGACGACCTCCATCGGGGAGAACGCGTGGATGTGCAGGCCGGGCGCGGTGCGCCGGACCTCGGCGGCGATGTCGAAGTAGGCGGTGCCGGGCAGGTCCGGGTGGATGCCGCCCTGCATGCAGACCTCGGTCGCCCCGACCGACCACGCCTGCTCGGCGCGCTGGCCCACCTGCTCCAGGGACAGGGTGTAGGCGTCGGCGTCGGTGCGGCGCTGGGCGAAGGCGCAGAAGCGGCAACCGGTGTAGCAGACGTTGGTGAAGTTGATGTTGCGGGTGACGACGTAGGTGACCTCGTCGCCGACGGCCGCGCGGCGCAGGTCGTCGGCCAGTGCGGCCAGGGCGGCCAGTTCGGCGCCCTCGGCGGCCGACAGCAGCGTCAGGGCGTCCGAATCCGACAGTGCGGACAGGTCGCGCTCGGCGTGGCGCAGCGCGGTCAGGAACTCCGGGCGCACCGCCCCGGCGATCCCCGAGGCTCCCGCGGCGACGTCCAGACCGGTGTGGACCGAGGCGCGCAGCTCGGCCCAGTCCCCGTACACGGCGTCGAAGTCCGAGCGCCGGTCGTCGGAGCGGCCGACGGAATCGATCTCGGTGTGCAGCTCGGTGCGCCCGGACCCGTCGAGGGCGACTTCCGGCTCCTGCCACGGCATCCCGACCGGTAGGCGGCCCTCAACGGCCAGCCCGGAGGGCTCGGCGAGCGCGGCGACGTGCCGGGCGATCCTCGGGTCAAGCCACGGCTCGCGGATGTACTCGGGATAGACGGTCAGCCGCTCGGCGAGCCGGAACCCGGCTTCGGCGGTGCGCCGGGCGAGCAGGTCGATCTGCGGCCACGGCCGCTCGGGGTTGACGTGGTCGGGCGTCAGCGGCGACACCCCGCCCCAGTCATCGATGCCCGCGCGCAGCAGCAGCCCGTACTCCTCGCCGATGAGGTTCGGCGGGGCCTGGATGCGCGCCTTGGGCCCGAGCACCACCCGGGCGACCGCGACGGTGGCGGCCAGCTCGGCGGCCTCGGCGTCGGGCATGCCGCGCATCGCCGTGTCCGGCTTGGCCCGGAAGTTCTGGATGATGACTTCCTGCACGCCGCCGTACTTGCGGGCGACGGACCGGATGGCGAACAGCGAGTCGACCCGCTCGGCCAGCGTCTCGCCGATGCCGATGAGCACGCCGGTGGTGAACGGCACGGCGCTGCGCCCGGCGTCCTCCAGCACGCGCAGCCGCACGGCGGGCTCCTTGTCGGGAGAGCCGTAGTGCGGTCCGCCGGGCTCCGACCACAGGCGGGTGGCGGTGGTCTCCAGCATCATCCCCATCGACGGGGCGACGGGCTTGAGCCGCTGGAAGTCCGCCCAGGACAGCACGCCGGGGTTGAGGTGCGGGAGCAGTCCGGTCTCCTCCAGCACGCGGATCGCCATGGCGCGCACGTAGGAGAGGGTGTCGGGGTAGCCCGCGGCGTCGAGCCATTCGCGGGCGGCAGGCCAGCGCTCCTCGGGGCGGTCGCCGAGGGTGAACAGCGCTTCCTTGCAGCCCATCGCCGCTCCGTCGCGGGCGATGGCGAGGACCTCGTCCGGGGACAGGAACGGCGCGGGCAGCCGGTGCGGGACGGTGGCGAAGGTGCAGTAGTGGCAGCGGTCGCGGCAGAGCCGCGTCAGCGGGATGAAGACCTTGCGCGAGTAGGTGACGACCCCGGGCCTGCCCGCCGCCTCCAGTCCGGCGTCGCGGACGCGGCTCGCGGTGGTGAAGAGGTCGTCCAGGTGCTCGCCGCGCGCGTGCAGCAGCACCTCCGCCTCGGCCGCGTCGAGCGATACCCCGTCCCGGGCGCGGCGCAGCGCGCGGCGGATCGCGGACTCGGCTGGGATCACGGCACCTCCCGGTAGGCGGACTGCCCCCAACCTATACGGGGGCAGTCGCCTGTCCGGGTGACGCGTGCCTCAGCGCGTCAGCGTGACGTCAGGCCGGAGAGCGCTTTGCGCGCCTTGTGCGGGGCGGCGGTCACGGCCTCGCCGACGGTCTCGCCGGTGTCCTGCGCCCACTCGCCGAGGTCGTGGGCCTGCGACTTGAGCTGCTTGCCCGCGCGCTTGGCCCGCCAGCCCAGCGACGGCTTGCCCTCGGTGTCGGCGGTGGCCAGCAGCAGCCCGCCGAGCAGGCCCGCGTTCTTCAGGAAGTGGATGAGCTGCTGGGTGCGCTGGGCGGGGTCCTTCTCGGCCCAGAACTGGTGCGCGGCGAGCGTGGTGGGCACCAGGCTGCCGCTCAGGGCCAGCGACGCCAGGCGCGGCAGGCGGTTGGTGGCGAAGAGCAGACCGGCGACGACCTTCACCGCGCCGTCGATCTTCACCAGGGTCACCGCGTCGGTCGGGACGCTGTCGGGGATCTTGTCGCCCGCCGTGCCCCTGAGCTGGTCGAGCATCGGCTTGGCGGCCTCGGCGTGCGCCTCCGGCGAGCGCAGCGCCTGCACGCCGCCCCAGATGAAGATGCCCGCCAGCATGGGGCGGGCGACCCTGCGCAGGATCATCGGTCCGTCCTCCTCGTCCTTGTCCTGGTCGCCCGGTTTCTAGTCGACCCGGTCCTTGGTCCGCTCCACGAGTTCCCGGACGTACTCGACCGTCCCACAGCCCGCGTCGATGCGCGCGTCGCGCTCGGTGACGAACTCCTCGCCCAGCTCGGCGCGGCGCTCGTCGCTGACGGTCTCGCGCGCGTCGTTGAGGATCGTGCGCTCCTCCTCGTCCAGGTGGTGGTTGATGGCGGAGACCAGCTCCTCCAGCTTCCCCTCCCACTCGTCGGATTCGGTGTCCTCGACCTCCATGAGGGCCAGCAGCGCGATGTTGCCCTCGGCGTGCTCCTCGGCGCCGTGCTCGACCTCGTGGTCGTCGACCTGCTTGTAGCGGCGCAGCGCCGGGTAGACCTTGGACTCCTCGGCCTCGGCGTGCCCGACGAGCAGGTGGGCCAGTTCGTCCAGCGCCTTGCGGCGGTCGGATGAGCGGTCGCGCAGCGTCCTGAACAGGTCCTCGAAGCGCCGGTGGTCGTCCAGGATCAGCTGGATAACGTCGTTCGTGGTGGTGGTCATGCTCGGCTCTCTCCGGTTCGGGTCTCGGCCGGGTATTACCCCGACCGGACCCGAACCAACCGCCGGGCGCTACTCCGAACCGGCCTCGATGTCGCCTTCCACTTCCAGGTAGAGGGTGCGCAGGGCGGCCAGGGTGGCCTGGTCGGGCTCGGCCCACAGGCCCCGGTCGGCGGCCTCCAGCAGGCGTTCGGCGATGCCGTGCAGGGCCCACGGGTTGGACTCGGCGAAGAACTTGCGGTTGGTCTCGTCCAGGGCGTACGTCTGGGCGAGGGTGTCGTACATCCAGTCGGGGACGACGTTGGTGGTGGCGTCGTAGCCGAACAGGTAGTCGACGGTGGCCGCCAGCTCGAAGGCGCCCTTGTAGCCGTGCCTGCGCATGGCCTCGATCCAGCGGGGGTTGGCCACGCGGGAGCGGAACACCCGGTTGGTCTCCTCGACCAGGGAGCGGGTGCGCACGGACTCCGGGCGCGTGCTGTCGCCGATGTAGGCGGCGGGGGCCTTTCCGGTGAGCGCGCGCACCGTGGCGATCATGCCGCCGTGGTACTGGAAGTAGTCGTCGGAATCGATGATGTCGTGCTCGCGGGTGTCGACGTTCTTCGCCGCGACCGCGATGCGCCGGTAGGCCGACTCCATGTCCTCGCGCGCGGCGCACCCGTCGAGGTCGCGGCCGTAGGCGAAGCCGCCCCACACGGCGTAGACCTCGGCGAGGTCGCGGTCGTCGCGCCAGTTGTGGCTGTCGATCAGCGGCAGCAGGCCCGCCCCGTAGGCGCCGGGCTTGGAGCCGAAGATGCGGGTGGTGGCGCGGCGCTCGTCGGTCTCGTCGGCCTTCACGTGGGCGCGGACGTAGTTGTCCTCATCCGGTTCGTCCAGGGCAGCGACCATGCGCACCGCGTCGTCGAGCAGGTAGACGACGTGCGGGAAGGCGTCGCGGAAGAAGCCGGAGATGCGGACGGTGACGTCCACGCGCGGGCGGCCCAGCTCAGCGAGCGGCACGACCTCCAGTCCGCTGACGCGCCGCGACGCCGGGTCCCACACCGGGCGCACGCCCAGCAGCGCGAGCACTTCGGCGATGTCGTCGCCCGAGGTGCGCATCGCCGAGGTGCCCCACACCGACAGGCCCACCGAGCGCGGCCATTCGCCGGTGTCGGCGCGGTAGCGCTGCAGCAGCGAGTCGGCCATGGCCGAGCCGGTTTCCCAGGCCAGGCGGCTGGGGATGGCCTTGGGGTCGACGGAGTAGAAGTTGCGGCCGGTGGGCAGCACGTTGACCAGGCCGCGCAGCGGGGAGCCGCTGGGGCCCGCGGGGACGTAGCCGCCGCCGAGGGCGTGCAGGATGTTGCCGATCTCGTCGGTGGTGCGCTCCAGGCGGGGCACGACCTCGGCCGCGCCGAAGGCGAGCACGCGGGCGACGTCGGGGTTGGGGGCGAGTTCGGCGGCGGCGGCCGGGTCCCAGCCGCGCTGGTCCATGGCGCGGACCAGGCCGCGGGCCTGCTCGTCGATGGCGTCGGTGGTGGTGCGGTCGGCTCCGTCGACCAGCCCGAGGGCCTCGCGCAGGCCGGGCAGCGCCGCGACCTGGCCTGCCCACATCTGGCGCGCCGACAGCATCGCGGTGACCAGGTTGACCCGGCCCTCCCCCGCGGGCGGCTCGCCGAGCACGTGCAGGCCGTCGCGGATCTGCACGTCCTTGATCTCGCAGAGCCAGCCGTCGACGTGCAGGAGGAAGTCGTCGAACTCGGCGTCGTGCGGGCGGTCGGCCAGGCCGAGGTCGTGGTCGAGCTTGGCGGCCTGGATGAGGGTCCAGATCTGGGCGCGGATGGCGGGCAGCTTGGCCGGGTCCATCGCCGCGATCGAGGAGTACTCGTCCAGCAGCTGCTCCAGGCGGGCGATGTCGCCGTAGGACTCGGCGCGGGCCATGGGCGGCACGAGGTGGTCGACCAGGGTGGCGTGGGCGCGGCGCTTGGCCTGGGTGCCCTCGCCGGGGTCGTTGACCAGGAACGGGTAGATCAGCGGCAGGTCGCCGAGGGCGGCGTCGGGTCCGCAGGCGGCGGACATGCCGAGGTTCTTGCCGGGCAGCCACTCCAGGTTGCCGTGCTTGCCGAGGTGGATGACGGCGTGCGCGCCGAAGTCGGCGGCGATCCACCGGTAGGCGGCCAGGTAGTGGTGGCTGGGCGGCAGGTCGGGGTCGTGGTAGATCGCGACGGGGTTCTCGCCGAAGCCGCGCGGGGGCTGCACGATGACCACGACGTTGCCGCCGCGCAGGGCCGCCAGGACGATGTCGCCCTGATCGACGAACAGCTCGCCGGGGGCCTCGCCCCAGTGCTCGGTCATGCTGTCGCGCAGCTCGGCGGGCAGGGTGTCGAAGTGCGCGCGGTAGCTGTCGGCGGAGATGCGGATCGGGTTGCCCTTGAGGTCGTCGGCGCTGAGCCAGTCGGGGTCCAGGCCGCCCGCGTCGATCAGGGCGTGGATGAGGGCGTCGCCGTCCTGGCTGGCGACGCCGGGCAGCTCGCCGGTGTCGTAGCCTGCTTCGCCGAGCGCCCTGAGCAGGCGCACGGCGCTGGCGGGCGAGTCCAGGCCCACTGCGTTGCCGAGGCGGGAGTGCTTCGTCGGGTAGGCCGACAGCACGATGGCGATCTTCTTCTCGGCGGGCGGGATGTGCCGGAGCCGGGCGTGCGCGACGGCGATCCCGGCGACGCGACGGGCCCGCTCGGGGTCGGCGACGTAGACCGAAAGGCCGTCTTCGTCCTGTTCCTTGAAGGAGAACGGGACGGTGATGATGCGGCCGTCGAACTCCGGCACGGCGACCTGGGTGGCGGTGTCCAGCGGGGACAGGCCGTCGTCGCTGCCCTCCCAGGTGGCGCGGTCGCTGGTCAGGCACAGCGCCTGCAGGATCGGGATGTCCAGGGCGGCGAGCGCGCCGACGTCCCAGGCGTCGTCGTCGCCGCCTGCCGAGGCGTCGGCCGGGCGGGTGCCGCCCGCGGCCAGGACGGTGACGACGAGGGCGTCGACGGTGCCGAGCAGTTCCAGCAGTTCGGCCGGGGCGGTGCGCAGCGAAGCGCAGAACACCGGGACAGGGGTGCCGCCGCGTTCCTGCACGGCGTCGCACAGCACGTCGATGAAGGCGGTGTTCCCGGCGAGCTGGTGGGCCCGGTAGAACAGCACGCCCACGCGCGGCCCGGCGCCCTCGGCGCGCTCCAGCCTGCCCCAGGCGGGCAGCTCGACCGGCGGGGCGAAGCCGGTCCCGGTCAGCAGCAGCGTGTCGGACAGGAAGTGGTGCAGCTCACGGAGGTTGTCCTTGCCGCCGCCGGCGAGGTAGCGGTGCGCCTCGGCGACGACGCCGCCGGGGGCGGTGGAGCACTGCATCAGCTCGGCGTCGGGGGCCTGCTCGCCGCCGAGCACGACGACGGGCGCCTGTCCGGCCAGCAGGGCGTCGAGTCCCTCTTCCCAGGCGCGGCGCCCGCCGAGGAGCCGGACGACGACGAGGTCGACCCCGTCGAGCAGCGGCGGCAGGTCGCCCGCGGAGAGGCGGGCGGGGTTGCCGAGGCGGTAGTCCGCGCCGGACGCGCGGGCGGAGAGCAGATCGGTGTCCGAGGTGGACAGCAGCAGGATCATGGCGCCCTTCCTGGGGTCCTCGCCCCGGGTCCGTGGGACGCGACGGCGGGAGTGTCCTGGCTCCCGGATCACCGCTCCCCCCGTGGCCTTCCCTCTCGGTGGCCGTCGGGCAGGGGGTCGCTCCCCGGTGACAGTGGCGGGACCGCGCCGGATTCACACCGGCTTCCTCCGTCGCCGTCGCCTCGTCGCGGTCACCCTATATTCGGTTCGTGCCCCAGAAGAACCGCCGCACGGGCGTCGATGCCTGCCCCGGCGCGCTCGACGTGCACCAAGCCGCCGACGGCGGCTTGGCGCGGGTCCGGCTGCCCGGCGGCCGGGTGACGTCCGCGCAGCTCAGGGTGCTCGCGGCGGCGTCGGCGGAGCTGGGTTCGGGCGGGCTGGAGCTGACCTCGCGGGGCAACGCGCAGATCCGGGGGCTGGGGGCGGACGGGCCCGCGGAGCTGGGGGCGCGACTGGCCTCGGCCGGGCTGCTGCCGTCGGTCTCCCACGAGAAAGTGCGCAACATCATGTCCTCGCCGCTGGGACCCGCCGGGCCCGCGCGCTCTCTGGACGCGGCGCTCTGCGCGGACCCCGGGCTGGCCGCACTGCCGGGCCGGTTCCTGTTCGCGCTCGACTCGGGGGCGGGGGACGTGGCGTGGCTGGGCGCCGATGTCGCGGCGCTGCCGGTCGGCGGGCGGGTGGCGGTGCTGCTCGGCGGGGTGGACCACGGGGTGCGGGTCGCGCCCGGGGACGCGGTCGCGGCGCTGGTGGCGGCGGCTCGGGCGTTCCTGGCGGTACGCGACGGGCAGTGGCGGATCGCCGAGCTGGGTCCGCGCGTCGCCTCGATCGCGGGCGGGCTGGGCGTCTCGGACGCGCGGGTGCCGCTCGGTGTGCCGCCCGCGCGGGGGCCGCTGGGGCGCCTGGACGGCGCGGTGGGGGCGGCGGTGCCGCTGGGCCGTTTGGACGAGGCGCAGCTGGCGGTGCTGGCGAGCTGGCCGGAGGTGGTGATCACGCCGTGGCGCGGGGTGGTCGTGCCCGGGGGTCGTCTGGAGGCGCTGGTCGAGGTCGGGCTGGTGGTCGACGCGGACGCGCCCGGCATCGGGGTCACCGCGTGCACGGGGCGGCCAGGCTGCGCGAAGTCGCTGGCCGATGTGCGCGCGGACGCGCTGCGGGTGTCGCGCCCGGGGCGGCCGGTGCACTTCGCGGGGTGCGCGCGCCGGTGCGGGCGGCCCGCGGGGGACGTGGTCGACGTCGTGGCCGTCGAGGGCGGCTACGAGGTCGGCGGCCGGGTGGTGCCCGGCGACGAGGCGGTCGGGGTGGCCGCCGCGATGAGGCGGGAGCACAAGTGATCGACTACATCCGCGACGGCGCCGAGATCTACCGGCGGTCGTTCGCCACCATCCGCGCCGAGGCCGATCTGTCCGGTCTGCCGGAGGACGTCGCGCGCGTGGTGGTGCGCATGATCCACGCGTGCGGGATGGTCGACCTCGTGCCCGATGTGGCGTACTCCGACGGGGTCGTGTCCGCCGCGCGGGCGGCGCTCGACGCGGGGGCGCCGATCCTCTGCGACGCGCACATGGTGGCCTCCGGGGTGACCCGCAAGCGCCTGCCCGCCGACAACGAGGTCGTCTGCGCGCTGTCGGACCCCGCCGTGCCGGGCCTGGCGGCCGAGCTGCGCACGACGCGCAGCGCGGCGGCGCTGGAGCTGTGGCGGCCGCGGCTGGCGGGCGCGGTCGTGGCCGTGGGCAACGCGCCGACGGCGCTGTTCCGGTTGTTGGAGATGGTGGCGGCGGGCGCGGGGACGCCCGCGGCCGTGGTCGGCATCCCGGTGGGCTTCATCGGTGCGGCCGAGTCGAAGGAGGCACTGGTGGAATCCGGACTACCGCACATCGTCGTGCGCGGCCGCCGCGGCGGCAGCGCCATGACCGCCGCCGCCCTCAACGCGCTCGCGAGCGACGCCGAATGACCGGCACCCTCTACGGCGTCGGCCTGGGCCCCGGCGACCCGGAACTGGTGACGGTCAAGGCGGCCCGCATCATCACCGCCGCCGAGGTCATCGCCTACCACTCGGCCCGCCACGGCCGCTCCATCGCCCGCGGCGTCGCGGCCCCGTACCTGCGCGCCGGCCAGATCGAGGAGCAGCTGGTCTACCCGCTGACCGTCGAGACCACCGACCACCCCGGCGGCTACGCGGGCGCCATGGCCGACTTCTACACCGCCAGCGCCGCCCGCCTGGCCACCCACCTGGACGCGGGCCGCGACGTCGTCATCCTCGCCGAGGGCGACCCGATGTTCTACGGCTCCTACATGCACATGCACAAGCGCCTGTGCGAGCGCTACCCCACCGAGGTCATCCCCGGCGTCACCTCCGTCAGCGCCGCGTCGGCGGTCCTGCGCAGACCGCTGGTGGAAGGCGAGGAGGTGCTGACCATCCTGCCGGGCACCCTGTCGGAGGACGCGCTCGCGGATCGCCTGTCCAGCACGGACTCCGCCGCCGTCCTCAAACTGGGCCGCACCTTCCCGAAGGTCCGCGAAGCCTTCGCCAGGGCGGGCAAGCTGGACCGCGCGTTGTACGTCGAGCGAGCGACGTGGGAGACCGCGCGCACACTCCCCTTGTCCGAAGTAGACCCGGACTCGGTGCCCTACTTCTCGCTCGCACTCCTGCCTTCGGAGCAGGGAGTTGCCGAGACGTCCCCGCTCGGCAGCGTGGGCGAGGTCGTCGTCGTCGGGCTCGGGCCCGCGGGTCGGCCGTGGCTCACCCCCGAGGCACAGGACGCGCTCGCCACCGCCGATCACCTCGTCGGCTACACCACCTACCTCAACCGCGTCCCGGCCAACCCCCGCCAGCACCGCCACCTCACCGACAACCAGGTCGAGGCCGAGCGCGCCGCCTTCGCCCTCGACCTCGCCAAGCGCGGCCACCGCGTCGCCGTCGTCTCCTCCGGCGACCCCGGCGTGTTCGCCATGGCGACCGCCGTGCTGGAGGTCGCCGACGACCCGCTCTGGCGCGATGTGCCCATCCGCGTGCTGCCCGGGGTCACCGCGGCGCACGCCGTGGCCGCCAAGGCCGGGGCGCCGCTCGGGCACGACTACTGCACGATCTCGCTCTCCGACCGCCTCAAGCCGTGGGAGGTGATCACCGGGCGCCTGGACGCCGCCGCGCGGGCCGACTTCGCCATAGCCGTCTACAACCCGGCTTCCAAGTCGCGCACGTGGCAGCTGGCCGAGGCGCGGGAGATCCTGCTGCGCCATCGCTCCCCCGACACCCCGGTCGTCGTCGGCCGCGACGTCGGCGGGCCCGAGGAGGCCGTGCGGATCACCACGCTGGCCGACCTCGACCCGGCGACGGTCGACATGCGCTGCCTGCTGATCATCGGCAGCTCGCACACGCGCGCCGTCGACCGTCCGGGTGGCGGCCAGGCGGTGCTCACTCCGCGCTCATACGGGCGAATCGGCGAACAAGAACCGGGATGAGAGCACGGATCACCCGACCAGCCGACCGCGGGCCCGGCGCGAGGCCGGTCCGCTGCGCTGCGTTCACCGCCCGTTCACACAGCCGGACCAACCACGGCCCGCCTGATCACCCGACGGATTCACCCCCTCGCGCCAAGCGTTACGGGCGTCCTACGAAGTGATGAACAATCAACAATCCTACTGGCACGGTCGTCACCCGACTGGAGCACCCTGGTGCTCCAGTCGCGATCAAGCCCAGTAGCTTTACCGGACATGGCGGGTATCGAGGAATCCAAGGCCGGCGTCGCCGCGGCCACGGAGAAGGTCCAAGCGGGCATCCAGGCGCTCACCCACGCGGCGATGCAGTGGGACGAGGCGCGGACGCTGCTGGCGAACGCCTCTCAGGGCACCTCCCGGCCGGAGGCGCCGCAGGCGCTCGGCATGCTCGCCCAGGCCCTGCAGGGGCTGACCGACATCCAGGGCAGCGCTCAGGCTTCGATCAACGCGATGGAGACCTGGAACGCCCAGATCTGACCTCTAAGGACAGATCCGTCCACACAGGCCCGATTCGTCCGCTTGGAGCAGCCGTGTCGCTTCCGGCGCGCGACGGCGCTATGTTGCGGTGACGAGGCGCGGAAGGCGGTGCGCATGAGCATCCACGAGTACGTGGCCGCGCTCGGCCGGGTGACCGCGACCCTGCACGCGGCGGCGGCCAGCACGGACACGGCGCTGCGGGAGCTGACCGCGGCCCGCGCCATCCTGACCCGGCTGTCCCCCGACGGGGCAGGCTGGTACCCGGCCGAGCTGGACCTGGCCATCGCCGAGCTGACCAAGGCCGCCGAGCTGGCGGCCGGGGCCCGGGAGCTGGTCGCCGATTACATGATGAGGCTCTAGATGGGCAAGCCCGACCGCAAGCAGCGCGCGAACGCGGCCATAGCAGGCCTGCGGACAGTCCTGAGCCGGGCGATGGGGGCGGCATCGGCGGCCAAGCTGCGCGCCGAGGCCGACCGGGCGGCAGCGGAGTTCGAGCGGTCGGTGCAGACCATGGGACTCGGCGCGGCGGCGCGCTCGCCCGAGCTGATGGCGAAGGTCCGCGCCGACGCCCGGCTCTGCGAGGTGTGGCGCGGGCTGGAGGCCGAGCGCGACGCCAGCTACGGCGACTGGAACCGCGACGGGCTGCCCGCGCTGCGGCGGCTGGTCGCCGAGGCCGCGCCCGGCGCCGCGGGCGCCGAGGGCCACCGCTGGCTGGCCTACCCCGGCGCGGGCGGTCCGACGCCGCGGCTGTGGCGGGTCGGACGGGCCGCGGTGGAGCACTCGGCCGAGGAGTTCCCGCTCGCCGTGCCGCTGCTGGGCGCGGGGCACCTGCGCGTCAACTCCGCGCCCGGCGGCCGGGCGGCGGCCGACTCGGTCGTGGAGACGCTGCTGGCGCGGATGCTGGCGACCCTGGCGCCGGGTCAGCTGCGCGTGCACATCTGGGACATCGGCCACCTGACCGGCCCGCTGCCGAACCTGCACCCGCTGACCGCCGAGCGCCTGCTGACGGTGCACGACGCGACACTGCTCGGCGACCTGCTCTCCACCCTCGCCGGGCACATCCGGCGCGCGCACGACGCCGCGCTGCGCGAGGGCCGCAGGGCCGCGCACCGCCCGGGCGACCCGTGGCGGGTGGCGGTGCTCTTCGGCAACGGCGAGCGGCTGCCCGACGAGATCTCCCGCGAGCTGAGCCGGGTCGCGCGCACCGGGCCGGACGCGGGCGTGCACCTGGTGCTGGTGGACGTGCCGGTGTCGGTCAACAGTCCACTGGAAACGATCACCTTCACCGAGCCGGACGTGGCGAAGTCCTCCATGACCGGACCCGGGGTGCTGGTGCGCCCGGACCCGCCGCTGCCCGCGGTGGACGTCACCGCGCTGGCGACCGCCGTGCACGAGCGCGTGCACGAGTTCCGCGGCGGCCCGCGCGGTTTCGCCGACCTGCTGTCGGAGCCGACGCACTCCGCGCGCGACGAGCTGCGCACCCCGATCGGCTTCGCCGAGGGCGAGCCGGTCGACGTCGTGCTGGGCGACGCGACCCCGCACGCGCTCATCGCGGGTCCGAGCGGGTCGGGCAAGACGAACCTGCTCTACGCGCTGCTGGGCGGGCTCGCCTCCCGCTACTCCCCCGACGAGCTGGAGCTGTACCTGCTCGACTTCAAGGAGGGCGTGTCCTTCGCCGGGCTGACGCCGGGCCGCAAGGACATCAGCTACCTGCCGCAGGCGCGCCTGGTCGGGGTGAACGTCAACACCGACCGCGAGTTCGGGCTGGCGCTGCTGCGCTTCCTCACCGCCGAGCTGGCCCGCCGCGCCACCGCGGCCAAGCGCCACGAGGTGACCAAGCTGGCCGAGCTGCGCGAGGCCGACCCGCAGGGCCGGTGGCCGAGGATCGTCGCGGTGATCGATGAGTTCCAGGCGCTCTTCGCCGGGCGCGACCGGATCACCATGCAGGCCGCGGCGCTGCTGGAGGACGTGGCGCGGCGCGGGCGCTCGCAGGGCATCCACCTGGTGCTGGCGAGCCAGGACATCGGCGGCATCGAGGCGTTCTGGGGCAAGCCCGCGGTGTTCGAGCAGTGCACGCTGCGCATCGCGATGCCCAAGGCGCGGCGGGTGCTGGCCGAGGAGAACCTGGCGGCGATGTCGCTGCCGCGCTGGCACGTGGTGGTCAACCACGACTCCGGGGTCGCCCACGGCAACATCACCGCGCACGTGCCCGACGCCTCCAGCCGGGGCACCTTCGACGACCTGCAACGCGCGCTGTGGGCGCAGCTGAACTCGAACCCGCCCCGCCTCTTCGACGGCGCCCACCAGCCCGACCTGATCGCCGCGGCCGACTACGCCAACCCGTCGGGTCCGCTGCTCGGGCAGGTCATCGACGTCAACGACCGGGCGGCGACGCTGCGCCTGGAGGCCGCGCCGGGCCGCAACCTGGCGGTGCTGGGGACCGCGACCGCCGACGCGATGGCGGTGCTGGAGAGCGCGGCGCTGTCGCTGGCGCGCTCGCACGAGCCCGGTGGATGCGACTTCAGCCTGTGGTGCCCGGTGCCCGCGCTGGAGTCGCGGGTGCGGGAGCTGGCCGCGCGGCTGGAGAAGCTGGGCTTCCCGGTCGACCTGCGCACCGACGAGTCCATCGCCGAGCTGACGCCGTCCTCCGGGGACAAGCCGAGGTACGTGGTGTTCCCGGCGGTCGACGCGGCGCACCGGTGGCTGGAGAAGAAGGAGCCGCCCGCGATGACCAGCGGCCTGGACCGGCTGCGCGCGCTGCTGCGCGACGGGCCCGCGCACCAGGTGCACGTGCTGGGCTGGTGGCGGGGTGTGGCCAGGCTCAAGGACACGATGGGCTTCGGCGGCTTCGACGACATCGGGGCGTGGGTGGCCCTGGACGTGCAGGGCAGCGAGCTGACGACGCTGGCCGCCGGTCAGGTCGTGGACTGGTCGCCGCGCCCGCAGCGGGCCATCTTCTTCGACCGCACCACGCACTCGCACCCCGACGTGCTGATCCCGTTCGACACCGCCACCGCCATCACCCCGCTGAAGCCGGAGGACCCGGCATGACCGACCCGGTGATCGAGTACAAGCGGCTCATGGGCACCGCGCACACCGCCGCGCAGGCGCACGCCGAGCACGAGCGGCGGCGCGCGCTGGAGCTGGGCGAGCGGCTGCGCGAGCTGTCCAAGGAGGTGACCGAGGCGGGCAAGCGGGAGGCCGACGTGCTGGCCGAGGTCACCGGCTGGTGGTCGCAGGAGACCCGCGGGCTGGCGGGCGTGGACTGGCTCGACCTGGCCCCGCCCTCGGCCGACCTGTCCGCCGACCCGCGCAAGCTCAACAGCCACCTGCGCGAGATCACCCCGGCGACCACGGCGTTCCGGGCCGCGCTGCGCCGGGCGATATGGCCGCGCAAACTCCCCTGATCCCTGGCACGATCGGCGGTATGCAGCAGCGGGAGTTGGGGAACACGCAGGTCAGCGCCATCGGTCTCGGCGGGATGCCGCTCTCGGTCGAGGGCAGGCCCGACCGCGACCGGGCGATCGCCACGGTGCGCGCCGCGCTCGACGCGGGCATCACGCTGATCGACACCGCGGACGCGTACTCCCTGGACGAGACCGACTTCGGCCACAACGAGGAGCTGATCACCGAGGCCGCCAAGGGCGAGGACGTCCTGATCGCCACCAAGGGCGGCCACACCAGGACCTCCGGCGGCGGCTGGGGCCTGGACGGCAGCCGCGGGTACCTGAAGTCGGCGTGCGAGGCGTCGCTGCGCAGGCTGGGGGTCGAGGCGATCGGCCTGTACCAGTTCCACCGGCCGGACCCCGCGGTGCCGGTCGAGGAGTCGGTGGGGGCGCTGGCCGAGCTGCTGGACGAGGGCAAGATCCGCATGGCGGGCGTGTCGAACTTCAGCCCGAGCGAGATCACGATGGCCAACGACCTGCTCGGCGGGCGGCTGGCGGCGGTGCAGAACCAGTTCTCCCCCACCTTCCAGTCGAGCCTGCCCGAGCTGGAGCTGTGCGACGAGCTGGGGATCGCGTTCCTGCCGTGGAGCCCGCTGGGCGGCATCAGCGCCGCCGGTGACCTGGGCGGCGCGTTCGCGGCGGTGGGGTCGGAGCTGGGGGTGAGCCCGCAGCAGGTGTGCCTTGCCTGGATGCTGGCGAAGTCGCCGGTCGTCCTGCCGATCCCGGGCTCGTCGCGGCCGGCGAGCATCGCCGACTCGGCGCGCGCCGCCGCGCTGGAGCTGAGCGCTGATCAGATCGCGGCCCTGGACTCGGCTGTGTCCTAGATCCTGGCGGCAACCTTTCCGGGCCCTCGGGGGTCTCGGGGGTATGAGCGCGCAGCGGGGTAGGCGGACGTGGGCAGAGACGAGCACCCGGCTCAGTGTCCGCAGACTCGGCTACGCCCTGGTGGTGACAGCGGCCGGCGACATGTCCGACACCGACGCGCGGGCCTGGGCCGACCTGGTGACGGCGGCGTGCCTGTCGCGGGCCAGGGCGGCGATGGTGGTGGTGGACCTGACCGGGGTCGCCGCGCTCACGCCGTTCGTGCTGGAGACGCTGGCCTCAGCGGTGCGGCTGTGCGCGGAGCGGCGGGACCTGCGGGTGCTGGCCCGCGGCGCGGACGAGGACCTGCTGCGGCGGGCCGGGCTCGACCACCTGGTGACGGCCGCGGGGATGCTGCACCGTGCGGTGTCGGGGCCGCGCAGCGGGTGAGTCCAGCCCACCGGGAGCACCGCCCCTGCCGACCACGGCACCGGCCGAACCCGTTTCGATGACGTGGCGGCGAGGGCCGGTCGCCCCGCCTCGACACCCGCGGGAGGACAGCGGCGATGACCGCCACCCCGAGCAGGCCATCGTCCTGATCACCGGAATCCGGGCCGCGGGCAAGTCCACCGTCGCCCGACTCCTCGCCGAACGCCTCCCCCGCTCGGTGCTCGGCAAGGGGCCGCGCACCGAGACACCTCGCATCGGCCTGTGGCTCGACACCTCCGGGCAGACCCCCGAGCAGACCGTCGAGGAGGTCCTGGCCCGCGCTTGGACCGAAGCGGGAGTCCCCTGACGTCCGATCACCCCGGGGTCAGAGGGTTCCCAGGAGGGACCGGACCTCTTCGCGCTGCGGGTGGTCCTCGGGCAGGGTGATCAGGGCGGATTCCAGGGACTGCTTGGCCTCGGCCGGGCGGCCCAGGTCGAGGAGGAGGCGGCCCCTGAGGGTGGTGGCCATGGCGGCCAGCTGGGGTTCGTCGATGGCGGTGAAGTGGGTGATGGCGGATTCGGCCCGGGCGAGGGCTTCGGGGGCGCGGGTCGCCGCGGCGAGGATTCGGGCGCCGTCGTAGCCGAGCATGGCCAGTTCCCAGTGGACGCCGGGGACTTCGGGGTCGACGGGGTAGGACTCGGCGGCGGTGAGGGCGGTCAGGGAGCGGGGGTCGTTCGCCCAGTGCCAGGAGAGGGCGGCGCGGCGGCGGTTGTGCAGGGCGCGTTCGATCTCTTCGGCGTGGGTGAAGGCGGTGGCGGCGTCCTCGTAGGCGGCGGCCGCGTCGGCGTCGCGGTCGAGCTGGTCGAGGAGGTCGGCGCTGACGCCGAGGGCCTGGCCGAGGGCGGGCCAGATCTCGTGGGCCCGGTAGAACGCGGCGACCTCGGCGAGCAGCGGCAGGGCGTGGTCGGGCTGGGCGAGGTCGCGGTGGGCCAGGGCGAGCACGTACTTGGCGCGCACCGCGTTCTGCTCGTCCTCCAGGCGCTCCAGCACCGGGATCGCCTCTTCGGCCGCGTCGGCGGCGCGGTCGGGGCGGTCGGCCTCGACGCACGCGCCCGCGTAGTCGACGGCGGCGTACGCGGCGGCTTCCGACATGCCCTCGGCGGCGAAGATCGCCGACGCCTCGCCGTAGGCGTCCGCGGCGGCCGCGGCGTCGCCCACGTCGGCGCTGAGGGCTCCGCGCAGGAGCGCGACCCTGGCCCGCAGCGACGGGTCGGTCGCCGTGGTCGCCAGGGTGTCGAGCCCGGCCTGCAGGTCGCCCTCGGTGGCGCGGACGCGGGCCAAGACCAGTTCGGCGGAGGCCACCGCGTTCGGCGCGTCCAGCGGGGTGAACAGCTCGACCGCGAGTTCGGCGGCCCGGCGGCCCTCGGCGAGGTCGACCGGCGCGACCATCTCGGCGCAGGAGAGCGCGATGTCGGCCCGCAGCGCCACAGCGACCCCCTCGGCCCCCTCGGCCAGCTCGTGGGCGCGGCGGGCGGCGGTCACGGCCTCGTCGTGCTGGTGGGCCGAGGCGTGGGCGTGGGCCAGGCGCACCAGGGTGGTGCAGCGCTGCTCGTCGTCGGCGCCGGGCACGTCCTCGGAGCCCTGCGCGATGAGCGCGCGGCCCTCGTCGGGGCGGCCGCTGAGGCACAGCACCGTGCCCAGCCGCAAGCGCGTCTGGTTGACGCGGACGAGGTCGCCCTCGGCCTCGTGGAGCGCGATCGCCTCGGCCCACAAGGCTTGGGCGGACTCGAAGTCCTTCGCCCGCGCGGCGTGGATCGCCCGCACGTCCAGGCGCATGGCCAGGAGGTCGCCGGTCGGCTCGGGCAGCAGTTCGTCGAAGCGCGCCCACGCGGCGTCGGCGCCTGCGATGTCGTGCAGCCTGGAGCGGTCCCGGGCGTGCGCGACGAGGTCTTCCGGCGTCGCGGGCAGCGGCGGCGGGACGGGCGCGGCGGCGGTGGCCCGCTCGACGTGCCGGGCCGCCGTCAGCGGCAGGTGCTCGACCAGCGGTTCGGCCGCGATCCGCGCGCGGATGCGCCCGCTGACCCGGGTGGTGCCGTTGCGGGCGTCGAAGCGCGCGGCGATGGCCAGGGCGCGCTCGGCCAGCTCGGCGTGCTCCGAATCGCCTGCCAGGCGCAGAGCGAGCGCGGCGGAGGCGGCGAACCACATCTCCGCCGACGGGGTGGGCGCGTCGTCCAGCCAGGGCCGGTGCCGGGTGAGGAGTTCGAGCGCGCGGGCCTCGTTTCCGGTGAGCGCGCAGAAGGCGACGTGGGTGGCGATGTCGGACAGGTCGGCCCGGTGCACGCGCATCTGCCGGTACGCCGTGCGGTGGGCGTCGGCCGCCTCGGCGAGGCGGCCGGTGCGCACGTAGGAGAACAGCAGGCCGGTGAGGATCGAGGCGGGCTGCTCGGGGCAGGTGAGCTGCCCGCCCAGCACCGGGCGGGCCAGTGCGATCGCGTCGTCGTCGCGGTCGTCCTCGGTCAGGAACACGATCTTGGCTGTCGGCTCGCAGCCCGCGCAGTCGGCCATCTCCCCGCGCGGTGCCGCGCACCAGAGGCGGTACTGCTCGGCGGCGAGGGCGTCGTCGCCGACGTGGTGGGCGACCTTGGCCCGGCACATGTGCACCGGGTTCATGGTGTGGCCCGCGGCCCGGTAGCGCCGCTCCATGTCGTCCAGGACGGCGAGCACGCGGTCGAGCGGGACCTCGGGGAACTTCAGCAGGGCGTGGCTGATGGCCTTGAAGTTCCACAGCAGGGAGCTGTCGTAGTGCGGGTCGGCCTCGCCCTTGTCGTGCACCGACAGGCACCAGGCGAAGGGCACGAACACCTTCGCGGGCTCACCGCCGTAGATGTAGGCGGTCTGGGCCAGGACGCGGGCGGCGTACTGGATCTGGGCGAGCCCCTGGGCGTCGGCGTGGCGGATGATCTCCTCCACGGCGGCGATCTGGCCGCGTCCGTAGGGCATGTCCCATGCCTGGCCGAGCATCTGGCCGAGCTGGTCCTCGGTGCGGTTCACGTCAGCCTTCCTGGGGGACGGCCTGGTCGAGCAGGCCGAGGAACGAGCGGTTGAGCAGTGCGGCGTCGGCGGGCCGGATCGGGTGGTAGCCGAGCAGGAGGGCCTGCCCGTACAGGGCCTCGACGGCGAGGGCGACCATGGCCGGGTCGCGCAGCGCGCAGACGCGCCGCACGAGCGCGTTGCGGTGGTTGAGCACCAGCTGCGGGCGGTCGTCGGTCGGCTTGTCGAAGGCGGAGAGCACACCCGCCCACAGCTCGTCGGCGCGCTCGCGGGTGGCGCGCAGCTCGCCGCGGAAGGCGGTCTCGCGGTCCACCAGGTACAGCACGGCCAGCGACTCCGGCTCGAACGAGCGCAGCACGACCTCGCAGCCGAGGCGGTCGACCGCCCGCTGCGCGGCGGCCAGGAACGGCCGCAGCCCCAGCTCGACGGCCGGGTCGACGGCGTCGAAGCGGGTGGCCAGTTCGGTCGGGTCCAGCCGCTCGACGGTGGCGCCGAGCACGGCCATGCGCTCGATGAGCTCGCTGTCGTAGGTGTAGCCGCCGTTGATCACCGCGACGTCCTGGGCGGCGGCGACCCCGGCGAGCTGGCGGAAGTCGTCGGCGGTGGCGGTGTAGCGCAGGGTGCCGTGGCGGTGGCGGAAGTCGGCGGTGGTCATCCGTCCGACGTTGGTCTCCATCGGCCACCACTGGTCGACCAGGGCGAGCATGTCGTCGTCGTGCAGGGCGAGCGCCTTGACGCCGAGGTGGTGGATGCCGAGGAAGCGGCTCAGCCGCTCGGGCTCGGTGCGCGCGAGTCCGACGAGCCAGCCGCGCAGCTGGTTTCCGAGGGCTTCCCTGGTCTCCTCCAGCAGGCTGTCGGCGTAGAGAGCCTCGCGGCTGGCGGTGGGCCGCAGCTCGGTGGAGTCGATGACGCAGCGGGCGAAGAACGCCCAGTCGGGCAGCAGGCCCTCGGCGGACTCGGCGAGCAGCATGCGCTTGAGGTAGACGCGGTGGCCCGCCCGGTCGGCCGGGTTCGCCGGGAACGGCAGGACGTAGGCGACGCCGGTCAGCCCGGCCTCGGGGACGTCCAGCTCGACGACGTCGAAGGGGGTGAAGCCGAGGGTGTCCTGGGCGAACCCGGTCAGCTCGGCCCTGCGCAGGTCGCGGTCGGCGTGGCCCCACGGCACGCCGGTGGTGGCCTGGACGCCGTTGACGGTGACGGCGTGCGGCAGCATGCCGCCGAACGCGGTGACCAGCTCGGCGACCGTCGCCGGGGCGAACCACTGCTCGGCGCCCGGCAGGGGCGAGAGGGTGACGGTCGTGCCGACGCCCGCGCGCTCGCCGGGCCGGATGCGGTAGGTGCCGTCGGCCCGGCCGACCCACTCGACGGCGGGCGCCCCCTCGGCACGGGTCAGCACGGTGACTTCGTCGGCGACGACGAAGGCGGAGAGCAGGCCGATGCCGAACTGGCCGAGGAACTCGTGCCGCGCGAAGCCGAGATCGTCGCGCTTGGCACTGCGACCGATGGTCGCCAGGAACTCGTGCACCTGCGCCTCGGTGAGGCCGATGCCGCTGTCGGCCACGGTAAGCCGAGCCCCGTCGGCGGTCACCGCGATGTCGCCGGAGCCACCGCGGGCGGTGGTCGCGTCGACGGCGTTCTGCAGCAGCTCGCGCAGGTACACCCGCGGGCTGGAGTAGAGGTGATGGCTGAGCAGGTCGACCACTCCGCGCAGGTCGACCTGGAAAGTGCGGTTCACCGAAGTACTGCCCCCATGTCTGTCCGCCGGCTACCCGGCGGGTCGGTGCATTCTGCCCGATTCGACCGGGATGGGACAGCGGGATGGGACAGCGGGATGGGAGCGCGGGATCGAGCTGAGGAGGGTTCGTGTCGACGGTCAGTCGAGCGGGCCGTCCAGCCCGCAGCGGGCAAGGCCGTTGGCCTGCCGTCGAGTGGCCGGCTGAGTCGCACCGCAGAGTGGGTCGAAGTCGGCTGTTGAGTGGGTCGAAGTCGGCTGTTGAGTGGGGCGGAGCCGGGTGCGTGAGGTTCACCCGGCCCCGCCGGTTGTCCGGCCGGGGTGCTCGCCCACCCCTGGTGGCCGGACCGCGGTGGCGTCCGCCCCTGTCCCGGTCCGCCACCCGGCGGGGTCCGGGGCGGCTCGGCCGTGGTGGTCGGGCGCCGTGTCCACCGCGGTCGGCCGCTCGGGCGCCGCCGGACCCGATGCGCGGCTCGCCACTCCCGCGAGCGCAGGCCTGCGCGCCTGCCGGGGCCTCGCACGCCCCGCGCAAGATCGGGTCGGGACGTAGGTTCCCGCATCTCGGTGGTCGGGCGCTCATCCCAATCACCCATAGGCCCGCGGTATGGCCCGGACAGCGGGCAGGTTTGGTTCAGACCATTGACGTTCATTGGTTTAGACCAATACCCTCCTCCCAACCCTGAACCCCTCGATGAGGAGGTGGACGTGGTCAGAAAGAGCCTCCCGCTGGCACTTCTGCTCGCGTTGCTCGCCGGCGTCACCGCCGCGATCTCCCTGCCCGCCTCGGCGGCCGACCACTCCGCGTGCCGCCCCGACGGGCTGGCGCAGACGGTCCCCAACGTCCCGTACTGCCTCGCCTACGACACCGAAGGCCGCGAGACCATGGGTGCGGACCACCCGCGCCGGGTCATCGGGTACTTCACCAGCTGGCGCACGGGCAAGACCGGCCAGCCCGCGTACCTGGCCAAGGACATCCCCTGGACCAAGGTCACCCACGTCAACTACGCCTTCGGGCACATCGACGCCGCGGGCAAGCTCAGCGTCGGACCCGACGGCCCGACCAACGCCTCCACCGGCATGGAGTGGCCCGGCGTCCCCGGCGCCGAGATGGACCCGACCGTCTCCTACAAGGGCCACTTCAACCTGCTGACCAAGTACAAGAAGCAGCACCCGCACGTGAAGACGCTGATCTCGGTCGGCGGCTGGGCCGAGACCGGCGGCCACTTCCGGCCCGACGGCTCCCGCGTGGCCGACGGCGGCTTCTACACCCTCACCGACTCCACCGCGAAGATCAACGCCTTCGCCGACTCCGCGGTCGAGTTCGTGCGCAAGTACGGGTTCAACGGCGTCGACATCGACTACGAGTACGCCACGTCGATGGCCAATTCCGGCAACCCCGACGACTTCAGCTTCGCCAACCCGCGCCGCGCCCGGCTCATGTCCGGCTACGTCACCCTGATGAAGACGCTGCGCGAGAAGCTCGACGCCGCCAGCGCCGCGGACAACAAGTACTACCTGCTGACCGTCGCCGCGCCGTCCTCGGGCTACATGCTGCGCGGTATGGAGAACTACCAGGTCACCCAGTACCTGGACTACGTCAACATCATGTCGTATGACCTGCACGGCGGCTGGAACCAGTTCGTCGGCCCCAACGCCGCGCTCTACGACGACGGCCGCGACGCCGAGCTGGCGCACTGGAACTACTACAACACCAGCCAATACGGCGGGATCGGCTACCTGAACACCGACTGGGCCTATCACTACTTCCGCGGCGCGATGCCCGCCGGGCGCATCAACATCGGCGTGCCGTACTACACCCGCGGCTGGCAGGGCGTCACCGGCGGAACCAACGGCCTATGGGGCAAAGCGCCGCTGCCCGACCAGACCAAGTGCCCACCCGGCACCGGCGGCACCGTCGGCTCGACCGTTCCCTGCGGCAACGGCGCGGTCGGCATCGACAACCTGTGGCACGACCTGGACAAGGTCGGCGGCGAGGTCCCGGCGGGCAGCAACCCGATGTGGCACGCCAAGAACCTGCAGGACGGCCGCACGCCCAGCTACCTCGACGACTACGGCCTCGACCCGGCGGGCAACCCGGCCGACCGGGTGACGGGCACCTACACCCGCCACTACGACTCTACGCTGGTCGCGCCGTGGCTGTGGAACAACGACAAGAAGGTCTTCCTTTCCACAGAGGATGAGACGTCGATCGCGGCCAAGGCGCGCTATGTGGCCGACAAGGGCCTCGGCGGCATCATGATGTGGGAGCTGGCGGGCGACTACGACTTCGACGCCTCCCGCGGCGAGTACTTCATGGGCGACACCCTCACCTCGCTGATGTACGACACGTTCCGCACCGCGGGCCCGTACGGCAACAAGAAGGCCAAGCGGACGATGCCGACCGAGACCCTCGACGTGAAGCTGGACCTGCACAGCTACCCGGTGGGCGACTCGAACTACCCGATCAGCCCGAAGCTGCGAGTCACCAACAACTCGTCCACCCCGCTGCCCGGCGGCACGGACATCCAGTTCGACTACGGCACGTCGGCCCCGCCGACGATGGGCCAGCAGTCCGGCTGGACGCTGTCGGTGGTCTCCAGCGAGCACAGCGGTCCGAACGTGGGCGGCCTGCGCGGCGACCTGCACCGCATCTCGGTCAAGACGCCCGCGTGGCAGACCCTGGCGCCGGGCGCCAGCGCCGAGGTGCAGCTGGTCTACTACCTGCCGATCACGCAGCTGTCGAACATCACGCTGACCTTCGGCGGCAAGTCCTACGCCGTGGCGCAGGACCACGCCCGCGGTTCCGGCGGCACCCCGCCGACCTCCACCACCACGACGACCACGGGCACCACCACGACCACTAGGACCACCACGACAACCACCACAACCACGACACCAACCACAACCACGACCACTCCCCCGGCGTGCACCGCGCCCGCCTGGAGCGCGACCGCGGTCTACAACGGCGGCGCGACGGTCTCCCACGGTGGCCGTTCCTACCGCGCGAAGTGGTGGACGCAGAACGAGCGACCCGACCTGTCCGGTCAGTGGGGCGTCTGGCAAGACCTGGGCCCCTGCTGATCCCCTAGCCGCGGTGCGGCTGCCGACGCCCATCCGTCCGCCGCACCGCACACCACACCCGGCCGCCCCGATCACCACCCCGGGGCGGCCGGGCCTTTCCTAGTGGCCGGTCTTGCCGTCGATGCGCTCGCGCAGGAGGTCGGCGTGGCCGTTGTGGCGGGCGTACTCGCAGAGCATGTGGACCAGGATGCGGCGCAGCGCGATGGGCTTCGCCGAGACCCGGTGCGTGCCGACGGCGTCGAGGGAGTCGGCGGCGGCGACGATCTCGCGGGAGCGGGCGCACTCGGCCTCCCAGACGGCGAGCGCCTCGGCCGGGTCGCCGTCGAGGCGGTCGAAGTCCATGTTGGGGTCGTCGTCGGCGTAGTAGAGGTGTTCGACGTCCTCGCCGGCGAACTGCATGCGGAACCACCAGCGCTCGGTGCCCGCCAGGTGGCGGAGGATGCCGTGCAGCGACAGCGCCGACGGGTCCACCGATCGGGTGGACAGCTGCTCGGCCGTCAGACCCGCGCACTTGAGCCGGAAGGTGTCGCGATGCCAGTCCAGGAACGACGTCAGCATCAGGCGTTCGTCCCCGACCAGGGGGCGCTCGACGCGCTCGCCGTCGAGTTCCTGGGAGAAGAACTGAGGTGTGTCGGCCATGCGCCGCATTCTGCACCGGACGGCCGACACATTATGGTGTTCCGCCATGCGCAAGCGGGATGCGGAAGCGACCAAAGAGGCCCTTCTCCTGGCGGCGGGTGAGCTGTTCACCGCCCGCGGGTTCGACCGGACCTCGGTGCGGGAGGTGGCCGCGGCGGCCGGGGTGGACCAAGCGCTGGTGTTCCGCTACTTCGGGTCGAAGGAGGAGCTGTTCGCCTCGGTGCTCACCGCGCCGGGGCGCGCGCTGACCAGCAGTGACGACCTGCTCCCCGCGTTGATCACCGCCGTGCTGACCGAGGACGGCGGGACCGACAACCTGCTGCTGATGGCGCTCAGCGGCGCCCAGCGCGGGGCCGTCGCCGAGGCGCTGGAACGGGAGGTGGCGGGCCCGTGCCGCACGGCGATCGCCGGGCCGGACGCCGACGACGACGCCCTGCTGCGCGCCGACCTGGTGCTGGCCTGGCTGCTCGGCCTGGCGCTGGCCCGGCAGCTGCACCCGAGCGGGCAGGTCGCCACCGCCGACCCGGACCGGGCGCGCGCTCTGGTGCTCGCCGCGGCACGCGGCCTGATGGGTGACGCTGCGCTGTCGACCGTTGACGCTCAGCAGCACCCTCACTAGCGTCGGTCAGCGAGTGCTGACAACAGTGCTGACACCGCTGAGGGGGCGCGATGACCACCACCGCCGAACCGCTCGCCTACCCGTTCAACGACGACGAGGGACTCGACCTCGACCCCGCCTACGCCAAGCTCCGCCAGACCGAGGGCATGATCCGCGTCCGGCTGCCCTTCGGCGAGCCCGCCTGGCTGGCCACCCGCTACGAGGACGCCCGGTTCGTCCTCGGTGACCGCCGCTTCGGCCGGGAGATGGCCGCGAGCAAGGACGAGCCGCGCACCTACCCGGCGCGCAGGCCCGCGGGCATCCTCGGCATGGACCCGCCCGACCACACCCGGCTGCGCAAGCTGGTCGCCACCGCGTTCACCGTCCGGCGGGTGGAGGCGCTGCGCCCGCGCGTCGCCGAGATCACCGCCGAGCTGGTCGAGGCGATGCTCGCCGCGGGCTCCCCGGTCGACCTGGTCGAGGAGTTCGCGCTGCCGCTGCCGGTCCAGGTGATCTGCGAGCTGCTGGGCGTGCCCGTCGAGGACCGCGTCCGGTTCCGGGTGTGGAGCGACGCGGCGCTGTCGACCAGTTCGCTGACCGACGACGAGCAGATGCGCGCGCACCTGGAACTCAGCGAGTACATGGCGGGCCTGGTCGCCCAGCGCACCGCCGACCCGCGCGAAGACCTGATGAGCGCGCTCATCGCCGCCCGCGAGGCCGACACCGACCGGCTCACCGTCGAGGAGCTGGTGATGCTGTGCAACGCGGTCCTGATCGCCGGGCACGAGACCACCGCGACGCAGATCCCGAACTTCGTGCACGTGCTGCTGGCGGCCGGGCGCTTCACCGAGCTGGGCGAGCACCCCGAGCGCATCCCGGGCGCGGTGGAGGAGCTGCTGCGGTTCATCCCCCTCGGCGCGGGCAGCGCGTTCCCTCGCTATGCCAGCGAGGACGTCGAGGTGGGCGGGCAGCTGGTCAGGGCGGGTGAGCCGGTGCTGGTGGCCATCGGGTCGGCCAACCGCGACGCCACCCGCTTCCCGGACGCGGAGTCGCTGCACTTCGACCGGCCGCAGAACTCGCACATGGGTTTCGGGCACGGCGCACACCACTGCCTCGGAGCTCCGCTGGCGCGCATGGAGCTGCAGGAGGCGCTGCGCGCGCTCACCTCGCGGATGCCCGGTCTGCGGCTGGCGGGCGAGCCGGAGTGGAAGACCGCGATGCTCGTCCGCGGACCGAGGACGATGCCCGTGACCTGGTGACACCTGGCCTTGCCGCCGGTCGGGAGTACGCTTCCCGGCCGGCAGGCAAGGGCTGAGCGGCCCGCTAGATCCGATCTGGCGGAGCGTCTCGCGCCTTCCTGGTGAGCAAGGAGACAGGGAGGACCGAGGTGACGACAGCGATCGAGACTTCGGGTCTGGTCAAGACGTTCGGCGAGAAGCGGGCGTTGGACGGACTGGACCTTCAGGTGCCCGCGGGCACCGTGTACGGGGTTCTGGGCCCCAACGGCGCGGGCAAGACGACCGCGGTGCGGGTGCTGGCCACGCTGCTGCGCCCGGACGCGGGCGAGGCCAGGGTCTTCGGCCGCGACGTCATCCGCGACGCGGACGCGGTGCGCGGCAGGGTGAGCCTCACCGGGCAGTACGCCTCGGTGGACGAGGACCTCACGGGTGCCGAGAACCTTTATCTGCTGGGCAGGCTGCTGGGCCACGCCAAGGCGCAGGCCCGCGAGCGGGGCGCGGCGCTGCTGGCGGCGTTCGGCCTGACCGAGGCCGCCGACCGCCAGACCAAGACCTACTCCGGGGGCATGCGGCGGCGCCTCGACATCGCCGCCAGCATCCTCAACACCCCGGACCTGCTGTTCCTGGACGAGCCGACGACGGGCCTGGACCCGCGCAGCCGCAGCCAGGTGTGGGAGATCGTGCGGGCGGTCGTCGCCCAGGGCACGACGGTGCTGCTGACCACGCAGTACCTCGACGAGGCCGACCAGCTGGCCTCGCGGATCGCGGTGATCGACCACGGGAAGGTCATCGCCGAGGGCACCAAGGGCGAGCTGAAGGCCTCGGTCGGCGCGGGCTCGGTGCACCTGCGGCTGCGCGAGGCCGCTCAACGACCGGACGCGCAACGGGTGCTCGCCCGGGTGCTGGACGCGCCCGTCACCCTGGAACCCGACCCGGTGGCGCTCTCGGCCCGGCTGACCACGGAGGTCACCGAGGCGGGCGCCGCCGACCGCGCGGGCGCGCTGCTCGGCGAGCTGGCCAGGGCGGGCATCCACGTCGACACGTTCTCCCTCGGCCAGCCCAGCCTGGATGAGGTCTTCCTCGCCCTGACCGACCGACCGGCGAACCAGGAGGTCCCGGCATGAGCACCGCAACCACCGAGGCCGTCGAGTACGCGGGCCCGCCCCGCCAGGAAGAGCTGGCGGCGCTGCTGCTCACCGACGCCGACCGCCCGGCCCGCCCCTCGGCCTACGCCGCCTCGGCCGCCTTCGGCTGGCGCGCGATCCGCAAGATCAAGCACGTCCCCGAGCAGCTGTTCGACGTGACGGCGTTCCCGATCATCATGACCCTGATGTTCACCTACCTGTTCGGCGGCGCGCTGGCGGGCTCGGTGACGGACTACCTACAGTTCCTGCTGCCGGGCATCCTGGTGATGAGCGTCGTGATGATCACGATGTACACCGGGCTGGCGGTGAACACCGACATCGCCAAGGGGGTGTTCGACCGGTTCCGGACGCTGCCGATCTGGCGTCCCGCGCCGATGGTCGGCTACCTGCTGGGCGACCTGCTGCGCTACCTCATCGCCTCGGTGGTGATCCTCGCGGTGGGGCTGATCCTGGGATTCCGGCCGGGCGGCGGGTTCGTCGGGGTGCTGGCGGGCGTCGGCCTGCTGATCGTGTTCTCGTTCGCGTTCTCGTGGGTGTGGACGATGTTCGGGCTGATGATGCGCTCGGAGAAGTCGGTGATGGGAGTCAGCATGATCGTGCTGTTCCCGCTGACGTTCCTGTCGAACGTCTTCGTCTCGCCGACGACGATGCCGAACTGGCTGGAGGCCGTGGTCGAGGTCAACCCGGTGACGAAGCTGGTCGCGGCGGTGCGCTCGATGATGGCGGGCACCTGGGACATGGGGGCGATCACCTGGGTGCTCATCGCCTCGGTGGTGCTGACGGCGGTGTTCGGCGCGCTGACGATGCGCCGCTACAACCGGCTCTGACAGGGTGTTCGGCAGCGGCCCCCGGTTCTCCGGGGGCCGTGTTCATGGTGCGTCCGACTCCTCAGCGCAGCCGCCACGCGACCGCGCCGTCGTAGCGGCAGGCGGTGCCGGTGGTGACGGTCTCGCGCAGGTGGGCGGCGAGGGGTGGGTGCAGTTCGCGCAGTTTGCGGATCGTGTCGCGGATTCGGGCGGTGACGGCCTTGCGTGCGCGTTCGGACTCGTCGCCGAGGCGGCGCGTTCGGCCGGAGAGGCCCGCGGCGAGGCGGAGGTGGTCGAGGAGGGCGGCCCGTTCGGTGTCGAGGGTGGCGGCGCGGCGGTCGTTGCCGAGGGCGGTGGCGTTGTCGATCTCGGTGTCGAGGCGGGACAGGCGGGCGCGGAACTCGGCTTTGGCCCGGTCGTCCAGGACGTCGTCGGCCCCGGCGGTCGTGACCGCGGCGACGGCCGGGGCGCCGACCAGCTCGGCGGCGGGGATGTCGGCGCCGGGGTTGGCGAGCAGGGTGTGCAGGTCGCGCAAGCCTTTGGCGTCGGGCATGTGGACCGCGACGCCGTCGTAGGCGAGGGTCCAGACTTCGCCGTCGCGGGAGAAGCGGGGAACCGAGGCAGGCGGGGGCGTGGGGGCGGTCTCGGTGGCAGAGGCGGTGTCGGCGTACTGGGTCATGCCCAGGCGGGCGGCGTCGGCGGCGACGCCGGTGATCAGGGTGTCGCGGGCGGATTCGTCGGCGGCGCGCGAGGCCGGGTCGGTGGCGTCGGCGGCCCGGCCCGCGTGGGCCCTGGCCAGCCAGGCGCGGGCATCGACGGACCAGGGGCGGGCCTCCATGGCCTCCGCCGAGGCGACGGCCGCGCCCAGGTGGGCGATGGCGTCGTCCCACTTGCGTTCGGCCACGTGCAGGGCTCCCAGCCAGAGGTCGACCGGGCCGGAGACGTCGAAGCCGTAGTAGGCGACCAACCAGCCGCCGGAGTGGTCGGACAACTCCTTGCGGGCGAGCTTGATCAGTTCGGTGTCGCGGGCGAGGGCGGCGGTGTGGGCGAGCAGGCGCAGCCACAGCGGTCGCTCGTGGCTGAGGAAGGTCTCCCCCTTGGCGACGGTGGCGCGGACGCGGCGCAGGGCGGCTTCGACGCGGCCCGTCTCGACGTCGGTGATGGCCCGCAGGACCTCGGGGTGCTCGAAGCCCGCCATCCGCTCGGCGACGACGGCGGGCGCCTCGGCGTAGCGGCCCTGGCGCATCAGCCACAGCCACCGCATGTAGCCGAGCATCTGGTACCAGTCGGGCATGTCGTCGGCGGTGTAGCCGTCCAGGTGCGCGCCCGCCTCGGCGAAGCGGCCGGTCAGGGTGAAGATGATGGTCTCGTCGATGCCCGCGGACAGCGCGTTGCGCGGCGAGGCGTCGCGCAGCGCCATGGTGTCGCGGAACTGCTCAAGGTAGGCGGGGTCACCGAGTTCCAGCAGCGCCACCCAGCGCATGGAGGCGGCGAACCACTCCATGTCGCTGTCGTCGGTGGTCGCGGCGAGCCGGGTCAGCTCCGTGATGAGGTCGAGCCGCTCGCGGGCGGTGCCCAGGCCCAGCGCGAGGTCGTGCTGGGCCCAGAGGCCCATGGACAGGGCGTCGTCGTCGTCGCCGGTGCGGGCGCGGGCGGTGGCCTTGACGACCAGCTCGCGGAAGACGGCCTCCAGCGGGGTGTCGGTGTCGGGCTCGGCGCGGCCGGTGATGCGGCGGTGGGCCTCGCGGACGGTGTCGTTGGTCAGGCGCGAGGTCGTGGGCGGGCCGTGCTGGTAGAGGGTGACGGCGGCGCGCACCAGCGGCTGGTCGCTGTCGAGGCCGCGGGCCAGCTCGGCGGCTTCGCGCAGCGCGCCCCAGCCGCGCTCGTTCTCGTGGTTGCGCAGCTGGCAACCGCCCAGCTCGACCAGCACGAACACCTTGCGCTCGGGCTCGGCCAGCGGGACGGCCCTGCGCAGGTGCGCCACCGCCTCCTCCATCGCGAGCCGCGCGATCGCGTCCCGCGCGGCGGCGACCAGCAGCTCGACGGCCCGTTCGGCCGGGTAGTCGGGCACCCCGAGGTGCGCGTGCCGGGCGCGGTCGGCGGGGAAGACGGCCGCGGCGAGCGCGCTGTCGGCGTCCAGGGCGCGGGCGACGGCGGCGTGCACGGCCCGGCGGTCGTCGGCGGCTTCGTCGAGGGACTCGCGGACGAGGTCGTGGACGAAGGTGTAGCGGCCCTGGTCGACGGGGGCGACGAGCCGGGCGGTCACGGCCCTGGCCAAGGTCCGCTCGACCCGGGTGTTCCCGGTCGCGGCGGCGAGCAGGGCGGAGTCGAACTCGCGGCCGAGGGCGGCGGCGGTGGCCAGCAGGGCGCGGGTCTCGGCGGGCAGCGCGGCGAGCCTGCGCTGCACGGCGTCGCGCACGCCGGGCGGCACCGCCACCGCCCCGGAGCCGTGCCAGAGGCGGGCGGTCTGCTCCACGAAGAAGGGGTTGCCCCCGGTGCGCCGGTGCACCTCGGCGACCAG
Source organism: Actinokineospora guangxiensis (assembly GCF_042657845.1). Taxonomy (NCBI): domain Bacteria; kingdom Bacillati; phylum Actinomycetota; class Actinomycetes; order Pseudonocardiales; family Pseudonocardiaceae; genus Actinokineospora; species Actinokineospora guangxiensis. The sequence goes on along the minus strand of NZ_JBHSKF010000005.1, from coordinate 347,385 downwards.
GGCGGGGTCGGGCCGGTCGACGCCGGTGAGGGCGATGAGGTCGCCGACCTCGTCGGCGGTGAGGCCGGTCAGGGTGAGCGTGGTGGCCTTGGCGACGAGCGGGAAGATCAGCGGTTCGAGTGGGTGCCCGGCGGCCTCCAGCTCGACGTCGCGGTAGGTGCCGACCATGAGCAGCCGCTCGAACCAGGCGTGCTGGGCGGCGAAGGCGAGCAGCTTGACCGATGCCGGATCGGCCCAGTGCAGGTCGTCCAGCACGACCATGACCGGTCGGTCCTGCGAGACGGCGACCAGGGCGGTGGTGACGGCGTCGAACACCGGGAACTCGGGCGTCTCCCCGCGCTGCTCGCCGAGCAGCGCGGCCAGGGCGGCCCCGGCGGCCGACTCGGCCCGCGCCCACTGCTCGGGGCTCGCGGCCCGGCGCAGCGCGCGCACGACCTGGACCCACGGCCACAGGCCGGGGACGCTGTCGGAGTCCCAGCAGGAGCCGGAGAGGACGAGGGTGCCCTGGCGGCGGGCCTCGTCGGCGGCGGTGGTGACGAGCGTGGTCTTGCCGATGCCCGCTTCCCCGGCGACCAGCACCAGGCCCCCGTGGCTGTCGCGCACGCGGTCGACCTCGGCGCGCAGCACGCGCGCCGGGTGGTCGCGACCGATGAAAGCGGAGTTCACCCGCACGAGGGTAGAAGAACGGACCGACAACGCGCACATGACCGCAGACCGGACGCCCCGGACGCGGCTCCGAGTGCCTGAGCTGCGCGAAGGGACGCATTCGCTTTCACACCCTGAAAGTCCGCCACCCCACCCCCGCCCACCACCCATACTTTCCCCAGTGAACCGGTAACGCCGCCCAAGCTGCGCCGGTCCACCGTCGGTCACGGCGCGCCGGGGAGTTCGCCACCCATACCGAGTTGCCTCGGCCGCCGTGACCCCGGAATCAGGACTCGGGCCAGAGGATGGGGTCCAAGGCGTGGAGCGCGGCCACGATTGCTCCGGCGTCGGGGAGTGGGCCGCAGAGGGCGAGGGCTTCGTCGCGTTCCTTGGCGTAGATGCCGAGGACGTTGTCGAGGGCTGTGTGCAGCCAGTCGGACTGGTTGTCGTTCGCGTTCTGGAAGGCGCTGGCCAGGAGCGCGTAGCCGTGGCTGTCGTGGCGGTGCAGCAGCGCCTCTGCCGTGACAAGGGTGACGTAGGTGTCGTGCTGGTCGAGCAGGAGGGCCGCCAAAGCCCGGTGGGTGGCGGGCAGGTCGGCGAAGACCGCCAACGCGCCGCCCGCGTCGGCGCGGTCGCTGTAGGACGCGCTGGCCGCCAGGGCCAGCAGGGGTGGTACGACGTCGTCTCGGGACACGGGTGCAGCGTGCCATGGTGACGGACCGCCCCGGGGTAGGTCCCTGTCGCCCGGGGCGGTCCGTCGGTCTAGGGGCGCCAGGTGTCGTTCAGCGTGACGCGGCCCGATGCGGGGACTGTCGCGGTGCGGTTGGCGCCTGATTCCCAGGTGACCGCGCCGCCGGAGTCCTTGCGGATGTACTTGTACTGGAAGGTCGTCCCGGCGGGCAGGGTGATGCCGCCGCGCCAGACCGGGTAGGTGGAGGAGGACAGGGGTACGGCCGCCGCCGCCGACCAGTTGCCGAGGGCAGCCTGGTTTCCGACGACGAAGACGTTCTGGCCCCACGACGTCGTGGCGTTGACCGCGAAGTCCGCGCCGGTCGTGGTGGTCGAGCCGGTGGCGTACAGCGCGATGGCGTCACCCGCGCCGACCGTGGCGGTGAAGCGGCCCGCCGAGTCCACTGTGTACGTGTGGCCCGAGCAGGCCCCGGGGTCGGCGTGCTGGACGTCGCAGTAGGAGCCCGCGGGCAGGGAGGTCTGGAAGGTGCGCGAGAGCGCCGAGCCCTCGCGGTTGATCGCCACGTATCCCTTGTTGCCGCGGCCGAAGGCGATGGCGTTGTTGCCGTTGCTCCACCAGTTGGTCACGGCGGTGCCCGCGACGGCGTTGCGGAAGCCGACCATGTTGGCCACCTGGCGCCAGGCGTGCACGCAGGTCCAGCCGTCCTGGTAGCACTCGCGCACGTCGCCGCCCAGGGGCGGGCCGTCGTCGTGGCCGCCGACGACGTAGCCGGAGTACACGTTCGGCGAGCCGTAGGGCCAGGCCAGCATGAACACGTTGGCCAGGGTGTAGGTGGAGCCGTAGGTGCGGTTCAGCGTGGAGCCGTTGCGCTCGGTGTCCCAGTTGTCCACGAAGGAGCGGCCCTTGGTCGAGGCCACGAAGCCCCACGCCTCGCCGAACTGGGAGAGGTCGGCGAGCTTGCCGCCGTTGAACACCGACTTGAGGCCGGTGGCGTAGCGGAACTCGTCCACGTCGCCGTTGTTCAGGTACTCGTTCGGGTGCACGGCCTCGCCTGCCCCGTAGATGACCTCCTGCACCCAGTAGCCGGGGTTGGACTGGCGGGCCTTGATGGCGGCCAGGTCACCGGCCGACATGTGCTTGGCGGCGTCGATGCGGAAGCCCTCGACGCCCAGGGACTTCAGGTCGTTGAGGTACTCGGCGATCTCGGAGCGGACGTACTCGCTGCCGGTGTCGAGGTCGGAGAGGTTGACCAGTTCGCAGTTCTGGACGTTGTCGCGGTTGCCGTAGTCGGTGATCGGCTGGCGGCAGCCGTGGAAGTCCTGGTTCTGGTAGTGGCCGGGGTAGTTGTACTTGCTGAACGACGTGCCGCCGGTGCCCACGCCGCCGGAGATGCCCGCCATGTGGTTGATGACGGCGTCGGCGATCACCTTCACACCGGCGTTGCGGCAGGTGGTGACCATGTTGGCGAACGCGGCGCGGTCGCCGAGGCGGCCGGCGATCTTGTAGCTGACCGGCTGGTAGACCGTCCACCACTGCGGGCCCTGGATGTGCTCGGTGGCGGGTGAGACCTCGACGTACCCGTAGCCCTTGGGGCCGAGGACGTCGGTGCAGGCGCGGGCGACGTCGTCGAAGCGCCACTGGAACAGGGTGGCGGTGACGTCCTTGGGCCCGGGCGGGGCCGCGGTGGCGGTCGGGGCGGACGGGGCGAGAACCGGCAGGGTGACGGCAGCGAGCAGGGCGGCGGCGAGGGCCGCCACCGGGCGTCGGCGTGACGAGACCACGGTGTCTCCTCGAATAGGCTTTCGCAAGGTTGCCGAAATCGGTTGCAAGCGGTGCGCATGAGGATGCGCTGCCCCTTCACCCTCGTCAAGGGACCGAACGGAGCAGCGGTCCGGGGTCCCGCGGCGCTTCTTTCCGCAAGAGGTTTCCGCAAGACGGCATCGACTTGCTAGCGTGCCTACTGGAACGAGACAGGAAGGGACCCGATGGACAACCGCTGGTGGCGCCACGCCGTGATCTACCAGGTGTACGTGCGCAGCTTCGCCGACGCGGACGGCGACGGCGTCGGCGACCTGCCCGGCATCCGCTCGCGCCTGCCCTACCTGGCCGACCTGGGCGTGGACGCGGTCTGGATCACCCCGTGCTACCCCTCCCCCATGAACGACGGCGGCTACGACGTCGCCGACTACCGCGACATCGACCCGCTGTTCGGCACCCTGGACGACGCGCGCGCCCTGCTGGAGGACGCACACGGACTCGGTCTCAAGGTCATCCTGGACATCGTCCCGAACCACACCTCCTCGGCGCACCGCTGGTTCGGCGAGGCCATGGCCGCCGCGCCGGGCTCGCCGGAGCGCGACCGCTACATCTTCCGGCCCGGCCGCGGCCCTGACGGCGCCGAGCCGCCCAACGACTGGGAGTCGATCTTCGGTGGCGGCGCGTGGACGCGCACCGAGGCAGGCGACTGGTATCTGCACCTCTTCGACTCGACCCAGCCGGACCTGAACTGGGAGAACGAGGAGGTCAAGGAGGAGTTCCGCGACGTCCTGCGGTTCTGGCTCGACCTCGGCGTCGACGGGTTCCGGGTCGACGTGGCGCACGGGATGGTCAAGCAGGACGGCCTGCCCGACGTGGGCGCGGTCGGCCAGCGCGCCCTGCTGGAGTCCCGTCCGCTGCCGTACTTCGACCAGGACGGCGTGCACGAGATCTACCGCGACTGGCGCAAGATCCTGGACTCCTACAGCCCGCCGCGCATCGCCGTCGCCGAGGCGTGGACGCCCTCGGCCGAGCGCACCGCCCGCTACCTGCGCGCCGATGAGCTGCACCAGGCCTTCAACTTCCACTACCTGCAGGCCGCGTGGGACGCCGAGGCGCTGCGGAAGGTCATCGACGACACGCAGGCCGCCGTCGCCCCGGTCGACGCGCCCGCCACCTGGGTGCTGTCCAACCACGACGTGCACCGCCACGTCACCCGGTACGGCGATGGCGAACAGGGGCTGCGGCGGGCTCGCGCGGCGATCCTGCTGATGCTGGCGCTGCCCGGCTCGGTGTACCTCTACCAGGGCGAGGAGCTGGGCCTGCCCGAGGTGCTCGACCTGCCCGACGAGGTGCTGCAGGACCCGATGTGGGAGCGCTCGGGCCGGACCAACCGGGGCCGCGACGGCTGCCGGGTGCCGCTACCCTGGGCGACTGACGGGACCGCGCTCGGATTCGGCCCGGACGGGTCGCGGCCGTGGCTGCCGCAGCCCGCCGGCTGGGGGGCGCTGTCGGTGGCGGCACAGGAAGGCGATCCGGGGTCGATGCTGGAGCTGTACCGCACGGCGCTGCGCGAGCGCCCGGCAGGCGGCTTCACCTGGGTCGGCTCGGGTGCGGGCGTGCTGTCCTTCGACCGCGACCGCCTGCGCTGCACGGTGAACTTCGGCGACCCCGTCCGCGTGCCCGCATCCGAGGTGCTGGCCGTGTCCGGTCCGTGCGAAGTGGAGGGTGACACCATGCTGATCCCGACCGACACGGCCGTGTGGCAGGCGCTCTGATGGCCGGGGGCCCGGCGCGCCTGGCCGACATCGCCGCGCAGGCGGGCGTCAGCGAGGCCACGGTGAGCCGGGTCCTCAACGGCAAGTCGGGGGTCTCCACGACCACCCGGCAGGCCGTGCTGGCCGCGCTCGACCTGCTCGGCTACGAGCGCCCGGCGCGGCTGCAGGCGCGCAGCGCCGGGCTCATCGGCCTGATCACCCCCGAGCTGGGCAACCCGATCTTCCCGGCGTTCGCGCAGGTCATGGTGCAGGGGCTGACCCGCGAGGGCTACACCCCGGTGCTGTGCACGCAGAACCCGGGCGGCGCGACCGAGGACGAGCTGACCGAGACCCTGGTGGAGCGCGGGGTCAGCGGCATCATCTACGTCTCCGGCCTGCACGCGGACTCCACCGCCGACATGGACCGCTACGTGAAGCTGGCCGGGCGCGGCGTGCCGTTCGTGATGGTCAACGGCTACACCGAGCGCGTCTCGGCCCCCTTCGTCTCCACCGACGACCGCTCGGCCATGCGCCTGGCCGTCAACCACCTCGCCGACCTCGGCCACTCCCGCATCGGCCTGGCCGTCGGCCCGCGCCGGTTCGTGCCGGTCCTGCGCAAGATCGAGAGCTTCGTGACGCACATGCGCACGGCGCTGTCGGTCTCGGCCGAGGAGGCCGAGGGCTTCGTGCAGCACTCGCTGTTCACCGTCGAGGGCGGCCAAGCGGCGGCGAACGCCTTGATGGACAAGGGCTGCACGGCCATCGTCTGCGGCAGCGACCTGATGGCCTTCGGCGCGATCCGCGCGGCGCGCCAGCGCGGGCTGTCGGTGCCGAAGGACATCTCGGTGGTCGGCTTCGACGACTCCCCCCTGATCGTCTTCGCCGACCCGCCGCTGACCACGCTGCGCCAGCCGGTGGAGGCCATGGGCCAGGCGGCGGTGCGGGCCCTGCTGGAGGAGATCACCGGCAACCCGACCCCGCACGCGGAGTACGTCTTCCTGCCCGAGCTGGTGGTGCGCGGCTCGACGGGCGCGGCGGCGCGCGCGTCCTGACGGCTGCCCTGCCGGGGTGGCCCTCCCGCGGTAGCGCGAGTGCGACCCGCCTGAACAGTGCAGACGGGCCGCACTTGTGACGCTGTCCGCTCCTATCGAAGAACCACACAATCATCACGCCTGGATCCCTGCCACCAGCCGGCGTGAACAGGCGGATCTCATCTGCACACATCCGCCGGCGAGGTCGAGGCGAGGACGCTCGGTGTCCGTGGAGCGCTTCGGTCACCGCAGGGCCGGTGCCGGTGGTGGATGAAAAGCCCCTCATCCGCCGTTCAGCGGTCGTTCACCGAACGGCAAGACCGTTGTCGGTATGGCGTACTTGAGCTTCCTCGGCGACCTGGGGATCAACCTCATCGCGATCGTCCTGCTGGCCTATGTCGTGTACTACCGCAAGCACCGCAGGCGAGACCTGCTGCTGGCCTACATCGCGCTGAACGTCGGGCTGTTCGTGGCGATGTCGCTGCTGACCACCGTGCGGATCGACATCGCGCTGGGGTTCGGGCTGTTCGCGATCCTGTCGATCATCCGGCTGCGGTCGAACACGATCACCCAGGAGGAGGTCGCCTACTACTTCGTGACGCTGGTGCTCGGCCTGGTCAACGGGGTGCGGCTGGATGACCGGTGGATGACCGTGCTGCTCAGCGCCGTGCTGATCGCGGTCATGTACGTCGCCGACCACCGGGGGCTGCTGAGCCGGGCCCAGCGGCGGGTGGTGACCCTCGACGTCGTCCACCACGACGAGACCGACCTGGTCCGAGACCTGGAGCGGCGGCTGCGCGGGCGCGTGGTGCACCACCAGGTGGACGAGATCGACTACGTGCGGGACGTGATGGTCGTCGACGTGCGGTACCAGGCCGATCCGCCGGGAGCCCGCCGCGAGCAGCGCACCGCGGCGCTGGCCGCTCCCCCGCCGTGGGTGGCGGCGACCCGGCCGGGGATGCCGCGATGAGCCCGACCGCATCGACCTGGGGTCCGGCCTCGACCAGGGCGGGCGCGATGAGTGCCGCCGAGGCGGCGCTGGAGCGGGCGACGGGGCTGGTGGAGCCGATCGGGCTCGCCGAGGTGCTGGAGACCGCCGAGTTGCAGACGCGGGTGGACCGCAAGTACTTCGTGCCCGCGGAGCTGTTCGGGCGCTTCACCGCGCGGCTGGCGCTGCGGGTGCTGGAGATCGACGGGCTGCGGGTGTTCGGCTACGAGTCCGTCTACTTCGACACCCGGTGGCTGACCTCCTACCGCAACCACGTGCAGCGGCGGCGCAGGCGCTACAAGATCCGCACCCGCACCTACACCGACACCGGCCTGTGCCTGTTCGAGGTGAAGCTGGAAGGCCACCGCGGCAGCACGGTCAAGGAGCGCGTCCCGCATCCGGCCGACCAGCGCGACCGCATCACCGGCGCGGCGGCCGACCACCTCGACCGCACCCTGCGCGCCGCCTACGCCCACGCCGCCCCGACCGGCCTGCGGAAGGTCCTCACCACCGACTACCGCCGCGCCACCTTCACCCTCCCCGCCGAAGGCGCCCGCCTGACCTGCGACGTGTCCCTGCACTGCCACGACGGAGCCGCCTCGGTGCGCGACACCGGACGGCACGTGCTGGTGGAGAGCAAGTCCGGCGCCGGCGGCAGCTCGGCCGACCGCCTGCTGCGCGACCTCGGCGTCCGCCCGATCTCGATGAGCAAGTACTGCGTCGGCGTCGCCGCCCTGCACCCCGGCGTCCCGTCGAACCCGTGGCGGCGGATGCTGCGCCAGCACTTCGAGCCCGGTCAGGGATAGCGGGACAGAAGGGCGGCTGGCAGGACACCCCGACACCGAGTCATGGGCCTCCTTCCCCAGCCTTCCTCCCACTTCGCCGGCGCTCAACCCGCCCCGCTTCCACCTCCCCCAGCCCGGCCTTCTTTGCACATTATCTGGATAGTGAGAAGTGAATAACAGCTAACCCAACAAGGGCAGGCTGCTCCACGTGTCCCGGAAGCCGCTTCGCGTGCGCCCTCGTGCAGGCGTCAGGTCAGGCGGATCTCCGGCAGGGGCTCCAGGTGGGGCTTGGCCAGGTCGCCCTTGGCCTGGTCGAGGACCAGGGTCGCGCGCTTGCCGTCGATGGTGAGCGTGGCGATCGTGTTGCCGAAGTAGGGGCCTTTGATCTTCTCCCAGTCCACCGGCAGCGGGTCGATCTCCGGGGAGCGCAGCATCCACCAGCGCAGCAGGCGGGCCAGCGGCTTCCACCAGGCCATGGCGAACAGCGGCCGCATCAGCTTCTCGTGGTTGTGGATCGGGGAGCAGGTCAGCTGGAAGACCTTGGCGGGGACCGGTTCCGGGAAGGTGGCTTCGGCGACGTAGAGGTGGTGGACGTCGCCGGAGAGGACGCAGACGGACGCGCCGGAGGTGGCGGCGCGGTGGATCAGGCGGGACAGGCGGTCGGAGGAGGCGCGGAAGGCGGGCCAGTGCTCCAGGTCGGCCGCGCGGCGCAGCTTCTCGGCGAGCCTGCCGCGCCAGCCGGGCTTGCGGCAGGCGGCCTCGTTCATGGACTGGACGTGGCTGATGGCATGCGGCATGAGCCACGGCAGCGACGAGCCGATCAGCAGGTGTTCGTAGTCGCCCTCGGCGTTCTCCTCCAGCCAGGTGAACTCGTCGTCGCTGACCATGCCGCGCGGTTCGTTGAGAATGCGTCCGCAGCGGGTGTCGATGGCGAGGAAGCGGACCGGGCCGAAGTCGCGGCGGTAGCTCCAGCGGGTGCCCTTGCGGCCCTCGATCTCCTCGATGGCGCCGTCGGCGAACTTGCTGAGCACCGACGCGGTGTCGCCGGTGGCGGCGGTCACGGCGCGGAAGGTGGGGTCCTCGGCGAGTTCGGCGGGCGAGAGGTTGCCGATGTGCTGGTAGATCCAGTAGGCGATGAGGCCGCCGCGCTCGCGCTCGGCCCACCACGAGGTGCGGTTGGCGTCGTCGCGCCACGCGGCCGAGGTGTTCCAGTCGTCGTGCAGGTCGTGGTCGTCGAAGATCATCGAGCTGGGGACGGTGGAGAGCAGCCAGCGCACGGCCGGGCTGCGCCACGCTTCGCGGTAGAGGTGGACGTACTCGGCGAAGTTGGCGACCTGCTTGCCGGGCTCCTGGTCGAGGTCGCGGTGCGCGGAGATCCACTCGGCGGTGGCCTTGCTGGTCTCATCGGCGTAGACCTGGTCGCCCAGCAGGAGCAGCGCGTCCGGTGGCTCCGCGCCATCGGCCAGGCGCAGCGCGTAGGCGGCGAGCGCGTCGGGTCCGGCGGCGCGCTGCTCCTTGGGGTCGTCGGAGTCGGGTTTGCGGCAGGAGCCGAACATCAAGCGGAAGGGACCCTGGTCGTGCGGGCGGATCACGCTGGGCGGGAAGGGGGAATCCGGCAGCGGCCAGACGGTCTCGCCGTCGAGCTGCACGGTGTACTCCATCGGCCCGGTCATCTCCTCGATGATGACCAAGGCGTAGTGGTTGCCCTGCACGGAGAAGGTCTCCGCCTTCGCCCCGCCGACCTCCACAGTGCACGGTTTGTCCGTTTCCACCCAGACGGTGGCGCTTGTCGCGTCGACGTACCGGAGTAACGGTCCCAGAACCAGCTCAGCCACGACGGCCCTCCTATAAAATTACCGCCGGGTACTTACCACGGACTCCGGCTAGTGAAGCCTGCGCGCCGCGACGAGGAATGCCAAGCCGATCACACTCAGCCCGAGCCCCATCGCGTAGGCGCTGCGGTAGCCGAGGTGCTGGGCCAGACCGAGTAGCGGACCGGCGAGCATAGCGCTCACCTTCGCGGTGTTGGTGTAGAGCGTGGTGGCCGCGCCGGGCCGGTCGGGGGCGAGGTCCTGGAAGTAAGTGATGCCCACGCCCATCACCGCCGAGATGACCACCGCGTTCAGCGCCTGCGCGGCGGCGACCTGCCAGACCTCGGTCGTCCACAGCATGAGGACGTAGTAGCCGATCGCGGTCGAGGCGCCCGCGAGGACGAGCTTGCCGTGGTCGCCGCGCGTGGCCAGCCAGCCGAACCAGATCATCAGCGGGATCTCCAGCAGCGCGCACAGGCTCAGCACCAGCCCGGCGTCGCCCGCGCTGCCGCCCAGTTCGGCGGTGACGTAGAGCGGCACCGCGAGCACTCCCAGCGAAGTCGCCGCCTGCACCAGGACGAACGCGATCGCCGCCACCGCGATCTTCCCGCGCGCGGGCGCGGACTCCCGCTCCACCGGCGCGATCGTCCCCAGCGGGCGCAGCCAACTGGCCGCGATGAGCGCCCCGCCGAGGTAGACGACCGCGCTCACCGCGTACAGCAGGGTGAAGCCGGACGCGGCGATGAGGAACGCCGCGAGCGGGGTGCCGATGACCCAGGCGATGGAGAAGATCGTGCGCAGCCCGCTGATGGCCAGCGGCGCCTGCGGATCGCGGTCGAGCGACTGCCGCGCGTAGGCGAACATCTGCGGCATCTGCGACCCCGACACCGCCCCGACGGTGACGAACACGATGAGCAGGGCCCAGTAGGAGCGGGAGAAGGCGAAGACCGTGCAGGAGATCGCGCCCGCCGTGCCGCCGATGATCAGCAGCTGCTTGCGGACGTCGCGGGTGTCGGAGAAGCGGCCGATGAGGGTGCTGACGATGATGGCCGCCAGCTGGGTGCCGAAGAGGAACGCGCCGACGGCGAAGGGTTGCGCGTTCAGCTCGGTGACGAGGAACAGGGAGAGGAAGGGACCTGCCAGGGCATAGGCGATGCCGCTGAGCAGGGTCATGGAGGCCAGGGGGAGCAGGGGCCGGAAGAGTCGCCTGACGAGAGGCCTCTCGGGGGCGGTTACCACCCGCCCATAGTCGTCCGGATCGGTACAGGGACCAAATCAATAAGGGGTGGGTGTGCTCACAAGGCTCAGCTCCAGTCGAAAGTGAGCAGCGCGGTGCGGCTGACGGGCTCGAAGAACAGGACGATCCGGTCGGCGCCCTCGGGGTGCCAGTGCCAGCCGACGGTGGTGGCGACGTGGTGGAAGCGGGAACCGTCCTCTGCCAGGGGGTGGACGTCTTCCTCGTCGTCGGTGGCGAGGGGGAAGTCGGTTTCGGCCCAGTTGGGCCAGCCGGGGGTCGTCCCGCCCACGGACTCCACGACGGCCAGGGGCCTGGCGAGCAGGTCGGCGAGCGGCTGGCGGTCGAGCCAGCGGGTTTCCACCAGGGCGCCGTGCGCGCGGTGGAGCGCTTTGCGGTGCTCGAAGTGGGTCGGGTCGTAGGGCTCGTCGGGGAAGTAGCGCCAGTCGGCGAGGAAGTGGTAGCGGTTGGACTCGTCCAGGCGGAAGCCGATCCAGTTGGCGCGGCAGGTGTAGGTGTGGAACTCCTCGGTGCCGTCGCCGACGTAGCCGTCGGTGACGGTCGGGGAGACCAGGTGGACGGTTCCTGTCCATTCGGGGTCCACGTGGGACAGGTCGATGGAGGCCAGCGGGAGCAGGGCTTGACCCGCCTCGGCCGGGGCGGCGAAGACGTCGGTCGCGTCGGGGAAGACCTCGCGCACTGCGTTGTTCACGGGCTGCAACCTAGCGGCTGCCCTCGCGCAGCTCGTCGGTCAGGCGAGCATGGTCGGCCTCCTCGGTCGCTTGATGGTGGGTCGGGTAGATGGGGTCCGCCAGAGTCGTCCGGATCGGTTCAAGAACCAATCGACTCGGGGCGGGGTGTACTCACGCGCCCGCCGCGAGCACCCTACCGACCGCGTTGAGAAACAGTTCGCCGTAGCGCGCGATACCTCCCCTGACGCCTTAGCCCGGAAATCTGTCGCATGTTCGGAAGGTGGATCGAGACGGAAGGAGCACCGATGCAGTATCAACATCTCCTCGACCCGTTCCTCCAGGCAGCCATGAAGGCTGCGGGAACCATGGCAGCCAAGCGGGGAGCAGCCGTCGCTGCGGAATACTTGAAGTCCATTGACGTCGGTACCAAACTCCTTCGCGGTCTCGGCGATTGGTCCGTCCTCAAGCTAACACGGCATCAGCACAAGAAGATGACCCGCTTTCTGTCCGGCAAGACCTGCAGCAGCATTCTTGAACTCCTCGTGATCAGCGAATTCTCGGAGAAGCATTCTCGAGAAATCAAACGGAAACAACTAGGAGACGCCTTTCGTCATGAGGGGAAACGTGCCGCGAAAGCGTTTGGCGACGAGGCGGATCAGTACTTCGCGGCAATGTGGGTCGATCTGTCGCGCGCGGTCGAACTGTACATCTCCGAACTACGCCGTGCTGACTACATTCCTCAAGGAAGAACTAAGTATCTTACCGCCCTCAGCTCTTTCAGAGGCCCAGAGAGCACATCGAGACATCCTGACGTCTTTGGCCGCCGGGCAGACCTTGCTCAGCACTACGAGCGCACCGATCGGGCGATGGCCCTCGCTCACAGCATCAACATGTCAGCCCGACGCAAGTTTGAACGGATGTGGATCCCACACATCCGCAGCGAAGTGCGTCTCAAGCTTGAGGATCTCTACGTTGCCCGCTGGCTGCAGGACGAAGAGTATCGACGCGATCTAACTAGGATAACCCTGCAATCCATAATCGACAAGGTACGAACAGGTGCCACCATGAGCAGGGACGAGGCCAGCGCCATAATCGAGGAAGAACTGTCCGACAGATGCTATGTCGTCGTCGGAAACCCAGGTGCCGGGAAAAGTTCTTACGTTCGCCATCTAATTCACCGACTCGCCGCTCACGAAGATCCCCGAGATCCAGATTTCGCCACACCTCTGCTCATATCTCTAAAAGAGCATCAAACGGCGTCGGTGGATTATACGACAGTGCTCGCGAACACCGTCTCGACAGCAACACAATCTCCCGTCACGGTCACCGAGATAAGCGACATCTTAAACTTGGGCCTAGGTGTCGTCATCTTTGATGGCCTAGATGAGGTGGGGAACCTTCACAATCGAAAGCAGGTCGCCGAGCTGATCGAAGAGTTCTCTTACACCTACCCCCTGACCACCATCGTCGTGACTTGTCGCATTGAAAGCTACCGCAGCGTAAAACTAGACCACTCCATATTTCGCGTGTACGTGCTCCCAGATTTTGACGGCTCCCAAGTGATTGAGTACACGAGCAAATGGTTCAAGCTAATCTACGATTCCAGTCATGACGGAACTTCTGCCGCTGATAGATTCCTCACAGAAACCCGACAGATTAGCGATCTTCGCTCGAATCCACTGATGCTTTCGCTTCTCTGCGACTTGTACCAGTACTCCGGCTACATTCCCGAGAACCGAGCCGATGTGTACGGCGAATGCGCGGAGCTCATGCTGAGTAGATGGGAGAACGTCAACCAGATTCCCCATTCACTGAGGAGCTATAAACTCGCGCGTTTCCTGGTAGAGGAGCTTGCCCAGTACTTCTTCCTGGAACTCGAAGGTCGCGAACATGCGCCCGAGTCTGATCTTCGCAAGGTGCTAGTCCGACACTTGGAAGATCGAGACGAAGAGAGCGATCGTAGTTTTCGAGAACAAGCACAAGAGTTCCTGGATTTCTGCTCCGAACGCGTGTGGCTGATATCGCAGACATCGGTGGGCAGTTTTGGCGAAAGAATATACGGATTCACCCACCGCACATTCATGGAGTACCACACAGCTAGATACATCCTGCGCAACAGTTCAACCCTGGAGGACCTTGTCCGCCAGCTACTCATTCTCATTGAAACTGGCCGAAGCTTCGTAGTCGCTCAGCTTGCCGTACAAATCTTCGATGAACGCCTCACTCGGGGCGCCGAATCAATACTCCTCAAGCTCATCGATAAGATCGATCCAGGAGAAAGATTTACTCAAGGACGGGAAGTTGTCAACTTCTGCTTGGTATACCTTCGGGACAATGCGCTAAGCCGCTCCGTTCTCAGCAATCTGTGCCCCATCGCTTTCGAGCTAATCGGAGCGCATGGCGTGCGCGATACGTACAGCCTCATGCGTAGCCTCAGCGACAGGAGTTTGATGACCATCAACACTGTTGCCGACGAAGTCGTTCGATCATCAATAAAGGACTCTCTCCATCACGCAGACCGTAGGGCGGGGGCTATCCTTTTCACTCAAATCGACGGTGTCGAAGAAGAGCGCGCAGCAGCGAGAGCTCGGATTGGCGAGTTATCCGTCGACTCGTACCTGTCGACACACTCAATCCGTTCCCTAGTTATCACCATCGACGACTCCCACACCACTCCCCGACAGGTGAGCGCCGGACCTATCCTGACCGGCGTCAAGGATCGACTATCGTCACACAATGCTTCTTACTGGAGTCGAGAGATGCTCGATGAATCCCTTGTGCGTATATCCGAGAATCCGAACGACCTCATCAGAACGAAGCTTCCCGCCGAGTCAGTTGATATCTTCAGCAGATACCTACTCTGTAGAGCTATTGACGCATACGAAGAGGCTTTCCCCCTTCATCACTGGAAGCTTTCAGCCATATCCTCCGGTTTCTACGGAGTTCTCTCCCTTGGCATTGCAGCCACCTTCGAGGCTGGCGACCCCGCCGTTCTCGGGAGAATGGGGTTAGCAAGCCTGAACTGCCCCACAAGGCACGAAACGGCCGTCCTACTGGTGTCCATGTGCGAGCGATCGGGATTGCGCAAAGACTGGTCACATACACTTCTCGAATGGGGAGCAGAACGGTTATCCATTCTGACCTAACTTGGCCGCACTCGGGTCACTGCGGAACTAGGCGCGCCGATATGCTCCAGACCGAGACGGATGGCTCCCTCGACAGGCGGGTGTTCCAGGATGACCAAGCATGCGGAGGGATGCGATCGGGCGTAGCGGATATGGATGGCGGTTTCGAGGCGGGGGTGGCGAGCGGTGAGGATTCCGCCCGCGAGGACTACCTCGGGGGCGGTCAGGGACAGGCGGTCGATGATCACGGTGCCCAGGGCGTGGATCTCGTCGGCCAGACGGGAGAGCAGGGCGGCGGCGACGGTGTCGTGCTCGGCGATGTCCAGCAGGATCGGGACCAGGCCGTGCAGTTCCGTGCGGGGGATGCGTCCTGAGTGGATGGCTATGGCGGCGTCGGTGGCGCGGGCGCGGGCGAAGTGGGTGGCGGTGGCCTGTGCCAGGGCGGTGCCGGGGCCGCGGCCGTCTTCGGCGCGGACGCTGTGCCAGAGGACTTCCTCGCCCAGGTGTTCGCCGCCGCCCCAGTCGCCGGTCAGCCTGCCCAGGGAGGGGAAGCGGGCCACCCGGCCGTCGGGGGCCACGCCCAGGGCGTTGACGCCCGCGCCGCAGACCACCGCCACACCGGACGGGCCGGAGGCGCCCGCGCGCAGGACGGCGAAGGTGTCGTTGAGGACGGTGATGGACTCGCCCAGGCCGCGGCGGCGGAGTTCGGTGGTCAGGGCGTGTTCGTCCTCGGGCAGGTCCGCGCCCGCCAGGCAGGCCGAGGTGTGGGTGCCGGGCGGCAGGGGGACCCCCAGTGCCGCGACGCCGCGGGCGAGGGTGTCGACGGCGGCGGCGGCTCCGACGGAGTGAGGGGTGAAGCCGGGGGCGCGACCGCGCGCGAGGACCGCGCCGTCGGCGGAGACCAGGGCGATGTCGGTCTTGCTGTTGCCGCCGTCGACCGCGAGGACCGCCTTCACGCCCACCTCAGGAACGGGCGGTTCGCGGTGACCAGCTTCGCGGCCAGTTCCTCGGCCAGCGACGCCTGCCCGACGAGCGGGTGGGCGAGCAGGGCGTCGG
This sequence comes from Actinokineospora guangxiensis, assembly GCF_042657845.1. Classification (NCBI taxonomy): domain Bacteria; kingdom Bacillati; phylum Actinomycetota; class Actinomycetes; order Pseudonocardiales; family Pseudonocardiaceae; genus Actinokineospora; species Actinokineospora guangxiensis. The sequence continues at coordinate 331,815 of NZ_JBHSKF010000005.1, read as the reverse complement.
CCACGAGGTCGACGCCGCCGAGGCGGGCGGCCTTGCCCGCCAGCGCCTCGTACGCCGCGACGTGGGAGATCAGACCCGAGTACAGCGGCGGCACCGGGCGTACCGGCCAGCTCTGCGCGCCGGAGGCCGTGATCGAGGCGGGGACCTCGACAACGGCGTCGTCGGGCAGGAAGGGCAGTGCGCCGTCGTTGCGGATGTTGACCACCTGCACCGACGGCACGTGCCCGAGCAGCGAGGCCAGCAGGTCGACGGCGGCGTCGGAGTAGAACGCTCCCCCGCGCCGGGTCAGCGCCTCGGGCTTGGTGTCGACCGACGGGTCGGCGTAGAGGGCGAGCAGTTCGTCCTCGATCGCGGCGACCTGGGAGGCCCGCGACTCCGCCGACATCTGCTCCTTCACCGCGGCGTCGTGCTCGTAGTAGTAGCGCAGGTAGTACGAGGGCACCGCGCCCAGCCGCCTGAGCAGTTCCACCGGCAGGCCGACCTGCGCGGCGATGTCCTCGCCGTGGCGCTCCAGCAGTACCGGCAGCACGTCCTCCCCCGCGACGTAGGCGGCGCGCTCCCAGGTGAGGTGGTTCAGGCCGACGTGGTCGAGCGCCAGGCGCTCGGCGGCGATGCCGAGCATCCCGGCGAAGCGCCGCTGGAAGCCGATGGCGACGTTGCACAGGCCGATCGCCTTGTGTCCGGCGTCGAGCAGGGCGCGGGTGACGATGCCGACCGGGTTGGTGAAGTCGACCAGCCATGCCGAGGGCGCGACGGCGGCCACGCGCCGCGCCAGCTCCAGCACCACCGGCACCGTGCGCAGCGCCATCGCCAGGCCGCCCGCGCCGACGGTCTCCTGCCCGACGCAGCCGCACTCCAGCGGCAGGGTCTCGTCGACGTGACGGGCGGACTGCCCGCCGACGCGCAGCTGGAACAGCACGGCGGACGCCCCGTCGGCGGCGTCCTCGACCGTCGACGGGGTGCTCACCTCGGCGGGGTGCCCGGCCTTGTCGAGGATGCGCCGCGACACCCCCGCCACCGGTTCCAGCCGCGCGCGGTCGGGGTCGAGCAGGGCTATCTCGGTGACGGGCAGCACCTCGCGCAGCCGGGCCAGCCCGTCGACCAGCTCGGGGGTGTAGGTCGACGCGCCTCCGACGACGGCGAGTTTCACTTCAGGGCTCCTGTCGTGAGTCCGGACTGGATCTGGCGCTGGAACACGAGGTAGACCGCCAGCGCGGGCAGGATGGTCAGGGTGAGCGCGGCGAACAGGGCGGGCCAGTCGGCCTGGTAGCCGGCGCTGGTGGAGATGTTGGCGATGCCCTGGGTGAGCACCCACTTGTCCTCGACCGCGCCGGAGAGCAGCACGATCGGCAGCAGGTACTGGTTCCACTGCCCGATGACGTTGAAGATCGTGATGCTGATCAGGCCCGGCTTGGCCATGGGCAGCATGACGCTGAAGAAGATCCGGGTGTGCGAGGCGCCGTCGAGCACGGCGGACTCGGCGATCTGGTCGGGCAGGGTGCGGAAGAACGCGGCCAGGAAGAACACGGTGAACGGCAGCGAGTACGCGATGTAGACCAGGATCAGGCCGGTATGGGTGTCGAGCAGGCCGAGGTTGCGCACGACGAAGAACAGCGGCACCAGAGCCAGGAACACCGGGAACACCAGGCCGGAGACGAACAGGTAGTACACCGCCCGGTTGCCGCGGAAGGAGTAGCGGGCCAGCACGTAGGCCGCCATCGAGCCGAGCAGCATCGTGCCCGCGGTCGCCAGCGTCACCACCAGCACGCTGTTGAACAGGTAGGTGCCGACGTTGGCCGTCTCCCACGCCCGGCCCCACGAGTCGAACGACGGGGTGGCGGGCAGGCCCAGCGGCTCGGTGAAGATCTCGGTGTTGGTCTTGAAGGACGCCAGGAACGTCCAGGCGATGGGCAGGATGACGGTGATCGCCCACACCGCGAGCGCGACGTGGGACATGCCGTTGAGCACCCGTTGGCTTGCGCTCATGCCAGATCGATCCGTTCCCGTCGGGTGACGCGCAGCGCGAGCACGGCGAAGGTGAGGGTGAGGAAGAACAGGGCGACGCCCATCGCGGCGGCGTAGCCGAACTTGGAGAAGGTGAACGCGGTGCGCCAGATCTCCAGCGGCAGCACGGTGGTGGCCCCGTCCGGGCCGCCCCGGTCGACCGAGAGCACGGCGACCAAGGCGAATCCGTCGAAGGCAGCGATGCCGAGGTAGACCCACGCGGCCTGGAGGCTGTCCCACATCAGCGGCAGGGTGACGCTGAAGAAGGTGCGCACCCGGCTGGCGCCGTCGAGCGCGGCGGCCTCGTGGATCTCCTTGGGGATGGCGGCCATGCCCGCGGAGAACAGCACCACGTAGAACCCGACGGCCTGCCACACCATCACCGCGATGATCGACCACAGGGCCAGGTTCGGCTCGGTGAGCCAGCCGACGTTGTCCAGGCCGACGGCGTTGAGCAGGCCGTTGAGCACGCCCGCGGAGTCGGGCCGGTAGACGGCCTGGAACAGCACGCCGACCGCGGCCACGGCCAGCACCTGCGGGAAGAAGAACACCGCCTGGTAGAAGCGCGATCCCCACACCCCGCGGGTGCCGGACCCGGCCCCGTGGTTGATGAGAAACGAGAAGAACAGCGCGATGCCGAGCGTGACCAGCGGCAGCACGACGAGCAGCACGGCGTGGTGCCACACCGCCGTCCAGAACACGTCGTCGCCGATGAGCCTGGCGAAGTTGTCGAAACCGACGAAGTTCGGGGACCCGGTCACCCCGCGCCAGTCCGTCAGCGCCAGGTAGAACGCCTGGAAGTACGGACCGATCACGAACACCAGGTAGATCAGCACCGGGACCGCGAGGAACCCGACGATGAACAGTCCGCTGCCGCGCTTCACGGCTCAGCCGTTCCGCTGCTGCTTGGGGATGGACGAGTCGGCCTTCACCGAGTCGGCCTTGGCCTGCATCTGCTCGCAGAACTGGTCACCGGTGATGCGGCCGAACATGAGCGCGTTGGTCTTGGTGCGCAGCTCGGTCTCCAGCTCCTTGTACCAGCCCTCGAAGGAGTTGTAGGTGACGAGGTTGTCGCCGGCGGCGGTCTGGGCGGCGGCGACGCTCTTGTTGCCGGGCGAGAGCGGCAGGCCGTCGGCGGCTCCCTTGACGACGGTGATGTTGCCGGTCTTCTCAGTGAAGCCGCGCGCGCCCGCCTTGGACAGCATGATCCGCAGGTACTCCTGGCCGCCCGCGGTGTTCTTGCCCTTCGACGGCACGATGTAGCCCTCGCCCGCGGCGGCGCGGATCGCCTCGAACGGCAGCGCGTCGTTCGCGGTGACGCTGGGCAGCGGGGTGAGCGCGTACTCGAAGCCGTCGGGGGTCTGCTCCTTCTGCTCGTTCTCCAGCCAGGAGCCGCAGGGGAAGAAGCCGATGCGGCCCTGGTTCTGCGAGGTCTGCACCTCGGTGTGGGTCAGGCCCTCGTAGGACTTGGTCAGGTACTTCGCGCCGATCTCGGCCCAGGCGTTGGCCGACTGCTTGACCGGGTCGGAGACCCACACGCCGTCGACGAGGTTGTCGATGTCGACCAGGACCTTGTTGCCGCCGATCTTGGCCGCGGACACCAGGATCTGCCAGTACTGGTAGTAGGCGGCGTTCTTGCCGGGGTAGGCGAAGGGGTCCATGCCCTTGGCCTTGATCTTGGCGCAGAGCGCGTCGAAGTCGGCCCAGGTCTTGGCGGGCTCCCAGCCGTTGGCGGCGAACAGCTTGGCGTCGTACCAGAGGCCGTAGGCGGTGTAGACGTAGTTCAGCACGTAGGGCTTGCCGTTGACGAGTCCGGACTCGACGGTGCCGGGGGCGAGCGCGTCGCGGACCTTGACGGCCGGGTCCTCGATGGACGGGGCGTCGAACAGCGCGGTCAGTTCCAGGATCTGGCCCGCGTCGACCAGGGTGGCGTTGTCCATCAGGTCGGTGCCGGAGTTGGCGATGACGTCGGGGACGTCGCCGCCCGCGAACCGGGGCTGCAGCGTCTGGGCGATCTGCTGGGTGGCGACGTGCTCGATCTTGGCGCCCGGGAACTTCTGGGCGTACATGGGCTCGTGCACCTCGGTGGCGTACGCGTCGCCGAGGCCGCCCTTGAAGATGACGACCTCCAGGGCGGCGGCCGCGTCCACCCCGAACGGGTTCTCCGGGCTCGCGTCGCCGGTGGGCCCGACGGGCGCCTCGGGCTCGCTGCCCCCGAAGGCACAGGCGGGGACGGCGGTGAGCACGGCGAGCCCGCCTAATCCGTGCAGCATGCGGCGGCGGTTGAAGGGCATGGGAGCTCCTTTAGCTGACTCGGGCTAGCAAGGTTTCCCGGGTCTTGGACCGGGCGAGGACGACCGCTCCGGCGAGCACCGGCTCGTCGCGGACCTGGCTGAGCCGGACCGCCGGACGCGGGAGGGTCAGGGAGTGCAGGGCGGTCTCGACGCGGGCGCGCAGCGGCTCGCCGCCCGCCTCGACCACGTGGCCGCTGAGGACCACCAGGCCGGGGTCGACCACCGCGACGACGGCGGCGACGCCCAGCGCGACGCGGTAGGCGATCTCCTCGATGACCGGGTGCACCGGTTGGGCTGGGTGCGCCGAGTGCTTCAGGGCGGCCCGGATCGCCTTGGCCGCCGGGCCGGGGAAGCCGTGCGAGCGCAGCAGCCGGGCCAGCGCCGCCCCGCCCGCGATCGCCTGGAGCCCGTGCACCCCGGTCCGCCCGACCTCGCGCGCGGTCGGGGCGCCCGGCACGGGCAGGTAGCCGATCTCGCCCGCGCCGCTGCACGCGCCGCGGCGCAGGCGGCCGTCGAGGACCAGGGCCGCCCCGATGCCGTCGGCGCCCCAGTAGAGGGCGAAGTCCTTCTCGTCGGTGGTGGTGCGCTCGGCCTCGGCCACCAGGTTGACGTCGTTCTCGACGGTGACCTCGGCGCCGAGCGCGTCGGACAGCCAGGGGAGCAGGCGGGGGCGGTGCCAGCCGGGCAGGTGCGCGGCGTAGGCGAGCCTGCCGGTCCCGTCCACCGCCCCGGGCACCCCGATGACGATGTGGTCGAGCCGGTCGGGCTCGGCGCCCGCCCCGCTGATGGCCGCGCGGAGCCGGTGCACGACGTCGCCGCCCTCGCGGGTCTCGACCCGGTGCTCGCCGATGACCTCCCCGGAGGCCAGCACGATCCGCGCGGTGGTGCGCTTCGGGGTGACGTCGACGGCCGCCGCGGTGGCCGCGGCGGGGTCGACCCGGTAGACCTCGGCGTTGCGCCCGGGTTTGCCCGACGGCGCGGCCTCGGCGGTGACCAGGCCGGTCAGCCTGGTCAGGACTTGGGAGGCCGTGGGCTTGGACAGCCCGCTGGCCTCGGCGATCTGCGGCCGGGTCAGCGGCCCCCGGTCGATGAGCAGCGCCAGGACCGCGGCGTCGTTGAGGGCGCGCAGCGTGCCGGGGACCGCCATGCGCACCTCCTCGAACGGTAGGAAAGTTTCCTAACTATCGACCCGACCCCGGCGGGCGGCAATCAGTCGGTCGGCCTCACTGGTGTGGACCACTTGGCGGCATAGGTCTAGACCATCACGGAGGGTGCGCGCAAGGTGCGGTCACCACGGCGGGCGTTCGGAATCGTTTCCGTTGCCCGGCGCAGCCGGGCTGGGAGCGCACCCCGGCGGGAAGTCGTTTGCTTGCCTAAGGTTCACCGGCCTGCGGGCGCACCCCGAGCGGGGCGGGCAGCCTGCGCACCGCCTCCAGGACGAGGTCCACCGCGGGCCGCGGCCGGGTGCCCCGGCGCAGGACCGCCGCGATGGTCCTGGTGACCGCGGGCGTCAACTCGCGCGTCGCGACCCGGAAGCGGCTGTCCACGGCGAGCGCGGGCAGCAGCGCCACGGCGCGGCCCGCCTCGACGTGCTGCAGCGTCAGCAGGTGGTTGCCGAAGCGGCTGGCCACCCTCGGCTCGAACCCGGCCTGGCGGCACAGCCGCATCGCGAGGGTGGCCATGTAGGAGCCCGGCACGTCGAAGGCCCAGGGCTCGCCCGCGTGGTCGGCCAGGTCGGCGGGGCCCGCCGCGGCGCGCTCGGGCGGCACGACCAGGACGACCTGGTCCACGGCCAGCGGCACCACCTCGACGTCCGGCCCGAGCGCGACGCCGACGTGGTCGGGCATGGTGATCACGATGTCGGCGTCGCCGAGGCGCAGGGCGGGGATGCCGTCGTGCGGCTCCAACTCCAGCAGTTCGACGTGCAGGTTCGGGTGGCTGCGCGCCAGGCGGGCGGCGGCGGGGGCGGCGAAGGTGTGGATGGCGCTCTGGAACGCGCCGAGCCGGACCAGGCCCGCGGGCTCCTCCCCCAGCCCGCGCAGCTCGGCCTCCACCGCGGCCAGGTGGTCCAGGATCGCCCTGGCCCGCCGGGCCAGCACCTGACCGGCCGGGGTGAGCCGCACCCGGCGGCCGGTGCGCTCCAGCAGCGGCGTGCCCGCCTCCGCCTCCAGCACCGAGAGCTGCTGGGAGACGCTGGAGGCGCTCTGGTTGACCGCCTCGGCGACCGCGCGGACGGTGCCCAGGGCGTCGAGCTGGCTCAGCAGGCGCAGCCGCCACGGGTTCAGCACGTCCCCCATTGTTGTTCGGATCAGCCGAACAGCACAGTCGGAATCGTGAGATGGACCTGACGCTCGCCGCGGCCGTAGCGTCGGCCCCATGGCTGCTCCGACCACTGAATCCACCGGCACGGCCGCGTTCTGGGCCGACGTCGACCGCCACCTGGTCCGCTACGGCGGCACCTTCACCCCCGAGATCATCGCGAGCGCGGCGGGGAGCTTCGTCGTCACCGAGGACGGCCGCCGCATCCTCGACTTCACCTCCGGGCAGATGAGCGCGATCCTCGGCCACTCGCACCCGGAGATCGTCGCCACCGTCGGCCGCCAGGTCGGCACCCTCGACCACCTGTTCAGCGGCATGCTGAGCCGCCCGGTGGTGGACCTGGCGCGCAGGCTCGCCGGGACGCTCCCGGAGCCGCTGGCCAAGGCGCAGCTGCTCACCACCGGCGCGGAGGCCAACGAGGCGGCGCTGCGGATGGCCAAGCTCGTCACCGGCGGCCACGAGGTCGTCGCCTTCGCCCGCTCCTGGCACGGCATGACCCAGGCCGCCGCGGGCGCGACCTACAGCGCGGGCCGCAAGGGCTACGGCCCCGCCGCGCCCGGCAACATCGCCATCCCCGCCCCCAACACCTACCGCCCGGACTTCACCGCCGACGACGGCTCCCTGGACTGGCGCCGCCAGCTGGACTTCGCCTTCGAGATGGTCGACGCGCAGTCCACCGGCAACCTGGCGGCCTGCCTGGTCGAGCCGATCCTGTCCTCCGGCGGCGTGCTGGAGCCGCCGCCGGGCTACTTCGCGGCCCTGGCGCACAAGTGCCGCGAGCGCGGCATGCTCCTGATCCTCGACGAGGCCCAGACCGGACTGTGCCGCACCGGCACCTGGTACGCCTTCGAGCGCGACGGCGTGGTCCCCGACATCCTCGTGCTGTCCAAGACCCTCGGCGCGGGCCTGCCGCTGGCCGCGGTGATCACCAGCGCCGAGATCGAGGGCCGCGCGCACGAGCGCGGCTACCTGTTCTTCACCACCCACGTCTCCGACCCCCTGGTGGCCGCCGTCGGCAACACGGTGCTGGACGTGCTGGAGCGCGACCGCCTGGACGAGCGCGCCCGGCACCTCGGGGGTCTGCTGCGCGCGGGCCTGGACCGGTTGGCGCTCAAGCACGAGGTCGTCGGCGACGTGCGGGGGCGCGGGCTGCTGGTCGGCCTGGAGCTGGTGGAGGACCGGGAGAGCAAGCGCGTCTCCGACGTGCTGGGCGCGGCGGTGACCCGCCGCTGCCTGGAGCTGGGGCTGCACATGAACATCGTGCAGATGCCGGGCATGGGCGGGGTTTTCCGCATCGCCCCGCCGCTGACGGCGAGCGAGGACGAGCTGGCGCTGGGCCTGGACATCCTCGACCAGGCCATCGGCGACGTCGTGTCCGGTCAGAGCTTGCGGTAGAAGTAGACCGTCGTCCGCGGCACCCCGCGCGGATCGGCCGCGTAGTCGGGGATGCGGCCGGACTCCGTCCACCCCTGCGAGCGGTAGAGGGGCTCGGCGGCGCTGCCCTCCTCGGTGTCGAGCACCAGGAGGGTCAGCCCCGCGTCCCTGGCCCCGTCCTCGGCGGCGGTGAGCAGCGCCCGCCCGACTCCCTGCCCGCGCACCGAGCTGTGGACCACGAGCTTGGCCAGCTCGGCGCGATGTCTCCCGTTCGGCATCATCGATGGTCGCAGTTGGACGGTCCCCACCACGCGCCCGGCCGAGCGGGCCGCTCACAGCCGCACCTCGCCCGCCGCGACGGCGGGAACCAGCGCCAGCCACCACGCCTTCGCGTCCGCGGGCGGCAGCGGGGCGAGGAAGCCGACCGACGAGCCGCCGTCGGTGGCGTCGCGCAGCAGCTCTGCCAGGTCTTCCACGGCGGACACGAGGCCCGCCGGGTCCATGGGGGCGATCACGCGCCCATCAAAGCACGCGCTCAGCGCCCGAACGCGTAGCCCATGCCGCGCACGGTGGTGATCCGCTCCGCGCCGATCTTGCGGCGCAGCGCGCGCACGTAGACGTCGACGATGTTGGAGCCGGGGTCGAAGTCGTAGCCCCACACGTGCGACAGGATCTGCTCGCGGGAGAGGACCTGGCCGGGGTGGCGCAGGAACAGCTCCAGCAGCACGAACTCCCGCGCCGTCAGGTCGACGGTGCGGTTGCCCACCTGGGCGCGGCGGGTGCGCAGGTCCAGGGACAGGTCGCCGCCGCGCAGCACGGTCACCTCCGGGGTGCGGTCGGCGGCGCGCAGGCGCAGCCGGACGCGGGCCAGCAGCTCCTCGAAGCGGAAGGGCTTGGTCATGTAGTCGTCGGCGCCGCCCTCAAGGCCCGCGACGGTGTCGTGCACCGAGTCGCGCGCGGTCAGGATGATCACCGGGGTGGTGACCTTGGCCTCGCGGACGGTGCGCAGCACGCTGAAGCCGTCGCGGCCGGGCAGGCCGATGTCGAGCACGACGAGGTCGAAACCGCCGGTGAGCACGTAGTCGATGGCCGCGGGGCCGTCGCCGACGACGGTGGTGGCGAAGCCGTTGGCGGTCAGCCCCTTCTGGACGAAGGCGGCAATGCGCTCCTCGTCCTCGGCGACCAGGATGCGGTTCACCTCGGTCCTCCTCGGTAGGCGGGCAGATCGATGCCGAACGAGGCGCCCTCGCCGGGGGTGGACACCAGGCGCACGACGCCGCCGTGCGCCTCGGCGATGGCCGAGACGATGGCCAGGCCGAGCCCGGCCCCGGTGCGGTGCCCCGGCGCGCCGCCGGTGGAGCCGCGGCTGAACCGGTCGAAGATCTTGCCCTGGTCGGCGTAGGGCACGCCGGGGCCGTGGTCGGTGACCCAGAACGCGATGCGCCCCTCCATCATGGACGATCCGATCAGGACTTCGTCACCGTCGCGGGTGTGCTGCACGGCGTTCTGCGCCAGCTGGACCATGGCCTGGGTGACACGCTGCTGGTCGACGTGGGCCACGCCCTCCCCGATGGCCTCCAGCCGCCAGTCGCGCTCGCCGATGGCCCGGACCTTGGCGTAGATGTCGCTGGTCAGCTCGGTGATCTCGACCGGCGCCGTGCGCACGAAGTCGGGGCGCTCGGACTTGGCCAGCAGCAGCAGGTCGGCGACGATGCGGTTCATCCGGTCGAGTTCGTCGGTGCACAGCCGCACGACGGCGGCGCGGTCGGCCGGGTCGTCGCCCATCAGCTCGAGGTGGCCGCGCACGATGGTGATCGGGGTGCGCAGCTCGTGGCTGGCGTCGTCGACGAACTGCCGCTGCGCGGCGAAGGCCTGTTCGAGCCGGTCCAGCATGGCGTTGAACTGCTCGGACAGCGCGGCGATGTCGTCCTTGCCGTGGATCGGGATGCGCTGGGTGAGGTCGTGCTCGGTGATCTCGGCGGCGGCGCGGCGCACCAGCCGCACGGGCGCGAGGATCTGCCCGGCGATGACCCACGCGGCGATGCCTGCGAACAGCAGGCCGAGCAGGCTGACCAGGATCAGCGTCTGCATGGTCTGGTTGACCTCGGCGCGGTCGCGGTCGATGAAGTAGCCGACGACGAACGCGCCGACGTCGTCGGGGTTCGTCGGATGGATGATCGGGACCTTCACCCAGCGCATCTCACCGGCGTCGGTCTCGATCGAACCGCTGTTGACCGGGGAGACGAGCACGGACCTGAGCACGTCGAGGCGGTCGGCGAGGGGGAAGGGCTCGGCCCTGGTCTGGCGAAGCGGGCTGCCTGTCTCCGGCGTCCCGTCCCAGCCGACGAGCACTTCGTCGTCGTCGGGGAACTGGCGCTGGAGGTGGTTGTAGAGCAGCTCGTAGACATCCTGGAACGGCTGCTGGGTGGCCCGGTCGACCCCGCCCCTGGCGACCTCTTCCAGCTCCTGGATCTCCTGTTGCAGGGCCGCGGAGACCTCGACGTCGACGCGCTGCATGAGCAGGTTGCGGGTGACGACGGTGACCGTCAGCGACACCACCGCCATGAGCAGCAGCATCCAGCCCATGATGCGGGCGCGGGCGGGCACCAGCCAGCGGCGGGCGGCGACGCGGGGCGGACCGTCCACCACGGTCCGGTCCGCCCCGCTCGCCTGGGGGGCGGGTTCCGGGGGCACGCCCACCTCCGGTCTGCGGTCAGTCGTCGTCATCGTCCCCGCCGTCCCCGCCGTCATCGTCGCCGTCGTCGTCATCCCAGTCGTCGTCATCGTCATCGCCGCCGCCGACGACCGGCGGTGGCGGGGTGACGAGCCGGGGACGGGTGGTGGGCGGCGGCGCGGGCTTCTTCGTGGTCGGCTTCGCCGCCGGTGACGTCGTGGCAGGCGACGTGGTGGCTGGCGCTGTCGTCGCGGGCGCTGTCGGGCTGGTGGTGAGGTCGGCCCCCGGCTCCAGCGGACGGCCGTCGCGCACCTCGCCGATGCGGACCTGGGCCGGGACGTCCGGGGACGTCTCCTCGTACAGCGCGTAGCTGGCCGCGGCGGCGCCGAGAGGCAGCGCGATGACCGCGACGAGCACGGCCGTGCGGGGACTCAGCGACATGGGACGATCCTCTCCGCGCCGCCGCCGGGGGCAGATGAAGCGCAGATGAGGATTCCCTCATCTACCCCGGTCCGCCGAACAGCTCGGCCAGCCCGGTGGTCTCCAGTGTGCGCCGCACCCGGGGGTCGACCGCCACCAGGCGCAGCCGACCACCCGCTCGTGTCACCCGGTGCAGCGCCCTGACCAGCACCGCCAGGCCCGCGGAGTCGCAGTAGGGCACCTCGGCCAGGTCGACCTCGACGGTCGTGCCCTCCGTCACCGGCAGCGCGTCGAACACCGCCGCGAGCCGGGGCGCGGTGAGGTAGTCGACCTCGCCGCCGGCAGTCACCCGGTGGACGTGTTCGGTGGCGAGGTGGCTCACCGTGAGCTGGGCGGGACCGTTCACGCGGTGATCCTCGCCCCGACCAGCTCCACGGCGGCCAGGGTGGCCAGCGCGGTGCCCGCGAGCAGGTCGGTGGTGATGGCGGTGGCGGTGTCCGCGCCGAAGCCGTAGTCCAGGACGAACGGGCTGACCACCAGCCACAGGCCCACGGCCCCGGCCAGGCCGGAGGCGGTGCGCAGGCGGATGCGGGCGCTGACCCTGACCACGCCGGTGACGACGGCCGCCGCCCCCGCGATCCGGTCGCCCCAGGGCGCGTCGAAGCCGCTGTCGGCGCCGTAGACCCCGGTGACGGAGAAGACGAGCAGCCACGCGCCGAGCACGATCAGCACCCCGCTGACCAGGCCGGGGACCTGGACGGCCGCGGCCGGGACGCGCCTGGTCACCGCTGCGCCAGGAGGGCGACGTCGGGTGATGGCGCGCTGCGGGCCAGGGCGAGGGCGCGCAGCGCGGCGCGGACGTCGGCGCCGGAGCCCAGCGCCTCGGCGCGGGAGGCGGTGGTGATGCCGACGGTGGGCCCGGCGGCCAGCCGGTCCAGTTCGCCGAGCAGCGAGTGGGCGGGCAGGACGAGGTCGAGGGAGATGCGCACCGGGGCGCTGGAGCGCACCGACAGCGACAGCAGCGGCGTGTCGCCCGCCAGCACGTCCCACCGGGCGACGCCGTCGAGCAGGGTGAACGCGCTGCGCCCGTCCACGCGGCCGCGCAGGCTCCGCCCGCCGGGGGCGCGGCGCAGGTCCCGGTCGTCGACCACCACGGCGAACACCGGCCAGAGATCGGCGACGGCGGGGTCTACCTGGTGGGACTCCCCCCTCGGCCACAGCAGCAGCGCCTCGCGCGCGAGCAGGACGGTGGTCCTCGCGTCGATCGTCCCCGTCATGGTGTCCAGGGTCGTCCGGTCGTGTTGAGATCGGCCGGTCGAGATCTTTGCGGTTGTGTGACGACCGGCTTGCGGCGCTGGTCCGGGCTCCCGGCTAGGGCAGCATGGGGCCGGTGGGAGTGCGACTGATGATCGTCGAGGACGACGACAGGGTGCGCGCGTCCCTGCGGCTGGCGCTGGAGGACGAGGGCTACTCGATCACCGAGGCGCCGGACGCGGAGACGGCGCTGGAGTCGGTGCGCCGCTCGGGGCCGCCGGAGATGATGGTGGTCGACCTCATGCTCGGCGGGATGGACGGCTTCACCTGCATCCGGCAGGTGCGGCGCGACAGCGACCTGCCGATCATCGTCGTCAGCGCCCGCGCCGACACCCACGACGTGGTGGCCGCGCTGGAGGCGGGCGCCGACGACTACGTGACCAAGCCGTTCGAGATCAAGGAGATCACCGCCCGGCTGCGCGCGCTGCGCCGCAGGGCGGCCACCGCCGCGCCCGCCGCGGTCCCCGAGCTGGTGCTCGACGCCGCGAGCGGGCTGGTGCTCTCGCCCGCGGCGGGCGTGGTGCGCCGTGGCGGGGCCGAGCTGCACCTGACACTGACGGAGTTCCGGCTGCTGTGCGAGCTGGCCGAGGAGCCGGGCCGGGTGCTGAGCAGGCAGGCGCTGCTGGAGCGGGTGTGGGACCGCGGCTTCTTCGGCGACGAGCGGATCGTGGACGTGCACGTGCGCAGGCTGCGCACCAAGGTCGAGTCCGACCCGTCGGAGCCGCGCACGGTGGTCACCGTCCGCGGCCTCGGCTACCGCCTCGATGTCCGTTAGCGGGCTGCGCGGGCGGGTCATGCTGACCTTCGCCGTGGGCGGGGCCCTGCTGTCGCTGCTGATGGCGGTGGCGGTGTTCGCCATCGCCCGCGGCTACCTGACCGACCAGCGGGAGCGCTCGGCGCAGCGGCTGGCCAGGGCGGACGCCGACTTCGTGGCGAGCAGGATGGCGGTGCCGGGGGCGACGGCGGAGCAGGCGCTGGGGTCGGTGGACCCGCCGTCGGGGACGACCCTGGTGCTGGAGCAGCGCGGCCGGTGGCTGAGCGCGTCGGGGGACGAGCCGCCGGACCTGCCGCCGGACTCGCTGCGCAAGCTGGTCGCCGAGAACAAGGCCGGGGTACTGCCGGTGACGGTGGGCGACCAGCCGTACATCGTGGCGGGTGTGCCGATGGCCGACGGGTCGGCGTACTACGAGTTCACCCCGGCGGCGGAGTTGCAGGCCACGATCCGGGTGCTGGGGACGGTGCTGATCCTGAGCGCGCTGGCCGCGACGGCGGGGGCGGCGCTGCTGGGCCGCTGGGCGAGCGGGCGGGTGCTGGCGCCGCTGCGGACGCTGTCGGGGACGGCGTCGAGCATCGCCTCGGGCAACCTGGACTCGCGGCTGCCCGAGGACGGCGACCGCGACCTCGCGCCCATGGTGCGCTCGTTCAACGCCATGGTCGACTCGCTGCAGGAGCGCATCTCCCGCGAGCGCCGCTTCGTCGGCGACGTCACCCACGAGCTGCGCACCCCGCTGACGACGCTGGTGACCAGCGTCGGGGTCATGCGGCGGCACGCCGACGAGCTGCCGGAGCGGGGCCAGCGCGCGCTGGCGCTGGTCACCTCCGAGCTGGACCACCTGCGCGGCATGCTCGAAGACCTGCTCGCCCTGGCCCGCGCCGAGGCGGGCCTGCACTCCGGCGACGTGGAGGCCCTGGAGCTGCGTGCGCTGCTGGCCAACACCCTCACCGCCACCGGCCGCCCCGCCGACCTGCTGGACGCCCCGGAGCCGGTGGTGGTGCTCGGCCGCAAGCTGGCACTGGTGCGCGCGGTGACCAACCTGCTCGACAACGCCGACCGCCACGGCGGCGGCGCGGCCGCCGTCGGACTGCACGCCACGGGCGGCCTCGCCGTCATCGAGGTCGACGACGCGGGCCCCGGCGTGCCTGCCGATGAGCGCGAGCGGGTGTTCGCCCGCTTCGCCACCGGACAGGCCGCGCGCGGATCGTCCGGGGGCACCGGCCTCGGCCTGGCCCTGGTGGCCGAAACGGTGACCGCGCACGGCGGCGCGGTCGTGTGCGGAGACGGACCGACCGGAGGGGCGCGGTTCACCGTGACCCTCCCCTTGGGAGAAACCCGGTGAAACGCTACGAACAGCACTGCCCCGTCGCCCGAGCCGCTGAGCTGGTGGCCCAGCCGTGGACGCTGCTGATCATCAGAGAGCTGCTGCACGGACCCGGCGAGGTGGACAAGATCGCGCGCGGGTTACCGGGGCTGACGGTGTCCACTTTGGTCACCCGACTGCGGTCGCTGCGCTCGGCGGGACTGATCACGCGAGGGCCGTCGGGGTTCGGGCTGACCGAGGCGGGGCGTGAGCTGCGGGCGGTGGTGGACTTCCTGGGGGCGTGGAGTGGGCGGTGGTTGCCTGCTCCTGGGCCGAAGGATGTTGATCCGGGGTTGTTGGTCTATGACATCGCGCGGAACACCGATTCGGAGTCGCTGCCCGCGCGGCCGGTGTCGGTGGTGGTGGAGTTCACCGATGGGCCGCCGCCTCGGCGGTGGTGGTTGACGCTCTCCCGGGCTGGGGCTTCGGCTGCCGACCGCGATCCTGGGCTGCCGATCGCGGTGACGATCCGGTGTGCGGTGACGACGCTGTCGTCGATCTGGTTGGGGCATCGGCGGTGGCTGGACGCGTTGGATGACGGGTCGCTGCACCTGATGGGGGATCGGATGGCTGTGCGGGCGGCGGTGGGGTGGATCGGCACCAGTCGGTACTCGGGCTGATCGTTCCGCTGGTGGTGCTGGGTCCGATGGGGTGGATCGGACGGCAGGCAGCGAGCGGGCGGGCGGGCGGCGGTTGGGCCGCCCGCCCGTGGGTCAGGCGGCCTTGGACTCGAACTGGCCGGGCCTGCGGCCGTCGCCCGCCGGGCCTCGGTAGCACTGGGCGAGGACCAGCCACGGTTCGGCGTCCGGGCCGGTGGCGGTGACGTCGAGGTCCAGGTGGTGGCGGCGGCGGGTGGTGAGCAGGAGGAAGTCCTCGGCGGAGCCGGTGACGCGGTTGACCGAGTCCTCCGGGCCGAAGGTCCACACCGCTCCGGAGGGGCCGGTGATCTCGAAGCGGAACTCCGTCTCCGGGACGGGCAGTTCGCGGGCGAGGTAGCCGAAGTCCCAGACACGCACGGAGAAGCCGACGAGGAACTGGAGCCGGTCCGTCCACACCCGACGGACCCCGAGCGCGTCGGCGATGTCCTGGCCGTGGCCGAACAGCTCCATCATGCCCGCGCACGCGAGCACGGCAGGCGGCAGCGGGCGGACCAGCCACGGGACGACCTGGTCGCCCGGCACGGCTGCCAGCGCTTCGATCGAGCGGTCGCGCTCGGCGCGGAAGGCGCCGAGGAGCTGGGCGGGCGGCAGGGCGAGGAACGGGGCCATGGCGCCGACGACGTTGGCGTCGAAGTCCGGGCTCAGGGTGGAGGCCAGCTTGCCGAAGCCCGCCGGGTCGGCGGCGGCGAGGCCCGCCAGGCGGAAGGTGGCGGCCAGGTGGGCGACCTGGTGGGCGATCGTCCAGCCGGGGGCCGGGGTCGGGGTGGCCCAGGCGGCTTCGGGGAGGTCGGCGACCAGGGCGTCGAAGGCCGCGCCGTCCGCGGTGAGGGCGGCGATGACGGGGTTCGTGTCGGACACCGGTGGGTCCTTTCGGCAGGGCTGGGGGCTCGTCCCTCAGCATCGTGTGCGGCGGGCGTGGTGTCGTCTTCGCCGTTGCGGCGCCGGGTCAGGCGGGCACCAGGGCCGCCGTGCCCGCTTGGCGGTCGGTGAGCAGGCCGCGGGAGTGCAGCCAGCGGACGGTGTCGGTGACGGTGTCGGGGAAAGGGCGGCCCGGTGGCGCCTCGATCGCGGTGTCGCGCAGGCAGGTGATGATCGCGCCGAGCTGCACCGGGATCTGCCACGGCCACAGCCGTTGCACCAGATCCGCCAGCGCGCCCACCGGCAGCAGCGACGCGGCGGGCAGCCGCAGCGCGGGCAGCCCGCGGCCGGTGGCCGAGCGCAGCGCGGACAGGTACTCACCCGTGCTGACGTACTCCCCCGGCCCGAACGCCCGCGCCGGCGGGGTGGCGGCGGTGAGCAGCGACACCGCCATCTCCGCGTTGTCGCGGACATCGCCGACGCCGAAGCCGCCGCGCGGCCAGATCGGGGTCAGGCCGCGGAGCACGGCGCGCAGCCGGGTCGTCTGGTCGCCCAGGCGGTCGTCGCCGGGTCCCAGCAGGGCGGGCGGATAGGCGATCACCACCGGCTCGCCGCGCTCCTGGCGGGAGCGGGCCAGCTGGTCGGCGGCCATCTTGGAGGCCAGGTACGGCTGCCGTGACCGCCCGACCGGGGAATCCGGCCCGACCGAGCGCACCCCCGGGGCGAAGAGCGCCCCGAAGGTGGACACGTGCACGACCCGGCCGACATCGGCCGACGCGGCCGCGTCGAGCACGATCCGGGTTCCCTCGACGTTCACCGCCGCCATCGCCGACTTGCGGCGGCTGTCGAAGGAGTACACCCCGGCCGCGTGCAGCACGGCGTCGGCGTCGCGGACGGCCGAGGCCACCGCGCCGGGGTTGAGCACGTCACCGAAGACGACGTCCACATCGGACGGCACGGCGGCGGCGTCGCGCGCCAGCAGGCGGACCGAGTGGCCCGCCCGCCGGAGCGCGGCGACGACGTGCCCGCCGAGGAAACCGGTCCCGCCGGTCACCGCGACGAGCATCAGGCGCTCCGCGGCAGCGCCGAGCCGCCGTCGAGGTCGCGGAAGCCGCCCTCGTAGAACGCCAGCGGGCGCTGCGCCGGACCGGTGCGCGCCGACAGCACCCGGCCGACGAAGATCGAGTGGTCGCCCGCGTCGTGGGTCTGCACCAGCTCGCACTCCAGCCAGGCCAGCGCGCCGTCGAGCAGCGGCGCGCCGGTCAGCGGTCCGGGGGTGTGCGCGACGCCGTCGAACTGCGCCGCGCCCAAGGGCCGCAGCTTGTCAGCGAAGTAGCGGGCCAGGTCGCGCTGCTCGGAACCGAGCACCGTCACCCCGTAGCCGCCCGCGTTCGTGATGGCGGCGTGCCCGCGCGCGGTGAAGGCCACGCAGCACAGCACCAGGGGCGGTTCCAGCGACACCGAGGTGAAGGAGTTGGCGGTCATGCCGTGACCGTGCTCCCCCGCCGCGGTGATCACCGTGACGCCGGTGGCGAAGCGGCCCATCACCCCGCGCAGCTCCCCCGGCGTCGGGGCCGACGCGGCCGGGGAAGGGGCGGCCGACAGGTGCCGCCCCTTTCCGTCGTTGCTCACAGGTCCTCCATCAGGCGACGTCGGCCAGTGCTTTGGACGAGATGTTCGGCCCCGCGTACGGCGCGAGCGCCCGGCGCAGGTCCGCGGGGACGCGGCAGGGCACGGTGGCGGTGTTGGGACCGCGCATGCAGGCGATGCGCTGCACCCCGCGGGCCACCAGCGTCTCGCCCTGGCCGTCCTCGTGCAGCTTGACGTAGTCGAAGCTGAACTGGACCTGGCTCTGCGTCAGCTCGTCCAGGCGCATCCGCACCGACAGCTCGTCGAACGCCGTGATCTCGGCGAAGAACTCGCACTCGGCCTTCAGCGTGAACAGCTTGAGGTCTTCCTGGACCTCGCGCAGCACCGACGGCGCCTTCTGCTTGAGGAACATCTCCCGGCACCGGCCCTGCCAGCGCAGGTAGTTCACGTAGTACACGTTGCCGACGAGGTTGGTCTCCTCGAACCCAACGGTGTGCCGGATCTCGTAATAGCCGTCACTCATCCCCTTAGCCCTCCTCTCCGGCAAGCACCGCGAACACCGCGGGTTCCGCGCGGTCGTTCAGGGTGGTCACCCAGGTGGCGATCCGCGTGTCGCCCGCGGCGAGCAGGACCCACCCGTCGGCCTCGACGCGCTCCAGGGTGAGCGCCTGGCTGGTCTCGCCCGCCTTGCGCAGGCACTCCAGCGCCGACCACACCCGCGTCCCGGCCACGTCGGCGGTGTCGACCGCCTCGGCGACGAGCAGGTCGCGCACGCCGAGCGGGGCGCCGTGCAGCAGCCCGGCCCAGTCCTGCTCGGTGCGCGCGGTGACGGTCTCGACGTCGCAGCCGATCCGCCCGCCGCCGGTCACCACCAGGGTGACGCCCGCGCCGTGCGAGGCGCTGATCGCGGCCCCGTCGACCTCGGGCTTGCCGTCGGGCCGGTGCCGGACCCCGGCGACGCGGCCGAGCGCGCGGCTGGCGGCCAGCTCGGTCTGCGCGCGCCGGTCCCCGCCGGTGGCCGGGTCGGTCTCCACGACGACCGTCCGGCTCCCGCCGAGCACCTTCTCCAGCGACCGCTCCAGGTAGGAGCCCAGCAGCGGCGGCACCCACGGGCCCTCGCCGTTGCGGCTGCGCACCGACCGCAGCACCAGGCCTTCCCAGCGCTCCACCAGCTCGCCGTCCGGGGTGCGGACGTCGACGTCGTAGGTGTAGCTGTCGCCGTCCTGGAAGCGCTCACGCGCGTCCATCACGACGAACGGGACGTCCTGGGCTCGGCGCTCGGACAGGTGCAGCCGCTCGATGCCCTGCGGCAGCAGGGTCCCGTCCGGGACGCAGCACTGGATGGCGTGCATGACCGCGTCGCGGGTGCCCGGGTCGGCCAGCAGCAGCTCCTGGGAGAGGTACGCGGCGAACCAGGGCGCCGGGGTGCTGGTGGCCAGCTCGGCCACCGCGTGCCGGGCGCTGGACTTGCGGTAGCTCAGCACGCGCTGGAACCGCTTGCCCTGGAACATGACCCCGCCGTACAGCTCGGTGCTGGGGTCGATCGGCACCACCGGCAGGTCGGGCAGACCGGCGTCGCCGGAGTCGACCAGCTCGGGGCGCGGCAGGCGCAGCGTGGCCCGGAAGTGGTCGGTGGAGTAGCCGGTCTCCTGGCTGCGGATCACCACGTCGACGGTGTCGGTGTCGCGCACCAGCGCCGCGATGCGGATCTTGGTGGACGCGCCGGGCCGCACCACGATCGGGCGCAGGAACTCCACGTCCTCCAGGGTGGGCGCGCCGTCTCGGCCGCTGGCCGCCGCCGCGGTCTGGGTCATGGCCTCCATGCCCAGCACGGCGGGCAGCAGCAGGTCGCCGTCGAGCAGGTGGTCGTCCAGGTAGGGGTCGCTGCCCGCGGCCAGGTCGGCCTCGGTGATCAGCTCGACCTCCGGGTAGTGCACCAGGATCTGGTCGACGAACCGGGTCAGCGGCAGCTCCGGCTTGTCCATGCGCACCGTCGGGGCCTCCCCCGAGCGCCCGGAGACGACGAGCACGGGCCCGATGGCCGGGTCGGCGAGCACCGACCGCAGCACGGCGATGCCGTTCTCGGTGGAGATCGGCGTGATGCCCTCGCGCATGAGCGCCTCGACCACGCCGAGCTTCTCGCCCATGCCCGCCCCGGACCAGACCGACCACTCCAGCGCCAGCACGCGGGCGTTCGGGTGCTCCTCGCCGAAGCGGACCGTCAGCTCGCTCATCCAGTCGTTGGCGGTGGAGTAGTGCGCCTCGCCGCGCAGACCGGCCCGGCCGATGATGCTGCCGAAGGTGATCAGCAGCTTGATCCGGTCGGCGTCCACCGCGTCGAGCACCGCCCGCAGGCCGTCGATCTTCGGCGCGAGAGTCTTGGTGAACTGGTCCAGGCCCAGGTTGGGCAGCGCGGTGGGCTCGTTGCGGCCCGCGCCGTGCAGCACGGCGGTGATCGGGCCCAGTTCCTCCTCCAGCGCGCCGACCGCGGCGCGCACGGCGTCGACGTCGGTGACGTCGGCCGAGGCGTACTGGAAGCGGACCCCGGCCGCACGCATGCGGGCCAGGTTCTCCGACAGCTCGGTGTCCTCGGCGGGCCTGGCCCGGCCCATGAGCGCCAGCGCCGCGCCGGAGTCCTGGGCGATGGCCAGGGCGCACTCGGCGGTGATGCCCTTGCCGCCGCCGGTCACCAGCAGCACGTCGCCGCCGTCGAGCGGGGAGCCCGTCGGCGCGTCGGCGGCGGGGACCACCGGGCGCAGCACCGGGACCGTGCGGGTGCCGTCGGCCTCGTAGCGCACCTCGGTGAACGCCTTGGTGGCCGCGGTGTCGCCGATGACCTTGGCGATGGTGCCCGCGATGTCGGTCTCCGTCGAGGGGACGGTGACGACGGTCGTGCGCACCGCCGGGTTCTCCAGGTGCAGGGTGCGGGCCAGGCCGGACGCGCCGAGCCTGCTCTGCACGACGACGAACCGCGCGCCGTCCTCGCCCGCGACGGCTTCCTGGCCCGCGGCCAGGAACTCCGCGACGCTGCCGGAGCCGTCCTCGGGCAGGACCAGCAGCACACCGTCGCCGATGCCCGCGCCCGCCAGCGCCGCGCGCAGCGGCTCGGCCAGCGGGTGCTCCGGCGAGCTGTGCACCGTCCAGGCGCCCTCGGTGGCCCCGGTGACGCCGGTGAGGCTGCCGTGCTGGGGCACGTACTCGACGGCGAACGGGCGCACCCACGCGGCGACGCCGGTGATCTCGTCGCCCGCGCCGTCGCCCGCGAGGGCGGTGGCGGCCAGCTCGTCGATCAGCCTGGCCAGCTCGCCCAGGTTGACCGTCGCGAAGCTGGCGGTGGCGCCGAGCGCCGGGATGCCCAGCTCGCGGGTGACGTCGTTGATGACCTGCCCGACGGCGATGGAGCTGAGGTGCAGGTCGTCCAGCGGGTAGGTCTCGGCGGTGACGGCCTCCAGCGGCATCTCCACCCGGGTGGCGACCAGCCTGCGCAGGATGTCCAGCGTGGACTCCCCGCTGGTGGCGGCCGACCCGGCGGCCTCCTCGCCGGAGGCGACCCTGGCGTCCTCGGCCAGCAGCGCGTCCAGCTCGGGCGCGGCCTCGCAGGGGCTGGCCAGGAAGGTCATCTCGCCGTCGACCGGCAGCGGCCGGACGAGCCGGTCGGCGAACAGCGCCGCGGTGTCGACCGGCGCGCCGAAGGCGAACGCCGCGCCGACGACGGTCAGCAGCGGCACCAGGGACGCGCTGTCGGTGTCGAGGGCGAGCACGCGCGCCTTCGGGGCGATGGCCGACAGCAGCCCGGTCAGCACCCGGCCGGGGCCGACCTCGACGACCAAATCCGCGCCGTCGGCGGCGACGGTGGCCGACTCGGTGAAGCGCACCGGCTCCAGCACCTGATCGACCAGCAGCGTGCGCAGGTCGGCGGCCGGGTCCAGCAGCGCGCCGCTCACCGAGGAGGCGACCGCCTTCGCCGGGGTGGCGAAGTCCCAGTCGGCCAGGTGGGCGGCCATTCCGTCGGCGGCGGGCTTGACCAGCGGGGAGTGGAAGGCGTGCGAGACGCGGATGCGCGCGGCCTGCACGCCCATGCCCGCCGCCTTGGCCACGACCGCGTCGACCTCGGCCTCGGCGCCGGAGATGACCGTCTGCTCCGGGCTGTTGAACCCGGCGATGACGACCTCGTGCTTGGCGATCAGCCGCCGCGTGGTGTCCGGGTCGGCGGAAATGCTGGCCATCGTCCCGCCGCCCTGGCTGGCGTTGGCCATGACCTGCCCGCGGATGCGGGCCAGACGCTGCAAGCCCGCGCCGTCGAGCGCGCCCGCCCAGGCCAGTGCGGTCAGCTCGCCGAGGCTGTGGCCGGTGGCGATGTCGGCCTCGATGCCCAGCCCGGACAGCACGCGCACCCCGGCCAGCGAGCCGGTGACGATGCGCGGCTGCGCGACCTCGGTGGCGACCTGGTCGCCGCCGACCTGGAGGTTGCCCGCGGCGAAGATCTCCTCGGCCGCGGCGAAGCGGCGGCGGATCGCGCCGACCGCGCCGCGCCCGGAGCCCTGCCCGGGGAACAGGAAGGCGATGCGCGGGTCACCCGCACCCGAGGCCAGGAACAGGCCGTCGGCCGGGGTGAACAGCTCGGTCTCCCCCGCCTCCAGCGAGGCCAGCAGCGAGGTGAGCCTGCGGTCGGCCTCCTCCGGCGAGGACACCACGACCGCCGCGCGCACCCGGTGCCCGCCCAGCTCGGCGGCCAGGCCGCCGGCCAGGTCGGTCAGCTCGGCGTAGGACAGCTTCGAGGCGTAGGCGGTGACCCGGCGCACGTGCTCGGTCAGCTCGGCGGCGTCGCGGCCGTCGAACAGCAGCACCTCGGCGTCCTGGCGGCCCGCCACCAGCGCGGTGACGCGGCGCGGCACCTCGGCGCGGCGGGTCTCCCCGGCGGCCTGCTCGATGGCGATGTGGGTGTTGATGCCGCCGAAGCCCATCGCCGAGACACCCGCGCGGGCCGGGATCTCGCCCGGCCACGCCTCGGCGGCGAGCGGGACGTACAGGGTGGCGTCGTCGGCGGTCAGCAGCTCGTGCGCGGCCTTCTGGCCGGTGCCGGGCGGGATGACCTGGTTGTGCACGGCGAGCGTGGCCTTGATCAGACCCGCGACGCCCGCAGCGGCCTTGGTGTGTCCGATGTTGCCCTTCACCGTGCCCAGCGCCGCCTTGCGGGCGGTCGGGTCGGCGTCGCGGCGGGCACCGGACAGCGCCTCCAGCTCGGTGGCGTCGCCGACGGCGGTGCCGGTGCCGTGGCCCTCGAAGTAGGACACGGTCTCCACGCCGTAGCCCGCGATCTTGTACGCGCGCTCCAGGGCCAGGCGGTGCCCGGCGGCGGCGGGCCGGGTGATGCCGCCCTTGCCGTCGGAGGAGATGCCCCAGCCGGTGATGCAGGCGTAGATGCGGCAGCCCTTGGCGATCGCGTCGGACTCGCGCATCAGCACGACCATGCCCGAGCCCTCGCCCGGCCAGAAGCCGTTGGAGTCGCGGTCGTAGACCTTCATCTCGGTCTTGGCCAGCGCGCCGGTCTTGGCGAAGCCGATCACCTCGAACGGGTCGATCGAGAGGTCGACACCGCCGGCGATGGCGACGTCGAGGTCGTAGTCGGCCAGCGCCTTGGCCGCGTTGGCGACCGCGAGCAGTGAGGACGAGCACGCGCCGTCGACGGTGAACCCGCCGCCGCCGAGGTCGTAGTGGTTGCACACGCGCCCGGCGATGGTGTTGGCCAGACCGCCGGCGAGGGTGTCCTCGTCGAACACCGGGAACGGCGCTTTGTACTGCACCTCAAGGTCTTTGAGGAACGCCGCGGTCTCCTCGTCGCCCCAGCCCTTGGCCGCCAGCGTCGCCGCGACGGTGCGCCGCACGTACGGCCAGCGCACGCGCATGATGTTGGCGCGGGAGAACTCGCCGGTGAGGCTGTTGCCGATCACCACGCCGGTGGTGTGCTTCGGCAGGCCCTCGGCTTCGGCGAACCCCGCGTCGGCCAGCGCCTCGGTCGCCACGTCGAGGGCGAGCCAGTGGGTGAGGTCCGTGGAGCGGAAGGTGCTGCCCGCCACTTTGTACCGCAGCCGGTCGAACTCGAAGTCGCGCAGCACCGCCGCCTTGCCGGAGTAGAACCGGTCGGGCGCGTGCGGGTCCGGCGAGTAGTAGTCCGCGTGGTTCATGCGGACATCGGGCAACCTGCGGAACGCCCGCCGCCCGGACAACACGTTCTCCCAGAATTCCCTGGTCGAACCCGCATCGGGATAGCGAAGGCCGATACCGACGATCGCGATCCGTTCCCTGCTCATACCGTCACCGCCTCTGGCCCGACATCGACCCAATTGGTGTGCATCCGACTCCTCCGACCGAACGCCGACTCCCGGCCCGCGTGATCCGCGGCGGGCGCACTGGCGATACCCCGCGTCCGCGTTTGGTCGTGAATCGCGGGCGGTGCCTGCGGTTCAGACTGGCTGACCGCGATCGTCCTGTCTTCTCCCCGTGTGCCGGTGGATTCCGGCGTTATCGCAGGTTGCCCGCAACACGAGAGATGCGGGCCCGTTCCACCCGACCGGACGATTGGGCGAGGAAAGCGGGGTGGCACATGCCTGGATTTCTCGGCGCGCTGCGCAAGCTGGCGCTTGCGCCGTCGCTGCGCGATGTGACGTTCGCCGGTCGTGGTTTCCCGGGCGCGGAGTCGCCCGCCGCGGCCACTTTGGAAGCGATTCCACAGGCCGTCATATGCGGCTTTGAATGGGGGATCGAAGCACGGAGCGAGTGGGAGCTGGAGCGCCGGCTGGAGCTGGTCGAGCCCACCCAGCGCGGCTTCGCCTACGAGGGCGCGGCCATGGCCGCGGTCGTGCGCGATGTGATGCCGGGCCGCAGCGGGCGGACCCGTTCGCTGCTGCTGGGCTCCGGCCACCCGCACATCTTCCTGACCTACATCGGCGTCGGCTTCGCGCTCGCGCGGCTGCCGCGGCCGGTGTGGCGCAAGGCGATTCCGGACCTCACGGGGTCGCCGTTCCACCCGACGATGAGCTGGCTGGCCGTGGACGGGTACGGCTTCGACAAGGCCTACTTCCACACCAGGACGTGGGTGGAGCAGCAGCGCAGGCCCAAGCCGTATGACTGGGACGGGTCGCCGGAGTACTTCGCGCGTGCCTTCGACCAGGGCGTCGGGCGGGCGCTGTGGTTCATCGACGGCGGGCGGCCCGCGCACGTGGTCAAGGCGCTCTCGGCCTTCGACGCCGACCGCCACGCCGACCTGTGGAGCGGCGTCGGCCTGGCGGCCACCTTCGCCGGTGGTGCGTCCACAGAGGATCTGCGGTGGCTGCGCACCGAGGCGGGCGAGCACGCCGACCAGCTCGGCCTGGGCGTGATCTTCGCCATCAAGGCCCGGCACCACAGCGGACACCTGCCCGAGCACTCGGTCGCGGCGCTGGACGGGCTGACGGGCCTGACCGTCGAGCAGGCGATCGAGATCGCCGACAGCACCGAGACGCACGCGGCTGGACCGGCGGGCGAACCCGCCTACGAGATGTGGCGCGCGGCCATCCGCGCGCGACTCCAATCGTGAGGGGAGAAGCCTTGGGCACGCGTTGGCGTTCGCTGCGGCGGCGCATCCTGACCCCGGACGTCTCCGAGACGTCCTTGGACGTCCGGGGATTCCACAAGAAGAGCCCGGAGGCCCAAGACCTCCTGGAGACCGTCGGCACACGGTTCCTGGAGGGCTACGCCTACGCGGCCGAGGCGGCCACGGTGCAGGAGTGCGCCGACCGCCTCGACCAGATCCCGCCACGCTTCCGCGGGTTCGCCTACGAGGGCGCGGGCATGGGCTTCGGGGTGCGCGACGGCCTGCCGCTGGGCCGCTCCGACCTCAACGACGAGTTCCTGGCCGGTCCCGGGGACCCGCACAACTACCTGATCCTGGTCGGCATCGGCTGGGCCATGGCGCGCGTGCCGCGCTTCGCCTGGCCGAAGTCCGACAAGTACGACCCGGTGCTGCGCTGGCTGGTCTTGGACGGCTACGGCTTCCACCAGGCGTACTTCAAGACCAAGAAGTACGTCGACGGCCAGTTCCAGGAGGCGCGCTTCCCCTGGCCCGCCGACGACCCGACCGGGTACACGGCCAACGCCATCGACCAGGGCATCGGCCGCGCGATGTGGTTCATCGGCGGCACCGACCCCGAGGTCGTGGCCGGACTGATCCGGCGCTTCCCCGAGACCCGGCACGCCGACCTGTGGGCGGGCACCGGCCTGGCGGCCAGCTACGCCTGCGGCGGTGACGACGACGAGCTGGTCAAGCTCGGCGAGCTGGCCGGGCCGCACCGGCCCTCGCTGGCCCAGGGCGCGGCGTTCGCCACCGAGGCGCGGGTGCGCGCCGGTCTCGTCGTGCCGCACACCGAGCAGACCGCGCGGATCTTCTGCGACATGACGCCGGAAGAGGCCGCCGAGGTGTGCCTCAGCATCAAGGCCGACCTGGGCCCGGTCGCCATGACCGACGGCCTGCCCACGTTTGAAGTCTGGCGGCGGCGGATCGCCAACGAGTTCGTCCATCTTGGAGGTGTCAGTCGATGACCACGTCAGGCGGTTGGCTGCGCAGGCAGCTTCCCGGAATCCTGGCCTTGGCCCTGATGGCCGGGCTGTTCTTGGTTGCCCGCCTGCCCACGTCCTCGGCCGAGGACCTGAGCAAGGCGGTGGGCAACCAGAAGTTCGTGCCGATGTCGATCTCGCTGCCGCACGGCGCCAAGCACCAGGAGATCCGGCAGGTCAACCAGCGCTACAAGCACATCGACGCGTGGATCTCCTCCGTCGGTGCGGCCGTGGCGCTCAACGACCTCGACGGCGACGGTCTGCCCAACGACCTGTGCCTGGTCGACGTGCGCACGGACCAGACCATCGTGGCGCCCGCGCCGGACAAGAACGGCACGCGCTACGCGCCGTTCGCGCTCGACGAGGCGCCGCTGGCGATGAACCCCTACATCGCCCCGATGGGCTGCCTGCCCGGCGACTTCAACGAGGACGGCCGCGTCGACCTGCTGGTCTACTACTGGGGCCGCACGCCGATCGTGTTCATCGCCAACCCCGAGGCCGACGGGATGAGCGAGCACACCTACTCGCCGACCGAGCTGGTCCCCGGCAACTACCCCGGCGACTACGACGGCCCGCAGTGGAACAGCAACGCGGTGACCTATGAGGACTTCGACGGCGACGGCCACTACGACATCCTCATCACCAACTACTTCCCGCACGGCCCGGTGCTCAACCCGAACGTCCACGGCGGCGTCGAGATGAACGACTCGATGTCCCGGGGCTACAACGGTGGCGAGGACTACTTCTTCCTCAACCTGGGCGACCAGTCCGGCGACTTCCGGATGGTGCCGGACGTGCTGCCGATCGACGTGTCCAAGGGCTGGGAGCTCTCGGCGGCCTCGGCCGACCTGGACGGCGACCACCTGCCCGAGCTGTACCTGGGCAACGACTTCGGCACCGACCACCTGCTGCACAACCGCTCGACGCCGGGCAACCTGCGCTTCGAGCAGGTCGTGGACACCCGCTCGCCGATCACCCCGAAGTCCAAGCAGCTGGGCCACGACTCGTTCAAGGGCATGGGCGTGGACTTCGCCGACCTCGACGGCAACGGCGTGCTGGACTTCTTCGTCTCCAACATCACCACCTCGTGGGGCATCGAGGAGTCGAACTTCCACTACCTCGCCCAGGCCGACTCCCCCGCCGAGCTGCGCGAGCAGCTGCTCGACGGCAAGGCGCCGTACTCCGAGGAGAGCGGCCCGCAGCGCACCGCGTGGTCGGGCTGGGGCTGGGACGTCAAGACCGGTGACTTCGACAACCGCGGCGACGTGGCCATCGTGCAGGCCACCGGCTTCGTCCGCGGCGAGACCAACCGCTGGCCGCAGCTGCAGGAGCTGGCCTCCTCCAACGACACCCTGCTGCGCCACCCGGAGGCCTGGCCGAACGTCACCCTCGGCGACGACATCGCGGGCAACCAGCGCCTGCACTTCTGGGTCAAGAACGGCGACCGCTACGAGAACGTCGCCGGGCAGCTCGGCCTGGACGTGCCGGTGCCGACCCGCGGCCTGGCCACCGCCGACACCGACGGCGACGGCAAGCTCGACCTGGCCGTGGCCCGGCAGTGGGACCAGCCGGTCTTCTACTGCAACATGGCCGAGACCGACAACGCCTACCTCAACCTGCGCCTGACCCACGAGGCCGGGATCACCGAGGGCACTCTGCCGGGCGCCGGTTCGGCGGTGGTCGGCGCGAAGGTCACCGTCACCACCGCGGACGGCAAGCGCCAGATCGGCAAGGTCGACGGCGGCGGCGGGCACTCCGGCAAGCGCAGCAACGAGGTCCACTTCGGCCTCGGACAGCAGACCGGCCCCGTCCAGGTGCACCTGTCCTGGCGCGACCGCTCCGGTGAGATCCGCACCCAGGACCTCAGGCTGGCCCCGGGTACCCACGACCTGGTGCTGGGCACGCAGGCGAAGGAGAAGTGAGGACCGTGTCCGACAAGCCAGACAACACCTCCGACGGCAAGCCCGAAGGCACCGTCACCGCGATAGCGGGCGGCGAGGCCAAGGCGGAGGCGCCCAAGCCCCGCAAGGACCCCAAGGTCACGATCGCGCTGCGCAACTTCGCCATCTCGATCTCGATCTTCAACATCGCCGGGTACATCTTCCTCGGCTTCGAGCAGCCGTGGCTGTGGCCGTTCATCGCCCTGGCCGTCGGCTACACCACCGAGCTGGTGCTGGAGAAGGTCGGCTCGCGCGTGGAGGGCCGGGCGCCGCAGTACTCCGGCGGCGGGTTCAAGCGCTTCCGCGAGTTCCTGTACCCGGCGCACATCACCGCGCTGGCGATGAACATGCTGATCTACGTCAACGACCAGCTCTGGGTGCTCATCTTCGGCGTGGTGGTGGCCGTGGGCACCAAGTGGGTGCTGCGGGTGCCGATCAAGGGCCGCGTCCGGCACTACATGAACCCGTCGAACTTCGGCATCGCGGTGATCCTGGTGCTGTTCCCGTGGGGCAGCATCGCCCCGCCGTACCACTTCACCGAGAACCTGTACGGCTGGGCCGACTGGATCATCCCGGGCCTGGTCATCATCGGCGGCACGATGATCAACGGGAAGCTGACGGGCCGGATGTGGCTCATCGCGGGATGGGTCGGCGGGTTCGCCCTGCAGGCCGTGCTGCGCGGGGTCTTCTTCGACACGTCCATCCCGGCCGCGCTGGCCATGATGACCGGCGTCGCGTTCATCCTGTTCACCAACTACATGATCACCGACCCGGGTACGACACCGTCCAAGCCCGGGGCGCAGCTGATCTTCGGTGGCGGGGTGGCCGCGGTCTACGGCATCCTGATGGTCGCCCACGTCGCGTACACCATCTTCCTGGCCACCGCGATCGTCTGCTTCATCCGCGGCATGTACCACTGGACGATCCACCTGTCGCAGAAGAACGCGGTGCTCGCCCCGGCCGTTCCGCTGGCGCCCGCGCCGGTCGCTCCGCCGTCGTCGGAGAAGGTGGAGGGCAAGGCGGCATGAGCCCGAAGGCCACCCCGGGCCGCGTGCCCCCCGGTCCCCCGCGCAGCGCGACGTTCAGCCTGCTCAAGCAGTTGGCGGGCGACCGCCTGACCCTGATGTCCACTGCCGCATCGACCTACGGCGACGCGGTCCGGGTGGCCATCGGTCCCAAGACGCTCTACTACTTCAACCACCCCGACCACGCCAAGCACATCCTGGCCGACAACGGGGCGAACTACCGCAAGGGCATCGGCTACGTCGAAGCCCGACGCGCCCTCGGCGACGGCCTGCTCACCAGCGACGGCGAGCTGTGGAAGGAGCAGCGGCGCACGATCCGGCCGGTGTTCCAGCACAAGCGCATCGCCGGGCAGGCGGACACCATCATCGAGGAGTCGGCCAAGCTCGTCACCCGGTTGAAGGCGGCGGGCTCGGGCGGGCAGCCGATCAACGTCCTGGACTCCCTGACGGAGTTCACCCTGGGCGTCCTCGGCCGCACGCTCCTGGACGCCGACCTCACGGCGTTCGAGTCGGCGGGCCACTCCTTCGAGGCCGTGCAGGACCAGGCGATGTTCGAGATGGAGACGATGGGCCTGGTGCCCAAGTGGCTGCCCCTCAAGGGCCAGCGCGAGTTCCGCAAGGCGCGCTCGGACCTGTTCGGCATCGTCGACCGGCTGGTGCAGTTCCGCAAGGCCAACCCGGTCGACCCGCCGGACGACGTCATCTCGCGGCTGATCGAGTCCACCAGCCGCGAGAGCGACCCCCGCGTCGCCGCCACCCGCATGCGCGACGAGCTGATCACGCTGCTGCTCGCCGGGCACGAGACGACGGCGAGCACGGTCGGCTGGGCGATGTGGTGCGTCAGCCAGAACCCGGACGTGGCCCAGAAGCTGCACGAGGAAGCCGTCGCGGTCCTGGGCGACCGCACGCCGGTGTACGAGGACCTGCGGAACCTCAAGTACACGTCGATGGTGCTGGAGGAGGCCATGCGCCTCTACCCGCCCGTGTGGATCCTGACGCGGAACGCCATCGAGGCCGACGAGGTCGGCGGCTACCACATCCCGGCGGGCTCGGACGTCATGGTGTGCCCGTACACCCTGCACCGCCACCCGGCGTACTGGGAGGAGCCCGAGCGCTTCAACCCGGAACGCTTCGACCCGGACGTGCAGCACGACCGGCCCCGCTACGCCTACATCCCGTTCGGGGCGGGTCCGCGCTTCTGCGTGGGCAACCACCTCGGGATGATGGAGGCCGGCTTCGTCCTCTCGATGATCTACCGGGAACTGCGGATGGAGGTCGTCCCCGGCCACCAGCCCAAGCCGGAGCCGATGCTGTCCCTGCGCATGGGCGGCGGCCTGCCGATGGTGGCCACCGAGGTGTGAGGCACGGACCTGGAAGGCCGTTTCCCGTCGGGGGACGGCCTTCCAGCCGTGCTCACCCGCTTTCGCAGCCGATGCCGTCCTTGTTGCGGTCGAAGCCGTGGCGGTCGGGCGGAAGAACCGTGAAGTTGCGGTACTTGATGTCCGGGCAGTTCAGGTCGGGGCCGCCGAGGGGGATGCAGATGGTGGGGTAGGACGGGTCGCAGGACGGCGAAGGCTTCGGCTTCGGCGTGGTGGTCGTCGGCTTCGGCTTCGGCGCGGACTTGGTGGTCGTGCGGACCGGAGGCTTGGTGGTCGTCCTCGGCCGAGGCGGGTTGAGCGCCGTCCGAGGCGACGGCACGCCCGCGCTGGGCACCGTCGTCGTCACCGCCGTGATGGTCGTGGCGGTGGTCGTGGCGGTGGTCGTGGCGGTGGTCGTGGCGGTGGTCGTCGCCGTGACGCTCGTGGTGGTCGTCGGCGCCGCAGTGGCAGTCGTGGTCGCGGGGGTGCTGGTCGCGGCCGGCGTCTGCTGGGTGGTTTCGGACGGCGGGACCGGCGAGCCCGTGACCTGCTGCGGAGGCGAGGGCAGCATCGCGCCCGCGACCAGGAGCAGCGCGAGCCCCGAGCCCGCGACCACCCCTCCCCTGCCCCGGCTGCCGATCCCCGCCCACCGGGCGCGACCTGCGAGAACGGCGCCGAGGCCAGCCAGCAGGCCGACCAGACCCAACACCAGCAGCACCCCGCCGAAGCCCGTGGTCGCCACCGCCGAGATCAGCAGCAGCAGGACGACGACGGCGATCCCCACCCGCAGCGGCGTGACCGGCGACCTGGGCGGTGGCGCTGGAGTCATACCGGGTACATCTCGCCGGACCACCGCCTGTTACAACCGCTACCCGATCGTGACCTGGGCATGTCCACTTCCCACTCCGACGATGCCCTCAGCACCCCACCGCATGCCCAGAGATGCCCACTTTCCCGCCGCGGCAAAAGAATGGGTACGCGAAGCGCGGATACCGGGAGGAACCACAGTGGACGCAGATCCGGTCTACATCCAGACCCTGGAGGCGTACGCCGACACGATCGTCCCCGGGGAGAAACGCTCCCCGGACGACCGCGCCATCGCGGGGATCGTCGAGGGCCCCGGCTCGGTCCAAGCGGGAGCTCTTGAGGTGCTGCACCACTCGGCCCCCGGGATCGACGCCGGGCTCCCCGTCCTCGTCGGCATGCTCAACGCCCACGCGACGAACTACGCCCAGGAGCGCGGCATCGAGCTGGATGACACCGTCCCCCCGTTCGTCTCCCTGGCCTACGAGCACCGCTATGCCCTCGTCGGCATCCTCACCGCCCCGGGGCACCCCGAGAAGTCCGGGTGGGTCCTGATGGCCCTGTTCTGCAACATGGCCTTCGACTCCGCCCCGCACAAGCACACCGCCGAGGCGATCGCCGAGGGGCACCCCGGTCTGCTGACCCTGGGCTTCAAGAAGCCCAACGAGGACGGCATCTGGCGGTTCAAGGAGCACGGCTACCGCCAGGTGCTGGCCAAGACCCACCCGAACACCACCGAATCCGGGAGCCCGGCGTGAGCAGCATCGAGAAGACCGACGTCCTGATCGTCGGCAGCGGGTTCGGCGGCTCGATCGCCGCGTACCACCTCGCCGCCGGCGGGGCGAAGGTGACCGTGCTGGAGCGCGGGCCGTGGCTGGAGGGCAAGGACTTCGACCACGACTACCTGCTGGGCTCCTCGTACACCAAGATCTTCGACTTCGTCTCCGGTGACGGCATGTCCGTGCTCGGCGGCAACTGCGTCGGCGGCGGCAGCGTCGTCTACTTCGCCGCGCTGCCGCGCGCGCCGTGGTTCGTCTTCGAGCGCGAGGGCAGCATCGGCAAGCGGATGTGGCCGGAGGCGATCAGCCGGGAGACCCTGGACCCGTGGTACGACCGGGTTTCCCAGGTCTTCCCGGTCGAGCAGCAGACCTGGGACGACGTCACCTACGCCGGTGGCCTCTGGGCCGCGGCGTGCAACCACGCCGGGCGCACGGCGAATCCGGTGCCGGTCGGCATCGACAAGGACAAGTGCACCAACTGCAACTGGATGATGGCGGGCTGCCGCTTCGACGCCAAGCAGTCGCTGCTGTTCAACTACCTGCCGGGCGCGGTCGCCCACGGCGCCGAGATCCGGCCGCTGCACGAGGTGCAGCGCATCTCGCGCACCGAAGAGGGCAACTACGTCGTGCACTACCTGCACATCGACGAGGACGACTACCGGGTCACCAAGGGTGGCGGCGAGATCGAGGCCAAGCTGGTCATCCTGGCCGCGGGCGCGGGCGCGACGCCGTGCATCCTGCAGCGCTCGGAGGCCGAGCTGGGCGAGATGCCGCACGCGGTCGGGCGGTACTTCTCCGGCAACGGCGAGCGCCTCAACACCGCGGTCATCAACGACGACAAGGCCCGCGAGGTCCTCGGCCTCGACCGCGGCGAAGGCAACCCGGCCTATGACGCCTACCAGATCGGCAAGGGCCCGGTCGTGGCGAGCTGGGACAAGCTGGACGGCTCGCTGCCGGAGTACAGCCGCTTCTCCCTTGAGCAGCTGTACTTCCCGATCGGCCTGGGCACCTTCCTCGCCCAGGCCCAGGGACCGGACGGCCCCACCTGGTACGGCCCGGCCAAGCGCGAGCTGATGAGCAAGTGGTCCAGCTGGATGACCATCTTCCAGATGACCGAGGACGACAACGAGGGCGTGTTCGGCCCGCCGCCGCCCACCGGCAACGCGATGCGCATCTCCCAGCAGATGCTGGGCGTCGGCCCGCTCAAGTACGACCCGACGCCGAACACGCTGCGCGGCTGGGCCGAGGCCGACGCCGAGGTGCGCGACATCCTGGAGCGCGACGGCCTGGCCACGGTGCTGCCGTGGACCAACGACCTGGTCGGCGCCTACACGGTGCACCCGCTGTCGTCCTGCCGCATGGGCGATGACCCGGAGACCTCGGCGCTGGACGACCGCCACGAGCTGCGCGGGCACCCGGGCATCTTCGTCACCGACGGCTCCGCGGTCCCCTGCGGCATCACCGTCAACCCGGCGCTGACCATCTCGGCGCTGGCCGAGCGGGCGATGCCGGGCATCATCGAGACCGCCCGCGAGCGCGGCATCGATGTCACCTACGGCGCTCCACTGCCGACGAAGGGCTCCTTCCCCGCCCTGTCGCCGGCGCGGGCCGCCTGATGTGACGGGGGCGGGGCGCGATGTCCGGACTGCGGGAGATCACCGAGATGATGCTGTCCCGGCCCGGTCCGCACGCCCCGCCCTCCGTCGTGGCCGCGTGGTACTGGCGCAAGGCGGAGCTGCTGGAGTCCCTCGCATCGGACGAAGGCCCAGAGGCCGAATGGGCTAGGGCGCAGGCGAGATTGGCAAGACAGCACGCACGCGCCTTGTCCGAGCGTGCCGCGTGACGGAAGGATCGGCCGACGGCATGTCCCCAGCAGGAGGCGTGATGACCCAACCCCGCTTACGCAGCAACGCCATCGCCGCGCTGAACAGCAAG
The DNA here is from genome assembly GCF_042657845.1 of Actinokineospora guangxiensis. NCBI lineage: Bacteria > Bacillati > Actinomycetota > Actinomycetes > Pseudonocardiales > Pseudonocardiaceae > Actinokineospora > Actinokineospora guangxiensis. Next base: position 297,738 of record NZ_JBHSKF010000005.1, on the reverse strand, counting down.
TACCACCGTTTGGCCCTGTACGGGTTCCTGTTCATCGTGGTCGGCCACTGGGCCGAGCACCTCGTGCAGGCCTACCAGATCTACGTTCTCAACTGGCCGCGCCCGCAGGCCGGCGGCGTGCTCGGCCTGTGGTTCCCGTGGCTGGTGAAGTCCGAGGTGATGCACTACGGCTACGCCCTGGTGATGCTGGTGGGCTTCGTGGTGCTGCGCCATGGTTTCCACGGCCGGGCACGCACCTGGTGGAACCTGGCGCTGTGGATTCAGGTGTGGCACCACTTCGAGCACGCGCTGCTGTTCCTGCAGTCGCTGACCGGGCAGAACCTGCTGGGCGAGGCGGTGCCGACCAGCGTCCTGCAGATGGTGTTCCCGCGCGTGGAGCTGCACCTGTTCTACAACGCGATCGTGTTCGCGCCGATGGTCGTGGCGATGGTCCTGCACCGCAGGCCGCGCCTGGAGGACCTGATCGAGTGCACCTGCGCGCCGAACCGCACGCCGGCGTCGGTGGGCTGAGATGACCATGAGCGGGGTGGGCCGTCGCGCGCGGCGGCTCATCCCTGTCTCGGGCCTGACCGCCGTCCTGCTGGTGGGGACGGCGGTTCCGGCGTTGGCGCAGGACCACAACCACTTCATCACCTCGCCGGTCGACATCGGTCCGCTGCTGCTCAAGGTGGCCCTGCTGATAGCGCTCCCGGCGGTGGCCGGGTTCGCGATGATGCGCGGCTTTCTCGGCGCCCCCAGCCGGGGCACCGCCGCGTTCGTGACGGTGTGCGCCGCGGTGGCCGTCTGCATGCAGCTGCTGCTGTCCTCGGGGTTCGCGCTGCCCCCGATCGCGATCCCGCTGACCCTGGCCGCCGCGGGCTGGCCGGTCTACCTGGCCTTCGCCGACCGCGAGCCGCCGTGGCTGCTGCGCGCCGGCGCGCCCGGCCTGACGGTGGCGGTGTCGGTGCTGGCCGCGCTGCTGTTCGCCAAGGCCTGGCTGGGCACACCCGACGGCGAGGACCGCGCGGCCCTGCTGCACACCGGGATGATGGTCGCCTTTGCCGGGCTGGCCTGGCTGACCATCGGGGTGCCGCGCAACCGGCTCCTGCGGTTCGGGGTGCTGGCGACCGCGGCGGCCGTCGGGTTCACGCTGGTCGCGGCGGGCACGCAGGTCGCCGCCGCCGGGTGAGCACGATAGAAGAACACCCGATCGAGTGACGTGGATACGGTGCGAAGGACTGACCCTCCCGATCGGAAAGGGCAGGCCATGAGCACCCTGGTACAACTCGCGCTGCGCCGGACGCTCGGCCAGATCCGCCACGTCGACCGGGTCCGGCCCGGCCGGGGCGGGGCGACGGTGGTGGGGGTGCACCGCCAGGTCGAGGCCGACTTCGGCCTGCTGGCCCCGCCGATCGCCCTGCACACCGCGGCCCCGCCCGCGCTGGCCGCGTCGTGGGCGATGCTGCGCGAGGCGCTGGTCGCCGACGGCCGGGTGTCCAGGGCGGTCAAGGAGGCCGTCGCGTCCGGGGTGTCCGAGCGCAACCGCTGCCCGTACTGCGTCGAGGTCCACTCCGCGACCCTGGACGCCCTCACCGGGCCCGCGGTCGGGCCGGTCTCCGGTGTGGACCCGGTCGTCGACTGGGCCCGCACCGGGCGCGGCGCGTCCGCGCCGTTCGACTGCCTGAGCGCTCCCGAGCACATCGGCACATCGGTGGTCTTCCACTATCTCAACCGCATGGTCGCGGTGTTCCTCGGCGACTCCCCCCTGCCGCCGACCGTTCCCGAGTCGGCCCGCGCCACCGCGCGCCGGGTGCTGGGCCGGATGATGCGCCCGAACGCCGTGGCCGCGCACCGCCCCGGCAGGTCGCTGGAGTTCCTGCCGCCCGCCGACCTCGCCCCCGACCTCGCCTGGGCCACCCCGAGCCCGGTCCTGGCCGATGCGTTCTCCCGCGCCTACCAGGCCATCGAGCGCCTGGCCGAGCGCACGGTCCCCGACGAGGTCCGCGCCGCCGTCGGCACGGCCGTGACCGGCTGGGACGGCGGCCCGGTCGGCCTGAGCCGCGCCTGGGCCTACGACGAGACCGAAGGCGTCTCGGCGGCCCACCGCCCGGCCGCCGTGCTCGCGCTGCTCACCGCCAAAGCCGCCTACCAGGTGGACGACTCGATCGTCGCCGACTTCCGCCGCGACGGCACCGACACCGAACTGATCGCCCTCACCTCGTGGGCGGCGCTGACCGCCGCCCGCGCGCTGGGTCCGGGCTCGGCGCCGGTTCCGCACGCGATCACCGGGGAATGCGGGTGCCCGGCCCCGCAACCGCTGTAGGCTTGCGACCCGCCATTCGGGCGGTACCGGCACAGTTGCCGATGGCTCCGGTCGGCGGGCGGCTCTGTCGTCCACGGGTGGTACAACTGAGAAGTCGGGCTCGCGAGAGGCGCACATCGTGATCAAGGTGTTGATAGCCGAGGACATGCATATGGTCCGGGGCGCGCTCGTAGCCCTGCTGAATCTCGAACCCGATGTCGACGTGGTCGCTGAGGTCGCCTCCGGCGACGACATCCTGCCCACCGCGAGAACGTCCAACCCCGACGTCGCCGTCATCGACATCGACCTGCCCGGCAAGGACGGCCTCACCGCCGCGACCGAACTGCACGAGCAGATGCCCCAGTGCCGCACGCTGATCCTCACCAGCCTCGGCCGCCCCGGCACGCTGCGCCGCGCCCTGGCCGCGCGCGTCGGCGGCTTCCTGCTCAAGGACGCCCCCGCGGACAAGCTGGCCAACGCCATCCGCGGGGTGGCGGCGGGCAGGCGCGTCGTGGACGGCGACTTGGCGCTGGCCGCCTGGGACGGTGCCGAGTGCCCGCTGACCGGGCGTGAGATCGAGGTCCTGCAACTGGCGGCGGGCGGCCTGAACGCCGTGGACATAGCCGCTCGCCTCTACCTGTCGGCGGGGACGGTGCGCAACTACCTGACGACGATCGTCAGCAAGCTCAACGCCCGCAACCGCGTCGACGCGATCCGCATCGCCCGCGAGTCCGGCTGGCTCTAGCCCGAGTGTCAGATGTGGGCCGCGAGTCTGGCGAAGTGGGCCCGGGTCTCCTGGATCGTGCAGGCCACTTCGCGCAGGCGCGCGAGGTCGGCGCGGTAGCCGCCGATGGCCGGTTCGTGGAGGAAGAGCCCGCCCTCCTGGAGTTCGACGTAGACCATCGGCGGTGAGTCGGGGTACTCCATCATGGCCCAGCCGTGGTTCAGCGAGCCGAGGGGAACGCCCGCGCGGACGAGCCGCACACCGATCCCGCGCTCGGTGGCGACGCGCAGGTGGTGCAGCTGTTCGCCGAACGCGCCGGGACCGCCGTAGGGGGTCTGGAGAGCGGATTCGTGCAGGAAGAAAGTCTGTTCGAGGAGTTCGCGGGCCCCGCGCAGCTCCTCACGCGCGGCCCAGGCGGCGTCGAGGTCGGCGGCGGCGCAGGCCCGGAGGTGGCCGAGGCCGTAGCGCCGGGTCTGCAGGACGTGCGGGATGGCGTTGAGCGCGAACTCGGTGACGGCGTGGGCGTTGGCGGTGCAGACCCCGAGGATGTCCGGAGGCCAGCCCGGCGCGCGCTCGGTCCACCAGATGGGCCGGTACCCGCCGCGCGCCGCGGAGACCAGCTGCGTGCGGCGTTCGGGGGCGACCCGGTAGAGCGCGAGCAGCGCGGCGACGTCCTCGGCGGTGACGTGGCGCTTGCCCGACTCGGTCCGGCTCATGGTGGCCGAGGACATGCAGGCCTGCTCGGCGGCGGCTTCGAGGGTGAGGCCGCGCTCGACGCGGTGCTGGCGCAGGTGCAGGCCGAGCATGCGGTCACGGGCCTGCGGTGGCCTGCGCGTCCCGGACATGTGGCTGGTCCTCCGTGGTTGCGGTGTGATGGGCACGCCCTCGGGGTGCAGCGGGGAACTGTGACCCCCGAGAGCGGCCTCGCCGGGCCGATCGCCCGACGACCTGTACAATAAGCATGTACCTACAACTTAGCGAGCAGGACGCGCAGCTAAGTTGAAGTTCACCCTGATAGTGCACTGCCCCGCTACTGTCCGTAGAAAGGTCAGGCTGTGGCCGACACGAACCCCACGGTGCCGAAGCGACGACTGGGTCGGGCTCTCCACGAGCTTCGCGAGGCGGCAGGGATGAGCCGCGACGATGTCGCGGCTCTGCTCAAGTGCTCAGACGTCAAGATCATCCGGATCGAGAAGGGCCAGAACAGCGTCCAGCCGCTGGAGTTCGACGCCCTGGTCAAGGCGTTCAAGGTCACCGGGAAGCAGCGCGCGGAGCTGGAGCAGCTCTCGAAGGACGCGCGCAAGCGCCGCCCGCGCACCACCTACGGCAAGGTCGTGCCCGACTGGTTCAAGCGCTATCGCGACCTCGAAGAGATCGCCTCGGAGCTGAGGAGCTACGACACCGAGCTGATCACTGGCCTGCTCCAGACCGAGGACTACGCACGAGCACTCATCGTCGCGAACCCACTTGCGACCGCTTCCGAGGTTGAGCAACTTGTCGAGGCTCGGATCGCAAGGCAGAAGCAGGTTCTCGGCGGCGATGATCCGATCACGCTGTGGGCGATCATGGCCGAAGGCGTGATCCACAATCAGGTGGGCGGACGAAGCGTGCTGCGGAACCAGCTCGCTCACATGCTTTCGTTGACCGAGCAACCGAACATCACTGTGCAGGTCGCTCCGTTCTCAGCAGGTGCGCACGCCGCGACCGGCTTCGGGTTCATCCTTCTGCGCTTCCCGGACTCAGTCGGCGTTGACGTGGTCTACCAGGAGGATCTGACCAGCGCGAGCTATCTGGACAGGGCGAACGACCCCAACCGCAGGCACTGCGTGCAGGTCTGGGAACGGGTGGTCGCGGCGGCGCTCTCGCCGAAGGCATCGACGGACCTGATCCATACTGTGATGCGGGAACTGTGAATCAAGCGAAGGAGGGCCGGAGATGACTCTGGACCTGTCCCGTACCCGCTGGCGCAAGTCCAGCTTCAGTGGCGGCAACGGCGGCGCCTGCGTCGAGGTGTCGACCGTGGGGGCCGTTCGCGACAGCAAGAACCCTGAGGGTGGGGTCCTGGCGGTCGACCTGCGAGACCTCGTCCGCGCGGTGAAGTCCGGCCAGATCACGGCGTGACTCGTGCGGCGGGCGCGGCACCCGGACCGGTGTCTCGCCCGCCCTACGCCGGAACCCGGGCGCTGAGCCGGAACGTCCCGTCCACCGACATCCCCGCCGTCAGCTCCCCGCCCAGCTCCGCCACCCTGGCCGACAGGTTCCGCAGCCCACTGCCCCCGACGCTGGGCGCGGCCACCCGCTCCGCCCCGTTGTTCACGATCTCCAGCATCACCATCCGGTCCACCTGCCGCACCGTGATCTCACACCGCGCCCCCTTCGCGCTGTGCCGCAGCACGTTCGTCACGCCCTCCCGCAGCACCGTCGCCAGCACGGTCCTGACCTCCGGCGGCAGCTCGCCGTAGTGCATGTTCAGCCGCACATCCACATCGGCGGCCACCAGCACCGACTCCGCCGAGCGGGACTCGTCGTTCAACGACAGCTCCTGGTACCCGCTCGCCACCAGGCGCACATCGGCCAGCGCCAGGCGGGCGATGTCGCCGATCTCCACCAGCTCGTGGCCCGCCCGGTCGGGGTCCACGTCCATCAGCCGCAGCGCCAGCTCGGCCTTGAGCGTGATCGCCGACAGGCTCAGCCCGAGCAGGTCGTGCAGGTCGCGCGCGAACCGCATCCGCTCCTCGGCGACGGCGATCCTGGCCAGCTCGAACCTGGCCGACCGCAACTGGTGCACCGCGCGCGCCATCCAGGTCAGCCCGAAGACCACCAGGCCGGTGATCAGCGTGCTTCCCGCGAATTGCACCACCAGCAGGGGGTGGACGAGGTTCACCGCTTTGATCGCGGGCACCGTCACCAGCACGGCGACGAACACGAACCACCCCGCCGCGGGACGCAGCAGCAGTAGCGCCGAGCCCGCCAGGAACCCCGGGATCGAGTGCCACAGCGACCCGAGCAGCGGCAGCGGCCCGAACACCAGGACCGCCATCAGCCCCAGCACCGCGTACCGCATGCGGGGGGACAGCTCCAGGCCCGGCCTGCTGATGTAGCCGAGCTGAACGATCAGCGAGGCGATGACGAACCCGCCGATGGTCAGCAGGGTCTCCACGTCCCGCCCGCGCACCAGGTTCGTGTACATCACCGACACCGCGAAGCCGATGAACACCGTGCGCATGACCCAGGTGGAGACGGTGGCGCTCACCTCGGCCGGGTCGTCGCCACCGCCGCGCAGGGAGTCCGACTCGGTCGTGGTCCCCGGAGGCACGACCAGGTGCAGGAGGTTGCCGCCGCCGGGGCGCACAGTCCTGCTCAGCGAGCCGCCGAGGGCCTCGACGCGGTCGATCAGTGTGGCCGCGGTGTCGGTGGCCGCGGTGGGCAGGGCGGCGGTGCTGTCGCCGACCTCGCCGTCGTCGGTGATGTCCAGTTCGACGGTGCCCGCCGATTGGCGCATCGTGATGCCGCACCTGGTGACGCCCTCGCGCTGGAGCACCTCGGCGGCGCCCGCGCGCAGGACGGCGACGACGACGGTGCGCACGTGGACCGGCAGGTCGCTGTGGCTGCCCTCGACCTCGACCTCGATGTCGGAGTCGATGAGCATCGACTCGACGGTGCGGGACTCGTCCTTGAACGACGCCTCGCGGTAGCCGCTGGCGACGAGGCGCACGTCCGCCAGCGCGTGGCGGGCGACTTTGAGGATCTCGCCCACCTCCTCCTTGGCGCGGGCCGGGTCGGTCTTGACGGCTTCCTTGGCGGAGACGGCCTTGGGCCCGACGGTGGACAGGCTCAGACCCAGCAGTTCGTGCAGGTCGCCCGCGAAGCGGATGCGCTCCTTGGCGACGGCGGCCTCGCCGAGTTCGGCCCTGGCCGCGTGCACGACGGTGATGAGGCGGGCCAGCCGGGTGAGCCCGTAGAACTCCAGGCCGCCGACCACGCTGCCGATCAGCACCTCGCCGATGTCGGCGGTCGTCGCGCCGAGGAGGAGCTGGACGGGCACCATCGCCGCGCTGATCAGGGCGAGCAGCGGCCAGCCGATGCGCGGGGGGAACACCTGCACGGCGTTGGCGGCCAGCAGCACGTGCATGCCGGTCCAGCTGATCCCGAACTGGGTGAGCGGCACCAGGATGAGGAACGCCTGCGCGGCCAGGACCGCGTAGGTGACGGGGGCGCGGACCTGCGTCTGCGGCCTGCCGAAGTAGACCTGCAGTCCGAAGATGGCGGCGAGGTAGAAGCCCGCTTGCACGCAGGCCCACAAGGGAGTTCCGGCATAGATCACCCAAATGAGCGCGATGACGCAGAAAGCCCCGACCGCCACGAGCATGATGGCCCGCGCGACCACCGGTGCGAGCAGCGGCGCACGCCGTAACTCGCCCGAGGGGCTCGCCTCTCCGGCCACCCCTGCCGCACCCGTCACGGGACACTCCCTCCCACAAGACCGACAGAAAGTCGAGTTGCCCTCACACTCTGTGGCCAAGCGGGATTATAGGGCGATCGCACGCCTCGACGGTGTTCTGAGCCGGTTCCCGAAGACGAATTCCCCCACACCTACCTCCGCGGGCCACTCCAGACCCAGCGCGACGTCGACCGCCTCGCCGGGATCGATGGCTGGAACACACGCCGCGAGGCCCATCGCTGTGGCGGAGATGCACAGCATCTGCTGCAACGCCCCGACGTGGGTCAGGGTCAGGGAATAGGCGATTCCCCCGTACATCCATGACGACCTCGCAACCCGCGCGGTGATCGTGATCATAACAGGCGGCCACCCCGCGGCCCCGGAGCCGATCATGGCACTTTCCAGCATCGCGGCCATGTCCTCCGCCGACTCCCGCACCAGGGTGAGCGCGTGCTGCCGGGGGTCGTAGTGGTAGATGCCCCTCGGCAGACCCTCGGCTTCGTTGGCGCACAAGTACAACTCCAGCTCGTACAAGCCGTTGATGCTGAGGTACGGGCGGTCCGACACCTCGTACACGTGGTCCCCGCCCGCCGACGCGGGTGAGACCGAACGGACGCGTGCCGCGCGGAAGAGCAGCTCGCCGATCTGCTCGATGGTCACCGGACCGCGCATCTCCTGGCACAGCCGGGTGTTCTCCACGACGTCGACCAGCGGCGGGTCGCTGTCGGAGAGCACTTCCGCCCTCGGCTGGTGCAGCTCGTAGCGCGGACCGGTGCGCTGGGCCTTGACGAGCGCGGGCGCGGGCGAGGACTCCGCGTGCGGGAAGGTGACCCCGGTCAGCCCGCCGTGGCGGCCCATCCTGGTGCGGGCGTGGAAGAGCAGGTCGTGGTGGGACCACCGGGTGAGCGTGGGGTCGGCGTCCTCGGCGAACAGCGGAACGCGGCCGGGCTCGCGCTCGTGCCAGACGCCGAGCAGGACCACGCCGGTCGCGACGAGGTAGGCGGCGATGTCGGCGACGACGGCGCGGTCGATGTCGAGGGCGGTGGCCAGTTCGGTGACCGAGGTGGCCGCGCACATCGCCACCACGATCCGCGAGACGACCCTGCGGTGCAGCACCACCTGGAACCGCGCCAGCGGCGACTCCACCAGCAGGTCGCCGTCGCTGCTGCGCAGCGCGGCGAAGCGGGACAGCCGCAGCGGCAGCGACGGGTCCACGCGCACGGCGCGGAAGACCGCGTCCCGGGCGACCGGAACCACCGACAGCAGCGGCACCCCGCCTTCCGTCGTGCCGAGGGAGTGCACCACGGAGCCGCCGAGCTTGTCCAGGATCTCGTCCACCCTGGCCCGGTCCTCGGTGCGCGCCACGCCGCCGGTGACGACGTTGTCCAGGGAGATCGGGCCGAGGCTCATCCGGTGCAGCGACTCGCGGACCGCGCCCTCGGCGTCGCCCAGCTTGACCTCGCCCCAGCGGGTGACCACCACGACCTGGTCGTCCCCGGGATCGTCCTCGACAAGAACGTCCTCGGACAGCGACCACAACCGGACTCGCTGCGCGGGCCGGTCGGATTCGATGGACACTGCTGGCTCCGATCACTCTCTCCGCGCGCGTCTGGCGCGCCCCTGATGCGTCTTCCCGGTGCTACAAGAACACAGGCATGGGGTTCAACTCCGTGTAGCCGGTGGGGCTGTCGCGCAGTCCCACGCGGACGGGGACGTCGAAGAGGCGGCCGGGGCCGAAGCGCGCCCAGAAGTGCCGCAGGCCGGGGACGACGACCTTCACCACCGGCAGGCCGATGTCGGGACGGGTCTGGTCGAGCACCAGGACCTCCAGCCCGAGCGCCTCCAGCTTGCGCCGCACGGCGGTCACGTCGTCGAGCAGGTCGGCGGCGTGGTGGCGCGGGTAGTCGCGCGGGGTGCGCTGCGGCTGCGCGGGATCGGGGCGCAGGTAGGGCTGGTTGGCAAGAGTGGCCGTGCGCCACCAATGGACGGTGTCCGGGTCATCGATGCTGTAACCGCCGTCGGCACGGCGTTCCACCAGCATCGGCATCATCTGGTTCAGCTCTGTGAGCGCACGCCGAAGCGCGATGCCCGGATCGAGGTGTGAGCCGAATCCGAAGACGATGTCCTCGGTGTCGCCCGTCGTGCGACGCGATACCGCGGCCATCGTGGGAACACCGGTGTCGGTGGTGATGTCCAGGACCCAGACCTGCCTGCCGATCCCGGCGTAGACCTCGCGCAGCCGGTCGATCCACGGGTCGCCGAAGGCGTCGAGGTCCACCCCTGGCACGGAGAGCCGGTTGTACCACCAGATCGCGACGGCGTCGCGCTCGATCAGCTCCAGCATCCCCTGCAGCACCGCGTCCTCGACGCTGGACCCGGCGGCGTTGCCGTTGGAGTCGGCCGCGGCCACGTCCGAGCCCGGCGCGCCGTAGTAGAGCAGCGAGGTGGGCAGCAGGCGGTGCCGCTGCTCGGTGAGCGACCAGATCGGACTCCAGTCGCCGACGGCGGTCTCGGAGAAGGTCCCGCACACCCATTGGAAAGGTGAATGCTGACCGTTCCACTGAGCCCTGTCGCGGTACTGCCGCTCGTCGTAGAGCAGCACATCGTTCGGGTGAATAGCCTGCTCCCCCAAGCTCAGCAGGCTCCCCCGGACGCGCGCCTCGTCGCCGCGGAAGGTCGCCGAGTACCGCTCGACGGCCTCGCACAGCGCGCCGACCTCGGCGTCGGCGGCGGTCATGCCCTTGCCGCCGCTGCTGGTGCGCAGCGTCGAGCGCAGCGTGCGCAGGTCGCTGCCCGCGGCGGCGTTGGCCCCGGACCGGTAGGCGTTGAAGAAGTCCGGCCCGCGCGGGTCGCGCACGACCTCCTTGACGATGCCGGTCACCGGGCTGACCAGATGCCGGTAGGCGGCCATGGTCTGCTCGGCGGTCATGGCGCGGTAGCCGCCGCCGTGGCTGACCCGCGGGCGGCTGACCAGCTCGACCGGCTGGTGGCCCCTGGTCCGCACGACGTCGGGGTCGCCGCAGGTCGCGCACTGCGGCAGCACCGGCCGCGGGTGGTGCGTGCCGGTGAGGTCGAGGGTGTCGAGCACCCAGATCGCGCGCTGGTTGGGGTGGCGGTGGCCCGCCAGGTACTTGGTGGCCTCCATGGCCACGAGCTGGGCCGCGGCGCCGGTGCTCGGCGGGATCGCCACGACCGGGCTCGGCGCGGGGCCGGAGCGGCCGAGCGCGGTGACCGCGTGCTTCTCGGCGGGCCGGTTGTCCCAGAGCCGGGCGGCCAGGCAGTGCCAGCACCCCGGGGTGGACGGCTCGAACACCGGCCCGATCCACACCCGGGTGCCGACGACCTTGGCGGGCAGCCACGGCCGCCCGGCCGCGCGCTGCTCGGCGTCGATCCCGGCCAGGGCCGGGTCGAGGTAGTCGGCGCAGAGCACGACGGTGAGGTCGGCGTCGGCGACGCCGCCCTCGGTGTGCACCACGAGCCCGGCGGCCCGCAGCGCGCCCTCGGCGGCACTGCCGGCGGCGCCGTGGGCGGCACCGCCGTCAACACCGTCGAGGGCGATCAGCCGGACGGTGGAGCTCGCGGTCTGGACCTCCGCGATTCCACCGTCCAGGCCTGCCGCTTCCCAATACGCCGCCGCGCTGGAGTCCCCACCCCCGGGCCCGGACCGCAGCGAGATCAACCCCGCCGCGGTCAGCTTCGCCAGCACTCCGGCCGCCTTCTCCCTGCTGACCCCGACCGGCACCGAGGCAAGCACGCCTGCCACGTCGCGGGTGCCGTCGAGGAGGGCGACGACCGACTCGACCGCGGTGCCCTGGAGCACCGTGGTGTCGTGCTCGGAGAACAGGTAGGCGCCCTCCGTTGCCGACACCTCGGCCCGGATGTGCTGCTTGAAGCCGATCCGGGGAAGGTCCCCAGCGCCCGCGGCGGACATCACACGGTCCGCTCGTCCTGCGGGTCCGAACGGAAGGTCGCCGTGCAGTGGCAGGCACGGACCGAGTCCGAGGTCAGTCCGCTCCAGTAGTCGAAACGGTCGATCTCGACGTCCGCCGAATGGGCCTGTAACGCGACTCCGTCGAGGCCCAAGAACGCTAACTGCTCCTGAACTCGGTCCATCGTTGCGGTGCTCATGGTGACTCCCGTGGGTGGGTGAGGAATCAAAGTCTGTACGACGGAATTCTCAGTCTGGTGCAGGAACTGTAACCAGTGCAGGGCGCACCGAGGCCATGTGACTTTTTCATACCCTCTGACCTCGGTTTTCCCTGCTGAGCCGTGTCTGCGGCACTGTCGCAGGCACATCAATGCTGGGACCGTCGGATTGGTGGGAGGGCAACACCGCGGCCTGAATAGGAATCAGCCGGGGACCGTTCCTTCCGAATCTGGTTCGCCGTTTGGCGTTCTGGACCCAACCAGGTCCAGCCAGCCCGACCTTCGAGAGATACGGACGGGGGAGCGAGATGACAGTCGGGACCGCGACATCGGCACAAAAAACCGATCTTGCCGGGGAATTATGCACCGCGATGGTGGCGTCGGGCTTCGGGCCCTTCTACGCTACGCCGTGCGCGGTGATGTCACCGCTGTACGGCGCGGTCGAGCAGGGCCCCGGGGTGCTCACGGTGGCCCGCGAGGACAACGCGATCGGCATCGCCGCGGGCGCGGCGCTGACCGGTCACCTGCCGGTGGTGCTGATGCAGAACCACGGCATCGGCCCGTCGCTGGGCGCGATCGCCTCGCTGGTGATGCCCTACCGGACGCCGGTGCTGCTGGTCGTGCACGTGCGGACGGCCGACGGGGCGCCGCCCGCCGAGACCGTGCTGCTGTCCAAGATCACCCGTCCGCTGCTCGACGGCCTCGGCATGGCGGTGGTCGAGTACGACCCGGCCACGCCCGCCGCCGACCAGGTCGCCAGGGCGCTGGTCTCGGTCCGGGACAACCGGACGCCCACGGCGCTGCTGATGCCGCCGTCGGCACTGGAGACCGGGGGGCTCCCGGCATGAACCGCAACGCCGCGATCCGGGCCGTCATCTCGGCCACCACGGTCGAGCCGGTCATCTTCACCACGGAGGCGACCTGCCGGGTGGCCAGGATGATCTCCGACCGGCGCAACCACCTGTATCTCACCGCGGGCATGGGCATGGCGTCCTCGCTCGGCATCGGCGTGGCCATGCAGATCGGCAGGCCGACCGTCGTCGTGGACGCCTACGGCAGCCTCGCCCGCAACCCGATGGGCCTGATCACCGCGGGCTCGATGCCCGCCCTGCGCCTGGTGCACGTCGTGCTGGACGACGGACTCTTCGGCGCGGCCCAGGAGACCTCGTCGCCGTCGAGCCGGGCCGACATCGCCGCGCTCGCGGGCGCCGCCGGGTACGCCACGGTGGTGAGCACGGCGCGCGCGGACCGCTTCCTGGCCCTGCTGCGCGGCGAGCTGGCGACCGCGACCCGCCCGGTGCTGATCCGCTGCCTGCTCTCCGAACCGGACGAGTCCGGGAGCGCGGCGGGGCTGCGCGCGCTGGACCTGCCCGAGCACGCCCGGCGCTTCCGCGCCACCTTCGGGGATGCTCCCCCGATGCCCCGTTCCGCCTGATCCGGGCGGATCTCACCGATGACCACATGAATTGTTCACATGGTACGGCGGCTGGAATTCACACCCGCCGATGACGGCGACACTAGGCCCGCTCCGGCCCCGGCGAGAAGAATTCGCAGACGGGACCCCTGGGCCGACCGCACAGCTCCACCGGTTCCGCTGGATGGAGTGGGACCACGGAAACCCGGGTGAAAGGAAGCCACGATGGACGAGACGGTCGCGCGAGCGGTGGAGCGGGCAATCACCACCATGCGCGGTAACCTGTCGGACAAGGTCACGATCGACGACCTCGCGCGATCGGCGATGTTCAGCAAGTTCCACTTCTCCCGCGTGTTCCGCAAGATCACCGGGGTATCCCCAGGACGCTTCCTGTCGGCCATGCGGTTAGAGGAGGCGAAGCGGCTGCTGCTGTCGACCAACCTCACCGTCGCCGACATCAGCCACCAGGTCGGCTACAACAGCGTCGGCACGTTCAGCTCGCGCTTCCGCACCAGCGTCGGCGTCTCGCCGATCACCTACCGGCACACCCGCGGCGCCACCACGGAGATGCCCGCCATCGCGCGGGCGACGGAGACCCCGCGCCCGGTCGTGCGGGGCAACGTGTCCCTTCCGGAGGGTCACCCGGTCGGCATGGTGTTCGTCGGCCTGTTCCCGACCCCGATGCTGCAGGGCTCGCCGGTCCGCTGCGCCGTCCTGGACCGCCCCGGCCCGTACACGCTGCACGACGTGCCGACCGGCACCTGGCACGTGCTCGCGCACGCGGTGCCCGCGGGCGCCGAGGAGGCGCTGGCGGTCCGCCCGCTGGTGGGCGCGCACGGCCCCATCGCGATCCGCCCCGGCATCGCCGCGCGCCTGGCCGACCTGCGGCTGCACCCGATGCGCGTGTTCGACCCGCCGGTGCTCACCGCGCTGCTCGACCTGCGCTCGGCGGCCCTCGGCCGACTGCGCACGGCCCAGCAGCTCGCCGAGGCAGGCTGATCCTCCGACGCACAAGGCGCGGTCCCCCGGCTCCGGGTGGACCGCGCCTTTCCTTTGTGGAGTTTCCCGATGCCTACCCCGGACACGACGAAACCCGGCGTCCTTGGCAGGACGCCGGGTTCTCGGGACCGCTCAGTCGAAGGAGAAGCAGCGGAGGAAGTCCTCCAGCAGGGCGTCATCGCCGCTGTGGTGGAAGTCCTGCGCCGCGCGCAGGTCGTCGGCGCAGGCCATGCCGCTGACGATCGCCTTGTAGTGCTCGCCGGGCTCCATGCACAGCTGGGCCTCGGGCATGGGACCGTCGTTGACGGTGATCTGGCCGCCCGCCATCACACCGCAGACCACCATGTCGCCGACGGTCATCTGGAAGCTCATGGCCACGTCGGCGACCGCGTCGCCGCGGAAGCAGGAGCGCAGGGACATGACCAGGCCGTTGACGGTGAAGACCTCGTCGGGCCGCGGCGCGCTGAGCGAGCGGGCGCCCCAGCGGCCGAAGGCGCGCATGACCTCGTCCAGCTCCTGGCCGTAGTCGGTCAGCTCGTAGCGCACGACGCTCTCCTCCGTGGTGGAGGCGACCGCCTGCACGACCCCGAAGTGCTGCATCTCCTTGAGCCGCGCGCTGAGGATGTCCGGCGACAGCAGGGGAAGGCCCTCGCTCAGCTCCCCGAAGCGCTTCGGCCCGACGAGCAGGTCGCGGATGATCAGCATCCCCCACCGCTCTCCGACCATCTCGGCGGCGTTGGACAGCCCGCAGTACTGGCCGTAGGTGCGGCGGTTGAGGTGCTGGAGCTCGCTGATGATCCCGTCGATCGCGGCCGGGTCCATCATGGCCACGTCCGCCTGCCCGTCGAGCAGGTCGGCGTCCCCGGCGCCGCCGGTGGCCGCGGTGAGCTGAAACTTGTCCCCGGTGATCGTGACGCCCTGCCGGTCCACGACCAACTTCCATTTGCTCTCAGTCATGCCAGCGTCCAATCCTCTCGTCCGCATTCCCGGCGCGCAGGCGGACTGCGACCAGGCGCTTTGCTCCTCCATACTCCCGGCAGGACGGTTCCGGACGCATCTCCCCGATTGCCTCGGCCCATTTCCCACGCAGGTCGGAGGCCATTTCTGGGGCCACGACAACACATTCCCGCAGTGCGCGTGAGCCATTCACGGACAGACCATGACGTCGTCATAAATCGGACAGAACACTGTAGTCCGCTCCCTTGTTCACAATGGCGGGAGCGGTTCTCGCCGCGCGGATCAGTTGGCGTCGGCCAAATCGAGCCAGCGCTCGGCCAGGGCGATCCGCGCCGCCGTCGTCGCCCGCCAGTTCGGCTCCTGCACCCGGTGCGGCCCCGTCGCCAGGGAGAGGACGACCGCGGCCGTGCGGCGGGCCAGGGCCACGCCGTCCATCTCGGCGGTGAAGCGGTCGAGCAGCGCCACGCCGAGGCCGCCGACGGCGTCGGCGCGGTCCGGGTGGATCTCGGCGAGGACGCTGAGGTGGGCCAGCAGGCACGCGGCGTCGTCCAGGCGCTCGCCGCGGCCCGCGGTGTCGATGTCGAGCAGGCCGGTCACCACGCCGCCCGCGACGAGCAGTTGGCTCTCGTAGAAGTCGCCGTGGACGGCGGCGTCGGGTGCCTGCGGGGCGGTGTGGCCGACGGCGGCGGCCACCCGCTTGGCGCGGACCCCGATGCCGGGGTCGGCGGCGGCGATGACGGCGGCGTAGTGGTCGGCCTTCTGGCCCCAGGTGCGCCTGCGCGCCCCGGTGGCCAGTTCGGCGGGCAGGCTCGTCAGGGCGGCGGCGATGCTCTCCACCAGCGGACCGGGCTCGCGCAGCGGGTCGTCGGCGCCCGGCCGCACGATGTGGCGGCGCAGGGTCCGGCCGGGCAGGCCCGCCAGCACCACCAGGCCGTCCTCCGACCAGCCCAGCGGCGGCGGCACCGGGCACCCGGCGGCCAGCGCCACCCGGTGCCGCCGGTGCAGGCCGCGCGCCCGGTCGGGGCGCACCGCCTTGACGTAGAGCGTCCCTCCCGAGGTGTCCACCCGCACCACCGCGCGCCGCCGGGGCCGGTAGGCCACGACCCTGGTCGCCACTCCCCCGTCCGCGGGCCAGCCGATGCCCGCGCAGACCCGCCGCATCCGCTCCGGGTCGGCGGCGACCGCCAGTCCCGGCAGGTCGGGGTCGTTCGGGAAGCGCCACAGGCCCACCTCGCCGATGCGCACCACGCCCCGCGGCAGCGGCGAGGGCAGCGTCCGCGACGTCGCGCCGAGGACCTCGTCGGCGGTGGACCCGTCCGCCCGGCGCAGCCGCGCCGAGTAGCCGACGGTGGTGCCCCGGCCGGGCTGGTGGTCGACCTGGGTGGCGGTCCAGCCGAGCAGGTCCATGCCGGAGCCGCGCAGCGCGGCGGTGATCAGCTCACCCGCCGCCGGTCCGGTGAGCAGCGCCAGGTCGGAGGTCACCTCACCAGCATGACGGGTCGCCGACCGCGCCGCCGGAAGTCCCGCCGTTTCGCAACCCGTCGCAAGGCGTTGCAACAAGTGGGCCTTGCGAGGTGCCCGCTGACGTGATTATGTGCACCAGCCTGCCGCATCTCCCCTGCAAGGTCTTGCGAGCAGCGCCCCCTGGCAGTACCACCCTTGCAGCACGACGAGGAGGTCGGCATGGGTCGACGCCTGATGGCCGCGGTGACCGCTCTGCTGGTCGGGACCGGGGTGATCGTCCCGGCCGCGGGCATCGCCGCCGCGCAGGCCCCCGCCGCCGACCGGCTGGCCGTGGGCGCGGTCACCGACATCGGCGCGGGCACCCGCCCCGGAGACGCCGCCCTGGCCAGGGACGCGCTGCGCGGCGACCTGTCCGGCGAGCGGTTCTACTTCGTCATGCCGGATCGCTTCGCCAACGGCGACCGGGCCAACGACCGCGGCGGCTCGCCCTCGCGCGACCGGCTCGTGCACGGCTTCGACCCGGCCGACAAGAGCTTCTACCACGGCGGCGACCTCAAGGGCCTGCGCCAGAAGCTCGGCTACCTCGACGGCATGGGCGTCACCGCGATCTGGATGACGCCGATGTTCGCCAACCGCTGGGTGCAGGGCGAGGGCGCGGACGTCTCCGCGGGCTACCACGGCTACTGGACCACCGACTTCACCCGCTTCGACCCGCACTTCGGCACCACCCAGGACATGAAGGCGCTGATCGCCGACGCGCACCGCCTCGGCGTCAAGGTCTTCTTCGACATCGTCGCCAACCACACCGCCGACGTCATCGACTACGCCGAGAAGAAGTACGACTACATCGGCACCGGCGCCCAGCCCTACCTCGACGCCGAGGGCAACCCGGTCGACATCGCCGCCGCCGCGGGCCGCCCGGACTTCCCCGAGCTGGACCCGGCGACGTCCTTCCCCTACACCCCGGTCTTCGACAATGACGCCGACCGCACGGTGAAGGTGCCCTCCTGGCTCAACGACCCGGTGCTCTACCACAACCGCGGCGACTCGACCTTCAGCGGCGAGTCCACCGAGTACGGCGACTTCGTCGGCCTGGACGACCTGATGACCGAGCACCCGGTCGTGGTCGAGGGCATGAAGGACATCTTCACCTCCTGGATCGACACCCTCGACATCGACGGCTACCGCGTCGACACGGTCAAGCACGTCAACATGGAGTTCTGGCAGGCGTTGGCCCCGCACGTGAAGCGGTACGCGGCGAGCAAGGGCAACAAGGACTTCTTCGTCTTCGGCGAGGTCTTCAGCTCCGACACCAGCCTCACCTCCAGCTACACCACCACCGGCCAGATGCAGTCCACACTGGACTTCCCCTTCCAGTCCGGCGCGCTGAGCTTCCTGTCCGGCAAGGGCGCCGAGCGCCTCGGCGAGGTCCTGGTCGAGGACGACCGCTACACCGACGCCGACTCCAACGCCAACTCGCTGCCGACCTTCCTCGGCAACCACGACATGGGCCGCATCGCCTGGCAGATCCGCCAGGAGCGGCCAGGCATCACCGACGCCGAGCTGCTGGAGCGGCTGCGCCTGGGCAACGCGCTGATGTACTTCTGGCGCGGCAACCCGGTCGTCTACTACGGCGACGAGCAGGGCATGGCAGGCGGTGGCGGCGACAAGCTGGCGCGCCAGAGCATGTTCGCCAGCAAGACCCCGGAGTTCGCGGGCGAGACGTTCGTCGGCGCCGGCCGCACGGGCGCGCAGGACAACTTCCGGCCGCAGCACCCGCTCTACAAGCAGCTGGCCTCGCTGGCCGACTTCGTCGACCGCGACACCGTGTGGCGCACCGGCAACCAGGTGCTGCGCGTGGCCGACGGCGACCTGATCGCCTTCAGCCGCATCGACCGCAAGGACTTGCAGGAGTTCGTCGTGGTGGCCAACTCGGGCACCGAGGCGAAGTCGGTCGACGTGCCGGTGGCCGCGCGCAACCTGCGCTACGACACCGTGTTCCCGGCCAAGGGCGCGGGCCCGACGTCTTCGGCCGACGCCACGGTGCGCGTCGAGGTGCCGCCGATGTCGGTGCTGGTGCTGGAGTCGGTCAACCGCGTGCCGTCCGGGCAGGTCGTCCCGACGCTGGTAGCGCCCGCCACCGGCACCGTGCTCGACAAGCGCGTCGAGCTGCGCGCCGACGGCGTCACCGCGCCGTTCGCCCAGGCCACCTTCGCCGCGAAGGCGCAGGGCCAGGCCGACTGGACCGTGCTGGGCACCGACGACGCCGCGCCGTACCGGGTGGAGGTCGACGTCGCCGGGCTGCCGGGCGCGGCCGACGGCAAGCGCGTGGAGTTCCGCGTGGTGGTCAAGGACGGGCACGGCGCGCTCGGCGCCGACGGCGCGGCGATCGGCCTGGTGCCCGCGCCGCCGTCGGGGGGCCCGCAGACGGGCAGCCCGGACTGGCTGGTCGTGCACTACCGGCGTCCGGCGGGCGACTACGACGGCTGGACCCTGCACACCTGGGGCGACGTCGAGCAGCCGACCGAGTGGTCGGGCGGGCACCCGTTCTCCGGCGAGACCGCCTACGGCCGCTTCGCGTGGGTGAAGCTGAAGCCGGGCGCGCGCAGCGTGGGGACGGTCGTGCACAAGGGCGACGAGAAGGACGGCGGGGACCGGGTCATCGACCCGGCGCTCACCCCGCAGGTGTGGGTGGACCAAGGGGACCAGGCCACCCACCCGACCGAGGTCGCCGCGACCGGACGGGTCACCGTGCACTACCAGCGCGGTGACGGGGACTACTCGGGCGCGGCCGTCAAGGTCGCGGGGCAGCCCGACGTCCCGCTGTCCGGTCGCGACGGCTTCGGCGCGGTCGCCGAGGTGCCCGCCGACGCCCTGCCGCTGGAGTTCTCGGTGGTCAAGGGCGGCGCTGCGGTCGCGGCGGGCCGGGCGAACAGCGGTTCGGCGTGGGTGAAGGAGGACAAGGTCTTCGCCAGCCGTGCGGCGGCGGAGAACAGGGCCGTCATCCACTACCACCGCCCGGACGGCGACTACACCGACTGGGTCCTCTACCACTGGACGGGCTCGCTGAACCCGAGCCCCGGCTGGACCCAGTCCCGGCCCAAGGACGGCGAGGACGGATTCGGCATCTCCTGGTCGGTCGAGCTGGCGGAGGGCGCACCCGGACTCAGCAACATCATCCACAAGGGCGACACCAAGGACCCCGGCGCCGACCAGTTCCTCGACGTGGGCAGCACCGGGTACGAGGTGTGGTTCGTCTCGGGCTCGGCCCGCCAGGACGGACAGGCCTCCTACGTGCTGCCCTCCTCCAGCGCGCCCGCCGCCGACGCCGACCTCGGCCAAGCGAAGGCCGTGTGGGTGAGCAAGGACAAGCTGGTCTGGGACGTGCCGGTGGCCGCGACCGACGGCTACCACGTGCGCTACGACGCCGCGGGCGGCATCAAGCTGGAGAACGGCGCGGTCGTCGGCGGAAAGCACCTGCGGCTGGTCCCGGCCGGTCGCCTCTCCGGCGACCTCGCGGCGAAGTTCCCGCACCTGGCCGACAAGCCGGTGTTCGGCGTCCGCGACACCGACCGCATCGATGAGGCGCTGGGCGCGCAGCAGGCCGCCGTGCACGTCGACTCCGGCGGCGCGCTGCGCCACGCGACCGGCACGCAGATCGCGGGCGCGCTGGACGACCGCTACCGGGGCGCGACCGCGCTGGACTACCGGCCGACGGTGTCCGGGGCGAACGCCACGGCCCGGCTGTGGGCGCCCACGGCGACCTCGGTCAAGCTGCGCCTGTTCGGCACCGCCGCGCCCGCGGCGGACGCCGCTCCGGAGCAGGTCGTGGCGCTGACCCGCGACGCGGCGACCGGCGCGTGGTCGGGCACGGGCGCGTGGAAGGACCGCTACTACCAGTACGAGGTGAGCGGCTACTCGCCCACCGAGCGCAAGGTCCGCACCGTCGTGGTGACCGACCCGTACTCGGTGTCGCTGGCGGTCGGCTCCACCCACTCCCAGTTCGCCGACCTGGGAGCGGCGGCCCCCGGCGGCTGGTCCGGCGAGGTGGCCCGGGGTCTGGGCGCCGACCCGACCGAGCACGGGATCACCGAGCTGCACGTGCGCGACTTCTCCATCGGCGACGCCTCGGTGCCCGAGGCCGAGCGCGGCACGTACAAGGCGTTCACCCGCCGCGACTCGGTGGGCATGACCCACCTGCGCGACCTGGCCGAGGCGGGCCTGGACACCGTGCACCTGCTGCCGACCTTCGACATCGCCAGCATCCCCGAGCGCCGCGCCGAGCAGCGCACGCCGGACTGCGACCTGGCGGCGATGGCCCCGGACTCCGAGGAGCAGCAGGCGTGCGTGGACGCCGTCCGCGACGCCGACGGCTTCAACTGGGGCTACGACCCGCTGCACTTCGACGTGCCCGAGGGCTCCTACGCCACCGACGACGCCCAGTCCGGCCCGGCGCGCGTGCGCCAGTACCGGGAGATGGTGCAGGCGCTGCACGCCAACGGGAACAAGGTCGTCGTGGACGTGGTCTACAACCACACCACGTCCTCGGGTGACGCGGCGTCGTCGGTGCTGGACAAGGTCGTCCCCGGCTACTACCAGCGCCTGGACGCCAACGGCGCGATCGCCACCTCGACCTGCTGCGCCAACACCGCGCCCGAGAACGCGATGATGGGCAAGCTGGTCGTGGATTCGGTGGTGCACTGGGCCAAGACGTTCAAGGTCGACGGGTTCCGCTTCGACCTCATGGGCCACCACCCGAAGGCGAACATGCTCGCCGTGCGGGCCGCGCTGGACAAGCTCACCGTCGCCGCCGACGGCGTGGACGGGCGCAAGATCCGCGTCTACGGCGAGGGCTGGAACTTCGGCGAGGTCGCCGACGACGCCCGCTTCGAGCAGGCCACGCAGGCGAACATGGCGGGCACGGGCATCGGCACCTTCAGCGACCGCCAGCGCGACGCCGTGCGCGGCGGCGGGCCCTTCGACACCGACCCGCGCGTGCAGGGCCTGGCCTCCGGTCTGGCGGGCGACCCCAACGGCGCTCCGGCCAACGGCACGCCGAGCGAGCAGCGGTCCCGGCTGGTCAACTACACCGACCTGGTGAAGCTGGGCATGGCGGGCAACCTGGCCGACTACCGCTTCGACGGCACCGGCGGCTCCCCGGTCACCGGCCGCGAGGTCGACTACAACGGCTCCCCCGCCGGCTACGCCGCCCAGCCGGGCGAGATCGTCAACTACTCCGACGCGCACGACAACGAGACGCTCTACGACGCGCTGGCGATGAAGCTGCCCCAGGGCACCGCGATGGCCGACCGGGTGCGGATGCAGAAGATCGCGCACGCCCCGGTGGTCCTCGGCCAGGGCCAGCCGTTCCTGCACGCGGGCGCGGAGTTCCTGCGCTCGAAGTCGCTGGACCGCAACAGCTACAACTCCGGCGACTGGTTCAACCGCTACGACCCGACGCTGACCGACAACGGCTTCGGGCGCGGACTGGCGCACGCCGTCGACAACCGCGACAAGTGGCCCTTCCACGGCCCGCTGCTGGCCGACCCGGCCCTCAAGCCCGCCCGCGAGCACATGCGGACGGCGGTGGACGACACGCTGGAGCTGTTCGGCCTGCGCGCGTCCTCCCCGCTGTTCACCCTCGGCGACGCGGACGCGATCCAGACCAAGCTCTCGTTCCCGCCCGCCGAGGCCGGGGTGGTGGTCGCGCACCTGGACGACACGGCGGGCGCCGACGTCGACCCGGCCAGGGACGGCCTGCTGGTGGTCGTCAACCCGTATCCGCAGGCCAGGACCGTCACCGCCCCGGCGTCGGGCTGGAGCGCCCACCCCCTGTCGGCCGACGCGGCCGAGGCGAGCATCGACGGTGTGTCGGTGACCGTCCCGGCCAGGTCAGTGGTGGTTCTGAGCAGGTAGCACCGCACGAGAGAAGGCCGCGCCCCCGCCCGGGTGCGGCCTTCTCTCGCGTTTGACCTGGGGCCGCTCTTCCTACGACCGCACCAGCCTGGCGATCGCCGCTGACGCCTCCTTGACCTTCTGGTCGGCCTCCGGGCCGCCCGCGGCGGCGGCGTGCACGACGCAGGTGGCCAGGTGCTCGTCGAGGAGTTCGAGGGAGAAGGACTGCAGCGCCTTCGTGGCGGCCGACACCTGGGTCAGGATGTCGATGCAGTACTTGTCCTCCTGGACCATCCGCTGAAGCCCGCGGACCTGCCCTTCGATGCGTCGGAGTCTTTTCAGGTAGGCGTCTCGGTTGTCGTTGTCGATGGCCACGGCCGTTCCTCCTAGGGTCCCACCAGCAAGGATACCGTGGTGGGGTACCTCGGGCGGGCCGCAGGCGGGTGACCACGCTCCGTGATTGTTCCCGCGTCCAACAATCATTGGTCTAGACCTTGACTCGTCCAGACCACTCCTGGTTCAGTAGCCGGGAGGCCTCTCCTGCGTACCCCTGCTCACGACAGGAGCCAACACATGTCCCGAAAGCTGGCCGCGTACCTGCTCGCGGCGGCCACCGCGATAGCGGTCGTGATCCCCATGTCCACATCCGCTTCCGCCGCGTCCTGCGTCGCGGGCTGGAGTTCGGGCACCGTCTACACCGGAGGCCAGACCGCCTCCCACAACGGCCGCAACTGGGCCGCGAAGTGGTGGACCCAGGGCGAGACCCCCGGTTCCTCCGACGTGTGGGCCGATCGAGGCGCCTGCGACGGCGGCGGGACGACTCCCCCGCCAGGCAACACCTGCAACGCCCCCAACTGGGTCGCGGGCCAGTTCTACCGCGCGGGCGCCATCGTCAAGTACACCGACGGCCGCTACTACATCGCCGAGCACGACAACCCGGGCTACGACCCGGTGATCAGCACCTGGTACTGGAACCCGCACACCTGCGGCGGCACCAACCCGCCGCAGCCCGGCGGCTTCGTCGTCAGCGAATCCCAGTTCAACCAGATGTTCCCCAGCCGCAACCCCTTCTACACCTACGCGGGCCTGACCGCCGCCCTCAGCTCCTACCCCGGCTTCGCCAACACCGGCTCCGACACCATCAAGCGCCAGGAAGCCGCCGCGTTCCTCGCCAACGCCTATCACGAGACCGGCGGCCTGGTGCACATTGTGGAGCAGAACCAGAACAACTACCCCCACTACTGCGACCCCGGCCAGCCCTACGGCTGCCCCGCGGGCCAAGCCGCCTACTACGGCCGCGGCCCGATCCAGCTCAGCTGGAACTTCAACTACAAGGCAGCAGGCGACGCCCTCGGCCTCCCCTTGCTGACCAACCCCTGGCTGGTCCAGCAGGACCCGGCAGTCGCCTGGCGAACCGCCCTCTGGTACTGGAACACCCAACGCGGCCCCGGCACCATGACCCCCCACGACGCCATGATCAACAGCCGCGGCTTCGGCGAGACGATCCGCAGCATCAACGGCTCCATCGAATGCAACGGCGGCAACCCCGCCCAGGTCCAGAGCCGAGTCACCCGCTACCAGCAGTTCACCTCAATCCTGGGCGTCAGCCCGGGCGGCAACCTGTACTGCTGACCCCCTCCCCCACAGCGGCCTCGTCCCCAGGACGGGGCCGCTGTTCCGCACCGGCCACAGCTCCCACCCACCCTCCCGACGCCAGACCCGCCTTCGAGCAGAGCCGGTGGCGCCACGCCTCGCCCGCGGCACCACCGGCTCATGCCCGGACGGCCGACCGGCACCGTCCCCGGTCAACCCCACTCCGGGTCACCACACGTCGCCCCCGGCCTCGACCACCGCACGACCTCTCCCCCAGAGTCGCGCGCGCGGCCACCCGCGTTAGGGCGAACCGCGA
Organism: Actinokineospora guangxiensis; assembly: GCF_042657845.1. Taxonomy (NCBI): domain Bacteria; kingdom Bacillati; phylum Actinomycetota; class Actinomycetes; order Pseudonocardiales; family Pseudonocardiaceae; genus Actinokineospora; species Actinokineospora guangxiensis. The sequence continues at coordinate 273,508 of NZ_JBHSKF010000005.1, read as the reverse complement.
AACCGGAAACCCCGGGAGGGCCTGCGCGGCCCCGGCCCGCCGTAAGAGCCGGGGACGCGCAGGGGATCACGTGCCCGAGTCGCGCGCCGCGGCGTAGCGCGAGCGCACCTCGGGCGTGGGGTCGGCCTCATGGCGGGTCGTTCCCGCCAGGTGCCATGAGGGTGGGGTCGGGCCGCCCGCGAGGCACCAAGCTGCCTGGCGGGCGGCCCCGTCCGCGGCGTACTCGCCGGGTTCGGGGACCAGGACGGGACGGCCGAACACGGCGGGGGCGATCTCGCGGACCGCTCGGGAGCGGGCGCCGCCGCCGACCAGGATGACCCGGTCGGCGCGGGCGCCCGCGGCGACCAGGGCGTCAACGCCGTCGGCCAGGCCGCAGAGGACGCCTTCGACGGCGGCTCTGGCGAGGTTGGCCGGGGTGGTGCTGGTGAGGGTGAGTCCGTGCAGGGTGCCGGTGGCGTCGGGGCGGTTGGGGGTGCGCTCGCCCTGCAGGTACGGGATGAACACGACGCCGCCCGCGCCCGGGTCGGCCGAGAGCGCCAGGTCGCCGAGGCGGTCCAGGGACACGCCGAGGAGGGTCGCCGTCGTGGTCAGCACCAAGGCGGCGTTGAGGGTGCAGACCAGCGGCAGGTAGGCGCCCGCCGCGTCGGCGAAGCCCGCGACCAGGCCGGACGCGTCGGCGGCCGGGGTCGAGCTGGGGGTGAACGCCGTGCCCGACGTGCCGATCGAGACCACCACGTCGCCTTGGGCCGCTCCCACGCCGAGGGCCACGGCGGCGTTGTCGCCCGCGCCCGGCCCCAGCTGCGTGCGGCCGAACGCGCCGACGGTCTCGCTCGGACCGGCGACGCGCGGCAGGGCCGCCCGGTGTCCGAGCGCGGCTTCCAGCAGGTCGAGCCGGTACTCCCCGGTCGCGGGCGAGTAGTAGCCGGTGCCGCTGGCGTCGCTGCGGTCGGTGGTCAGCTCGCCGCGGCCGAGCTGCCAGGTCAGCCAGTCGTGCGGCAGCGCGACCGAGGCGGTGCGCGCGGCGTTCTGCGGCTCGTGGGCGGCCAGCCAGCGCAGCTTGGAGACCGTCAGCGAGGCCATCGGCACGGTGCCGACCGCGTCGGCCCAGGCGCGCGGGCCGCCGAGTTCGGACACCAGGTCGGCCGCCGCTGCCGCCGACCTGGTGTCGTTCCACAGCAGCGCGTCCCGCACGACCGCGCCCCTGTCGTCCAGGCAGACCATGCCGTGCTGCTGGCCGCCGACCGACAGCGCCGCGACGTCGTCGAGCCCGCCCGCCGCCTGAACCGCCGCGGTGAGCGCGGTCAGCCAGTGGGCGGGGTCGACCGCGGTGCCGTCGGGGTGCGGGGCCGACCCGGACCGCACCAGCGCGCCGGTCTCCGCGTCGCGGACGACCACCTTGCACGACTGGGTGGAGGAGTCGACTCCCGCGACGAGGGTCATGCCCGCGCCCCGAGCAGGTGCTCGACGGCGAGCTGGTTGAGCGCGACGAAGCCGTAGCCGCGCTCGGCGGCCTTGTCGGCGTCGAAGTCCTCGAAGGCGGCCCGGTCGGCGAGCAGGTCGGCCAGGGACTCGCCCGCGCCGAGGGTCGGGGCGCGCAGCTCGTCCAGGCCGGAGACCGCGAGCGCCTCCTGCACGCGCGGGTCGGCCCGGAAGGCCTGGGCGCGCTCGCGCAGCAGCAGGTAGGTGCTCATGTTGGCCGCCGCGCTGGCCCAGACGCCCGCGCCGTCCTCGGTGCGCGCCGGCTTGTAGTCGAAGTGGCGCGGGCCGGTGTAGCCGCCGTGCTCCAGCAGGTCGACCAGGAAGAACGCGGAGAGCAGGTCGCCGTGGCCGAAGACCATGTCCTGGTCGAAGCGCGGCCCCTTCTGCCCGTTGAGGTCGATGTGGAAGAGCTTGCCCGCCCACAGCGCCTGCGCGACGCCGTGCACGAAGTTCAGGCCCGCCATCTGCTCGTGCCCGACCTCGGGGTTCACCCCGACGATGTCGCCGTGCTCCAGCTCGGCGATGAACGCCAGCGCGTGGCCGATGGTGGGCAGGAAGATGTCGCCGCGCGGCTCGTTGGGCTTGGGCTCCAGCGCCAGGCGCAGGTCGTAGCCCTTCTCCTTGACGTAGGCGGCGACGGTGTCGATGCCCTCCCGGTACCGGTCGAGGGCGGCGGCGACATCCTTGGCCGCGTCGCTCTCGCTGCCCTCGCGACCGCCCCAGAGCACGTAGGTCGACGCGCCCAACTCGGCGGCCAGGTCGACGTTGCGCAGGACCTTGCGCAGGGCGTAACGGCGGATGGAGCGGTCGTTGTTGGTGAAGCCGCCGTCCTTGAACACCGGGTGGGTGAACAGGTTCGTCGTGGCCATGGGCACGACGATGCCGGTCTCCTCCAGCGCGGCCTTGAACCCGCTGACCGTGTCGGCGCGCGCGGCGTCGTCGGAGCCGAAGGGGATCAGGTCGTCGTCGTGGAAGGTGACCCCCCACGCGCCCAGCTCGGCGAGCCGGTGCACGGACTCGACCGGGTCGATGGCGGGCCGGGTGGCGTCGCCGAACGGGTCGGCCGCCCGCCAGCCCACCGTCCACAGGCCGAAGCTGAAGCGGTCCGCCTTGGTCGGCTGCGGTGCCACGGGAGCCTCCTCGGATATTTTGGTTCGGCCACTGAACTTAATCGCGTGCCCGGCCCCCGTCAAGCACTAGAGTCACCGGCGTGCAGCCGACCTCACCAGCGGGCAACAGCGACGTGCGCAGGCACAACACGGCCATCGTCCTCGCCGAGGCCACCCGAGGACCCGGCCGCTCGCGCGCGGAGATCGCCGCGGCGACCGGCCTGGCCAAGGCCACCGTCTCCAGCCTCGTCGACCGGCTGGTCGCCGCCCGCCTGCTGGACGAGACCGGGCCCCAGTCCGCCACCGGGCGGGGCAGGCGCGGCACCGCCCTGATCCCGTCACCCCGCGGACCGCACGGCCTCGGCGTGGAGATCGGCGTCGACTACATCGCCACCTGCCTGGTCGACCCGACGGGCGGCGAACACGCCCACCGCGTCCACCCCGCCGACAACCGCGACCGCGCCCCGGCCGACGTCCTCGCCTCGGTCTCCGCCGCGATCACCGATGCCGAGTCCGACGCGGCCCGCCGGGAGGCCCCCATCGGGGGGCTGGCCGTCGCCGTGCCCGGCCTGGTGGACCACGACACCGGCATCGTCCGCGCCGCACCGAACCTCAATTGGTCCGATGTGGACGTGCCGGCCGCCTTGGGGCGCCAGGCACTGGTGGACAACGAGGCGAACCTCGCCGCCGTCGGCGAACTGACCGTCGGACTGGACACCCGCGACTTCCTCCTGGTCTCCGCCGAGATCGGCGTGGGCGCGGGTCTGGTCCTGGACGGCCAGGTGCGCCGGGGGACCAACGGATTCAGCGGCGAGATCGGCCATGCCTGTGTGGACGCCGCCGGGCCGCTCTGCTCCTGCGGCGCACGAGGCTGCCTGGAACGGATGGCGGGCCCCGCCGCGATCCTGGCCGACGCGGGCGTGCGGACGCGCGCCCCACTGGACCTGGCGATCACCGAACTGGTCGACCGACTGTCCACAGGAGATGCCCGCGCCGTGGCGGCCGTCGCTTCGGCGGGCACCCGACTGGGCCTGGCCCTCGCGGGCGCAGTGAACGTGCTGGATGTTCCGGTGGTGGTGCTGGGCGGCGGCTACGCCAAGCTGCACCCCTGGCTGGCCGAGTCGGTGGCGGCGGAGCTGACCTCCCGCGTGGTGGCGAACCGCTGGTCCCCCACCCGCGTGGTCCCCTCAGCCCTCGGCGCCAAGGCCGCCGTCCGCGGCGCGGGCCAAGCCGCCCTCCACCAGATCCTCGGCGACCCGGACACCTACATCCGCGGCATCCTCCACTAGGTCCACACCATGCGGTCCACACCATGCAGTCCACACCATGCAGTCCACACCGTGCAGTCCACACCGTGCGGAAACGACCGAGGACCGACACGCACCTCGACCCTAGAAGCGACCCCGGCCCTCAAGGAAGTCCGCCAGCAGCTTGTCCACAGCGACCATCCCGGCAGCCCCCTCCACCGCCAGCGGCGCGGCCACGACCTCCCACCCCGCGATCCGCCCGGTCACGGCCTGCACTCCCCCACCCCGGCGCGACACCGGCGGCAGCGCGGCGTCCTGCGCCTTGCCCACAGCCTCATACACCGCCCGCATGACCGTCCCGTGGATCGACACCGCGACGCCGTCCAGCAGCCACCCCCGCACCTCTCCCGGCACCTCGACAAGCTCGAACCGCACCACGTGCCCGGAGCCCAGCGTCACCCGACGGGCCCTGGGCAGCTTCTCCACCCGTTCCAGCGGCAGCGGCACGGGCAGCACCGACGCCGCGTAAGCCGAGACGGGGAACTCCCGGACAGCCCTGTCGACCCTGTCCACACGGTCGGGATCGGTCGTCTCGGCCTCCCGTCGCTGCAGGTCGTACCGCGCCAGGAGATGCGCCTGCCGGGCAGCTTGATCCAGTGGCGCGTCCGCACCCATCGACATGGTCCACATCGTACTTCCACCCGGTCGGGTTAATCGCAGTGCGGGCACCTGTCCGAGGTCGGACGATGTTGGGAACCGGACGCGAGGAGCCGACCATGATCCAGGATTTGGCCCGCCGGTGGCCGCTCGTCACCGCCCGTGGAGCGGTGGCGATCCTGTTCGGGGTGATCGCGCTCGTCTGGCCCGGGGTCACCCTGCTCACGCTCGTGCTGCTCTGGGCCGCCTACACCGTGGCCGACGGGGTGATCGCGCTCGTCGTCGCGGCGCGGGGGGCGACCGACCACCGGGTGGCGATGGGGCTGGTCGGGCTGCTGGGCGTCGGGGCGGGGCTGGTCGCGTTCCTCTGGCCCGGCATCACCGCGCTCGTGCTCCTCGTGGTCATCGCGGCATGGGCGATCACCGTGGGGGTGCTCCAGGTGGTCGCCGCCGTCCGGCTGCGCAAGACGATCACCGACGAGTGGTTCCTCGCGGTCAGCGGCCTGCTCGCCATCGCACTCGGGGTGCTGCTGCTCTTCCGGCCCGAGGACGGCGCCGTGGCGCTGGTCGTGACGATCGCGATGTTCGCCCTGCTGTGGGGCGTGGCCCTCGTGCTCTTCGGGCTCCGGCTGCGCAAGGTCAACCGCGACGGAGTGTACGCACCCTGAGCAATTTTACCCACTGGGCACATTGATGTGGCCGACTGCGTGATCGCCTGGCTACAGTGGGTGGTGAGGGTCAATCACCACTGACGAGTAGGGGAACCTCACATGACTGGGGCGACAGCCACCCAGCAGGAAGCCACCCAGCAGGAAGCCACTCAGCAGGAAGCCACCCAGCAGGCAGCCGCCCGACAGGAACCAGCCCACACCGAGCAGGCCTCGTTCCGGCTCCCGCTCCCGAGCGGGTTCTTCCAGCGCCGCAACCCCTTCGACCCGGCCGCCGCGCTCATGGAGCAGGCCGGGCGCGGGCCCGTCAACAAGATCGAGTACGCGGGCAAGACCACCTGGCTCGTCACCGGGCACGCCGAGGCGCGGGCCGTGCTCAGCGACACCCGCTTCAGCTCCGACTTCCGCAGGCTCGTCGCCCGCATGGACAAACTCACCGACGAGCAGCGCGCCGAGTTCACCTCGCGCAAGTCCACCGCGGGCTCGTTCATCTCCATGGACCCGCCCGAGCACACCCGCTACCGCAAGCTGCTGACCGGCCAGTTCACCGTCCGGCGCATGCGGGCGCTGGAACCGCGCGTCGAGAAGATCGTCGACGACCACATCGACGCCATGCTCGCCGCGGGCACATCCGCCGACCTGGTGCCCGCCTTCGCGCTGCCGGTGCCGTCGCTGGTGATCTGCGAGCTGCTCGGCGTGCCGTACGAGTCCCGCGAGGAGTTCCAGGAGACGACGGCGACGCTGCTGCGCCTCGACGTCGGCTTCGACGAGGTGATGCGCCAGCGCACGCGGCTCCAGGAGTTCATGCGCGGCCTGATCACCGCCAAGCGCGCCGAACCGGGCGAGGACCTGCTCTCCGGGCTGATCACCGACTCCGACCTCACCGACGACGAGCTGGTCAACATCGCCAACCTGCTGCTCATCGCCGGGCACGAGACCACGGCCAACATGCTCGCCCTCGGCACGTTCGCGCTGCTGGAGCACCCCGACGAGCTGGCCGCGCTGCGCCGCGACCCGGGCCTGGCCGACCGCGCCGTCGAGGAACTGCTGCGGCACCTGTCGATCATCCACGCGGGTCCGACCCGCACCGCCACCGAGGACATCGAGGTCGGCGGCACCCGCATCCCCGCGGGCTCGGCGGTGATGGTCTGCGTGCCGACGGCCAACCGCGACGAGGGGCACTGGCCGGACCCGGACGTGCTCGACCTCTCCCGCGAGCGCGGCCCGCACCTGGCCTTCGGACACGGCGTGCACCAGTGCCTCGGCCAGCAGCTGGCCAGGGTCGAGATGACGATCGGCTTCACCAGGCTGCTGGCGAGGCTGCCCGGCCTGCGCCTGGACACCGCGGCCTCCGCCGTGCCGCTGCGCACCGACATGGGGATCTACGGGGTCCACAGCCTCCCGGTCGCCTGGGACGCGCGATGAGCGTCAGGGCGGACGCGGACATCTGCATCGGAGCGGGCCTGTGCGCCCTGCGCGCCCCCCGGGTGTTCGATCAGGACGAGAACGACGGCACCGTGGTGCTTCTGGAGCAACCGGACGCGGCCGATCTTCCCGCTGTGCGGGAAGCCGTGGACCAATGTCCCTCGGGGGCGATCGGGCTCGACGCCGGTTGACCTACGATCCCACGGGTGGAACCCGGTGGAGGCTTGCGCGAGCGCAAGAAGGCGGCGACGCGGCGCGCGTTGCACGAGGCGGCTGTCGCCCTGACCCTCGAACACGGCCTCGACCGGGTCACCGTGGAGGCAATCGCCGACGCGGCGATGGTCTCGCGGCGCACCTTCTCCAACTACTTCGGCGGCAAGGAGCAGGCGCTCCTCTACGACGACCGCTGCCAGATGGACCGCCTGGTGGGCATGGTGCGGGCCCGCCCCGAGACCGACTCGGCCTGGCAGGCCCTCACCGCCGCCGCTGTCGAGCTGTGCGCCGACCTCGGCGACCCGGAGCGGCTGGCCCGCATGCGCGCGATGCGCAGGCACCCGTCCCTGCTCTCCGAGCAGATCGCCCTGTTCGCCGCCACGGAGGCCGACCTGGCCGAGGCGGTCGCCGCCCGCCTCCCCGACCCGGACCCGCTGCGCGCCCGCCTCATGGCCGCCGCCTACATGGCCGCCCTGCGCGTGGCCAGCCACCGCTGGCTGGAGGAGCACCCCGACATCCCGCTGACCGACGAGGTCACCGCCGCCCTCGCCACGATGGCCGAGCCATTCGAGTCAGGACCGCCCGAGCCGGGACCGCCCAGATCCAGCCCATCCGGGTCCGGGTCATTCGAGTAGGACCGTTCGCAGGTCCAGCCGCCGCAGTACCCGGTCGGCGGCCTCGGGGTCGACGCCGGGCTCGCGGCGGGCGGCCAGCACCTCGGCCCTGGCCGCGGCGAGCGCGGCGGCCTGGACGTCGCGCACCACCTCGCGGCCCTGGCGCAGCGCCGCCAGTCGGTCGCGGTCCTCGGCGGACTCCGGCTCGCCCTGCAGGACCGCGGCGAGCCTGCCGAGGCGCTCGCGCACGACGGCCGCCATCTCCTCGGGCAGGTCGTGCTGGGCCACGGTGCGCATCGCCGCCTTCTTGGCGCGTACGGCGACCACGCGCTCGGCGGCCTCCTCGGCGTCGCACTCGTCGGCCACGCCGACGAGCTTGACCAGCGTCGGCAGGGTCAGCCCGGCGAACAGCAGCGTGACCACCAGGACCGAGCAGGCGATGACCGTCAGCTCCGCGCGCGCCGGGAACGGCGCGCCCGACGCGGTGGTGGCGGGCAGCGACAGCGCCAGGGCGAGCGTGGCCAGGCCGCGCATGCCGCACCAACTGAACACCACGACCTCGCGCCCCGTGCGCGGCGCGGCGTCGGGGTCACCGCGCCTGCGCAGGCCGCGCCAGGCCAGCAGCATCCACAGCACGCGCACGGCGACGACGACCGCGCACACCACCGCGGCGTCGGCGAGCATCCCGCCCAGCGCGGGTCCGGCCTCGGCCACCACGGTGCGGATCTCCAGGCCCACCAAGCCGAACGCGACGCCGGTGACGAGCAGCTCGACCACGTCCCAGAAGGACCGCTGCACCAACCGTTCCGCGGCGGCGTCGGCCTCGCTGCGCGAGCGCAGTTGCAGCGCGAGCACGACGACGGCGACCACACCGGACGCCCCGACCTCCTCAGCGAAGACATACACCGCGAACGGCAGCACCAGCGTCAGCGCGCTGCGGCCGGTGGTGTCGGTGAACCGGGCCAGCACCCTGCCCCCGACCCACGCCACCCCGAGTCCGATGAGGACAGCGGCCGCCGCGCCTGCGACGAACCGCAGCAGCAGCCCGCCGAACTCCAGGTCCTCCCCCGCCACCGTCGCGGCGATGGCCACCTGGAAGATGACCAGCGCGGCCGCGTCGTTGAACAGCCCCTCGCTCTGCAACACCGAGAGCATCCGGCGGGGGATCTTCACCCGTCCGGCCACGGACTCCACCGCGACCGGGTCCGGCGGCGACACCATCGCCCCGAGGGCGACCGCCGCCGTCAGGGTGATGCCGGGGATCAGCAGGTACGCAGCCGCCGCCGTCGCCGCGACCGTCGCCACCACCAGCGCGACAGCGAACGCGAGGATGGCTCGCCACCGGGCCCGGAACAGCGCCCACGACGTGCGCTGCGCCGTCGCGTAGAGCAGCGGCGGCAGGAACAGCGGGAGGATCAGCTCGGGGTCGACGTGCACGCCGTGCGGCAGCGGCACCAGCGCCACCGCGCCGCCGAGCAGCACCATCAGCGCGGGCCACGGCAACCGCAGGCGGTCACCGACCCCGACCAGCACAACGGCGCCGAGCATCAGCCCCAGTCCGACGAGGAGGGTTTCCACCCGCCCAGCATGGACCAGCGCGCGGGATTACTCGAACCGGGACGGATCACCCGCGCCGACGCGCAGGATCTGCGGCTCGTCGTCGGCGAAGTCCACCACGGTGGTCGGCTCGGTGCCGCACTCGCCGGAGTCCACGACCGCGTCGAGCACGTGGTCGAGGGCTTCCTTGATCTCCCAGCCCTGCGTCATCGGCTCGGGCTCGTTCGGCAGCAGCAGGGTGGTCGACAGCAGCGGCTCGCCCAGCTCGGCCAGGATGGCCTGCGCGACGACGTGCTCGGGGATGCGCGCGCCCACCGTCTTCTTCTTCGGGTGCATCAGCCTGCGCGGCACTTCCTTGGTGGCGGGCAGGATGAACGTGTACTGGCCGGGCGTCGCGGCCTTGATCGCGCGGAACACCGTGTTGCCCACGTGGACGAATTGCCCGAGCTGGGCGAAGTCGCGACACATCAGGGTGAAGTGGTGACGGTCGTCGAGGTTGCGGATGGACCGGATGCGGTCGATGCCGTCCTTGTTGCCCAGCGCGCAGCCGAAGGCGTAGCAGGAGTCCGTCGGATAGGCGATGAGCCCGTCGTTGCGCAGCAGATCGACCACCTGCCCGATGGCCCGCTTCTGGGGGTTCTCCGGGTGCACGTCGAAGTACTTCGCCATGTGGGCAGCTTACGGACCATGACACGTTCGTGCGCCCGACCCGCCGGGATCGTCGGAAGCGACTACCCAAGGTTGATCAATTAGGCGGTTCGGGTGGCGGGGAGACATCCGATCCGGCGACTACTCCCCGCAGTCACCCGCTGCTAGCTTCGTAACGGTTCGAGCGGCCAGCGCAGCCGCGACCCTCCAACCCGCACGCGTCCCCACCGCACAGCGGTGGCTGAGCCGTGTGCCGACGACCACGCAGAATTGGCGGAATCCCCTGTGACCGACACGGTGAACCCACCGCAGCTCGACGCCCGGCAGAGCCTGAGCACGCAAGCCGCCCGCAATCTCGCGACGACCACCAAGTCGGTCCCGCAGATGCAGGAGATCAGCTCCCGCTGGCTGCTGCGGGCCCTGCCCTGGGTGCAGGTCAGGGGCGGCGCCTACCGGGTCAACCAGCGGCGCACCTACACCGTCGGCGACGGCCGCATCGCCGTGGACGGCGCCCGTGTCGTGTCCGGCGACCTCAGGGAACTGGCCTGCCTGCGCGAGTTCGCCGACGACGACACCCTCGCCGAGCTGGCGGGCCTGTTCGCCGAGGAGCAGGTCTCCGCGGGCGAGACGATCGTGGAGTGGGGGCACGCGGAGGACCGCTTCGTCGTGGTCGCGCACGGCCGCGTCGAGCAGCGCGCCGCGGGCCGCTACGGCGACGAGCAGGTCGTCGGCGTGCTCACCGGCGGCGACCACTTCGACCAGTGGGGCCTGCTGGAAGAGCGGATCTGGGACTTCACCGCCACGGCCGCCACCGCCTGCACCCTGCTCACCCTCTCCCGCGCGGAGTTCCAGCGCTTCGTCGAGCGCAACCCGGTCCTCCAGGCCCACATCGAGGACTTCGCGGGCAGCGGCGCGCGCCCGGACGCCGACGCCGCCCCGATCAACCTGTCCGCGGGCCACGAGGGCGAGGTCGCCCTGCCGGGCACCTACGTGGACTACGAGCTGCACCCGCGCGAGTACGAGCTGAGCGTCGCCCAGACCGTCCTCAAGGTCCACAGCCGCGTCGCCGACCTCTACAACGAGCCGATGGACCAGGTCCAGCAGCAGCTGCGCCTGACCATCGAGGCGCTGCGCGAGCGCCAGGAGCACGAGCTGGTCAACAACCGCTCCTTCGGTCTGCTGCACAACACCGCCAGCAGCCAGCGCATCCACGCGCGCGAGGGCGTGCCGACCCCCGACGACATGGACGAGCTGCTGTCGAAGGTGTGGAAGGACCCGTCGGTGCTGATCGCGCACCCGCGCGCGATCGCCGCCTTCGGCCGCGAGTGCAACAAGCGCGGCATCTACCCGGACACCGTCGACCTCGGCGGGCACCGGGTGCCGTCCTGGCGGGGCATCCCGCTGCTGCCGTGCGGCAAGATCCCGATCTCGGAATCGCGCACCACCTCCATCATGCTGATGCGCACCGGCGAGGAGAACCAGGGCGTCATCGGCCTCAACCAGGTCAACCTGCCCGACGAGTTCGAGCCGGGCCTGTCGGTGAGGTTCATGGGCATCGATGAGCGGGCACTCATCTCCTACCTGGTGACCGTGTACTACTCCGCCGCCGTGCTCGTGCCCGACGCGCTCGCGGTGCTCGACGACGTCCAGATCGGACTCTGACATGACCGAACTGCTCGATCCGCCCGCGGCCCCGCAGAGCCTGAGCACCGCCGCCGCCAGAAACCTGGCGACGACGACCAAGTCCGTCCCGCAGATGCAGGAGATCAGCCCGCGCTGGCTGGTCAGCTCCCTGCCGTGGGTCAACCTGGCGGGCGGCACCTACCGGGTGAACCGCCGCATGGTCTACAACCTCGGCGACGGCCTCATCAGCGTCAGCACCACCGCGGGCCAGGTCGGCGTGGTGCCGCCGGAGCTGCGCGAGGTGCCGCTGCTGCGCGGCTTCGCCGACGACGAGGTGCTCGCCGCGCTGGCGGGCGCCTTCGAGCGCCGCGACTTCACCGCGGGCGAGGTGCTGGCCCCGGCGGGCGCGCCCGCCGACGGGCTGATGCTGGTGGCGCACGGCAAGGTCATCAAGTCCACAGTGGGCGCCTACGGCGAGAGCAGCGACGTCGACCGGATCACCGACGGCGAGTTCTTCGGCTCGCCCGCGCTGCTCGACGCCGCGACGTGGGAGCACACCTACACGGCGAAGACCAGCGGCATCCTGCTGGTGCTGACCCGCCAGGCGTTCACCACCGTCCTGGAGCGCTCCCCCGAGCTGGCATCGCACATCGAGTCCGTGCGCGGTCAGGCGGGCTCGGCGCGCAACAAGCACGGCGAGCAGGAGATCGCGCTCTCGTCGGGGCACATGGGCGAGGCGGTGCTGCCGGGCGCGTTCGTGGACTACGAGCTTTCCCCGCGCGAGTACGGCCTCAGCGTCGCGCAGACCGTGCTGCGGGTGCACACCCGCGTGGCGGACCTGTACAACGAGCCGATGGACCAGGTGCAGCAGCAGCTGCGCCTGACGGTGCACGCGCTGCGCGAGCGCCAAGAGGACGAGCTGTTCAACAACCGCGAGTTCGGCCTGCTGCACAACGCCGACCTCAAGTCCCGCCTGCACACCCGCGACGGCGCCCCCACCCCGGACGACCTGGACGACCTGCTGTCCCGCAGGCGCCGCACCGACGTCATGCTCGCCCACCCCCGGGCGATCGCCGCCTTCGGCCGCGAGTGCACCAAGCGCGGCCTGTACCCGGCGACGACGACCGTCGGCGGGCGCGCGGTCCAGGCCTGGCGCGGCGTGCCGCTGCTGCCCTCGGACAAGATCCCGGTCTCGGCGGCGAACACGACCTCGATCGTGGCGATGCGCCTCGGCGAGGACGACCAGGGCGTCATCGGCCTGCACCGCACCGGCCTGCCCGACGAGTACGAGCCGGGCCTGTCGGTCCGCTTCACCGGCATCGACGACCGCGCGATCCTGTCCTACCTGGTGAGCGCGTACTACTCGGTGGCGGTCCTGGTCCCCGACGCCCTCGGCGTCCTGGACGACGTCCAGCTGGGGAGGTGACCGTGGACCCGGCGATGACCACCGAGACCCGGCCCAGCGCCCGCGACGTGCTGACCCACAGCCGCGCCGCCTTCGACCCGGCCCTGCGCACGGCCGTCGACAGCCTGCCAGGATCGCTGCGCCACATCGCCGGATACCACTTCGGCTGGTGGGACGCCGACGGCACGCCCGCCGACGCCGACCACGGCAAGGCGATCCGCCCGGCGATGACACTGCGCGCGGCGGCGGCGGTCGGCGGCTCGGCCCTGGCCGCCGTCCCCGCCGCCGTGGCGGTGGAACTGGTCCACAACTTCACCCTCCTGCACGACGACGTGATGGACCGCGACCACACCCGCCGCCACCGCCCCACGGCGTGGACCGTCTTCGGCGTCGGCCAGGCCATCCTGGCAGGCGACGCCCTGCTGACCCTGGCCTACGAAGTCCTGGCCACCGACTGCAGCCCCGCCTTCCGCGACGCGGCCAAGGCCCTCTCCCAGGCGGTGCTCGCGGTCCAGGACGGCCAGGCCCTGGACCTGTCCTTCGAGTCCCGCACGGACGTCACCCTCCCGGAGTGCGTCCGCATGGCGCACCTGAAGACCGCCGCCCTGCTCGGCTGCGCCACCGGCCTGGGCGCCCTCTACGGCGGCGCGTCGCCTGACCGCGTGGCACTGCTGCGCACCTTCGGCGAGAAGATCGGCCTGGCCTTCCAACTGGTGGACGACCTCCTGGGCATCTGGGGCGACCCCGACGTCACCGGCAAGCCTGTCCACTCAGACCTGGTGAGCCGCAAGAAGTCGCTGCCCGTCGTCGCCGCGCTGGGCGCCGACAACCCGACCTCGACCCGCCTGCGCGAGCTGTACTTCTCCCCCGGCGCCCTGTCCCCCACCGACGCCGCCGCCTGCGCGGACCTGGTGGCGGACGCGGGCGGAAGGGCCTGGTGCCAGAGCGAGATCAGCGCTCTGTTCACCACGGCGCGGACCGCGTTGCGTGACGGCTCGACCAGGGAGCGCCCGATCGCGGAACTCACCGCCCTCGCCGAACTGATCGTCCGCAGGGATCACTAGAGCCCGTATGGGTGGCCTCCACAGCGAGGCCACCCCCTGTGGTGGGATCGACGCGTCCGCACAGTCACACCTCGGGGGTCGGTCGCGTGGATTCGCCGTTTCTAGGGCTGCTCGCCCTTCCCATGTACCTCCTCATCTACTGGCCCCTGGTGGTAGCCGCCCGGCGAGTCCTCGGCGTCCGGGTCGGCACCCTCCGTGCCCTGATCGGGGCGGCGGTCGGTTGGTCGGTCGCGACCGGCATGGTCTTCGTCCTGCCCTTCAGCGAGTTGGAGGACACGCCAGGCGCCTTCATCGGCCTCCTGGTGACCGTGGCCGGAACAGCCTTCCTCGCCACCCTCGCCTTCCTGTTCGTCGCGGAGATGGCCTCCCCCAGCGGAACCGGCCTTGGCGTCATCGGCCGCGTCCGGGCCATTCGCCGGAGCTTCTCCCGGACCCGCCGCTACTCCCGCATCTCGCGCATCATCGTCAAGCACGGCTTGGCCCCCTACCTCTACGGTCGCCGAGACCGTCGCGCGGGCGTGCACCGGGAAGCCGCTCTCGCCCGCAGCCTCAGGCGGGCCATGGAAGAGGCGGGAGTCACCTTCGTCAAGCTCGGCCAGGTCCTCTCCACCCGCCCCGACCTGCTGCCGCCCGCCTTCATCGCCGAGCTGAGCACACTCCAGACCCAGGTCGCCGCCGTCTCGGCCGCCGACATCGAGCGGGTCCTCACCGACGAACTGGGTGTCGCGCCCGCCGAGGCCTTCGCCGAGTTCGACCCCGAGCCGATCGCCGCCGCCTCCGTCGCCCAGGTGCACCGGGCGCGGCTCAAGGACGGCACCGAGGTCGTCGTGAAGGTGCAGCGGCCCGGTATCAGGGAGGTCGTGGAGCGCGACCTCGACATCCTGCACCGCGTCGTGGCGGCCATGGACACGCGCGCCGCGTGGGCGCGCTCGCTGGGGGTGGTGGACCTGGCTTCGGGGTTCGCGGCGGCGCTGGTCGAGGAGCTGGACTTCCGGGTGGAGGCGCGCAACATCGCGGCGGTGCGGGCGGCCACGCCCGATCACACGGTGGGGCTGCCGGTGGTGCACGAGGAGCTCTCGACCGACCGCGTGCTGGTGATGAGCCGCATGGTCGGAGTCCCGCTGGCCGACGCCGCCGCCCTGGCCCCCGAGGCCAAGGCGGATCTGGCCCGGTCGCTGCTGGAGTGCGTGCTGCGCCAGATCACCCAGCACGGGGTCTTCCACGCCGACCCGCACCCCGGCAACGTCCTGCTCCTCGACGGCCCATCGCTGGGGCTGCTCGACTTCGGCTCGGTCGGCCGCCTGGACGCGGGCCTGCGCGGCGGCATCCAGGCCCTGCTCGTCGCCCTCGACCGAGGCGACGCCGCCGGTCTGCGCGACGGGCTCCTGCAGATCGTCGACCGCCCCGAGCAGATCGATGAGGCCCGGCTGGAGCGCGCGCTCGGCGCGTTGGCCGCCAAGCACTTCGGCCACGACCAGGCCCCCGACGCGCAGATGTTCACCGAGGTCTTCCGCGTGGTGACGGAGTTCCGCCTGGCCGTTCCGCCCCCGGTCGCCGCCGTCTTCCGCTCCCTCGCCACCCTGGAGGGCACACTGGCGCTGCTGGCCCCCGGGTTCAACCTGGTCGTCGCCGCCCGCCGGTTCGCCGCCGCCCAGATCGGCGAACAGCTCAAACCGGACACCCTGCGCCAGAGCCTGACCCACGAGGCGATGGCGATGCTGCCGGTCCTGCGCCGCCTGCCGCGCAGGCTGGACCGCATCGGCGGCGCGATCGAGGAGGGCAGGCTGTCGGTCGGCGTGCGCCTCTTCGCCGACGAACGCGACCGCGACGTGGTGACCGGCCTGCTGCACGAGGTGCTGCTGGCCTTCCTCGGCCTCGGCGCGGGCCTGATCGCCGCGATCCTCATCGCCTCCGACAGCGGCCCGGTGGTGCTTCCGCAGCTCACGCTCAACCAGCTGATCGGCTACAACCTGCTCATCGTCAGCGCCATGGTGGGCCTGCGACTGCTCTACACGGTCTTCCGAGCCCAGTCGAGACGGCGCTAGGCCGTGTCGCAGGCTCAGGGCCGCAAGGCTTTGCGGACGCTGTAGAGGCACATGTCGAGCGCGTGGTGGCGGGAGACCTGCGCCTCCTGCACGTACTGCCAGGCCGAGTACAGCAGCGACCACAGCAGGTTCTGCACCCACAGCGGGGTGAGGCGGGAGTCGATGCTGCCGTCCTCGTGGCCGCGCTCGACGGTTTCCAGGAAGGCCGTGTCCGCCGGGGTGCAGGTGTCCCACTCGGCGCCGACGTACTGCTGGGGGTCGTTGAAGACGAGGGTGAGCATGCTGCCCAGGTCGAAGTACTCCTGGCAGGCGCGTTCGATGGCCTCGATGCCGGTGCCCTCGGCGATGCGGGCGCGCTCGGTGGCCTCGGCGATCTGCTCCACCGCCGCGCAGCTCAGCGCGGAGACCAGGTCGGCGCGTTCGGGGAAGTAGCGGTGGACCGTGGTCCGGCCGACTCCGGCGGCTCCGGCGATGTCGGCGAGGGAGGCGGCGGGGTCGGTGGTGAGCACCTCGACGGCGGCTTCCAGGATCGCGCGGCGGGTGCGCGCCTTGGCGCCGGATTCGGTCGGTGCGCTGGCCATGCGCCCACAGTAAGCCATCGTGACCCGGTTCGGAATCTCAGTTGACCGTCGCGGAACACTCATGTTCCACTAGTAGGCATGAGCGTTCCGACAGTGAACACCGGAGGCCGGTTCCCCCGGTTACGCGTGCTGTGGTCCTTCGCGAGGCCGCACCGCGGCGCCCTCGCCTTGGGGCTCGTACTGGCCCTGGCCGGGTCCGCGGCGGGCCTGGCCACCCCGATGGCCACCAAGTGGGTGCTGGACTCGCTGAGCGCCTCGGCGTCGCTGTCCGGGCCGATCGTGCTGATGCTGTCGCTGCTGGTCGTGGGCACCGGCGTGTGGCTGTGGCAGTGGATGCTGCTGGGCACCCTCGGCGAGCGGGTCGTGCTGGCCGCGCGCGAGGCGATGGTGCGGCGGTTCTTCCGCGCCACGGTTCCCTCGGTGACCGGACGGCAGTCCGGCGAGCTGGTCACCCGGGTCACCTCCGACACCGTGCTGCTGCGAGAGGCGGCCACCTCCAGCGTCATCGGCCTGATCAACGGCGCGGTCATGCTGGTCGGCACGCTCGCCCTGATGGCGGTGCTGGACCTGGTCCTGCTGGCCACCACGGTCGCCGCGGTGATCGTCATCGCGATCCTGTTCGGCGTGCTGATGCCCGCCATCGCCGTCGCCAAGGAGAAGGCCCAGGCGCACATCGGCGCCCTGGGCGGCTCGCTGGAGGGCGGGCTGCGCGCGGTCCGCACGGTCAAGGCCAGCCGCGCCGAGGACCGCCAGTCCGAGCGGATCGTCGCCGACGCGCGGGAGGCCGCGCGGCACAGCATCCGCGCGGTGCGCCGCGAGGCGGTGGCCTGGAGCACGGCGTGGACGGGCATCCAGCTGGCCATCATCCTGATCCTGGGCCTGGGCGCGTGGCGGGTCGCCGACGGCGAGCTGGCCGTCTCGGCGCTGATCGCGTTCCTGCTCTACGCCTTCGGCCTGATGGACCCCATCACCACGCTGAGCCAGAACGTCACCGCCCTGCAGGACGGCATCGCCGCGGCAGCGCGCATCCGCGAGGTCGAGGCGCTGCCCATCGAGGACGACGGCGCGCTGAGCACCGGGGCGCGCTTCTCCCCCGACTCCCCGGTCCTGGAGCTGCGCGGGGTGAGCGCCGCCTACGGCCCGGACGCCGAACCCGCCGTGCGCGGGATCGACCTGGCGGTGCCGCGGGTCGGGCACACCGCGATCGTCGGCCCGTCGGGCGCGGGCAAGACGACGCTGTTCTCGCTGATCCTGCGGTTCCTGGAGCCGCAGGGCGGCACGCTGCTGCTCGACGGCGTCCCGTACGGGGAGCTGACCCACGCCGACGTCCGCTCCCGGCTGGCCTACGTCGAGCAGGAGACGCCGGTCGTGCCCGGGACGATCCGGGACAACCTGCTGTTCTCCCACCCCGGGGCCACCGAGGAGCAGCTGCACCGGGTGCTGCGCGCCGTGCGGCTCGACACGCTGGCCGACGGCCTGCCCGACGGCCTGGACACGCCGCTGTCGGCGACGTCGGTCTCCGGCGGGCAGCGGCAGCGCATCGCGATGGCCAGGGCGGTGCTGTCCGCGCCGGAGGTGCTGCTGCTGGACGAGGCGACCGCGCAGGTCGACGGTCTCACCGAGGCCGCGCTGCACGACGTCATCCGTGAACACGCACGCACAGCGGCAGTCGTGACGGTTGCTCACCGACTGTCCACGGTGGTCGATGCCGACACCATCCTGGTCATGCAGGACGGCCGGGTGCGCGCCCGCGGCACGCACGCCGAGCTGCTCGCGACCGACGAACTATACCGGGAACTGGTGGAATCCCTGCGCATCCCGGACGACGAGGCCGTCCTCACCTCGTGACACCGAGGGCCCGTCTGCCGTCCTTTCAGGCACGGCGACGGGCCTTCCGGCCTAACCTGATCGGTGCACGCGCGCCTGACGCTGTGTGGCGCGCACCCTCCCCCCGCTGAGCCAATGGGGTTCAGCCTGATCCACCGGCAGCGTGCACTGCGGTCCTGCGCGTTGTCGCCGCTCCCGCGGCCTCACAGGATGGTCGGGTTCAGCGATTCTGGGAGGACACATGCGAAGACGATCCGCCGGGTTCCTGGTGCTCGCGCTCACCGCGGGTCTGGTCGTGCTGCCCGCCACCACGGCGGCGGCGGCGCCGCCCGGCGTCACACCGTCCACAGTGGATGTGACGTTGGGGCCGGGCCAGTCCACGACGGTGGCCAAGTCGGTCACGACGGCGGCCGTGCCGCCCAACCCCGACCTCGTGCTGCTGGCCGACACCACCGGCAGCATGGGCGGCGCCATCGCCAACGTGAAGGCCAACGCCGGCGAGATCACCTCCGATGTGCTCGGCGCGCAGCCGAGCGCGCAGTTCGCCGTGGCGGAGTACAAGGACTTCACCGACCCGTTCGCCTTCCGGGTCAACCAGAACACCACGGCCGACGAGGCCGCGGTGCAGACCGGCATCAACCAGTGGACAGCCTCCGGCGGCGGCGACGCCCCCGAGGCCTACATCAACGCCCTCTGGGAGATCGCCACCGACGAGATCGCCTTCCGCGAGGGCAGCAGCCGCATCGTCGCGGTCTTCGGCGACGCGCCGTCGCACGACCCCAGCGGCGGGCACACCCTCGCCGACGCGATCGCCGCGCTCCAGGCCGCCGAGGTGCGGGTGATCATGGTCAACGTCGGCGCGATCGACGCGTTCGGCCAGGCCACCGCCATCACCGAGGCCACCGGCGGCGTGCTGCTCAACAACGTCCCCGCCGACCAGGTCTCCGAGGCGATCCTGGCGGGCCTCGGCGCCATCGAGGTGACCGTCACCCCGACCGTGGGCGCCTGCGACGACGAGGTCGACGTCACCAACACCCCGGCCGGCCGCACCGTCGAGGGCGGCGGCACCGCGGCCTTCACCGAGACGATCGCCGCCGCCCCGAACGCGGCGCCGGGCGTCTACACCTGCTCGGTCGACTACCTGGTCAACGGCGTGTCCGCGGGCTACGTCCAGTCGATCACCGTCCGGGTGCCGGGTTTCTCCGTGGACGACGTCACCGTGACCGAGCCGAACCTGGGCACCGTGACGGCGACCTTCACCGTCACCCAGTCGATTCCGGGCACCTCGGCGACGTCGGTGCGGTACGCCACCGCCAACGGCACGGCCGTCGCCCCCGGCGACTTCGCCGCAGCCTCGGGCACCCTCACCTTCGCCCCGGGCGAGACCACCAAGACCTTCGGCGTGCAGGTCGCCGGTGACACGGTGGACGAGCTGACCGAGAACTACGCGGTGACCCTGTCCAACCCGGTCGGCGCGGGCCTGATCGACCCGACCGGCAAGGGCACCATCATCGACGCCGACCGCGACGGCGCCTTCTCCTGCACCGCCACCGCCCTGCGCGTGGCCTCGGTGACCGTCGCCAGGGCCAACCCGGCCAACATCCCCTGCGTCGACGACGCCGAGACCGTGGTCGACGCCGGCCTCAACGCGGGCCTGATCCGGGTCGGCGCCCAAGCGCTGACCGCCACCACCGACCTGACCCCGGACGACCAGCAGATCGCCCCGGAGCCCGGTGACGGCGTGCACTCCCGCGCCGCGGTGGAGACCACCGGCATCAGCACCCTGGGCCTGAGCATCGAACTGGGCGCCATCGAGTCCAACGCCACCGTCACCTGCGTGGCGGACGACGATGGCCTCAAGCCGGTCTTCTCGGGCAACTCGCACGTGGCGTCCCTGCGGATCAACGGCCTGCCGGTCACGGTCGGCTCGGCCCCGCTGACGATCCCGCTGGTGATCGGCTCCCTGAAGCTCAACTCCCAGACGCTGGTCAACGGCGTCCTGACCCAGCGGGCCGTCGCCCTGGAGACCCCGCTGACGAGCATCGTCATCGCCGAGGCCAAGGCGGACATCCACGGCACCTCGGCCCACCCCGGCGGAAACCCCTGCGTCCGCTAGCGGGTGCCGCCTGAATGAGCGGTGGCGGGCCACGGACCCGCCACCGCTCACCTTTTCGCCCGGAGCAGCCCCCACTGCAGCAGTGCGACCACGGCGGCGGCGAGGAAGTTGGGCGCCAGTTCGCCCGCGTCCGCCCCGTCGTCGCCGAACCACCGCACGGTCGTCACGACGACGACCGCGATCCCGGCCACGACGACCAGCGCCTGGGTGACGCCCGAGTCCGCGACGCGGGTCACCCGGTTGATGAACCCGCCCGCGGCGTTGAACCACGTCGCCGACCGGCAGCGCTGCGCGACGCGGCGCATGAGGTCGAAGACGATCCCGTAGGTGCGGGTGGACTGCGCGTGACCTGACTGCGCGTAGACGAAACCCTCCGGCGAGTTGATCCGCTCCACCACGCCGAGGAGCTGCTTCTGCCAGAACGCGGAGAAGAACGCCAGTCCGGAGGAGAGCCCGAGCACGACCTGGATGAGGTACAGCTGCCACGGGACCCGCACGTAGTACTGGCGCTTGCCGATCGTGTACTCGAAGTTGGCTTCGGCGTAGGTGCCGCACTGCTCCCGGAGCTGTCCCACAACCCGGGCGAACTCGGCACGGACCAGCTCGGTGTGCTCACCGCCGCCGATGTCGAGCAGGACGGACATCAGGAACGTCCTCGCGTACGGGTCTCCTGGCGTGGCCAGCGCGTCGACGAGGGTGCGGACGTCAACGGGGTCCATCGGCGCGCCGACGGCGTGCAGCGCGCGCAGGACGTGCGCGGTGGCGAACGGGTCGTGCGTCCGGTCCGCGGCCAGCTGGGTCGCCCAGCCGCCGGCGGGCAGCCGCGCGGCCTGGACGCGGTCGACCAGCTCGCGCAGGAGCGCGTCCTTGCCGGAGACGATCGCCGGGACGAACGACAGCGCGTAGACGACATCGGCGGTCTTGAACGTGTCGATCCGCTCCAACCGGATCTTGCGGCGCATGTCCGCGCGGTCGTGCTCGTCGCGGGCCAGCGCGGGTTCGACCTCCGGCCGGGCCCTGAGGTACTCGATGAGCGCCCGGGCCGCCTTCAGGGACGCGTCGTCGGGCCGACCGCCCGCGTGCACCAGGATCGCCGCCGCGGTGCCGAACAGTCCTCGCTGGTCGAAGTCGGGCTGGTCGAGGTACTGGCCCGCCGCGAGCAGACCGTCGGGCAGGGCGCCTGACTGGGCTCCGGTGCTCAGCAGGGTGGCGAACTTCTCCCGGATCCTGGCCATCGTGATGGTCGCCAGCTCGTCGTCCACGCATCGGTAGACCTTGTTCGCCGGGAGGATGAGCGGACTCATCTGCGCGCGGCTCCGGTGAAGTTGCCCAGCAGCAGCCGCATCGTCGCCTCGGCATGCTCCTCGCCGCGCACCGCGGCGTAGTCCCAGTGGTCCGGCTTGCCGACGGCGTGGGCGAGCTGCCGCCGGTAGTACTGCGGCACCGCGGGATCGTCGGTGAGGACGCAGTCGCGCCCGGTCCCGCCGTGCAGCAGGTACGGCGCGGTCCCACGCCCCTGCCGGACGGTGTCGATGAGCAGTCGGCCGCGGGCGCGGACCGGCGCGCCGGTGACGAACTCGAAGGAGCCCGCGGCGACGTGCAGGTGCGCGTGTTCCACACAGGCCGATGACGGCACCTCGGCCAGCACGCCGCCGTGCTCCCAGAAGGTGATCTCGCCGAAGCGCTCCTCGACGAAGCCGACGGCGTCGTCGAGGAACCGGAGGAACCGGCGGTCGGTCACCGCCTCGGCCAGACTGCCGACGTGCGCGCGGGGGGCGACCAGCGCGTATCCGGGGACCAGCGCGCCCGCGCCTGCCAGCACCACGCCCGCGCGCGGGTCCAGCAGCAGCGGCCGGTCAATCCAGTCCAGTGTGGACACGCCGCGGACCGCGACGCAGAGGAAGCAGCCGTCGTGATAGCTGTCCGACAAGGGTCCCTCCCGTCAGAGCCGTCTTCGGATGTGATCCATCAGCGCGGGGTGGCCGAGCCGGATGCCGCGGTCGGACGCGGCGACGGTCGGTTCGGCGATGTGCGCGGAGTTGTCGAAGCGCACGGAGAACGTCCCCGGGTCGTAGCCGAATCGGACGCCGTACAGCTCGCGGAACCGGCGCCGGGAGAAGGTGTCCTTGTCCTCCAGGTCTTCCAGCAGCCGGTTCGCACCCGGCGGGTCGACCGGCGACCCGCGCCGGACAGCGGACACGAGGCACTTCATCGCGCGGCTGCGGAAGCTGGACTCGACCCAGACGGTGAGCGTGCCGCGGCGGGGAACCAGCCACGGCTGCAGCCACGCGTCCACGACGACCTCGACGGAGTCACCGACCAGTGCGGTCATCCGGGCGTCGGCGCGCTGATCGATGGTCGGGTCCTCGGCGCGGGCGCGGTCGAGCTCCGGCGTCCAGCGGGGTTCGGCGAACCCGGCGACCTCGGTCAGCACCTCAGCCATGCCGAGGTAGCGCCAGCCGAGTTCGTCCGCGACGAGACGGGCGTGTGTCGTCTTCCCCGCGGCCGTATAGCCCGAGAACACGATCCTGTTGGCCACCGTCGGCGCGGACACGCTCACCCCAGCCCGACGACCAGGTCCGTGAGGACGGCCTTCTGACTGGGGATGAGATCGCGGTCGAGCACCTGGTCGAAGGGGACCCACTCGGCGGCGTCGATGTGGTCATCGATGTCGCGGTTGTCGCCGGTCAGCGTGCCCGACACCGGCGAGCACCGGCGCGCCACCGCAACCACCGTCGTGACGTCGCCGTCGCGTTCCATCAGCCAGGACCACAGCGCGACCGGTTCCTGCGGGGAGACGTCGAGTCCGACCTCTTCCCATATCTCCCGCCGCAGGTGCTCGTCGACGCCTTCACCGTCTTTCATCCGACCACCGGGCAATTCCCAGCAGCTCGGATTGTGCGGGTCGGTGACGCTCTTGCGGACCAGGAGTATCGATGCCCCCGAGACGATGATCGCCTTCTGCGCGAATTGGATCGACATGACGCCCCTTCTCGACAAGGAGCACCATTATGGCAGCAAGATCACCGCCACAGAATGAAAGGCGCACATAGGAAACGCGTAGTTCCGGCTTCCCCCACACGGGGCACGCGCGTGCACGTGTACTGATTAGCTGAATCCTGCTCATTGATTAGCGGCTTCTTGGGATTTTCCCGAAGCGGGTCCACTGTCGCTCATTTTCCAAGGCGAGCTCCACCGGGAACTCGGCTGTTATCTCACTCGAATGGCGGTAACTCACCAGTGTTGCCCCGACACGATCTCACCTGAGACCACCGTGCTGACGACCGTGGTGTCGAACGTCTCCAGCGGATCGTCGGCGAGGACGGTGAAGTCGGCGTGCTTGCCCGGGGTGATGCTGCCCAGGGTGTCCTCCCACCCGCACGCCCACGCCGCGTCGACGGTGTACGCGCGCAAGGCCTGCTCCGGCGTGATCCCTTCAGCGGGCCCCACCACCGCTCCCGACGACGACCGCCGATCGACCATGAACCGCATCGCCACCAGCGGAGCCCCCACCGTCACCGGCCGGTCCGAGCTGCCCACCAGCCGCACCCCCGCCTCCAGGAACGAGCGCCCCCGGTAGAGCCAGCCCGCGCGCTCCTCACCCATGATCCGCGCGTAGTCGTCCCCGAACGACCACAGGAACGCGGGCTGCACCACCGCCGCGACCCCCAGGTCGGCGAAGCGCGCCAGCTGATCCGGTCGAACGAGCCCGGCGTGCTCGACGCGGTGCCGCAGCCACGGCCGCGCGGCCGCCGCCCGCGCCTTCTCGAAGCCGTCCAGGGCGACGTCCACGGCACGGTCCCCGATCGCGTGCACGGCCAGCTGCCACCCCGCCATGTGGGCATCGCGGATGACCGCGTGCAGGTGCTCCGGGTCGGCGTACAGCTCGCCGGAGCCGGAGCCGTCGGCGTACGGCACCGTGAGGGCGGCGGTGCGGGCCATCATGCCGCCGTCGGTGAAGACCTTGAGAGCGCCCAGCGACAGGCGCTCGCCGCCGAAGCCGGTGCGCAGGCCCAGGTCCATCGCGCGCGGGGTCGCGTCCGACGGGTGCGCTGCCGACGCGCGCAGGAGGTCGGCGGCGACCATCAGGCCGACGCGGACGCCGAGCCTGCCCTGGCGCTCGGCCTCCAGGTAGGCGGCGGCCTCGATCGGGCTGTGCTTGATCAGCCCGCCGCCGACGCCCGCCTCGGCGCAGGCCGTCACGCCCTCGGACAGGCACTGGCCGCTCGCGCGCTCCAGCGCGTCCACCAGCTCCGGCAGCGAGTACGGCTGGCGCAGCTCCCGCACGGCCGCCGCGCCGCTCTCCACCAGCAGGCCGTCGCGGTGCGGAACGCCCGGGAGCAGGTCCAGCACGGTCGAGGTGACCACGCACGCGTGGCCGGAGTCGTGGATCAGGTGCACGCGGCGGCCGTCGGCGACGGCGTCCAGCTCGGCGGCGGTGACGTGACTGCCGATGCGGCGCTGGTCGTAGCCGACGACGTCGACCCACTCCCCCGCGGGCCGCTGGGCCGCCGCCCCCGCCACGACCGCGAACAGGGTGGCGCGGTCGGGGCAGGCGGCGACCGATGGCGTGCCCATCGCCAGCCCGGCCCAGGCCAGGTGGGTGTGGGCATCGATGAAGGCGGGGACGACCCACGCCCCACCGAGGTCGACCCGGGTCGCGGCGGGGAGCCCGCGCACCGCGTCGCCGACACCGAGGACCCGGCCCCGCCAGACGCCGATGGCGTCGGTCTCGGGCAGGGCCGGGTCCATGGTCCGGACGCGTGCGCCCGTGATCAGCAGATCAAGCACGCACGCCACTCTAGTGAGCGGGGCCGCCGGGACGGCCCCGCTCACCGTCCTACGGGGTGAACAGGTCCACGTGCGACATGAAGGCGGTCGCGATCTCCGCCTGCGCCCAGAACCGGTGGTAGGTGAACGTCGGCGCGGGGCCGCCGTCCAGGTACGCCTGCACCTTCGGCCAGTCCGGGTCGTCCTCGTAGAAGGACCGGATCGACAGGAAGGTCGAGCTGGAGTTGATCGGGTCGCCGTTGGGCATGGTGCCCGTCCAGCCCGGCGGGACGTACGTGCCGTCGCCGCCCGCCACGTACGGGTCGTCGAAGCGGCTGTAGTCGCCCCGGGTCTCGACCGTGGCGATGCCCTTGGCGGTCTGGTTCTCCAGCAGCGCGTCCAGCAGCGCCTCGCCCGTGGTGCGGGCCGAGGCGTTGCCCGACCTGGCCGCGTAGTGCAGCAGGGTCTTGGCGAGCGCGGCGGCGACGCCGACGTCCTGGCCCTGCGTGTCGACGGTGACGCGCAGGTTCGGGTTGGCGGCGGGCCAGTTGGTCCCGCTGGAGGTGAAGCTCGCCGACGGCGTGCCCGTCCAGGTCATGTCGGACGGGACGGCGAAGTCGCCGCCGGTGCCGACGTCGGTGTTGGCGATGGCCCACGGCACCCACTTGTCGAGGATGTCCTTGGCCTGGGCGTTGCCGGTCTCGGAGTAGAGGGCGGCGACGCGCTCCATGCCCCAGACCTGGAAGCCGAACCAGCGGTTCGACGGCGGGTCGTGCCAGACGGGCCGGTAGTCGTAGAACATGCCGTTGAAGGTCGGCAGACCCGTCGGCGGCGTGCCGTACTGGCCGTTCCAGCTGTTGGTCGCGCCACCGGCGATGCCGCCGTCGGCGGCCTGCAGCCACTTGATGAACTGGAGCTGGCGGGTGAGGCTGGTCGCCCAGTCCTGCTGGCCGGTGGCCGACCTCGGCTTCATCGCCGGGTCGTTGGCCAGCGCGTAGGCCGCCAGCGGGTTCTGGTAACCCTGGTGGTTGGCCGAGCCGCCGATGCGCCACGCCCAGCCCGCGGAGGAGTCGGTCGCGCCGCCCCACGCGTAGTACCAGGACATCAGGTAGTGCGCGCTGTTCTTGCCGGAGCCCGCGGGGCACGACGACGGGCTGGTGCAGTTGCCGACGCGCTTGAAGTACTTGTCGAACATGGCGTAGCGCAGGTAGTCACCCATCTTCGTCGCCTTGGCGACGACGTCGGCGACCTGGCTGCCCTTGCCCTGCTCGGTGGCCCACTTGTTCGCCATGTAGGCGATCTGCACGGCGCGCGCGTCGGCGTCGGGGGCGTTGGTGTACTTCCACTGCTTGGCGTACTGCGAGTCCCCGGTGAACAGGTCGAGGTAGCCGTTGGCGCCACCGTGGGCGAAGGTGTCGCACGAGGGCTGCGGGATGGTCTCCCACACCGACTCCTGCGAACCGCGCTGGTAGGTGTTGATGTAGGCGGGAGCGGCGTCGGACTCGTCGCCGCAGCGCCCGAAGCCGAGGGTGTTGTCGACGTCGAGCAACCAGTGCATGCCGTAGATGTGGTCCTGGTTGTAGGCCGACTTCAGCTCGGCCGCCAGCGGGTCCTGGCCGACCGCGACGCTGCTGTCCAGCCGCGAGGGGTAGGACGACGGGTGCGGGTGCTCGGGGGCGTAGGTCGCCGGGGAGGAGGGGTTGTGCCTGCCCGCGTTCGGCTGGTCGGCCGCCGACGGGATGATGTACTTCTCCAGCGAGGCCCACGAGGCGTTGAACGGCGCCCAGTTGCCGGTGATGCGGCCGTAGGCGGCTTCCAGCCACACGTAGTAGCTGTAGGCCTCCGAGGTGGTCTGGTGACCGTGGTCGGGCGCCTCGACGAGCAGCGTCTCCACCGAGTGGTAGGGGACGAGCACGCCGCCGATGTCGCGGAAGTAGCCGCTGGCCGGGTCCTTGATCTTGTTGTACTGGTCGAGGAACGCCTGGGTGTAGTCCGAGGCGTCCGCCGAGATCTCGGTGACCGCGACGCTGGCCGCGGTGTGCCCGGTGGCGGTGGCGGTGAACGTGGCCGAAGCCAGCGCGCCGCCGTTGTTCGCCGAGGTGACCGTGACGTTCTTCGCCGTGTTCCAGTCGGAGGTGGAGAACGTCAGGCTCGTCGGCGACGCGGACAGGTCGGTGCTGCCCGCGCTGCGCGCCACGGCGACGGTGACCGAGCCGGTGGGCTGGGTGGCCAGCTTGATCCCGACCGTCGCGGTCTGCCCTTGGCGGACCGACACGCTCGACGGCGAGGCCACGATGGTCGGCGCGCCGACGACGGTGACCGCGATGGGGGTGGACAGCGCGGAAGCGCCGCGGTTGTCGTAGGCGCGCGCCGCGAGTGAGTGCTGCCCGACTGGCGCGTTGGCCCACGCGACGCTGTACGGCGAGGTGGTGTCGGTGCCGATCAGCGTGGTGCCGTTGTAGAACTCCACCCGGTCGACGGTGCCGTCGGTGTCCGAAGCGGACGCCGAGAGCGTGATCGGCGTGCCGGACTGGTGGCTGGAGTTGTCGGCGGGCGCGGTCAGCGAGACGGCGGGCGGACGGTTGGCGCCGGTGCAGGGAGTGCCGTTGACCGCGAAGTCGGTCGGCGTGCGGTTCTGACCGGACCAGCTGGCGTTGAACCCGAAGGAAACCGACCCCCCGGTGGCGACGTTGCCGTTCCACGCCTCATTGGAGATGGTGACGGCCGATCCGCTCTGGGTGTACCTGCTGCTCCAGGCCTGCTGGATGCGCTGGCCGTCTTGGAAGGTCCAGGTGAGGCGCCAGCCGGCGAGCGCGTCACCCTCGTTCTTCAGGGTGACGTTGGCGGTGAAGCCGCCTTGCCACTGGTTGGTCGTGTAGGTCACCGAGCAGGCCACGGCGGCGTGCGCGGTGCCGGCTAGCGGAACCAGCGTGCCGGCCGCCAGGGCCGTCGCCGCCAGGGCGACACCCAGCGGCCCTGGCCGGGCTCGGCGGGACAGGACGGATCGCATCGTTGCAGGTCCTCCTTCGCAGGACACAGGGACAACCCGCGGGAGCGCGCGGGGACTTCCGCTTTGGGAGCGCTCTCAGTCCAGGGTAGACCTCTGGGGCTGGGATGGGAATACGCAAGCTTGAGGGGAAGAGGGACGAGCCCCTGGAGGTCAAGCGCCACCGAATGCGGGACGATCCGTCGGGGATCCGCGGGAAGTGGCGTCGCGATCACCGCGAACCTCACCCACGTCCCGCCCGACTCCCCCGGACAATGGCGGGACCGCCCGCCGTGTAAGAGCGCTCCCAGTCTCTTGGCGGGCGGTCCCGGTCAGTGGGGCCGATCAGAGTCGGCCGTCAGGTTCCCCCGTGGTGGTCGAAGGCGGCGAACACGCAGCCCTCCACATCGGACGCCACAACCTCGGCGCCCGGGATCTCGCCTTCCTCGCACATCAGGTAGCGCAGCCCCAGTTCCTCAACACCCAATGCCCCGGCCGTCACCGCGAAGCCGTTTCCGAACGCCCAGTCCGGGTTGCTGCGCTCCTCGCCGGAGCGCAGCGCGGTGATCCAAGATTCCTGGAAGGCCTTCTGCGCGTCCGGCTCGAACACCACCAGGCCGATCTTGTCGTACGGCGCCACCTTGCACGTCGCCCACTGGGCCACGTAACCGGAGTACCACTCGAACCGCTGTGGCCCCAGGTACTCCGCGAGCTGCTCCTCGCTGGCCGGGGACGCGTCGTCACACTCGTCGGTGGCCTTCTGGACCCAGGACACCACTCGGTCGAGGTCGGTGTCGGTCATCGGTTGGCCGAGGGCGGCCGTGCCGGTGGAGCCGGACGGGATCAGCATGGGGTCGTCGTGGTGGCCGCCGGACGAGCACGCGCCCAGGGTGAGCACGGCCGCCAGGGTCGTGACCAGGCGCTTCATGGTGGCTCCTCGGACTAGCGGGGGCGGGGCGGACCCGGGCAGGTCCGCCCCGCCATCCATCAGGAAACGGCGCACGCCGATCCGTTGAGCGTGAACCCGGACGGCGCCGAGGCACCCTGCTGCCCGGAGCCGTTGAATCCGAACTCGACGGTCGCACTCGGCGCGATCGAGCCGTTCCATGCCACATTGCGGGCGCTCACCTGCGTGCCGGACTGGGTGACGGTGGCGTTCCACGCCGAGGTCACCTGCTGTCCGCCGCCGTAGGTCCAGCCGAGCGTCCAGCCCGACACCGCGCTCGTCCCGGTGTTGGTGATCTTGACGGTGGCCCCGTACCCGCCCGACCACGACGAGGTGATCGTGTGGGCGACGCGGCAGGCGCCGCCGCCGGAACCGCCTTGTGATGTGGTGAAGCCGGCCGCCGTCGAGGCCGCGGAGCGGTTGCCCGCCGCGTCCTTGGCGACGACGTACACCTGGTACGCCGTGCTGGCGGTCAGGTTGCTCAGCGTGGCCGCGTTGGTCGTGACCGAGGCCAGCAGGGTGTCGTTGGCCCCGTTCTCCCGGTACACGTCGTACCCGGAGACACCGGTGTTGTCGGTGGAGGCCGCCCAGCTCAGGTTGGCGGAGGAGGCGGTGACACCGCTGGCAGTCGGCGTGCCGGGCGCGGAGGGCGCTGTGGTGTCACCGCCTCCGGTTCCGCCGCTGAACACGACGTCTGAGCAGTTGTAGAACGCTTCGGGGCTGTCCGAGCGCTGCCAGATCGAGTAGATCACGTGCCTGCCGGTCTTGTTCGGCAGCGTGACGGGCCAGGTGTACTCGGCGCCGTCGGGGCCGCTGCCGTTGATCGGCGGGTTGGTGACCTCGTTGAACGGCACGGACTCCAGGTCCGACCACTTCAGCGGCTGGCTCGGGTTGTAGCCGTCGCGGGTGACGTACTGCGACCAGGTGCCCGGGTGCGGGGCCCAGGCGTTGTAGCGGAAGGTCACCTGCGAGTTGGCCCGCAGGGAGGTGGTCGGCCACGCGGTGTGGCCGAGGTTGTAGCCGTCGTACTTGGTGGTGGGGCCGCAGAGCTTGCCGTCCGGGATGATCTCCCGGTGCCTGCCGCCCGCCAGGCTGATCAGGTTGCCGAACCAGTCCCACAGGGGCTGCTTGCCGCTGACGGCGACGGCCGCCTTGCAGGCCTCGTTGGTCGGGTTCAGGTCGCCGCCGCCACCGGCCTTGCCGTCCAGGTAGCAGGTGTAGGTCCGGGTGGCCGGGAAAGTCATGCCGCCGTGGGCCTGCGCGACCTGCTGCGGGACCAGGATTCCCCCAGCAGCCAGCACGCCGACCAGGCCCGCGAGCAACGCACCGTTGCGCCGTGTTCGCACGGGTCATCTCCTCTGATGTCCAGGAGCGGTCTCTCGGGACTGAGAGCGCTCCCAGAACTAGGGGAGCATCCCCCACCCGATCTAGTCAAGGGTGAGTGTCTTCCTCACCAGAGCCGAAAGTCCTTCGGCGGCTGAGGTCAGGAGGGCACGGCGGCGCGGCCGTACCCCGCCGAAGGCACGGCCGCGACGCTCTGTGACCGGTCCCGGATCAGCTCAGCGAGCAGATCGGGACCGGCGTCCACCCGGTGCTGTCACCGGTGACGATCATGCCCGCGGTGGTGCTGCCGCCGGGCGGCAGCGACCTGTTCCAGGCCACAGTGGACGCCGTCACGTCCAGCCCGGCCGTGGTCACCGCGGTGTTCCAGGACTGGGACACGGCCAGGCCGGAGCGCAGGGCGAAGCGCACCGCCCAGCCCGGGATCGTCCCGGTGGTCGGGTTTGTCACCACGATCTCCAGCTGGGCGCCGCCTTGCCAGCGGTTGGCCACCCGCACGGTCACCGCACAGCTCCCGACAGGCGGGGGCGTGGTGGTGGTCGTGGTGGTGGTCATCGTGGTGGTCATCGTGGTGGACGTGGTGGACGTCGTCACCGGGGGTGGCGCGCCGTCGATGGCCGTCAGCAGCGGCGAGTACCATCGGTCGGCGATCTTGCGGTCGCCCGAGGCGTTCGGGTGCACGCCGTCGTAGGTGTCCGACGCGGTGCTGAAGCCCGTCCACTGGTCGACCACGGTCACTGGCGACCGGCTGGTCGTCTTCCCTGCCGCCCAGGCGGGCAGGGCGGCGTTGAGGGCGACGACCCGCTGGGCGCACTCGCCGCAGTTGGCGGCGTTCATCGGCAGGATCTGCGCCACGAGCACGCGCATCGACGGGTTGCCCGCCCGCATCTGGGCGACGAGGGTGTCGAACGCCGACAGGATCGCCGCCGTCGGCCGGTTGCTCCAGACGTCGTTGGTGCCGAAGTGCATCAGCACCACGTCGGGCCTGCTGGTCGACAGCCAGCCCGGCAGCAGGTTCTGCGAGGCGACGGTGGTGGCCAGGATGCCGCCGTGGCCCTCGTGCTCGCCGTCGAAGGCGAAGCCGCAGCCGTCGGGGCTGCGCGACCCGACGAAGTCCACATCAGACGATCGACCCGCCTGCCTGAGCTTGTCCCACAGCAGCGCTCGCCAGCAGCCGGGACTGCCGGTGATCGAATCGCCGAGCGCCATCACCCGCACCGGCGCGGCGGCGGTCTGCGCCGCCGTCCCGGGCAGCGCGAGGAGTGCCAGCACCACGGCGAAGGCGGCCGTCAGCGCGGGCAGCAGGGCTTTGCGGAGCACGGATTCCTCCACTGGGTAGGCCGGTTCCGGGATGGCGGGACACCACCCCGGAACCGGAGTTGGGACTAGCCGACCGTGCAGGCCGCGCCGTTGAGGGTGAACGCCGTCGGAGCGCCGTTCGACCCGTTCCAGGAGCCGATGAAGCCGAAGCTCGTGGAGCCGCCGGCCGGAATGCTCCTGTTCCAGTCGACATTGCCCGCGGTCACCTGCGCACCGGACTGGCTCGCCTGTGCGTTCCACGCCTGCGAGACGGTCTGGCCGTTGGCGAAGGACCAGCGCAGCTGCCAGCCCGAGACCGCCGCCGTGCCGGTGTTGCGCACGACGACGTCGCCCTGGAAGCCGCCCTGCCACTGCCCGGCGACCTTGTAGGTGACCGCGCAGGAGCCGCCGCCGGTTCCGCCGCCGGTGAGCACGTTGACCGTGCCGGATCGGGTGGAGCGGTTGCCCGCCGCGTCCTTGGCGTACACCGCGAAGGTGTAGGCGGTGGAGGCGGCAAGGCCGGATACGGTCGCGGAGTTGGCGCTCGACGAACCCGCCGCCGTCTCCGTCCCGCCCGCGACCCGCACGATGTCGTAGCCGGTCACCCCGACGTTGTCGGTGGACGCGGTCCAGGACAGTCGCACGCTGGAGCCGGTGACCTCGCTCGCGGTGGGCGTGCCGGGCTGGCTCGGGGCCGTGGTGTCACCCGGGTCGGTGCCGCCGCCGTAGATGGTGGCCTGCCGCGAGGTCGCCTTGATGCCGTTGGCGCCGTTGACCGCCCGCTGGCCCCACGAGGTCAGCGAGTTCGGGTTGAACGACTGGACCATGTCCAGGTACTCGACGCCGCCGCCGTTGCCGCTCCACGACCACGTCAGGTAGCCGAGGCCGAGCGACTGGGTGGTGGCGAAGATGGCGTCCTCGTCGGGGTTGCCGTCGGAGTGGTCGTGGCCGAACTCCCCGACCAGGATCGGCAGCTTCCTGCTGACGAAGGAGTTCAGGTAGGCCGAGACCTCGGCGGCGGTGTCGAACACGCCGTACATGTGGATGGAGAACATGGTGTTGCCGGTGGTGTCGGCGGCGTAGACCTGCGCGGCGTTGTCGCGCATGGTGAACGACCAGTCCTGGCCCCAGTTCGGCGCGTCGACCATGATGACGTGCTGGTAGCCGCCCGCGCGCAGGCGCTGGATGGCCTGGCTGGTGTCGGTGGTCCAGTTCTGGTAGCCCTGGTTGCCGTGCGGCTCGTTGCCGATGTTCAGGATGACGTAGTTCTCCTGGCCGGCGAGCGCGCTCTTGATGTCGGCGCTGAGCCAGTAGTCGGCGGCCTGCGACAGCGACGCCGCGCCGCTCTGCTCGCCGTAACCGGTGGTGTCGTGCACCTCCAGCACGCAGATCAGCTTGGTGGTCTTGCACAGCGAGATGACGGTGGAGACGTCGGAGCCGCTGTTGCGGGTCCAGCGGGTGCCGTTGGACAGCACCACGCGGACGGTGTTGGCGCCAGTGGCCTTGATGTTGGCGAAGGAGCCGGTTTCGCCCGGGTACCACGTGTGCGCGTGGTTGACCCCGCGCATCACGAACTCGTTGCCGTTGCCCTCGAAGAGCTTTCCGTTCTGCACGCGCAGGCCTACGGCCGCCGACGCGCTGGGCACGACCACGAGCAGGGTAAGGACCAAGGCGGCGAGCGTGGTCAGGGCCACGGCCAGCCGTTTCCTCATGGGACACCTCTCGGTGGAGAAATCGTCGTTGATCGATCCGGTGTGCTGCACGACCAGTGACGTCCACAAGGGACGCTCAGGGAGCGGCGGTCTGCTCGGACGCACGGGTGTGCTGTCCGCCTGACCGCGGAGCCGCTCCCACACCGGGTGCCCGGTGTGTCTCCGCCGAGAGGAAGGACGTCATCACTTAAGCAATTAAGCGGTTAAGCGTCAAGCGCGTGACTTTCCGTCACCACCGCGGCCGTCACCACCGCGGCCGGTCAGCGGCGGCGCGGCGGCCCGGTGGTCCCCCTGGGCACCAACACGGCGTTCTCGGTGACGCGGTGGCCGACCTGGACCCCGGCGACCACGTCGAGCAGCATCCGCACCGCCTCCGCGCCGCGTTCGGCGATCGGCAGGCGGACGGCGGTGAGCGCGGGCCGGACCAGCCCGCACAGCGCCGAGTCGTCCCAGGCGACCAGCGACAGCTCACCCGGCACCGACAGGCCCAGCTCGTGGGCGACGCCCAGGGCGGCGACGGCCATGACGTCGTTGTCGAAGACCAGCGCGGTCGGCGGGTCCGGCGCCATCAGCACCGAGCGCGTGGCCCGCGCGGCGTCCTCGGCGCTGTAGTCGGCCGTGGCGACGGGCGCGGCGTCCAGGCCCAGCCGGGCGGCGCTGTCGGCGAAGAACCGCGTCCTGGAGCGGGTGTGCACGAACTCGGCGGGTCCGGCGACCCGGCCGACCCTGCGGTGGCCGAGCCCGGCGAGGTGGGCGAGGGCGGCGTCCATGGCGGCGGCGTCGTCGGTCCACACGCACGGCGGCCTGCCGTCGGCGGGCTCGCCGAGCACGACGGCGGGCAGGCCGAGACTGGTCACCAGGTCGATCCTCGGGTCGTCGACGCGGATGTCGACCAGCAGCACGCCGTCCACCCGGCGCTCGGCCCACCACCGCCGGTAGAGCGACAGCTCGGTCTCGGCGTTGTCGGTGACCTGGAGCAGCAGCGCGACCGTGCCGTCGCCCAGCGCGTCCTGGATGCCGGAGACCAGCTGCATGAAGTACGGCTCGACGCCGATGCTGCGCGCCGGCCGGTCGATCACCAGCCCGATCGCGCCGGTGCGGCCGTCGGAGAGGGCTCGGGCGGCCTGGTTGGGCGCCCAGCCCAGCTGCTCGGCGATCCCCTGGATGCGCGCGCGGGTCGCCGCGGAGACGCCCGGCCGGTTGTTGAGCGCGTAGGAGACGGCTCCGGTGGACACCCCCGCGGCGCGGGCGATGTCGGAGATGGTGGGCCGCTTCACCGGCTCGCGGGCGCCGTGCTGCCGCGCTCGTCCAGCCGGGCGGCGGGCGACCAGCGCTCGGGCACCGCCGCGCCCGCGAGCAGGTCGAGCACGGTGTCGGCGACGACGCCGCCGAAGCTGTGCACGTCGACGCTCATGGTGGTGAGCGCGGGCGTCGCCATCCGGCACAGCGTCGAGTCGTCCCAGGCGATGAGGCTCAGCTCGCCCGGCACGGCGACGTGCAGCTCCTTGGCCGCGCCGAGGCCCGCGACGGCCATCACGTCGTTGTCGTAGAGGATCGCCGTCGGCGGGTGCTCGGAGGTCAGCAGCTCGGTGGTGGCCTTGGCGCCGGACTGCTCGGTGTAGTCCGCCTCCACGGTCACCAGCTCCGCCCCCACCTCGGCGCAGGCGGCGGCGAGCGCCGCGCTGCGCGCCCGGGTGTGCAGCAGGGCGGCGGGGCCGCTGACCCTGGCGATGCGCCGGTGGCCCAGGTCCAGCAGGTGCGCGGCGGCGGCGCGGACGGGGCCCGCGTCGTCGGTGCGCACGGCGGGCAGGCCGGCGGCGGGCTCGCCGACGAGCACGGCGGGCAGGCCGATGCGGGTCAGCTCGGCGGGCCGCTGGTCGCCGTCGGTGCGGTTGACCACGACGGTCGCGGCGACCATGCCGTGCTCGGCCCAGCGCCGGTAGGCGGCGATCTCGGCGTCGTGGTCGGCGACGACGTGCAGCAGCAGCGACAGGTCGTGCTCGGCCAGGCGCTCCTCGATGCCCGCGATGAACTCCATGAAGAACGGCTCCACGCCGAGCAGCCGAGCGGGGCGGGCCAGCACCAGGCCGACGGGGCCGGTGGGGCGCGCTTCGGACAACGGGACTCCTGGGGACTCCTGGTGGCGGCTGTGGGGTGCACGGAGTGTAGCGAGCGGCGGCAAGCTGGGGCCGTCGCCACCGCGCGCGGTGAGGTCGCGGGTGTAGGAACCCGCTCGCTGGGTACTCCACCGAGGTGACCGAATGGATGCAGCCGAACTGGTGGCCGGCGCCGAGCGGCGGGACCGCCCGCACCGAGACCGACTTGGCGGACGCCATGATCCAGGGGGAACTCGTCGAGCTGCGCGTCGACGCGGACCTCGCAAGCCTGGCGCTCGTGCGCACGATGGCCACCGCGGTCGCCATGCGCGGGGACCACGACATCGACGCCATCGCCGACCTCAAGCTGGTGGCCGACGAGATCTGCACGACGCTGATCCGCCGCTCGACCGCTGGTGCCCGGCTGCTCTGCCGGTTCTCCCTGCTGCCGAGGTCGCTGGCGTTCACCGTGTCGGTACCCGTGTGCGATGTCTCCCCGGTCCGGCAGGACTCGCTGAGCTGGCGGCTGCTGACCGCTCTGGTCGACTCGATCGCCACCACGGTGCGCACCGACGGCGCCACTCCCGAGCTGGTCATCGAAGTGCTGATGACGAGGAAGGTCGGCGAGCTGTGACGCAGCCGCACCTGACGTCGCGGGCGCGCCGCGAGTCCGCGGACTACGCGGACCTCGCGCCCCTGTTCGACAAGCTGGTGTCTCTGCCTGAGGGCGACCCCCACCGCGCCTCGGTGCGCGCGCAGCTGGTCACCGGCTACCTGCCGGTCGCCCAGCACATCGCCCAGCGCTTCGCCAACCGCGGCGAGCCCCACGACGACCTGCTCCAGGTCGCGACCGTCGGCCTGATCAACGCCGTCGACCGGTTCGACCCGGCCCGCGGCACCGACTTCCTGTCCTTCGCGATCCCGACGGTGATGGGCGAGGTCCGCAGGCACTTCCGCGACACCTGCTGGTCGCTGCGGGTGCCGCGCAGGCTCAAGGAACTGCACCTGGCGGTCAGCACCGCCGGCTCGGAGTTGGCCCAGCGGCTGGGCCGCGCGCCGACGCCCAGTGAGATCGCCGAGCACATCCAGGAGCCGATCGAGGACGTCTACCAGGGCTTGGAGGCCGCGGGCGGGTACCGGTCCCAGTCGCTGGACGAGGTGCTGGGCCCGGACGAGGACTCCGCGTCGGTGGGCGACCGGATCGGGATCGAGGACGGCGCGCTCGCCGACGTCGAGCGGCAGGAGACGCTGCAGCCGCTGCTGGCCGAGCTGCCCGAGCGCGAGCGCCGCATCCTGGTGCTGCGCTTCTACGGGAACATGACCCAGACCCAGATCGCCGAGAAGGTCGGCCTGTCGCAGATGCACGTCTCGCGCCTGCTCAGCCGCACGCTGCGCCGCCTCAGGGACCGCATCGAGGACTGATCCGCACTCGGTTGAGCCTCACCCGATCCGGGTACCTCGTCGGCACATCGCCGGTGACCGAGGAGGACCAGTGGACGAGGAGTCGCACGACGCGCGGTTACGCAGGAACCTCAACGAGTTGTTGCAGGAGCTGCGGGTCGTCCAGGCGGGTGTGCAGATCCTCTTCGGCTTCCTGCTGGCGGTCACCTTCACCGAGCCCTACCTGCGGGCGTCGACCTTCACCCACACCGTGCACATGGTCGCCGCCGGACTGGCCGTCGTCGCCGCGGCGCTGCTGACCGCACCCGCCGCCTGGCACCGGGTGCTGTTCCGGCAGGGCCAGCGCGATCGGATCCTGCGCATCTCCAACCGCTTCGCCCTCGCCGGCCTGGCCTGCCTGGCGGGCGCGCTGTCGGGAACAGTGCTACTCCTGGTGGACGTCATCATCGGGATGACGCCCGCCATCATCGCTTCGGCGATCGCGGCGGCCGGGTTCGCCACGGTGTGGTTCGCCATGCCGATGCGCCACCGCGACCCCGACGACGCGAACCCGGAGCCGGTCGACAGCCCGGCCGCCGAGGGCGCGCCGGTGGCGGGGAGCGCGGTGTGAACGGAGTGGACGCCATGCGGGATCGCGCGGTGGTCGTCGGATACGACGCCTCCCCCAACTCGCGGGATGCCGTCCGGTGGGCGGCGCGGGAGGCCCGCCGGACCGGTGGGCCGCTGATCGCGGTCTACTCCATCGACCCGAACCCGGTCGCGCCGTCCTTCACCGGGGCGGTGGCGCCGGAGGGCTTGGACGAGCAGACCCTGCGCAAGGCCGCCGAACAGGTACTCGGTGAACTCGAACAGGTGCTCAGCGAGAAGGCGGGCGACATCGAGGTGCGCACCAGCATCCCGCTGGGGCACGCCGCGCCCGGTCTGCTGGCCGTAGCCGACCAGGAGAACGCCGAGGTCGTCGTCGTGGGCGCGACCGGGCACACCGCGGTGGCCAGGGCGGTCCTCGGGTCCACCACGGACGCCCTGCTGCGCGCCGCCCGCAGGCCGGTCGTCGTCGCGCGCGGCGCGGGCGACCCGGACGGCGACGTCGTCGTCGGCATCGCGGGCGACGGCTCCAGCAACGCCGCGGTGGCCTTCGCCGCCGAGTACGCCACCCGGCACGGCAAGCGGCTGCGCGCCGTGCACGGCTGGACCGCCGATCCGCTGCCCGGTCTCGGCCCCGGGCCCGGTCTGGGCGCGGTCGAGGTGTGGGGCACCCACCCCGAGCGCGGCGACGAAGTGGCCGACGAACTCGTGCGCGGCCCGCTCGCCCCCGTGCTGGCCGCCCACCCGGCGATCTCCGTCCAAGTGGAGGCCGTGCCGGAGCCACCGGGGCAGGTGCTCATGGAGCGCGCGGCCTCGGCGAGCCTGTTGGTCGTCGGCACGCACGGGCGCGGGGCGCTGCGGCGCATGCTGCTCGGTTCCGTCAGCCACCACGCCGCCCACGTCGCGCCGTGCCCGGTCGCGGTCGTGCACGGCAAGTGCGAACTCTGACCCCCGGCTGACCCCCGACAACCCCCGGCGCCGTGCGTCGGGGCTGTCGGCGGCCACGTCAGCCGGTGGGCTGGATCGGATTGCGGCGCAGCGCTTCGGCCACGGAGTACAGGTTGTGCGCCATGGCCTCGCCCGTCGAGTGCGACCACTCATGACCCTCGTCGGTGTCGCTGTAGTCCGAGCCGGGGCCGGGCCCGCGGTTCCAGTACGTCCACGCCTGCCCCGGGATCGTGTACCCGATGTCGACGAGGGCGCCGCTGATCTCGCTGATCACGTGGTGGGCGCCGTCCTCGTTGCCGGTCACGACGACGCCCGCGACCCGGTTGAAGGCGACCGGGTTCCCGTCGTCGCCGGTCTCGGAGATCATCGCGTCCATCCGCTCCAGCGCCCGCTGGGCCAGCGAGGACGGCCTGCCGACCCAGGTCGGCGAGGCGACGATGAGGATTTCGGCGCTGAGCAGGTCCTCGTGGACAGCGGGCCAGCCGTCACCCTCGCCGACGTCGGTGACCACGCCCGGCGGGATGTCGAGATCGGCCAGCCGGTGCACGGTGGTCGCGCAGTCCTTCTCCGCCAGCGCTTTGATCACCACGTCGGCGAGCAGCTGGGTGTTGGACGACTCCGGGGAACTCTTGAGCGAGCAGTTGAGCACTACGGCACGCACAGCGGCGTCCTTTCATTCGGAGCCTGCGGAATGCCCTGCCGCCGCACCGGGCAAACCAAGTCCACTTCGGACGACTACATCGTCAGCCCGCGGACGAGCGCGCCGATGGCCCCCGCGCCCAGCAGCGCGCCGACCGCGATCGGCACCGGGTCGCGCTTGACGACGGTGACCGCGCGCGTGCGGATGCCGTCGATCTTCTCCGAGGCGCGGCGCTTCACGTCGGTCTTGGCGACCAGCTGCTCCACGGTGTCGGCGAGTTCGACCCGGGCCTGCTTGATGTCCTCGCGGATGGCTTCTTCCCTGCGCGTCATCGGTGCGCTCCTTCCTTGACCGCGGCGATGTCGCGCCGGGTGCTGTCGATGGCCTGTTCCGGAACCGGCGGCGTGGCCTTCTTGATGTCGCCGACGCCCACCGCGGCGCAGACGCCCGCGGTCAGCAGCAGCGCGGCGGCCACGATGAGCGCCGCCGCCCAGACGGGCAGCACCAGTGCCAGCGCGGCGCCTGCGGCAAGGAACAGCGCGGCGACGCCGAACCACGCCAGCACGCCCGCGACCCCGCCGAGGGCCACGCCGAGGCCGAGTTTCTTGCCCTTGCGCTGGATCTCGGCCTTCGCCAACTCCAGCTCGTCCTTGACCAGCCTGCTCACCTGGTCGCCGACCCGGCTGATCAGCTCGGCGGTCGACGGTTCCTGGGTCGGTGCGTTCATGTCCGGGGACTACCCCGTTCGGGCGCATCCCGAACCCGACTCACCCGACCGTCCGATTGGGCCGCGCCCGCAGCGGGTACGAGCCGGGTGTGGCTACCGCGGTGATCACCAACGACGACGGCATCGACTCCCCCGGCCTGGCCGCACTCGCGGTCGCCGCCGCGAAAGCGGGCTTCGACGTGGTGGTGGCCGCACCTGCCAGCGAGGCCAGCGGCACCTCCGCCGGGCTGACCGCCGCAGCGGAAGACCGGCGCGTGGTGACCAAGGAGGTCACCCTCCCCGACCTGCCGGACGCCGCCGCCTTCGCCGTGGAGGCGCATCCGGGCCTGATCTCCCTGGCCGCCTGCCACGGCGCCTTCGGGCCGCGGCCGGACGTGCTGCTCTCGGGCATCAACCGCGGCGCCAACATCGGCCGCGCCGTGCTGCACTCCGGCACGGTCGGCGCGGCGCTGACCGCGGGCATCAACGGGGTGCGGGCGCTGGCCGTCTCACTCGATGTTGCGCTGCACCCCACCGAGGACCCGCACTGGGAGACGGCCGCGCACGTCGTCTCCGAGTTGCTGCGCACGCTGCTCGACGGCCCCGAGGACACGGTGCTCAACATCAACGTGCCGGACGTGCCGGTGGACGCGCTCGGCCCCACCCGCTGGGCGCCCCTGGCGCCGTTCGGCTCGGTGCGCGCCCGGGTGGCCCGCACGGACGACGGGCTCATCGAGGTCGGGCAGGTCGAGGGCGACGAGCCGCCCGCCGAGGGCACCGACGCCGCGCTCCTCTCCGGCGGCAACGTCACGGTGACGGCGCTGCGGTCGGTCTCCGAGGACGACCGCGTGCAGGGCGAATTGACCTCTTAACCGATTGAGTCCTATCGTCCAGCCGTGACCTTCGCCCTCGGTTCCGCGGACCACCGGTCCTGGCTCGCCGACCAGCGGCGCTCGCTGGCCTCCTTCGCCGCCGGATCGCCGGCGCCCGGGGGTTTCGCCTGGCTGGACCCGGCGGGCACCCCGGACCCGGCGCGACCGGTCGCCACGTGGATCACCTGCCGGATGACGCACGTCTTCGCCCTGGCCGACGGCCTCGGCGAGCACCCCGGCGCGGACCTGGTCGACCACGGCGTCGCGGCGCTGCGCTCGGGCCCTCTGCACGACGCCGAGCACGGCGGCTGGTTCACCGACACCGGCGACCCGGTCAAGGACGGCTACGCGCACGCCTTCGTCGTGCTGGCGGGCGCGGGCGCGGCGGCGGCGGGCAGGCCGGGCGGGGAGGCCCTGCTGGCCGAGGCGCTTGAGGTCATCGACACCCGCTTCTGGGACGAGGACGCGGGACTGGCCCGCGAGTCCTGGGACCCGGCGTGGACGTCCACCGAGGACTACCGGGGCGCCAACAGCAACATGCACCTGGTCGAGGCGTACCTGGCGGCGGGCGACGTGACCGGCGACCGGGTCCTGCACCAGCGGGCACTGCGCGTCGCAGAGCGGATCGTGCACGAGTTCGCCGCGGCGCGGGACTGGCGGCTGCCCGAGCACTTCACCAGCGCGTGGGCCGTCGACCCCGAGTACAACCGCGATTCCCCCGAGCACCCCTTCCGGCCGTACGGGGGCACGGTCGGGCACTGGCTGGAGTGGGCGCGGCTGCTGCTGCACCTGGAGGCGGCTCTGGGCGCGGACGCGCCCGCGTGGCTGCTGGGCGACGCGCGGGCGCTCTTCGACTCAGCGGTGACCCGGGGCTGGTCGGCGGACGGCCACCCTGGCTTCGTCTACACGCTGGACTGGCAGGACCGGCCGGTGGTCGCGGCGCGCATGCACTGGGTCGTCTGTGAAGCGGTGCTCGCCGCGTGGGCTCTGCACGCCCGCACGGGCGAGGCGGCCTACGGCGACTGGTACGCCCGGTTCTGGGAGTTCGCCGATGCCCGCCACATCGACCACGACCTCGGCGGCTGGCGGCACGAGCTGACCCCGGACGGCAGGCCCGCAGGCGGGACCTGGCCGGGCAAGCCGGACACCTACCACGCCTACCAGGCGGCGCTGTTCCCCGTGCTGGGCCTGGCCCCCGCGCCCGCGGTGGCGGTGCGTCAGCGGTAGACCATGCAGGTCGTGGTGCCGTGCGCGACGAGCTTGCCGTCGGCGTCGGTCACCCGCCCCTCGGCGGTGGCCGTGCTGCGCCCGACGTGGATGGTGCTGCCCGCGGCGGTGAGCAGGCCGCCGTCCACCCGGCCCGCGCGGATGTAGTTGACCTTCAGCTCCAGGGTTCCGTAGCTGGCGCCCGCGGGCAGCGTGGAGTGCACGGCGCAGGCCATCACCGAGTCGAGCAGCGTGGCGCAGATGCCGCCGTGCAGCGTGCCGAGCGGGTTGGCGTACTCGGGGCGGGTCGGCAGCGTGAAGACGACGTCCCCCTCCTCCAGGCGCTCGACCCGCATGCCGAGGAAGCTGCCGATGTTCGGCGGCGGGTCGGGCAGCGCGAACATCGCGCGCAGCGTCTGCAGCCCGGTCATCGTCGCGAGATCCAGCACGGCGGTCCCCCGTCTGTCGATAGAACGTTCGGTCTACGGCGGCTACTATAGACCGATCGGTCTAGGAGGTGCGATGGGCCCGCGGGAACGCTTGATCAGCAGCACGATCACCCTCATCCGCACGCGCGGCGTGGCCGCCACCGGCGTCGCCGACCTGCTCGCCCACAGCGGCGCCGCGCGCGGCTCCCTCTACCAGCACTTCCCCGGCGGCAAGACCGACCTGGTCGTCGCCGCGACCGAGGCCGCCGGGGACTACGTGCGCCGCCTCATCGAGCGCGTCACCGCCGACCGCTCCCCCGCCGAGGCGGTCGCCGCCCTGGTCGAGTGGTGGCGTCCCGCCCTCTCCGACGGCGGCGACGGCGCCAGCTGCCCGATCGCCGCCGCCGCCGTCGCCGAGGCCCCGGTCCGCGCCGCCGCTGCCGCCGCCTTCGCCACCTGGGAGGCGGCCCTGGCCCGTGCCCTGCACGGCACCGCCGACCCGGACTCCCTGGCCGCCTTCGTCGTCGCCGCCCTGGAAGGCGCGGTGCTGCAATCCCAGGCCGCGGGATCGATGCGCCCGCTGGAGAACGCCAGGGACAACCTCATGCGGCTGCTGCCCTCCTGATGCGAGACTGCCCGTCGGGGAGGAGGACACCGATGGCGCCACGACCGCTCGACCGCACAGCAGGCCACCCGCTCTGGCAGCAACTCCAGGACGACCTGCTCGCCCGACTGCGCCTGGGCGAGTTCACCCCGGGCTTCCCCGGCGAACTCGCCCTGGCCGACGACTACGGCGTCAGCAGGCACACCGTCCGCCAGGCCCTCCGCCAACTCCGCGCCGACGGCGTGATCACCGCCGAACGCGGCCGCCAGCCGAGGGTCTCCCCCGCCGCCGACATCGTCCAGCCCATCGGCGTGCTGTACAGCCTCTTCTCCTCGGTCGAGGAGTCCGGCCTGGCCCAGCGCAGCTCCGTCCAAACCCTGGGAATCCGCGCCGACGCGGTCGTGGCGGACCGCCTGGGCCTGGAGGGCTCCACCCCGCTGGTCCACATCGAACGAATCCGCTACGCAGGCGAGGACCCCTTGGCCATCGACCGCGTCTGGCTCCCCGCCGACCTGGCCGCCCCCA
Organism: Actinokineospora guangxiensis; assembly: GCF_042657845.1. Taxonomy (NCBI): domain Bacteria; kingdom Bacillati; phylum Actinomycetota; class Actinomycetes; order Pseudonocardiales; family Pseudonocardiaceae; genus Actinokineospora; species Actinokineospora guangxiensis. The sequence goes on along the minus strand of NZ_JBHSKF010000005.1, from coordinate 230,165 downwards.
TCCTCACCGCCGACTTCACCCGCACGAGCCTCTACGCCGTCCTCATAGCCAAGGCCGGAATCCGCCTGGACCGAGGCGAAGAAACAATCCGAGCCGTCCTCCCCACCCCCGCCGAACGCACCCACCTCAACATGCCCCCCGACCAAGCCGCCCTCTCCATCCACCGCTTGGGCTACGCCGCCGCCCGCAAACTCGAATGGCGCCACACCCTGGTACGCGGCGACCGCTTCGCCCTCAGCGCCGAAACCAACGCCGCCTACCGCCTAACCACCAGCTAAATCACCACGCGAGCCACACCCCACCCCCACCCGACAACGCCACCACCCCATCGGACACCCCCACACCACCACGGAACACCACCCCACGAACCCTAACTCACCATCACAGTAAGCGCGGCAGTCCGCAGAACCCCACCCACCCGAAACTCCAGAAACAACCGATACTCCCCCCGCTCGGCGAACGCCGCCCGAAACGTCAACTCACCATCCACCAGCGCCACCCCAGCAGGCTCCACCGGATGCAAATGCGTAGCAGACAACAACAGCGTATTGAACCCGGTCATATGCCCACTAGCCCCCAGATGCGGATCAAGACGCCGCACCGGAACCCCATCCACCCCCTCAATCCTCAACCGCAGCAAAGCGGCCGTCCGCACCGGAATCACCGACACCCCGCCCACCCGACTGACCACAAACCCATCCACCGGATCAGCGGAAACCGCAGGAGCCGGAACCGGCGTCAACTCCGTATCCCCCGAGATCGAGAACGGCACCCCCAACACGATCGGATGCGCCGGATCAGCCGAATCGAACGGAATGAACTCCACAAACATCCGATAAGCACCCCCATCCACCAGGTCGACCGACGTGTGCCAGGTATCCCCCCGCAACTCAGGATGCACATGCGAGAACACCGCCATGTCATCCCGCACCACAAAGAAGTGAATCTTCTTGGTCTGATTGACCTGGAAGTCGGTCACCGCCTTGCCGCCCACCCCGAGAACCCGAAACGCGACCTCCCTGTCCACCCCCCGCGACGACGGAACAACCACCGGATCAAGCCGATAACCGTTCTCGGCATCCGACAGCCCGTCACTGTGCGCCGCGGGAACAACCCCCATCGGCATCACATGGCCGGCAGGCGCGCCAGGACTCAGCACATACATCAGCAGCAGCCCGACAGCCACCACCCCGGCAACTCCGACCGCCACCCACTCATAAGCCCGCAACCGCACCGGAAACTCCTCACCACCAGCGGGGACCCGGGCGAACCCGGGCCCCCGACCAGCATCAGAACTGCAGGCTCCACGAGTTGATGTATCCCGTGTCCCCCCGGTACACATCCCGCACCTGGAGCTTCCAGGTCCCATTGGCCGTCTCGGACGACGCGTTCACCGTGTACGTCGCGACCACGTTGTCCGCCGAGTCCGAACTGCTGGAGTTCTTCAACCGGTAGGCGGTGCCGTCCGGCGCGACCAGATCGATCACCAGGTCACCCCGATAGGTGTGCCTGATGTCCACACCCACCTGCAGGTCCGACGGGGCGTTGCCGGACAGCCCGGTCACCGCGATGTTGCTCGCGACAGCCGCGCCCGCGTCCGGGATCGTGACGTCGGCCGGGTTCTCGAAGCGCTCGACGGGCTCGGGCTCGGACCCGCCCAGGTTCGGCCGGACCACGACCAGCCCCTGCTCGATCCCGTTGACGACCACGACGCCGCTGCCGAAGTACGGGTAGGTGCTCCACGCCCCGTTGAACTGCGCGCCGTCGGAGGACTCGTAGATGTCGAAGTACCCGACCTCGGTGAGCTGCCCGGCCCCGACGTTGGCCACGTCCAGGATGCGCAGCCCCGCCCGGTAGTTGGCCTGGTAGGCGTACCCGTCGCGGATGTAGAGGTTGTGGTCGATCGCCTGCGCGGGCGAGTTGTAGGTCCCGATGTGCACCGGGTTCTCCAGGTCCAGCAGGTCCCAGATGTAGGTCTTGGTGCGCTTGTCGGTGCCCCGCTGCTCGTCCAGCTCGTCATCGAGCAGGAAGTAGCGCTGGTCCTCGGTCAGCCACCCCTGGTGGGAGTACTGCGCGCCGCTGTAGCCCTTGCGCGAGATCTGCACCGGGGCCGACTTGGTGGTGACGTCGACGATGGTGAGGGTGTCCTCGTTGGAGTTGAAGCACAGCTCGCGGCCGCGGTGGGCGGTGTCCGGGCCGGTGTAGTTCACGCACTGGGTGTCGTGGGTGTAGCCGTCCTGGCTGACGCACCCGGCGTAGACCGGCGACTTCGGCGTGCGGATGTCGACCATGTGCGGGCCGCCGCTGCACGTGTTGGAGCCGATCGCGTAGGCGTAGCCGGTCTGCTCGTTGATCGCGATGTTGTGCGCCGGACCGAAGCGGGTGTAGAGGGTGTCGGCGCTGAAGGTCTGCGGCGTGGTGATCGTGCGCAGGCGGGTCAGGTCGAAGACCTGCATGCCGTGGCCGGAGATCATGTCCGCGACGATGAAGGCGTGGTCCTTGTAGACCTTCATGTCCCGCCACGTGCTGCTGCCGCCGTTGGACGGCAGGTTGCCGAGGTAGCGCGGGCTCGTCGGGGTGGAGATGTCCACGAACGACGTGCCGTTGGTGCGGCCGACGATCGCGTACTCCTTGCCGGACTGCGGGTCGGTCCAGCCCCAGATGTCGTTGCCGTTGCCGCCGCCGATGCTCGCCAGCGGCAGGACGCTGAGCAGGTCGACGTTCTTGCACGGGTACTTGTCGGCCTTGCCGTTGACGCACGGGACGCCGTTGGCGGTGCCGACCACCGGCGCGCGCCGGTCGGCGGGCTCGTGGTCGGCCATGAACTTCTGCATCGCCGCGATGCCCTCTGGCGTATTCGGGTCGTGCGCCGCCGCCGGGGTCAGCGACAGCGCCACGGCCGCGGCGGCGAGAACCGCCAATCCGGCCGAACGCAGGTATTTCATAGTGGGGACCTCTCGTGGAGTTATCCGGACGCGGTGCACGCCCGGACGCAGGGACTCCGTGGTCGCACGCGACCACGCCACGAGGGTAAGTTCGCAGCTCACGGCGGCGACACCGACGATCTGGCAAAGTTCCCCGGAATCCGGAGGAGAATTCACCAGTTGCCGGCTGCCGTCATCCGGCCGCAATTCACCGAATGGTCAGAACGGGGTCCGCGCGAGGAATCCGGTGACCACGTCCTCCGCGCCGAAGCGCTCGACCCGGCCGAGCGGGAAGCGGCGCGTCAACACCAGCAGCAGCTCGGCCGCCGGACCGCGCAGCGCCGCCGTGGCCGTGGTGTGCTCGGCCGTCCAGCGGATACCCGTCTCGTCGCGGAACACCGTCCACTCACCGCCGGTGTCGGTGGCGTGCAGGTGCAGGGAGGCGCCCATGTCGAGAGCGGGCGCGCGAGAGCCGGTGACCAGGCCCAGCCACTCGCCGACGCCGTCGGCGGCCAGCGCCGGATCGAGTTCGACGGGCAGGCCTGCCGCGATGAGGGCGTCGGCGGTGTGGACGACGGCCTCCTGCAGGCGCCTGCGCACCCACCAGGAGGCGACCTGCGGGCCGATGAACGTCCACACCGGGGCGCCCGGGGCGGCGGCGGCCGCCTCGATCAGCAGCGCGGGCGCCGCGGCCAGCCAGTCGAGCGCACCCGCGTGGTCGGCGGGCGGCTTGCCGTCGGCGACGGTGGCGGGGTCGACCGGGCCGGTCGACCGGGTGGACACGATCGTGGCGGCCCAGCGGTCGCCGCGGCCGACGTGGGTGAGCAGCTTGCGGAGCGTCCAGCCCGGGCAGGTAGGCACCGGCAGGTCCGGATTCGCCTCCGCGAGCACCGCCGTCAGCTGGGCGTTGCTCTGCTGGAATGCAGCCGCGTAATCCATGTGCACCAATCCATCCGTCGATGTGATCAGGACCACGATCCCGATCGTCCGATACGCCGGTTTAGCTACGTGTGAATGTCAGCCGAGTGGTTGATCACATCAATACATTCGTTCGGGTGAATGACCTTAACCGCCGAACACTGTTCGGAGTCACCGCGGGCGTGGCCGCCACAGCCGCCATCGCCCCCGCCATCGCCCCCGCCGCCACGGCGGCCCCGTCGGCCCCGCCATCCGGGGACCGGGCCGAAGAGTCCTGGCGAAAGCTCGCCAAGGGGAACAGACGCTTCGCCGAAGGCAGACAGCAGCACCCGCACGAGTCGCTTCGCTGGCGCGAGAGCCTGGTGAACGGCCAGGCGCCGTTCGCCGCCGTGCTCGGGTGCGGCGACTCGCGCGTCCCCCCGGAGCTGGTCTTCGACGAGGGCCTCGGCGACCTGTTCACCGTGCGCTCGGCAGGCGAGGTGCTCGACACCGCCATCATCGGCAGCATCGAGTACGCCGTCGAGCACCTGAACGTCCCGCTGGTCGTCATCCTCGGCCACGAGTCGTGCGGCGCGGTGAAGGCCACCATCGACACCGTCAACGGCAACGCCCACCTCACCGGCGACATCAGCGTGCTGGTCCGGTCGATCGAGCCCGCCGTCCGGGCCACCCCGGTCGACCCCGACCCCGCGCGCCACCTGGCCGCGTGCGTCGCCGAGCAGACCCGGCGCTCGGCCGCCTACCTGGTCGAGCGGTCGTCGATCATCCGCGAGGCGGTGGCCCACCACGGCGTGAAGGTGGTGCCCGCGACCTACGAGCTGCGCACCGGCAAGGTCACCCGCCTGGGCTAGTTCGTCAGCCCAGGCCCACGCCGAGGTCGAGTGCGGCGAGGCTGACGCGCTTCATCTCGGCCTTGTGCGCCATCGGGTCGGCCAGCGGCATGACCGCGTCGGACTCGGCGATGATCACGTGCCGGTCCAGCACGGTCGAGGCGAAGCCGCCGCGGCTGAGCCGGGGCAGGCCCGGCACGGTGGCCACGCCGTCGCGCAGCACGTCGTTGACGCTGCCGGTGCCGTCGGCGCGGACGAGGTCGCCCAGCCGGGCGGCGTCGTCCGCGCCGCGCATCCGCACCACGGCGACCGAGGTGTGCACGGTGCGGCCGTCGGCCGTGGCGGTGGTGAACAGCGCGCGGACGAGCTGCGCGCAGGGGGTCGCCCGCAGGAACTCCTTCGTCTGGCCGTAGGAGTGGGTGGAGCAGTCGCTGTCCAGCACGGCCTCGCGGGTCTCCTCGGCGCGCTGGAAGGCGAACTCGGCGGCGGGCGGCGGCGCCGCCTGCGGCGCGGGCTGCTCCTCATCGGCGGGCCACCACAGCATCGCCGCGCCCACGACGATCAGCACGAGCCCGACCGCGACGCCGAGCAGCAGTCCCCTGGACCGCTTGGGCTCCTTGGGCTGCGCGACGGGCGCGGTGCGCAGCGTCGCGGGCAGCTGCTCCGGCAGGGAGCTGACGATCAGCGAGCTGCGGTCGTCGGGTCTGGGCGGAAACTTCGGCAGGGAATCCGACACGCGGTAACCGTAGCCAATCCCCCACTTGGGTGACCAAAGACCCACCCAGTGGTCGCCGAACCGTCGCTCAGTCGCGCTTGGTGAGCAGGTTGGGGCCGAGGATCTTGCGCGCGACGCGTCGGGCCAGGCTCTTCTGCGGCCTCGGCGCGACCGGCTTGACCGCGGTGGGCGCATCGGCTTGCGCGGGTGCGCCCGGGGTGACCGGCGGGGCCGCGGCGGAAGGGGCGTCCGCGGACGGGGTGGCAGGCGGGTGGGTGGCTGCGGGGTGGATGGCAGCAGGGTTGCTGGCAGCGGGGTTGGTGGCAGCGGGGTTGGTGACGGTCAGCGCGGCGGCGGTCAGACCGGCGGCGGCCGAGGCGGCGGCGGGCAGGGCGGCGACCGGCGCGGGATTCGGCGTCGGGGACGGCACGGCCCTGGGCACCGGGGTGGGCCGCGGTGCGGAGCGCGGCTGCTCGGGAACCGCCGAGTCGGCGGGCTGCGGGGGGACCACCGGCAGCACGGAGGTGGCGATCTCGTGGGACGGCGGGAGCGTCCCCACCAGGCGAAGGCGGACCGTCGGGGGGTCGTGGGCGGGCAGCGGCTCGGGTTCGCGGCTGGCGGTCATGTCCCCCGATCTTGCCAGGCGTCCGTTCGGCTCATCCCCACCCCCCGGGACAACCCGGAGGTGGGCTTGGGCGATCCTGTCGCGGCTCAGTAGTGGTCACCACCGAAGAAGATCTCCTCCAGCTGGTCGCCGGTCCCGGCCAGCAGCGCCAGCGGGTCGGTGAACTCGTGCAGGTCGAGGGTGGCCAGCGGCAGCGAGTGCCGCAGCACCACGTGCTCGCCCATGATGGCCGCGCCGCAGGCCACCGTGGAGAGGCCGATCTCGGTGAGCAGGGCCGTCAGGTCGACCTCACTGGCCTTGCCGATGGGCGTGGCGATCTGCACCCACTCGTGCTTCTCGTCGAGCAGCTCCCGGACCAGGATCACCACCTGGGTGCGCTCGTCCTCCTCGTCCAGGTGCTCGAAGTCGAAGAGGATGCGGATCTCGTCCTCGGTCTCGGAGAGCACTTCGTACTCGTCCCGGACGTATTCGGCCAGCGCGGCCCAAGTCGACATGTGATCATGCTAATGCCCCGCGCGCGCGTCCTGTGCGGTGAGCGTGGCGAGCGCCTCGGTCAGGACGCCGAGGTCGGCGTGGTGCTCCGGCAGGAACACCGTCGGCAGCACCCGGGGCCCGAGCAGCGGGATCAGCCCGTGGTCGAGCACCCGGGCGTGCGCGGCGAAGGAGCCGACGGCGACCGGCAGCGCGGGCGCGTCGACGTCGAGGAACTCCAGGAGCGTGCGCAGCAGGCCGCTGGTGGCCGCCCGGCGCACGGCGGCGACGACCACCACCGCCTCCGGGCGCGCCCTGAGCAGGTCGGCGACCGGGGTGGGGTCGCGGCGCAGCAGGGCGCGGACGTTCAGGTCGCGGGTCAGGACCAGGCGCGCGTCCGGGACCCGCCCCGCGGCGAAGCCCGCGTACGCCGCGGCCGTGGGCGATCCGCCCGCCAGGATCAGGGTCGCCATGCCCCCAGCCTGTCCGGCCGTGCTGACACCGCACCGACACCCCTTGGCAAGATATATCGGCACGCGATATATTTCGCGTCATGAAGGGCATGTCGGAGCAGGCTTTCCTGGTGCTGACCGCGCTGGCGGAGGAGCCCATGCACGGGTACGCGGTCGTCCAGTCGGTCGACGCGCTCTCCGACGGGCGGGTGCGGTTGCGGGTCGGCACGCTCTACGGCGTGCTGGATCGCCTGGTCGGCGAAGGCCTGGCCGAGCACGACCGCGAGGAGGTCCACCAGGGCAGGCTGCGCCGGTACTACCGGTTGACCGACGCGGGCGTGCGCGCGCTGTCGGCCGAGGTGGCCCGGCTGCGGGCGAACGTGCGCGCCGCGTCGGCGGTCCTGCGGGCCAGGGACGCGCGGTGACCCGCCTGGAGCGCCGCTACCGCGCGCTGCTGGGCGTCCTCCCCCGCGATTACCGCGCGGAGCGGGAGGAGGAGATGGTCGGCACCTTCCTCGCCACCCGTCGCGGCGACCCGGACCTCGACGGCGAGTACGGCTGGCCGGGGTGGTCGGAGACGGCGGCGACGCTGGCGTTGGCCGTGCGGGTGCGCCTGGGCGGGTCCGTCGGGCTGATCGCGGCGCTCGGCCTGGTGTTCGGCGTCGCGGTGGCGGCCGCGTCGGCGGTGTCGCCCGGCTCACAGCCACTGTGGACACTGGCGCACCTGGCGTCGGCGGGCGCGCTGATCGCCGCGGCGCGCGGCGCCCGGGTGGAGACGGCGGTGCTGGCCGGCGTGCCGGTCGCGGTCGGGGTGCTCGCCATCGCGGTCGGCGCGGCGGGCGGCGCGCCCTGGGAACCGGTGCTGGCCGCGGCGCTGCTGCTGCCCTCGGTCGTCACGCTGCTCGCGCTGGTGGTGGATACGCCGCCGTCGGGAACGCGGTGGCTGTGGGCGGGCGCGGGCGCGGCGGCCGTGGGCGCGACCCTCCCCCTGGCCGGCCTCGACCCGGTCACCCTGGCCCCCGCCGCACTCGCGGCGGCGGCGCTTTTCGTTCCACGATGGACCGTTCTGGTCCTCGCCGCGGCCCTGCTCCCCTACGCGGCCCTGTCGGCCGCGCTGCCCGGCGGCCCCGTCCCGTGGCCGCTGCTCGGATTCGCCGCGACCGCCATCACGCTGACGTGGCGAGGAGTTCGGCTTCCTCGGCGGGCGTGAGCCCGGCCTGCCGCTGCCGGTCGAGCCCGCGAGCCCGCTCCTCGGCGAGCGCGGCGACGACGGTCTCGGCGAGCGGGCGCGTGCTCAGCCCGGCGGCGAACGACGGCGCGGGGTCGTGGGCGAACAGGCCGTAGTGCGACGGCGGCAGCCACAGTGGCATCGAGCGCGGCCCAGCCCGCGGCGCGACTCCCGCCTCCGCGAGCGCCGACGGGGCGATCGGCACGACCTCGGTACCCGGCGGGGCGACGAGGGAGCGCACCTCGGCGAGCACGTCCGCCAGCCGCATGACAGGTCCGACCGCGTCGTGGGTGCCGCTCTGGCGCCGCTCCCCGGCTCTGACGATCCAGGCCGCCAGGTCGCGGACGTCGATGTGCAGCACCGGCTGGTCGGGGTTGTCCGGCACGGCGACCCGCCCGCCGCGGGAGAAGCGGTTGGGCCAGTAGCCGAAGCGGTCCATCGCATCGCCCGGGCCGGTGATCTGCCCGGGCCGCGGGAAGAACGCGGGCACTCCGGCGGCGCGCACGACCTCCTCGCACGCGAGCTTGACCCCGCCGTGGACCTCCACCGACGTCTCGTCCAATTCGCTGTGCGGGGCGTCGACGACGGGCAGCAGGGGCGAGGCCGGCGTCTGGCCGAGCGCGGCGGGGTCGGCGTAGACGTTGACGCTGGACACGAACGTCCAGTGCCCGGTCGTCGGCGCCAGCACCTCGACCGCCTCCCGGACCCAGGCCAACCCGGATGGACCCGTTGCGCGCCAGGAGATCCGCCGCGGGCGAAACTCACAACAGCGCGCCCAGGGGCAGGATCACCGCGATCCCGACCACGGAGATCACCGTCTCCATGACCGACCAACTGCGAATCGTCTGACCGACCGTCAGGCCGAAGTACTCCTTCACCAGCCAGAAGCCCGCGTCGTTGACGTGGGAGAAGAACAGCGATCCCGCACCGATCGCCAGCACCAGCAGGGCGTTGTGGGTCGGGTCGAGGGTGGCGGCGAGTTCGGCGACGATGCCCGCCGCCGACACGGTCGCCACGGTCGCCGAGCCGGTGGCCAGGCGGATCGCGACGGCGACGAGCCAGCCCAGCAGCAGCGGGTTGAAGTCCGCACCCGTGGCCAGGCGGGTGACGACGTCGCCGACGCCCGCGTCGACCAACGTCTCCTTGAAGCCGCCGCCCGCGCCGACGATCAGCAGGATGCCCGCGATCGGCGGCAGCGAGCCCGCGAGGGTGTCGGAGAGCCGGTCGCGGCCGAAGCCCGCGGCGCGGCCGAGGGTGGCCAGGCCGAGCAGGACCGCCAGCAGCAGCGCGACGAGCGGATTGCCGACGAAGTCGAGCGCGGCGCGCACGGGGTCGCCCTCGGCCAGCAGGATGTCGGCCAGCGCCTTGCCCATCATCAGCACCACGGGCAGCAGGACGGTGGCCACGGTCGCGAAGAAGCTGGGCCGGGGCCGGTCTTCGGCGTCCGGGTCGGACTCCGGGATCAGGTGCTCGGGAGCCCGCGCGTCGGGCACGAGCCGGGCGGCGAGTTTGCCGAAGAGCGGGCCCGCGATGATCACCGTGGGGATGGCGACGAGCAGGCCGAGCGCCAGCGTCAGGCCGACGTTGGCGCCGAGGGCGCCCGCGGCGGCCAGCGGGCCGGGGTGCGGCGGCACGAGCCCGTGCAGCACGGAGAGCCCGGCCAGCGCGGGGATGCCGAGCATCATCAGCGGCTGCCCGGAGCGCTTGGCGACCAGCAGGACGACCGGGATCAGCATGACGAGGCCGATCTCGAAGAACAGCGGCAGGCCGATCAGCGCGGCCACCAGCGCCATCGCCCAGGGCAGCATCCGCGTGCCCGAGCGGTTGATGATCGTGTCCACGATCTGCTCGGCGCCGCCGGAGTCGGCGAGCAGCTTGCCGAGCATCGCCCCGAGGGCGATCAGCACGCCCACCGACGCGACCGTCTTGCCGACGCCGTTGCCGAAGCTGGTCACGATCTCGTCCAGCGGCATGCCCGCGACCAGCCCGAGCGCCCCCGAGCCGAGGATCAGCGCGAGGAACGGGTGCAGCTTGGCCCAGGTGATCAGCACGACGATCAGCGCGATGGCCAGCAGCGTGGCCACGATCAGCTGGGTGTCCTGGCCGCTCCAGGCGGCGGCGACGGTCACCGCAGCGCCGCCGCGGCCTCGGCCTCGGCGACGACGTCCTCGACCGGGGCGGTGACGTCCACCCGGTGGCCGGGCTCGTCGGACTCCAGCGGGTGCAGGTCGGCGAACTGCGAGGCCAGCAGGGACGGCGGCATGAAGTGGCCGGTGCGCCCGGAGAGCCGTCCGGCGATCACTTCTTGGTCGGCGTGCAGGTGCAGGAACCAGGCGGGACCGCCCGCGCGCAGCAGGTCGCGGTAGGAGCGCTTGAGGGCCGAGCAGGTGACCACGCCGCCGGTCTCGGCGTGCTCGCCGATCCAGGCGGCGATGGCGCGCAGCCAGGGCAGCCGGTCGGCGTCGGTGAGCGCGGTGCCGGAGGTCATCTTGGCGATGTTCTCCTCCGGGTGGAACTCGTCGGCCTCGGCGTACGGGACGCCCAGGCGGGCCGCGAGCGCGGTCCCGACCGTGGTCTTGCCCGAGCCGGACACACCCATCACCACGACTACGACCGCCATTGGCCAACCTCCCGGGTTCGGTGTCGTCGACCAGTGAAACGCACAAGTAATACTTAATCAAGCATTGGTCGTACTTTTACGCCCCACCCGGTAGATTGCCCGCACATGACCACCGGCATGCACGCGCGCGTCGTCGCGGAGCTGGGGGCGGAGATCGTCTCCGGCGCGCTGGCCCCCGGCTCGGTGCTGCGGCTGGAGAGCCTGCAGACCCGCTTCGGCGTCTCCCGCACCGCCGCCCGCGAAGTGGTCCGCGTCCTGGAGGCGCTGCGGCTGACCACCAGCAAGCGGCGCGTCGGCATCACCGTCCAGGCGCCCGACCGCTGGAACCACTACGACCCGCTGGTGATCCGCTGGCAGCTCGACGGCCCCGCCCGGCCCGCCGCGCTGCGCGTGCTCACCGAGCTGCGCCACGCGGTCGAGCCGATCGCCGCCCGCTGCGCCGCGACCAGCGCCACCCCCGAGCAGCGCGGCGCGCTGCGGGCCACCGCCCAGCGCCTGGCGGCCGCCACCGGCGACCTCGACGTGTTCCTCGGCCACGACATCGCCTTCCACGACCTCGTGCTGCGCGCGTCGGGCAACCCGATGTTCGCGCAGCTCTCCGCCGTCGTCGCCGAAGTGCTGACCGGCCGGACCGGGCACGGCCTCATGCCCGCCGAGCCGCACCCGCACGCCGTCGCGCTGCACCTGGAGGTCGCGGACGCCATCGCGGCCGGGGCGCCGGGGCGGGCCGAGTCGGCCATGCGGGCGATCGTCACCCAAGCGCACGCCGAGATCGCCGATCTGACGGGGAAAAGCCCCTAGAGTGCGGACCGTGATCCGTCGACTCGCCACGGCGACCATCGCCGCCGCCTTCGCCACCGTCGTCGCCACGGCACCCGCCTCGGCGCACGAGCGCCTCGTCAGCGCCGACCCCGAGCAGGGCGTCGCGCTCGACACCGCGCCCACCACGGTCACGCTGACCTTCTCCGGGAAGGTCGAGGCGAACGGGGAATCGATCCGCATCACCGGCCGCGACGGCACGGACTGGGCGGTCTCGGACGTGGCCTCCTCCGGCGCCGAGGTCACCGCGAAGGTGACAGCGCAGGGCCAGCCGGGCAAGCAGGTCTTGGCCTACCGGGTCACCTCAGCCGACGGCCACACCCTGACCGGCACCTACACCTTCGACGTCGCGGCCTTCGCCTCGACGACCACCACCCAGCCCACCACCCAGCCCACCACCACCCAGCCACCGAGCACCCAGCCACCGGCCACCCAGCCGACGACCGCAGCACAGCCGACCACCGCGGTCCCGGTCGCCGACAGCCCCGCCCCCGACGAGCCCGGCGGCCCCGGCGCGGTGCTGTGGATCGTGCTCGGCGCGGCCGTCGTCGCCGCGCTCGGCGGGATCGCCGCCGTCGTGTTGAAGAAGCGGCGCGAAGCCGCCTAGAGAACCAGCGAGTCCGACCAGAACCGGCCCTCGCGCCCACTGAGCGCGTCCAGCAATGAGACTGTCTGCCCGTCGGTCAGCGACGCCACGAAGTCGATGACCGCGCGCCCTCGGGCCAGCGCGGGCACGCTCACCTCGCGGCCCTCGGCCCCGACCAGCGTCCGCGGGTTGTCCTCGGCCAGCCGCGCGTACTCCGCGTGCGCCAGCTCGACCAGGTCGAAGAGCCGCCGGGGCAGCCGGTCCGCCTCGAACGGGTCGGCCAGCCACTCGTGCAGCGCCGAGACCAGCGAGGTCAGCAGGCGGGCCTGGCCGCGCTGGTGCAGGGCCAGGTCCGGGCGCAGCAGCACGAACCGGCGGTGCACGAACTTGAGCACCTGCACCTCGTGCCACTGGTCCCTGGCCAGCAGCACGTGCCCGGAGCGCGTCGGCGGGTCGGCGATGACGTGCACGCCCGCGACCAGCCGCCGGGTCCAGCCGGTGGAGAACGCGCCGAAAGCCTGCTCGGCGTCGACCGAGCCGTCGAACGGGACGGCGAGCAGCGCGTCGACCAGGTGCTCGCGGACGCGGGTGACGGCGGCGGCGAAGGCGTCGTCGTCGACCATCCAGCCGTCGCGGCTGTGCAGCCTGCGACGCAGCGCCTCCAGCGAGCGGCCGGGCCTGCGCCGGTCGGCGGCCAGCTGCACCTCCGACAGCCGGGCGAAGTCGGCGCGCTGGCGCTCCCACTGGCCCAGCTCGGCCGAGACCGGGGCGTGCTGCAGGACGCCGATGCGGTGGAAGTCCTCCAGGTCGTGGATCGCGTAGGCGATGTCGTCGGCGTTGTCCATCACCGAGCACTCGACGGTCTGCTGCCAGTCGGCGACCTTGCCGCTGAAGACGGCGCGGCAGTCCAGCAGGTCGTCCAGCTCGGTGACGTAGGCGGAGAACTTCACCGACCCGGTTCCGGGCGCCTCGCGCGGCTCGGCGGCCCCGCGCGGCGGGTCGGCCATGGTCATCGGGTGCGGGGTGGGGTGGGTCAGGCGCGTCCACGGGTACTTGAGGACGGCCGCGCGCACGGCGGCGGTGAGGTCGAGTCCGGCGGCCTTGGGCCCGCGGGTGTCGGTGGTGGTGACGATGCGGAAGCTCTGCGCGTTGCCCTCGAACCCGTCGGGCAGGCCGAAGCGCTCGCGGGCGATGCGGTCGAGCACCTGCTCGCCGAGGTGCCCGAACGGCGGGTGCCCGAGGTCGTGGGCGACCGCGGCGGCCTCGACCACGTCCGGGTCGCAGCCGCCCAGATCCGCCACCAGCGGGTTCTCGGCCAACCGCTCGGCGATCGCCCTGGCCACCTGCGCGACCTTGAGGCTGTGGGTGAGGCGGTTGTGCAGCAGGCCGGACCCGCCCGCGGTCACCACCTGCGTGACGCCGCCGAGCCGGGCGAAGAACGGGGAGGCGACCAGCCGGTCGCGGTCGCCGCGGAAGGGCGTCGCGGCGAGGTCCCCCGGCGCGGGACCGGGGTCCCGGCGGCCTGCGCGGTCGTGGTCGGACATGCCGGTGAGCCTATTGCCGCGCGCCCCGGCCCGGCGTGGTGGGATCGAGCGGTGGAGGCCTACGACGCGGTGATCGCCGGCGGCGGACCGGCGGGGTGGGCGCTGGCCGCCGCGTGCGCGCGGCGCGGCCTGGCCACCGCGCTCGTCGCGCCGAGGCCGGACGCGCCCTGGCCCGCGACCTACGGGCTGTGGGCCGATCAGGCCGTCGGCCTGCCCGCGGTGGTGGCCGCGAGCGAGGTGCGGGCGGCGGGGCGGGTGCTGGAGCGCGGGTACCGGGTGCTCGACAACGCCGCGACGCTCGCGGCGTGGATGTCGTGCGGGGTGGAGGCGGTCCGGGGCTCGGCCGTCCGGGGATGGGTGGGCGGCGGGGTGAGCGCGGTGCGGCTCGACACTGGCCGGGAGCTGCGCGCGCGGGTGGTCGTCGACGCGACCGGACACCACAGGCGCCTGAGCGGGGGCGTGCGCCCCGCGACGCGCGTGGAGCAGACGGCGGCAGGCGTGATCCTGCCCGCCGACGCGGCGGCGGCGTTCGCGCCGCCGGGCGGTGCGGTGTTCATGGACGGCTGGGACACCGCCGACGGCGTGGCGACCTTCCTCTACGTGGTTCCGTTGCCCGGCGGGCGCACCCTGGTCGAGGAGACCTCGCTGGCCGCGCGCCCCGGCATCGCGCTCGGGCTGCTGCGCGAGCGCCTGGCGAGGCGGCTGGACCGCGCGGGGATCGACGCGCGGGACGCGGCCGTCGAGCACGTCCGCTTCCCCATGGACGTGCCGGTGCGCGGGCGCGGGCCGGCGGTGCCGTTCGGGGCGGCGGCGGGGATGGTCCACCCGGCGACCGGCTACAGCGTCGGCGACGCGCTGGCCGCGGCACCCGCCGTCGCCGAGGCGATCGAGCACGGCCCGGCCGCGGCGCGCTCGGCGATCTGGCCCCCGGCCGCCCGCGCGGTGCACGCGCTGCGCGCGCACGGCCGCCGGGTGCTGCTGTCGCTGCCGCCCGCGGAGGTCCCGGAGTTCTTCGAGCTGTTCTTCGCCCTGCCCGCCCACCAGCAGCGCGCGTTCCTCAGCGGCCGCACCGATGTCGCCGGCACCTCGGCGGCGATGGCGGCGCTGTTCGCGGCGGCCCCGTGGCGGCTGCGCAGGCGGCTGGCAATTCTTCGCCAGCCTCCGATGAACTCTTCGTGACGAGCCGCGACCCCGCGCCCCGCCGGGGGCAGACTGGCCGGGTGACTGTGCTGCCGAGCGTCCAGTTCGCGTTCCAGCCGCTGCTCAGCACCCGCACCGGCGAGCCGGTCGCCGTCGAGGCGCTGCCCCGCCCCGAGGACGGCACGGTCTACGACCTGCTCCGGCACGCGGCCAGGATGGGCAGGCTCACCGAAACCGACATGGCGCTCGCCGTCGACGCGATCACCGCCTGCGCCGACCCGCTTCCCCTGCACGTCAACATCTTGGCGGCCACCGCCGCCCGCGCCGAGGAGTTCCTGCGCCTCCTGCGCCCCGCCCTGTCGCGCACCGGCCGCCAGGCCGACACCGTCGTCCTGGAGATCACCCCGCCGTTCAGCCGGGTGCGCCGCGGCGCGCTGGTGCGCGGGCTCGATGTGCTGCGCGGGCACGGTTTCGGCCTCGCCTTCGACTCCGTCGGCGACGGGGACCTGCCCATCAGCCTGCTCACCGACGTCCGCCCCGACCTGGTGAAGGTCGACGCGCGGCTGGTCGCCGGCCTGCCCGACGACGACGCGTGCCTGGCCGCCGTCGAACTGCTGGCCCAGTACTGCGCCCGCGTCGAGGCGCGCCTGGCCGCCGTCGGCGTGGACGACGAGGACATGCTGCTGCGCCTGCACCGCGCGGGCGTGCGCCTCGTGCAGGGCGACCTGCGGCTTCCCGGAGGTGTGGCGCCCACCCAGTTCGCCGAGCCTGCCGCCCGCGTCCCCATGGTCGCCGATTTCCTGCGCCCCGCCCCCACCCTGCCGCAAGACGCCCCCGCCGACGCCGCCCGCGAACTGTTCGCCGACAACCCGACGATCACCGCGATCGTCCTGGTCGACCCGCGCGGCAGACCGGTGTCGGCCGTCTCGCGCAGCCGCTTCCTGCTGGCCGTCACCGGCCTCTACGGCCACGCCCTCAACGCCAACCGCCCCGCCGCCCGCCACGGCGAACCGCCCCGCACCACCCCCGTCGACGCCACCGGCCTGCAACTGCTGGAAGCCGTCGACGACGGCGACTGGGACCGCTCGGGCGGCGACGTGGTGGCCGTGGACGCGACCGGGGTCTGCCAGGGCGTCGTCCGCCTGGGCGAGGTCGTGCGCGCGGTCGCCGCCGCCCGCATCGAACAGGCCGCCGCCCTCAACCCCCTGACCCGCCTCCCCGGCAGCGGCGCCCTCGACCGCGACGTCGACCGCCGCATCCACCGGGGCGAACTGTTCGTCGCCGCGTGGCTGGACGTGGACAACTTCAAGTCCGTCAACGACACCGCCGGCTTCGCCGCGGGCGACGACCTGATCCGCACCATCGGCCGCGAACTCTCCCGCGCCCAGACCGACCTCCCCGGCATCCGAGTGGGCCACGTCGGCGGCGACGACTTCCTCGTCGTCGCGGGCGCGGAGGAGATCTCCACGGTCGCGGGCCGCGTGGTCGACCGCCCGTGGTCAGCCGAGGGCATCCCGGTCAGCCTGTCCTTCGCAACCCTGGTGTGCGCCCCGGGCTCAGTCACCTCCTACCGCGACGTTTCCCGCCTGCTGGCACCGGTGAAGCGCCACGCCAAGTCCGTCCCCGGCCCCAGCTGGGTCTTGGCCCACGCGGGCAGCGACCACGTCGAAGTGCTCCATGGCCGCCCTCCCCTGTCCCCGACGAGGGTCGCGGGCTGAGGTCACCCCTGGCCCGACGTGGTGGCGTCGGGGCCAGCCACTTCGCTTTCCACAGGTGAGTCCGCGCAGAACCGCACGCGCCGGTACTGGCTGATGTCGAACCCTGCGGGCCAGACAGTGCCGGCATCCACCTTGACCCCATCCAGCTTGGCACCGTCAAGGATCGCCTCGGCCAGGTCAGCTCCACGAAGGTCGGACTCGCGAAGGTCGGCACCACTGAGGTCCGCGCCGCTCAGGAAGGCTCCGTTGAGATTCGCCTGAAGGAGACTCGCATCCACGAGTCGGCACCTACGGAGGTCCGCCGACTTCAAGTCGCAACCGTCCAGTCGCGTTCCCTCCAGCCACGAACGCGCCAGGTTCGCGTACCGGAGCTGGGTGTTGACCAACCGCCTTCCCCGATAGAGCTGGACGCCGCGAAGATCCACTCTTGACAGGTAGAGCTTCGGGTCGACGGGAAACTCCCGTCGCGCCCTTGGAGCAGGCAACCTTCGAGCCAGGACCCCCACCGCCGCCTGGATGTCAGGGGCAAGGATCTGCAACCATGGCCGCTCCTCAACGACGACGGTGGGGTGCACAGGACCACCAGAAGAACCGACGTGCCATGGTGCGTGGTTGCGCACGAAGGCGGCCAACGTGAACTGCACCGCCGTGCGGTCGGCGGGGGAATTTCGAGCGATGCGTTCGAGCGCGTACACGGCCCCAATGCGGACGTCGACGTTGTCGTTGCCGAGTTGCTCGATCGCGCGCGTGAAGCGGTCGGTGATCTGCCCCTCGCGATTGACGTGAACTTGCCGCCACGTGGCAGCGGCACCGGCGATCACGAGCAACCCAGCGGTCAGTTGCAGCAACGTGGAGCGGACGCTGTTCTGCAATTGGGCTTGAGCCTGCTGTAGCTGGATCCGAGTTTCGGCGCTGGAGACACCACGTAGGTCGGCCTCAGACAGCATCGGATAGATCGACTGCGGCACTACCGCGACACTGACTATCACGGCGCACAACAGAACAAGGACACTGGCGACGATGCCCAGGACCATCCGCTGCGTCACCAGAACCAACTCCCTACGACCGGCGCCTCTGGCCACCAGGGCTTGCTGACCTCGGTGCGATCAGCAAGCCCTTCCGTGCCACTGGCCAAGATCTACTCGACCGTGACGCTCTTGGCCAGGTTTCTCGGCTTGTCGATGTCGCGCCCCAGTGCCGCCGCCGTGTGATACGCCAGCAGCTGCAACGGAATGCCCAGCACCAGCGGGTCCAGCTCCGGCTCGCCGTCCGGAACCCGGATCACCACGTCAGCGGCGGAGGCGGGCAGGTCGACCGCCGTGACCGCGATGACCGGGCCGCCGCGGGCCTTGACCTGTTCCATGGTGATGAGGTTCTTCGCCACGAGGTCGTCGTTGGGGACGATGACGACGCTGGGCATGTCGGCGTCGATCAGGGCGATGGGGCCGTGCTTCAGCTCCGCGGACTGGTAGGCCTCGGCGTGGACGTAGGAGACCTCCTTGAGCTTCTGGGCGCCCTCGCGGGCCACCGGCCAGCCGGAGACGCGGCCGAGGAAGAACATGTGCTGGGACTTGGCGTAGCGCTGGGCGACCTCGGCGACCTGCGCGTCCAGTTCCAGCGCGGCCTCGATGCGGTCGGGCAGGGCCTGCAGGCCGCCGACGATGCGGGTGCCCGCGGCGGAGGAGAGGTCGCGGACCCGGCCCAGCAGCAGGGCCAGCATGGCGAACGACACGCCCATCGTGGTGACGGCCTTGGTGGAGGCGACGGAGATCTCCGGGCCCGCGTGCAGGAAGACGCCGCTGCCGCACTCGCGGGCGATCGCGCTGCCGACGACGTTGACCGCGCCCATCACGCGTCCGCCCTTGCGGCGCAGCTCCTGCACCGCGGCCAGGGTGTCCAGGGTCTCGCCGGACTGGCTGACCGCCACGTACAGCGCGTCCGGGTCCACGACGGGGTTGCGGTAGCGGAACTCCGACGCCGGTTCGGCGTCGGCGGGGATGCGGGCCAGGGACTCGACCATCCCGGCGCCGATCTGGCCGGCGTAGTAGGCCGAGCCGCAGCCGAGGAACTTCACCCTGCGGACCGCGCGCAGCGCCATCGGGTCCAGGTCCAGGCCGCCGAGGTGGGCGGTGGCGAAGCGGGCGTCGAGGCGTCCGCGCAGGGCGCGGCGGACGGCCTCGGGCTGCTCGGCCATCTCCTTGCGCATGAAGTCGGGGTGGCCGTCGAGGCCGTAGGAGCCGGACTCCAGGTCCACGGTGGTGGGCGTGCGGGTGGTGCTGCGCGCGTCGAGGGTGCTGGTGCGGTACTCCCCCGCCTTGACGGTGGCGACCTCGCCGTCGTCGAGGAAGACCACGCTCTGCGTGTGGTGCACGATCGCGGCCACGTCGGAGGCGACGAACATCTCCCCGTCGCCGACGCCCAGCACGATCGGGCTGCCGTTGCGCGCGACGACCAGCTCACCGGCCCGGGCGCGGTCCATGACGACCAGCCCGTAGGTGCCCTCGACCTGGGCAAGCGCCGCCCGGACGGCGTCCTCCAGCGGGCCGTCGACCGCGGCGATCAGGTGCGCCAGCACCTCGGTGTCGGTGTCGGAGGCGAACTCGACGCCCTCGCCGCTCAGCCGCGCCCGCAGCTGCTCGGCGTTCTCGATGATCCCGTTGTGCACCACCGCGATCCGCCCCGAGGCGTCCAGGTGCGGGTGGGCGTTGCGGTCGGTCGGCTCGCCGTGGGTGGCCCAGCGGGTGTGCCCGATGCCGGTGGTCGCCGTGCCCGGGGACTCCACCCGGTCGCGCAGGTCGCGCACCCGCCCGGCGACCTTCGTCACCGCGATGCGCCCGCGCTTCTGCACCGCGACCCCGGCCGAGTCATACCCCCGGTACTCCAGCCGGTGCAGACCCTCCACCAGCACCGGAGCCACCGGCCGCGACCCCACGTACCCCACGATCCCGCACACAGCGGACTCCTCACCCGTAGACGATCCTGCGCAGCTGCCGCTCCGACAGCGCGTCCGCCGCGAACCGGCGCGCCCCCAGCTCCTCGGCGAGCAGCACCCAGATCTCGGCGTTGCGGTGCTGCTTGCCCCGCAACTCGGCGTGCCGACGGCGCACGTACTCCTCGACGGTCTCGTGGTGGTACGCCAGCACATCGGCGACGACCCGGGCCGCGATGGACGGCGGGAGGCCGGTGCTCAGGGCCACGTGCCTCACTAGCGGGTCGGTCACGGGACGACACTGCCACCGGGCAGGCCGATTCATCAACTTTCGTGCCCGAAATCGGGCAGGAACCTCAGTCCAACGACATCCGCAGCGTCCGGAACTCCGCTGCCAGCTCCGGCAGCTGGTAGTGCGCGTTGAGCCCGCTGGGGTTGGGCAGCACCCACACCGAGGCCTCGCCGATGCCCTCCTCGCGTGCGCCGACTCGGGCGTCGGGGATGCCGAAGGCCACACGGTAGGCGGTCACGCCGACGACGGCGACCACGCGCGGGCGGTGCTCGCCGACGAGGGCGCGCAGGCGCTCCCCGCCCGTCACCAGCTCGGCGGCGGACAGCTCGTCGGCGCGGGCCGTGGCTCTGGCCACGAGATTGGTCACGCCGAGGCCGTGCGCGGGCAGCTCGGACTGCTCGGCGGGGGTCATCCTGCGCGGGGTGAAGCCCGACAGGTGCAGGGCGGGCCAGAACCGGTTGCCGGGGCGGGCGAAGTGGTGGCCGGTGGCCGCCGAGTACAGGCTGGGGTTGATGCCGCAGAACAGCACCGCGAGGCCGGTGGCGATGACGTCGGGGACGGTGCGGTCGCGGGCGGCGTCGAGGTCGGCGCGGGTGGGGTGGGGCACGCTCCCATGGCAGCAGAAGTCGATCACCCCCGCCACCCCCGCCTGCTACACGGTGAAGCCGAGGGCGCGCAGCTGGTCGCGGCCGTCGTCGGTGATCTTCTCCGGGCCCCACGGCGGCATCCACACCCAGTTGATGCGGAAGTCCGACACCAGGCCGCCGCCCGCGCCGCCGGTCAGGGCCGCGCGGGTCTGGTCCTCGATGACGTCGGTCAGCGGGCAGGCCGCCGAGGTGAGCGTCATGTCGATGGTGGCGGTGTTGTCGTCGTCCACGTGGACGCCGTACACGAGGCCGAGGTCCACGACGTTGATGCCCAGCTCGGGGTCGACCACGTCGCGCATGGCCTCCTCGACGTCGTCCAGGTTCGCCTTGTCCACGCGCGGGGCCAGCTCCGGCATGCCCGCGGCGCCGCGCTCGACGGTCTCGGCGGTCTCGTCACTCATGGGGTTTTTCCTCCGGTCTTGGCCAGCGCGTCCTTGAAAGCCATCCAACCGAGCAGCGCGCACTTGACGCGGGCCGGGTACTTGGCCACTCCCGCGAAGGCGATGCCGTCCTCCAGCACGTCCTCGTCCGGCTCGACCTGGCCGCGGCCCTGCATCAACTCGACGAACGCGTCCATCTTGGACAGCGCGTCGGCCACCGGCCTGCCGACGACCAGGTCGGTCAGCACCGAGGTCGACGCCTGGCTGATCGAGCAGCCCTGGCCGTCGTAGGAGACGTCGCCGACGGTCTCGCCGTCCAGCTTCACCCGCAGCGTGACCTCGTCCCCGCAGGTCGGGTTGACCTGGAAGGACTCGGCGTCGAACGGCTCGCGCAGGCCGCGACCGTGCGGGTTCTTGTAGTGGTCCAGGATGATCTCCTGGTACATCTGCTGCAGCTGCATCACGCCACCCCGAAGAACCGCTGGGCCGCCCGCACGCCGTCGAGCAGCGCGTCGACGTCGGAGAGGTCGTTGTAGAGGTAGAAGCTCGCGCGGATGCTGGCCGGCACGGCGAGCCTGCGGTGCAGCGGCCAGGCGCAGTGGTGCCCGACGCGCACGGCGATGCCGAGGTCGTCCAGCACCTGGCCCGCGTCGTGCGGGTGCACCCCGTCGACCACGAAGGACACCGCACCGCCGCGCTCGGCCACCTGCCCGGCGGCGTCCAGGCCCGGCCCCAGCACCCGCACGCCCGGGATCTCGGCGAGGCCGGCGAGGGCGGCCACGGTCAGCGCGTGCTCGTGCTCGGCGACGCGCTCCATGCCGATGGCGTTGAGGTAGTCCACCGCCGCGCCGAGACCGACGGCCTGCGAGGTCATCGGCACGCCAGCCTCGAAGCGCTGCGGCGGCGGCGCGAAGGTCGAGCGGGCCATCTCCACCATCTCGATCATCGACCCGCCGGTGAGGAACGGCGGCATCGCGCCGAGCAGCTCGCGCCGCCCGTAGAGCACGCCGATCCCGGAGGGGCCGAGCATCTTGTGGCCGGAGAACACCGCGAAGTCGACGCCGAGCGCGGTGAAGTCCACCGGTGCGTGCGGCACCGACTGGCAGGCGTCGAGCACGGTCAGCGCGCCCACCGCGCGGGCCCGCCCGACGATCTCGGCGACCGGGTTGACCGTGCCGAGCACGTTCGACTGGTGGGTGAACGCCACGACCCTGGTGCGCTCGGTGACCAGCGAGTCCAGTTCGGACAGGTCCAGCTTGCCGTCGTCGGTCACGCCGAACCAGCGCAGGGTGGCCCCGGTGCGCTGGGCCAGCTGCTGCCACGGGACCAGGTTGGCGTGGTGCTCCATCTCGGTGACCACGATCTCGTCACCGGGACCGAGCACGAACCGCTGCGACTCCGGACCCGCCGTCGCCGCGTTGCCCATCGCGTACGCCACGAGGTTGATGCCCTCGGTCGCGTTCTTGGTGAACACGACCTCGTCGGGCGAGACCCCGACGAAAGCGGCGATGCGGGCGCGCGCGGACTCGTAGGCGTCCGTCGCCTCCTCGGCGAGCTGGTGCGCGCCGCGGTGCACCGCGGCGTTGTGCTGCTCCAGGAACGTCCGCTCGGCGTCGAGCACCTGGCGCGGGCGCTGCGAGGTCGCCCCCGAGTCCAGGTAGACCAGGGGCTTGCCGTCGCGGACGGTGCGGCCCAGGATCGCGAAGTCGGCGCGCAGCGCGGCGACGTCCAGAGAAGCCGATAGTGCGGTCACCGGTCTCCCACCTCTTGTGAGTCGTGCCCCGGGGCGGCCGGCTGAGCGCCGCCCCGGCATCTGCAACCTCAGGAAGCGCTCGTGGCTTCCTGCTTGCCGGTGTACTTCACGTAACCCTCGGACTCCAGCTGGTCGGCCAGCTCCTTGCCGCCGGACTCCACGATCCGCCCGCCCGCGAAGACGTGCACGAAGTCGGGGGTGATGTGGCGCAGGATGCGGGTGTAGTGCGTGATCAGCAGCACGCCGGACTCGCCGGAGGCGCGGAAGCGGTTCACCCCGTCGGAGACCACGCGCAGCGCGTCGACGTCGAGGCCGGAGTCGGTCTCGTCCAGGATGGCGATCTTCGGGTTGAGCAGCGCCAGCTGCAGGATCTCGTGGCGCTTCTTCTCACCGCCGGAGAAGCCCTCGTTGACGCTGCGCTCGGCGAAGGACGGGTCGATGTCCAGCTCGCCCATCGCCGACTTGACCTCCTTGACCCAGGTCCGCAGCTTGGGGGCCTCGCCGCGCACGGCGGTGGCCGCGGTGCGCAGGAAGTTCGACATCGACACGCCCGGGACCTCGACCGGGTACTGCATGGCGAGGAAGAGGCCCGCGCGGGCGCGCTCGTCGACGCTCATCTCCAGCACGTCGTCGCCGTCGAGGGTGACGCTGCCGGAGGTGACCTCGTACTTGGGGTGCCCGGCGACGGCGTAGCTCAGGGTCGACTTGCCCGAGCCGTTGGGGCCCATGATCGCGTGCGTCTCCCCCGCCTTCACGGTGAGGTCGACGCCCTTGAGGATCTCCTTGGGACCTTCGTCGGTCGACACCGAGACGTGCAGGTCCTTGATCTCCAGCGTGGCCATTGCTCGCTCTGCTCCAGGCTCGTAGTTCGGGCTGAGGGGCGCCATGCCCCTAGGTGTTCAGCACAGTTGTGATGTCGACGTGCACTTCGCCGGACTCGACGGTCACGGCGTAGACGTCGATGGGATCGGTCGCGGGGAGCGCGGAGGGACGGCCGGTGCGCAGGTCGAAGCACGACCCGTGCAGCCAGCACTCGATGCCCTTGCGGGACACCTCGCCCTCCGACAGCTCCACCGCCGAGTGGGAGCACTCGTCCCGCAGGGCGTGCACCTCGTCGCCTTGGCGCACCAGCACCACGGCGACGTCGTCAACCTCGACGGCGAGGGGCTTGCCGTCGTCCAGGTCGCTCAGCGCACACACGCGGGTCATACGCCCACGGCCTCCAGCTCGGCCTCGATCGCGGCCTCAAGGCGCTCGCGCACCTCGGGGACACCGATCTTCATCAGCAGCTCGTGGAAGAAGCCCCGCACCACCAGCCTGCGGGCCTGGTCCTCGGGGATGCCGCGCGCCTGCAGGTAGAACAGCTGCTCGTCGTCGAAGCGCCCGGTCGCCGACGCGTGGCCCGCGCCCGCGATCTCGCCGGTCTCGATCTCCAGGTTCGGCACCGAGTCGGCGCGGGCGCCGTCGGTGAGGACCAGGTTGCGGTTGAGCTCGTAGGTCTGCGTGCCCTCGGCCGCCGCGCGGATCAGCACGTCGCCGATCCACACCGTGTGCGCTCCATCGCCTTGCAGAGCGCCCTTGTAGACGACGTTCGACGTGCAGTTCGGCACGGCGTGGTCCACGAAGGTGCGGTGCTCCAGGTGCTGGCCCGCGTCGGCGAAGTACAGCCCCGCCATGTCGACCTCGCCGCCGGGACCGGCGAACGCGGTCGTCGGCGAGATGCGGACCAGGTCGCCGCCCAGCGTCACCACGATGTGCTTGAGCAGCGAGTCGCGGCCCAGCTTGGCGTGGTGGGCGGAGACGTGCACCGCGTCGTCGGCCCAGTCCTGGATGGACACGACGGTCAGCTTGCTGCTGTCGGCCAGGACGAACTCGACGTTGTCGGCGTAGACGCCGGAGCCGCGGTGGTCGATGACGACGACGCCCTCGGCGAACAGCTCGGCCCGCACCTGGAGGTGCCCGTAGGCGACCACGCCCGCGCCGGGACCGGTGACGGTCACCGTGGTCGGCTTCGAGGTCGTGGTCTCCTTCGGCACCGTGACGACGGTGGCCGTGGCGAAGGACGAGTACGCCTGCGCGGCGATCCGGTCGGCGGGGGTGCCCGCCTCGCCGAGCCGGGGGTCGGAGCGCTCGGCGCTCTCCACCACGACCTCGGGCGCGGCGTCCACATCGACCTGCGCCGAGCCGCCCGCGGCCGCACCGGAGTGCAGGCCCGCGAGCCGCTTCGTCGGCGTGAAGCGCCAGATCTCCTCGCGGCCGGAGGGGACCTCGAACGCCTCGACGTCGTAGGAGGTGAACCAGTCGGCCCGCGACGACACGGGCGCGACCGGCTTGTTGACAGAGACGGCCATTTAGCCGACCGCTCCTTCCATCTGCAGCTCGATCAGTCGGTTCAGTTCCAGCGCGTACTCCATGGGCAGCTCGCGCGCGATGGGCTCGACGAACCCGCGCACGACCATCGCCATGGCCTCGTCCTCGGTCAGGCCGCGCGACATCAGGTAGAACAGCTGGTCGTCGCTGACCTTGGAGACGGTGGCCTCGTGGCCCATCTGCACGTCGTCCTCGCGGATGTCGACGTACGGGTAGGTGTCCGAGCGGCTGATCTGGTCGACCAGGAGCGCGTCGCACTTCACCGTGGACTTGGAGTTGTGCGCGCGCTTGTTGACCTGCACGAGACCGCGGTAGGAGGTGCGGCCGCCACCGCGGGCCACCGACTTCGACACGATGGTCGAGCTGGTGTGCGGGGCCATGTGGACCATCTTCGCGCCCGCGTCCTGGTGCTGGCCCTCGCCCGCGAACGCGATCGAGAGGACCTCGCCCTTGGCGTGCTCGCCCATCAGGTACACGGCCGGGTACTTCATGGTGACCTTGGAGCCGATGTTGCCGTCGACCCACTCCATGGTCGCGCCCTCTTCGGCCTTGGCGCGCTTGGTGACCAGGTTGTAGACGTTGTTCGACCAGTTCTGGATGGTCGTGTAGCGGCAGCGGCCGCCCTTCTTGACGATGATCTCCACGACCGCGGAGTGCAGCGAGTCCGACGAGTAGATCGGCGCGGTGCAGCCCTCGACGTAGTGCACGTAGGCGCCCTCGTCGACGATGATCAGCGTGCGCTCGAACTGGCCCATGTTCTCGGTGTTGATCCGGAAGTAGGCCTGCAGCGGGATCTCCACGTGCACGCCCTTCGGCACGTAGATGAACGAGCCGCCGGACCACACGGCGCCGTTGAGCGCGGAGAACTTGTTGTCGCCGTGCGGGATGACCGAGCCGTAGTACTCCTCGAACAGCTCCGGGTGCTCGCGCAGCGCGGTGTCGGTGTCCAGGAAGATGACGCCCTGGCGCTCCAGCTCCTCGTTGATCTTGTGGTAGACCACTTCGGACTCGTACTGGGCGGCGACGCCGGCGACCAGGCGGGCCTTCTCGGCCTCCGGGATGCCGAGCCGGTCATAGGTGTTCTTGATCTCCTCGGGCAGGTCCTCCCAGGACTGGGCCTGCTTCTCCGTGGAGCGCACGAAGTACTTGATGTTGTCGAAGTCGATGCCCGAGAGGTCCGCGCCCCAGGACGGCATCGGCTTGCGGTCGAAGAGTTGCAGCCCCTTCAGACGGGACTCCAGCATCCACTCCGGCTCGTCCTTCTTCGCGGAGATGTCCCGCACGACGGCCTCGGAGAGGCCCCGCTGCGCACTCGCGCCCGCCTTGTCGGCGTCGGCCCAGCCGTACTCGTAGCGCCCGAGCGTGGCAAGGGTCTCTTCCTGAGAAAGCGGCGTGGTGGTGCGCTGCTCGGCAGCGGCAGTCATTCGGACTTCCCTCCATCCGGAACCGGTGGTGCGGTGGCTCCCTTGGTGCTCGCCAGGGGAATGTGGGTGGTGCAGGCGGCGTCACCGCGTGCGATGGTCGCCAGGCGCTGCACGTGGGTGCCGAGCAGCGACGCGAACGCCGCTGTCTCCACCTCGCACAGCTCGGGGAACTCGGCGGCGACGTGCGCCACCGGGCAGTGGTGCTGGCACAGCTGCTCCCCCGCGCCGACCGAGCGGGTCGACGCAGCGTATCCCTCCCGGGTCAGCGCCAGTGCCAGGGCCTCCGCCCGCGCCCCGGGGTCGGCCTCGCCGACCACCTCATCGCGGTGGCGGTCCACCAGGGTGGCCACCCGGCGCTCCGCGAACGCCCGCACCGCCTGCTCTCCCCCGCTCTCGGCGAGGAAGCGCAGCGCGGCGATGGCGAGGTCGTCGTAGGCGTGCCCGAAGCGGGATCGGCCCGCTTCGGTGAGCAGGAAGAGCTTGGCCGGCCGTCCGCGGCCCCGGTCGCCGCGCCGGGGGGCGTCACGCGTGCCCGCCTCGCCGTCGGCGACCAAAGCGTCCAGGTGCCTGCGGACGGCGGCCGGGCTCAGGCCCAGCGCCTCGGCGATCGCGGCCGCCGTGATCGGCCCCTGCTCCAGCAGCAGGCGGGCGACGCTGGTGCGCGTGCGCCCGTCGGCGTGCTGGCCCGGGACCCCGTCTGGGGTCCGCGGAGCGGGGGCCGTCTTTTTCACAACACAAGTGTGTCTTATTTCCCTGGCCGGGGCAAACCAGGTGACGGGTGTCACCGCACGGTGCGAGAACAGCCCTTCCAAACTGCCCCGATACGCTCTCGCCGTGGTGGCGGGAGACACGGACCGGCGCGGAGCCGCGGCGAGCGACGAGGCCCCGGGCACGGCGCTGAACGCCGCCGAGCGCAGGCAGCTCGACGTCATCCGCCGCTTCGGCACCGTCGGTGCGCTGCTGCTGCTCCTCGGCTCGCTGGGCGCGGGCGCGGCCCCGGTCTTCAACCCGGTGCTCCGGCTGCCCGTGCTGAGCCTGTTCAGCCGGATGACGACGGTCTCCATCGCGGTGGGCTTCACCGGCGTGTTCATGCTCGTGCTGGCCTGGCTGGCGCTCGGCAGGATGACCAGGTCCGCGCGCGTGCGGGTGCTGTCGCTGCCGCAGATGGCGCGCACGCTGGTCATGTGGATCACGCCGCTGGTGTTCACCGTCCCCAGCTTCAGCCGCGACGTGTACAGCTACCTGGCGCAGAGCGAGATCGCCGCGCTGGGCATGGACCCCTACACCCAGGGCCCCGCCCAGGCGCTGGGCGTCGAGCACCCGCTGACCCAGGGCGTGCCGACGGTGTGGCGGGAGACGCCGTCGCCGTACGGTCCGCTGTTCCTGTCCCTCGGCCGCATCGTCAACTGGCTGACCGGCGGGCACGTGGTGTGGGGCGTGGCCATGCACCGGCTGCTCGCGCTGGTCGGCCTCGCCATGATCATCTGGGCGCTGCCCCGGCTGGCCCGGCGTTTCGGGGTGAACCAGGTCGGTGCGCTGTGGCTGGGCGCGGCCAACCCGCTGGTGCTGTTCCACCTGGTCGTGGGCGTGCACAACGAGTCGCTGGCCATCGGCCTGATGCTCGTCGGCTTCGAGCTGGCGCTGCGCAGGATGCCGTGGGTCGGCCCGGACGGCCCGTTCCCGCCGTGGCAGCCCGGCGAGCTGCTCGGCTACGCCGTCGGCGCGGCGGTGATCACCCTCGGCGCGGCGGTGAAGATCCCGGCCGCGCTGGCACTGGGCTTCCTCGGGGTGATGATCGCCCGGCGGCTCGGCGGTCGCTGGAAACACCTGTTCGCCGTGGCGGGCGCGCTGATGGTGGTGTTCGGGGTCGTGCTGACGGCGGCCTCGCTGGGCAGCGGGCTCGGCTACGGCTGGGTGGCCACGCTGAACACCGCCTCGACCATCAAGAGCTGGCTGGCCCCCATGACGGCGCTCGGCTTCGCCGCGGGCGGGCTGGGCATGCTGCTGGGCCTGGGCAACCACATCGACGCCGCGGTCACCGTCAGCCGCATGGTCGGCACCCTCATCGGCCCGCTGATCGCGGCCAAGCTCCTGCTGGACAGCTTCCGCTGGAAGCTGCGCCCGCTGACCGGCCTGGGCGTCGCGCTCGGCGCGGTGCTCGTCTTCGGCGCGACCGTGCAGCCCTGGTACCTGCTGTGGGCGGCCATCCCGCTGGCGGCAGCGGCGGGCGACACCAAGTTCCGGGTCGCGGCCACCGGTGTCAGCGTCGTGCTCGCCGTCGTGCTGAACACCACGGGCGCGCCGTTCGACGGGCGCACCTTCCAGCTCCCCTACGCCTACATCGCCGCGACCATCACCACCGCGATCGCCGTACTCATCGCCCGCAAGCACCTGCTCGGCACCGCGTCCCCCTGGCCGCGGCGCCGCACGGCCGCGGGCACCGGCGCATGACGGCCACCCGTGGCGGGAACCCTCGGCCGGGACTGGCGGCCACGGCCGAGCGACTAGGCTCTGCCCCTGTGAGCGAGTCCGCCGTCGAGGTCTGCGACGTGGTCAAGCGCTACGGGCGGACCACCGCGGTGGCGGGGGTCGACCTGGTGCTGCCGCGCGGCTCCGTGCTGGCCCTGCTCGGGCCGAACGGCGCGGGCAAGACCACCACCGTCGAGATGTGCGCGGGCTTCCGCGAGCCGGACTCCGGTTCGGTGCGCGTGCTCGGCCTCGACCCGGCCGACCCGGCCCTGCGCCCGCGCGTCGGCGTGATGCCGCAGGGCGGCGGCGCCTACCCGGGCGTGCGCGCCGCGGAGATGCTCGGTCTGGTCGCCGCCTGCGCGAAGAACCCGCTGGACCCGGCCTGGCTGCTCGACGTCCTCGGCCTCACCGGCACGGCCAAGACCCCGTTCAAGCGGCTCTCCGGCGGTCAGCAGCAGCGGCTGTCGCTGGCCTGCGCGCTGGTCGGCAGGCCGGAACTGGTGTTCCTCGACGAGCCGACCGCCGGTCTGGACCCGCAGGCGCGGCGCCTGGTGTGGGAACTCGTCGCCGCGCTGCGCGCCGACGGGGTCAGCGTGCTGCTGACCACCCACCTCATGGACGAGGCCGAGGCGCTGGCCGACCACGTCGTGATCATCGACACCGGCCGCGTCGTCGCCGAGGGCTCGCCCGCCGCGCTGACCACCGACGGCCAGCTCCTGCGCTTCCGCACCCGCCCCGGGCTCGACCTGAGCCTGCTGAGCGCCGTGCTGCCGGAGGCGTGCGCGGTCACCGAGGCCAGCCCCGGCGCCTACCTCGTCAGCGGCGAGGTCGACCCGCAGGTGGTCTCGGCGGTCACCTCGTGGTGCGCCCAGCAGGGGGTGCTCGCCGAGGAGTTGAGCGTCGGCAGGCGCAGCCTGGAGGACGTCTTCATCGAACTGACCGGACGGGAGCTGCGCTCGTGACCTTCCCGGCGGGCACGTTCACCCCGGCGCCCGGCGCGGCGAGCCCGGCGCGCATGCTGCTCGCCCACGCGCGCACCGAGGCGCGGCTGACCCTGCGCAACGGCGAGCAGGTCCTGCTGACCCTGCTCATCCCCGTGGCGCTGCTGCTCGGCCTGACCCTGGTCTCGGTGATCGATCTGCCCGACCCCAGGGTCGAGGCGGTCACCCCGCGCGTGCTGGCGCTGGCGGTGCTGTCCTCGGCGTTCACCGGCCAGGCGATCGCGCTGGGCTTCGACCGCCGCTACGGGGTGCTCAAGCGCCTGGCCGCGACCGCGCTGCCGCGGTGGCTGCTGGTGCTGGGCCGCGTCGCGGCCGGCCTCGTGGTGGTCGCCGTGCAGGCCGTGGTCATCTCCGCGGTGGCCCTGCTGCTGGGCTGGTCGCCCGGCGGTCTGCTGTGGATCGTCCTGCTGCTGGTGCTGGGCACGCTCGCCTTCGGCGCGCTCGGCGTGCTGCTCGGCGGGGCGCTCAAGGCCGAGATCGTGCTGGCGCTGGCGAACGTGGTGTGGTTCGTGCTGCTGATGGCGGGCGGGATCGTCGTGGTGACCGCGGACCTGCCCTCGGCGATGGCCTCGGTGGTCGAACTGCTGCCCACCGCCGCGCTGACCAACGGGCTCGCGACCGCCGCGGCGGGCGCTGTCCCGCCGCTGTCGGTGTGGCTGACGCTGATCGCGTGGGGCGCGGCGGGTGCGGCGCTGGCCACGCGCACGACGAAGCTGACCTAGGCGAAGTTCCACACAGGACTGTTCAGCTGTCCGCCCGGCCCGCCCCGCGCTCGATGTCGCGCACCCGGATCGCCATCTCCAGCAGCGCGGCGCGGCCCGCCTCCGACAGCTCCCCGGCCCGCATCGCGATCGCGCGCACCTGCGCGTCCCGCCAGGCGGCGACGAGGTCGAGCTGCTCGTCCACCCGGGCGGACTCGGCGTCGTCGCAGAAGTAGGCGACCGGCACGCCGAAGAACTTCGCCAGCGCGGCCAGGTGCCGGAAGCTCGGGTTGTCCCGGGTGCCGCGCCGCCACGCCGACACGGCGCTGTGGGTGAGGTCGCCGCCGTCCGCGCGGACGGCCGCGGCGATCTCCTCGTTGGTGTACGGCCCGCGCCCGGCGGGGTGGACCGTGTCCACGAGTCGGTTCAGCTTCGCGGCCAGGCCGCCGCTCCCCAGTTCCATGACACCTCTCGACGGCTGTCGAACTCGCCCACCGACGATTGCACCAGTGTTGAATCCCCTGCGCAACCAGTATAGGTTTGCTGGCGAGGGGTGGGGCTACCACCGGACGGCTCTTGGGGGGAGTGAGCCGTCCGGTGGTAGCTGGAGGAAGGCGATGGGGGAGGCCGCCTTCCGCGACTTAGTGTAGTGCGCCGTGATCGCTGCGTGGGGACAAATCGCGAACATGGCCACACTTTTGCCGCAGCGCACACAATGAGACCGCCGACACCCTAAGCCCCCCGCACGGTTCGAGCCCGTCGGGGCCCGGCCTACGATGCGGCCGTGACCTCGTTGAAAGCGCGCCTAGAGACCGTCCGCCCGCTGACGCGGCGCGCTCAGCTGAGCATCGCGTGGGCTGTGGTGGCCACCCAGTCGCTCATCGCCTTCACCGGCTCGGTGGTCAGGGTCACCGGCTCCGGTCTGGCGTGCACGACGTGGCCGGAGTGCCACCCGGGCAGCATGGTCCCGACCGAGCACCCCGAGTACGCCGCGCTGAACCAGTGGATCGAGTACGGCAACCGGCTGTTCACCGGCGTGGTCGGCCTGATCGCCCTGGCCGCGTTCTTCGCCGCCTTCGTGGAACGCCCGCGCCGCGACCGCTACTTCACGCTGGCCATGGCCATGCCGATCGGCGTCGCGGTGCAGGCGGTGCTCGGCGGGATGACGGTCCGCCTGGACCTGCTGTGGTGGACCGTCGCCGTGCACCTGCTGGTCTCGGCGCTCATGGTGTGGCTCGCCGTGCTGCTGGTCTACTCCGTCGACGAGCAGGACGGCCCGCCGCTCCCGGTCGGCCCGCCCGCACTGGGCAGGGTGCTGGCCGCCATGACGGCGGTGCTGGTCGGCCTGCTGGTCGCCGGGACCATGGTCACCGGCGCGGGCCCGCACGCGGGCGATGCGAAGACACCGCGCCTGGACCTGCCCGTCGACGTCCTGGCCCACGTGCACGCCGCGTTCCTGTACGGCTTCCTCGCCCTGCTGGTCGCCGTCGGCGCATTCCTGGTGAAGGTGCGCTCGACGCGGCTGTGGAAGCACTACGCGGCGGTCGTGGTCGTCGTTCTGGCCCAAGGCGTGCTGGGCTTCACCCAGTTCTTCCTCGGCGTGCCCGAGCTGCTCGTCGCGCTGCACGTCCTCGGGGCGATGGCGGTCATCACCGTCACCGCGGCCCTGTGGGCGGCGGCGCACCCGCGCCCGAGGGTCGAGCGGGGCTAGCCCCGGGTGCGGGCGGCCATCTTGGCCCGGTGCGCCGCGCCGATCTTGGCCGCCGCCACCGTCTCGCGGTCCCAGTCCTCGGAGATCTCCAGGCCCTCGACCTGGGCCACCAGGGCTTCGCCCACTCCGGGGTCGGCCACGATCACGTCGCCCATCGCGCCGTCCGCGCCGACCAGCACGACGCGCGCCCCGGCGCTGCCGATGTTCTCCACGACCGCGCGGGCGGGCTTGCCGTGCGCGGCGACGAACGCGGCCGCCGCCTTCACGGCCGCGGGCTGGACGGCCTTGCTCGGGTCCCCGGTCTGCGCTGCGTCGCTCATGCGGGGAGCCTAGAACCCGGCGGGCGGGAACACCCGGCGAGCGTGATCGGTTCCACTTGGCGAAGCGGACGAGCGATGGAGGACGTGTGCCCGAGGCAGTCGTGGTGAAGGAGACCGGCGGACCCGAGGTGCTGGAGGTGGTCGACGCCGAGCCGAAGACCCCCGGCCCCGGCGAGGTTCTGGTGGACGTCGCCGCGGCGGGCGTCAACTACATCGACACCTACCACCGCGCCGGCGCCTATCCCCTGCCGCTGCCGTTCGGCATCGGCTTGGAGGGGGCGGGCACCGTCAGCGCCGTGGGCGAGGGGGCGCGGGCCGCCGTCGGCGACCGGGTCGCCTGGTCGGGCACGCTCGGCAGCTACGCGGCACAGGCCGTCGTGCCGGTCGCCGACACGGTTCCCGTGCCCGACGGCGTGGAACTGGAGACGGCGGCGGCGCTGATGCTGCAAGGCCTCACCGCGCACTACCTGGTGACGTCGGTGCACTCGGTGCGCGAGGGCGACACCGTGCTGGTGCACGCGGCGGCGGGCGGCGTCGGCCTGCTGCTGACCCAGCTCGCGAAGGCCCGCGGGGCCCGGGTCATCGGCACGGTGTCGACCGCGGCGAAGGCCGAGCTGGCCGAGGCTGCGGGCGCGGCCCACGTGATCCGCTACGACGAGGTCGACTTCGCCGACGCCGTGCGCGAGCTGACCGACGGCGACGGCGTCCACGCCGTCTACGACGGCGTCGGCGCGACCACCTTCGACGCCAGCCTGTCGGTCGTCCGCAGGCGCGGCGTCCTGGCCCTCTTCGGCGCGGCCAGCGGCCCCGTCCCCCCGGTCGACCCCCAGCGCCTCAACCAGCAGGGCTCGATCTACCTGACCCGCCCCAAGCTCGGCGATTTCGTCGCCACCCCGGAGGAACTGCGCGCCCGCACCGACGACCTCTTCCAGGCGGTCCTCGCGGGCGCCCTCGACGTGCGCGTCGGCGCTCAGTACGCCCTCGCTGAGGTCAGGGCGGCCCACGAGGACCTGGAAGGACGGCGCACCACGGGCAAGCTGCTGCTCATCCCGTAGAAGCCGTCCACACGGGACGGATCAGGTGACGGATCAGGTGACGTCGACGGCGTCCACGACGAAGACAAGGGTCTCGTTCGGCGCGACGCCGTTGCCGCCCTGCCCGTAACCCTTGTCCGGCGGGACGACCAGCAGCCTGCGCATGCCCTTCTGCATGCCGACCAGGCCCTCGTTCCAGCCGTCGATCACGCGCGCCTGGCCGAGGTTGGCCACCGGGAACGGCTCGCCGCGGTCCCAGGAGTTGTCGAGGACCTGGCTGTTGGACCACGTCGTCAGGTGGTAGTGCGCCAGCACCGTGCCGCCCGCGGCGGCCTTGGCGCCGGTGCCGGGGGTCAGGTCCTTGATGACGAGTTCGGCGGGCGGCGAGCAGTTCTCCGGCAGGGTCACGGTCGGCTTGCTGTTCGCCTCGCCCTCGACCTTGATGTCGTCGACCTCGCACTCCACCGCGGGGGCCGCGTCCGAGCTGGTGGTGGTCGCGGGCGGGGCGGGCTGGGTGGGCGCACTGCCCGGGTCGGTGGGTTCCTGACCGCACGCGGCGAGACCGGCCAGCAGTAGCGTCGCGACGACGGGACGAAGTTTGCGCATGCGGCGGACTCTAGGCGGTGACGGTGTGAGGGACCGGTGAGGGTGCGGCGGGCTGAACCGATCTCAGGTCTCACCCGTTTCGCGCATTTTCCCCCGCGATCATCGGGCGTACAGTGACTCATCGCGTCCGTTCGGATACTGAAAGCAGCCGATGCTGCCCGCTCCAGTGCCGCACGGTCGTCCGCCGAGGAGGTGACCTGCCTTGCCAGCGGACGCCCCCGGCTTCCGCACTCACCGGGTTCAGGAGATCTTCTGGACCAGGACATCCCTGCTGCTGACCACGCTTGTCGTGGTCTCGGGACTGGCCTTCTGGATCTCCAGCTCGATCGACCCGGGTACCGGGAAGAACCTGTTGACCGCCGTCGCGACCGGCACGATGGTTTCCGCCGTCGTCGGTTTCGGCCAGACGCTGATCACCGCGCGCGCCGCGCGCGAGGCGATGCTCAACCCGCTCGTGGAGGAAAGCCGCAAGGCGCTGCGCGAGCTGGCCGAGGAGTACCGCTCGCTGAACCAGGAGTTCTTCCCCACGCACGTCTTCGAGGCGAGCGTCGACCCCGACCCGACGTTCAACGCGTTGATGATGCGGGACCTGCGCGGCGCCAGGCAGTACTGGTTCCGCGGGTTTTCCGGCCGCTACGCGGCGGTGCGGCTGCTGGCCGCGCACGCGGAGTGGGAGGTGCGCGCGGTGGTCGCCGACCCCAAGGAGCGCAGCGCGATCAGCGGCCGGGCCCGCTACCTCGCGCGGCGCGAGGGCGCCGAGACCGACCTCGACATCGTCCGCGAGGGCCTGCACCAGGAGATCCGCATCGGACTCGTCGGGCTGTTCCTGGCCCGGTCGCGGTGCACGAGGATCGATGTCACCGTGGTCGCCGACCCGCCGCTGGACCGCGTGGAGATGTTCGACGACAGCGTGTGGATCACCCTGTTCAGCGACCCCGCCACCCCGTCGCCCTACCCCAGGACGCTGCGCTTCGCCGAGTGCTCGTTCATCCACGGCATGGAGCGCGCCGACTTCGGCAGGCTCCACGCCACCCGCGACGCCCGCAGGCTGGTCATCACCCCGGAGACCAGCCGCGCGGAGTTCGCCGCGCAGTTCGCCGGGATCACCGGAACCCCGCTGACCGACGAAGGCTTCGCGGAGCTGGAGGCCGCCTTCCACGGCTTCCGCCGGGAATTCTCCGCCAAAGCCGAACTGGAGAGTTGATACCGTTGCTCACCCGTGTCCACGCGCTCCCCGACCTCGCCGAACGGCTGACGAGCGAGACCCACGGCCCGCACTGGAACTCCGTCCACGCCGTGTTCGAGTCCTGGGTGGACGGTCGTCCGCCGAAGGCGGCGCTGCGCCGCCACCTCACCGACCTCGCCCCCGCCGAATCCGCCGAACTGGTCTCCAGGTCCCGGGAGACCACCACCCACTTCGCCTGGTGCCTGCGCGACCGCCCCGACGAACCGTTCACCTTCTGGCTGCACGAGTACAAACCGCAGCGGGACTGGCGGGCGGGCTACGCCGACTCCGTGCACAACCACCGCTACCACTTCTGCACCGTCATCCTCAGCGGCGGCTACCGCCACGAGCGGTTCTCCGCCACCATCGATCCGGTGACCGGCCTGGTCGACGCGGCGACCATGACCCGCGGCGCCGACTACGCCCTGGGCACCTCCGGCTACCTGCTCGCCAGTGAGTTCCACCGCATCCCGACGGCGCTGGACGGCACGATGACGTTCCTGGTGAAGTCGAGACCGGTGGCCCCGTGGAGCCTCTCGTTCGACCCGGGGACCGGCCTCGGTCACCGGCACGTGCCCGTTGAATGCCGTCTCCCGGAGCTAACCAAGCGCATCTGACTCGATTTACCATCACCCCACCCGACGAGCACGGGAGGGGTTCCCTTGTCAGCGCCTGCCACCAACCGGCCTACCCACCTGCCCACAATCAGCCGCCACTCGATCGCCGCCGTCGAACACGACGTTCGTGATCTCTGCCACCGCTACGCCGAGCGCCTGCCGTTCCACGGCTGGCACCACGTCGGCTTCGTCCGCGACAAGTCCGTCGAGTTCGCCGGGGCCAACGGCGCCGACGTCGCGGTGGTGGAGGTGGCCGCGCTGGTCCACGACGTGAATTACCTGGTCAGGCGCAACTCGGCGGCCGCGGCGGGCTCCGGCCTGCGGCTGCGGCTGCTGGCAGGCGCGGGCGTGCGCCCCACCACGGCGGCCTGGATCGACGCGATCGTGGACGAGGCCGAGATGCGCACGCGGCATCGGGACATCAGCATCGAGGCCCAAGCCCTCTCCGACGCCGACACCCTGTTCAAGGCGCTGCCGGTGACCCCGGTCGTCCTGGCCCACCGCTACCTGGACGAGAACGGCGTCACCCTGCGCGAGCTGGCCGAGAAGATCGTCGGCGAACAGGGCGACGTCCACGACGAAGGCTTCTACTTCTACTCCCCCGACGCCGCCGACCAGTACTCGAAGTGGGCGAGTGCCAATCTGCAACTGTGGCGGTGCATCAAGGAGTCTTTGGACGATCCGACGGTGGAGCGGTTGCTGGCCGCCGTGAGTTGATCCGGGGCGGCGGGTCGCTCCCCAGTCCGGTGGGAGCGGGGCCGGGTTAGAAGGGCCAGCCCAGAACCGGCAGGCCGAGGGCGGAGTCGACCGCGAGCGCCAGGAAGACCAGCGTCAGGTAGCTGTTCGACAGGTGGAACAGCTTCATGGGGTTGGCGGGCTCGTCGCGCTTGATGGCCACGTGCAGCTTGTGGGCGTAGACCAGGAACCAGGCGCCTGCCAGGATCGCGAAGGCGAAGTAGACCCAGCCGGTCGCGGGCAGCAGCAGCAGCGTCCAGGCCACCATCACCCACGAGTAGACGACGATCTGCTTGGCGACCTGCACCGGGGTGGCGACCACCGGCAGCATCGGCACACCCGCCTTGGCGTAGTCGTCGCGGAACTTCATCGCCAGAGCCCAGAAGTGCGGCGGGGTCCAGAAGAAGATCACGCCGAACATGACCAGGGCGGGCCAGGCCACGTCGCCGGTGACGGCCGCCCAGCCGATGACCACCGGCATGCAGCCCGCCGCGCCGCCCCAGACGATGTTCTGCGCCGTCCGGCGCTTGAGCACCATCGTGTAGACGAGGACGTAGAACAGGATCGCGCCGACGGCCATGGCGGCGGCCAGGAGGTTCGTCGTCGCCCACAGCCAGGCGAACGACAAGACCCCGAGGACCACGCCGAACACCAGCGCGTTGCGTGCGGGCACGGTGTGCTGGGCCAGGGGGCGCGACTTGGTGCGCTTCATGAGCGCGTCGATGTCGGCGTCGACCACGCAGTTCAGGGCGTTCGCGCTGCCCGCGGCCATGGTGCCGCCGATGAGCGTGGTCAGCACCAGCCACGGGGACGGGATGCCGCGCTCGGCCAGCAGCATGGCCGGGACGGTCGTGACGAGCAGGAGTTCGATGATCCGGGGCTTGGTGAGCGCGACGTAGGCGCGCAGCACCTCTCCCCTGGACGGGGCGGGGGGTGCGTCGGCGGGCACGGGGGTCACCGACGGCATCTCGCTCCTCATGTGGTGGTGCTCGGCCCTGAGACGCAGGTCACCAGGGTCGTGCGGAGTTTGCGTCCGGTGCCGCTCGGGTACGCGGCACAGGACCGAATGTTAACCGCGCGGTGGCCGGCGCCCGGTATCGGGTGGCGCGATCGGCCGAGTTCGGACGGAGATCACAGCGGCGCGGAGCGTCCGGCGGCCCACCGGACTAGGCTGGCGCGCGGACCAGGGATGACCTGCGGGTCGTGGCAACCCAGCCGTCTGGTGAGCTGGGCGCGACGAACCGCCAGACCTTATGGAAGTGGGAGCGCGAAGTCCGTGTCCGCCAGCAGTGACGTCCCAACGAACCTGACCACAGCCTCGGTGCCCGACGACTGGACCGACCTCGACCGGCGGGCGGTGGACACCGTCAGGGTGCTCGCCGCGGACGCCGTGCAGAACGTCGGCAACGGCCACCCCGGCACCGCCATGAGCCTCGCACCCCTGGCCTACGCCCTCTACCAGCGGGTGATGCAGCACGACCCGAGCGATCCGGAGTGGATCGGCCGGGACCGGTTCGTCCTCTCCTGCGGTCACTCCAGCCTGACCGTGTACCTGCAGCTCTTCCTCTCCGGCTACGGCCTGGAGCTGGAGGACATCAAGGCGCTGCGCACCTGGGGCTCGAAGACCCCGGGCCACCCCGAGCACGGCCACACCGCGGGCGTGGAGATCACCACCGGCCCGCTGGGCCAGGGCCTGGCCTCGGCGGTGGGCATGGCGATGGCCGCCCGCCGCGAGCGCGGCCTGTTCGACCCGGAGGCCAAGGCCGGGCAGAGCGTGTTCGACCACCACGTGTACGTGATCGCCTCCGACGGCGACATCCAGGAGGGCGTGACCTCCGAGGCGTCGTCCATCGCGGGCCGCCAGGAGCTGGGCAACCTCGTCGTGTTCTACGACGACAACCAGATCTCCATCGAGGACGACACCGCCATCGCGCTGTCGGAGGACGTGGCCAAGCGCTACGAGGCCTACGGCTGGCACGTGCAGGTCGTCGAGGGCGGCGAGAACGTCACCGGCATCCTGGAGGCGGTCGAGAACGCGAAGGCGGAGACGACCAGGCCGTCGTTCATCCTCCTGCGCACGATCATCGGCTACCCGGCGCCCAACCTGATGAACACCGGCAAGGCGCACGGCGCCGCGCTGGGCGAGGACGAGGTCGCCGCGGTCAAGGAGATCCTGGGCTTCGACCCGAAGCAGAGCTTCCAGGTCGACCAGGAGGTCCTCGCGCACGCCCGCGAGGTGGCCGAGCGGGGCAAGGCCGCCCGCGCCGCGTGGGAGGGCCGCTTCGCCGAGTGGGCCTCGGCCAACCCCGAGCGCCGCGAGCTGCTGGACCGCGCCACCGAGTACAAGCTGCCCGACGGCTTCGCCGAGGCGCTGCCCTCGTGGGAGCCCGACGCCAAGGGCGTCGCCACCCGCAAGGCCTCCGGTGAGGTCCTCAACGCCATCGGCGGGCTGCTGCCGGAGCTGTGGGGCGGCTCGGCCGACCTGGCCGAGTCGAACAACACCACGATCAAGGGCGCGGACTCCTTCGGGCCCGAGGTGGCGGCGACCAAGGAGTGGAAGGCCACCCCGTACGGCCGGACGCTGCACTTCGGCATCCGCGAGCACGCCATGGGCTCGATCCTCAACGGCATCGTGCTGCACGGCCCGACCCGCCCGTACGGCGGCACGTTCCTGGTCTTCAGCGACTACATGCGCCCGGCGGTGCGGATGGCCGCGATCATGGGCCTGCCGGTCACCTACGTGTGGACGCACGACTCGATCGGCCTCGGCGAGGACGGCCCCACGCACCAGCCGATCGAGCACCTGGCCGCGCTGCGCGCCATTCCCAACCTGGTCGTGCTGCGGCCGGGTGACGCCAACGAGACCGCGGCGGCGTGGGCGGCCATCCTCGGCCAGTCCACCCAGCCGGTCGGCCTGTGCCTGACCCGGCAGAACCTGCCGGTGCTGGCGGGCACGAAGGAGAAGGCGGCCGAGGGCGTGGCCCGCGGCGGCTACATCCTGGAGGACTCCGAGACGGTGCCGAAGCTGGTGCTCATCGCCACCGGCTCCGAGCTGCAGATCGCCGTCGAGGCGCGCGCGGTCCTGGAGGCCGACGGAGTGCCCACCCGGGTGGTCTCGATGCCGTCGGTGGAGTGGTTCGACGCCCAGGACCAGGCCTACCGCGACACCGTCCTGCCGCCGACCGTTCACTCCCGCGTCATCGTCGAGGCGGGTATCGCCCAGCCGTGGCACCGCTTCGCCGGGTCCACGGGGGAGATCGTTTCCATTGAGCACTTCGGCGCGTCAGCGGATTACCAGACGCTGTTCCGCGAGTTCGGCTTCACTACCGAAGCCGTGGTCGCCGCCGCGCGCCGCACCCTCACCGCGAACGGAGGAGCCCAGTGACCGACCTGCTGAAGAAGCTGTCCGAGGCCGGGGTGTCCATCTGGCTGGATGACCTGTCCCGCGAGCGGCTCCAGTCCGGCAACCTGGACGAGCTGATCCGCGACAAGCACGTCGTCGGCGTCACCACCAACCCGACGATCTTCGCCTCGGCCCTGGCCGACGGCGAGGCCTACACCGAGCAGGTGCGCGAGCTGGCCGCGCGCGGGGCCTCCCTCGATGAGTCCGTCCGCGAGCTGACCACCGCCGACGTGCGGCACGCCTGCGACAAGTTCCGCGAGGTGTGGCAGGCCACCGACGGCGTGGACGGCCGGGTGTCGATCGAGGTGGACCCGGGCGTGGCCAGGGACGCCGACGCCACCCTGGCCCAGGCGCTGGACCTGTGGAAGACCGTCGACCGGCCGAACCTGCTCATCAAGATCCCAGCCACCGAAGAGGGCCTGCCCGCGATCACCAAGACCATCGCCGAGGGGGTCAGCGTGAACGTGACGCTGATCTTCTCCGTCGAGCGGTACGAGGCGGTCATGGACGCCTACCTCGACGGCCTGGAGCAGGCCAAGGCCAACGGCCACGACCTGCGCTCGATCCACTCGGTGGCCTCGTTCTTCGTGTCGCGGGTGGACGGCGAGGTCGACAAGCGCCTCGACGCCATCGGCACGCCCGAGGCCCAGGCGCTCAAGGGCCAGGCCGCGGTGGCCAACGCCCGGCTGGCCTACAAGGCGTTCCAGGACGTCTTCGCCACCGAGCGCTTCGCCGCGCTGGCCGCCGACGGCGCCCGGCCTCAGCGTCCACTGTGGGCCTCGACCGGGGTCAAGAACCCGGACTACCCGGACACGCTGTACGTCGACCAGCTGGTCGTGGCCGACACGGTGAACACGATGCCGGAGAAGACGCTGAACGCGGTCGCCGACCACGGCCGGATCACCGACGGCGTCTTCACCGATACAGTGACCGGGACCGACGAGGACGCCACCGAGGTCTTCACTGCCCTGGCGGACGCGGGCATCGACATCGATGCCGTGTTCCTGGCGCTGGAGAACGAGGGCGTGGAGAAGTTCGAGAAGTCCTGGACGGAGCTGTTGGAGACCGTCAAGGGCCAGCTCGACTCCGCGAAGTAGACACTTCGCGAAGTAGACACAGCAGTACCGGACTGGACGAGAGAGGGCAGACGCCGCACATGGCAGACCACCCCGGGGAAGTCGCAGCAACGATCAACGACCAGCGGCTGTCCGAGGAGGCGAGCCCTCTCATCGACCAGCTGGTCGCCGACGCGGTCGCCTCGCGGCTGACCTCGCAGGACCACACGCTGTGGGGCGAGGCGGCCGAGGCCGAGGCGGCGGTCCGGCTGGCCTGGACGACGCTGCACGAGACCTCGCGCCCGCTGCTCGCCGAGATCGACGCCCTCCGCGCGGAACTGCGCGCGGAGGGCGTCGACCGGGTCGTGCTGGCGGGCATGGGCGGCTCGTCGCTGGCGCCGGAGGTCATCACCGCCACCGCGGGCGTCCCGCTGACCGTGCTGGACACCACCGACGCCGACCAGGTCGCCGACGCGCTCGCCGGTGACCTGGAGAACACGGTGCTGGTGGTCTCGTCCAAGTCCGGGTCCACGGTGGAGACCGACAGCCACCGGCGGATCTTCGAGGTCGCGTTCCGCGAGCTGGGCATCGACCCCGGCTCGCGGATCGTGGTCGTCACCGACCCCGGCTCCCCGCTGGAGGAGCTGGCCTCGGGCTACCGCCGGGTCTTCCAGGCCGACCCGAACGTCGGCGGGCGCTACTCGGCGCTCACCGCGTTCGGCCTGGTGCCCGCGGGCCTGGCGGGCGCCGACGTCGCCGCGCTGCTGGACGAGGCCGCCGCGGCGAGCCGGGTGCTCTCCCAGGACACCGCCGACAACCCGGCCTTCGTGCTGGCCGCGGCGCTCGCGGGCGCGCACGCGCGCGGCGCGGAGAAGGTCGTGCTGGCCGACACCGGCTCGGGCATCACGGGCTTCGGCGACTGGGCGGAGCAGCTGGTGGCCGAGTCCACCGGCAAGGACGGCACCGGCCTGCTGCCGGTCGTCGTGGAGAGCCCCGAGGCCCCCGGCTTCGCCGACGCGGGCGAGGACGCCACGGCCGTGGCGATCGGCGCCACGGGCGGCGCGCTGTCGACTTCCGGGTCGCTCGGCGGGCTCATCCTGCTGTGGGAGTACGCGACCGCGATCGCGGGCAAGCTGCTGGGCATCAACCCCTTCGACCAGCCGGACGTGGAGGCCGCGAAGAAGGCGGCCCGCGCGCTGCTGGACAACCCGACCGAGCAGGGCGGCACCGGCCAGTCCTTCGTGGACGGCCCGATCGAGGTGTACGGCGCGCCCGACGGCGTGACCTCCCTCGGCGAGGCCTTGCAGGTGCTGACCGGCGCGGCCCCGGAGTTCGGCTACATCTCCGTGCAGGCCTATCTGGACCGCATCGCCGACGCATCGGCCGCGGTGCTGCGCGGCGAGCTGGCCCGCAAGACCGGCCTGCAGACCACATTCGGCTGGGGTCCGCGGTTCCTGCACTCCACTGGCCAGTACCACAAGGGCGGCCACCAGAACGGCGTGTTCCTGCAGCTCACCGGCGCGGCCGAGATCGACATCGAGGTCCCGGACCGCCCCTACAGCCTCAACACGCTGCAGCTGGCGCAGGCCGCGGGCGACGGCCAGGTGCTCTCCGGCCTCGACCGCCCGCTGCTGCGCCTGCACCTGACCGACCGCGCCGCGGGCCTGGCCCACCTGGTGCACACCCTGGCCGAGGTGGCCAAGTGACGAGGGCTTGGACGAACCCGCTGCGCGATGAGCGGGACAAGCGCCTGCCGCGCATCGCCGGGCCGTGCGGCCTGGTCATCTTCGGCGTGACCGGAGACCTGTCGCGCAAGAAGCTGATGCCCGCCATCTACGACCTGGCCAACCGCGGCCTGCTGCCGCCGGGCTTCTCGCTGGTCGGCTTCGCCCGCCGCGACTGGGCCGACCAGGACTTCGGGCAGGTCGTCTACGAGGCGGTCCGCAAGTACGCGCGCACGCCGTTCCGCGAGGCGGTGTGGGACCGCCTCGCCGAGGGCTTCCGGTTCGTCGCGGGCACCTTCGACGACGACGCCTCCTTCGACAATCTGGCCAAGACGGTCGCCGACCTGGACGAGGCGCGCGGCACCAGCGGCAACCACGCCTTCTACCTGTCGATCCCGCCGGGCGCGTTCCCGACGGTGACCAAGCAGCTGGCGCGCAGCGGCCTGGCCGCGCCGAAGACGCCGGACGAGTGGCGGCGCGTCGTCATCGAGAAGCCGTTCGGCCACGACCTGGCCAGCGCCAAGCAGCTCAACGACATCGTCAACGACGTCTTCCCCGAGGAGTCGGTGTTCCGCATCGACCACTACCTCGGCAAGGAGACGGTGCAGAACCTGCTGGCGCTGCGCTTCGCCAACCAGCTGTTCGAGCCGATCTGGAACGCCAACTACGTCGACCACGTGCAGATCACCATGGCCGAGGACATCGGCCTCGGCGGGCGCGCGGGCTACTACGACGGCATCGGCGCC
The DNA here is from genome assembly GCF_042657845.1 of Actinokineospora guangxiensis. Classification (NCBI taxonomy): domain Bacteria; kingdom Bacillati; phylum Actinomycetota; class Actinomycetes; order Pseudonocardiales; family Pseudonocardiaceae; genus Actinokineospora; species Actinokineospora guangxiensis. The sequence goes on along the minus strand of NZ_JBHSKF010000005.1, from coordinate 186,433 downwards.
GCGCGCGACGTCATCCAGAACCACCTGCTGCAACTGCTCGCCCTGACGGCGATGGAGGAGCCGGTCTCCTTCAGCCCGTCGGCGCTGCGCACCGAGAAGATCAAGATCCTGGAGGCGACCAGGGCGACCGGCCCGTTCGCCGAGACCACCGCGCGCGGGCAGTACGCGGGCGGCTGGCAGGGCGGGCAGAAGGTGCCCGGCCTGCTGCAGGAGGAGGGCTTCGCCAAGGACTCGATCACCGAGACCTACGCGGCGATCACCCTGGAGGTCAACACCCGCCGCTGGGCCGGGGTGCCGTTCTACCTGCGCACCGGCAAGCGCCTGGGCCGCCGCGTCACCGAGATCGCGGTGGTGTTCAAACGCGCCCCGCACCTGCCGTTCGACCAGACCGCCACCGAGGAGCTGGGGCAGAACGCGCTGGTCGTGCGGGTGCAGCCGGACGAGGGCGTGACCATGCGGTTCGGCTCGAAGGTGCCGGGCAGCACGATGGAGGTCCGCGACGTGTCGATGGACTTCAGCTACGGGCACGCCTTCACCGAGTCCTCCCCCGAGGCCTACGAGCGGCTGATCCTGGACGTGCTGCTGGGCGAGCCCTCCCTGTTCCCGGTGAACAAGGAGGTCGAGCTGAGCTGGCAGATCCTGGAGCCGGTCCTGAAGTACTGGAAGACCGCGGGCAAGCCCGAGGACTACCCGGCGGGCACCTGGGGCCCGCCATCAGCTGATCAGATGCTGGCGCGCACCAGCAGGCACTGGAGGCGGCCGTGATCATCGACCTGCCCTCGACCACCACGTCGCAGGTCAACACCAAGCTCGTCCAGGTGCGCGAGCAGGGCGGGGCGAACACGCTCGGCCGCGTGCTCACCCTGGTCATCGTCACCGACGACGGCGAGCGCACCGAGGACGCGATCGACGCGGCCAACGAGGCCAGCCGCGAGCACCCGTGCCGGGTGATCGTGGTGGCCCGCGGCGCGCGCAAGGCCGCGGCCCGCCTGGACGCGCAGATCCGCGTCGGCGGGGACGCCGGGGCCAGCGAGGTCGTCGTGCTGCGCCTGTACGGCGCGCTGGCCGACGAGGGCGCCTCCTGCGTCATCCCGCTGCTGCTGCCGGACGCCCCGGTCGTGGCCTGGTGGCCCTTCGAGGCGCCCGCCAAGCCCGCCGACGACCCGATCGGCAAGCTGGCGACGCGCCGGATCACCGACTCGGCCGCCGACCGCAACCCGATCAAGGCGCTGGAGGTGCGGCAGAAGAACTACGCCGAGGGCGACACCGACCTGGCGTGGACGCGGCTGACGCTGTGGCGCGCGGTGCTGGCCGCGGCGCTGGACCTGCCGCCGTACGAGAAGATCAGCGCGGCGACGGTGACCGGCGAGGGCGACTCGCCGTCGACGGACCTGCTGGCGGCGTGGCTGGCCTCGCGGCTGCGGGTGCCGGTGCGCCGGGTCAAGACGACCACCGGGCAGGGCATCTGCACGGTCGTGCTGGAGCGCAAGTCCGGCGTGGTCGAGCTGGACCGCCCGGACGGCAAGGTCGGCACGCTGACCCAGCCCGGCCAGCCGTCGCGCCGGGTGGCGCTGCAGCGCCGTGAGATCCGCGACTGCCTGGCCGAGGAGCTGCGCAGGCTCGACCCGGACGAGATCTACGAGAGCACGCTGAAGTCGCTGACGAAGGTCGACCGCGCCCGCGCCGCCGCCAAGCCGAAGGCCAGGGCGGAGGCCAAGTCCGAGCCACCGGCGGAGCCGAAGCCGCCCGCCAAGCGCGCCAAGGCCGTCGCCGCCGCCCGCTCCGGCCCGGCGGAGAAGGCCGCGCACCCGGCGTCCCCGCCGCGCAAGACCGCCAAGAAGAAGGCCGCGTCGTGACCCGCCGGGTCGACGTGCACCCGACCCCGGACGCGCTGGCCGAGGCCGCCGCCGCCCTGCTGCTCACGCGGCTGGCGGCGGCCCAGGCCGAGCGCGGCTCGGCGTCGCTGGCCCTGACCGGCGGCCGCACGGGCATCGCGGTCCTGGAGCGCGTCCGCGACTCCCCCGCCCGCTCCAGCGTCGACTGGTCCGCTGTGGACATCTACTGGGGCGACGAGCGCTTCCTGCCCGCGGGCGACCCGGAGCGCAACGAGACCCAGGCCCGCGCGGCCCTGCTCGACCACATCCCGGTCGACCCGGCCCGGGTCCACCCGATGCCCCCCTCCGACGGCGACTTCGGCGACGACCCGGACGCCGCCGCCGCGGCGTACGCGGCGGTGGTCGAGGGCAAGCTCGCCTTCGACGTGCACCTGGTCGGCGTGGGCGAGGAAGGCCACACCCTCTCGGTCTTCCCCGACTCCCCCGCCGTCCACGAGACCGAACGCACCGTGGTCGCCGTCCGCGACTGCCCGAAACCCCCGCCGACGCGCGTCAGCCTGACCCTGACGGCCGCCAGGCAGTCCCGCGAGGTCTGGCTGATGACGACGGGCGCGAACAAGGCCGAGCCGGTGGCGGCGGCCTTGGCGGGCGCCTCCGAGGTGGACATCCCGGCAGCCGGGGCGCGCGGCAAGGACCTGACGCTGTGGCTCCTCGACACCGACGCCGCAGCAGGCAGGCGCAACGGCTGAGAGCCGGACGCGGCACCGGATCGCGCGGTCGGGCCGTCGCGTGGGCAATCCCACGACACGCCGCCACAACATGTGGGTGAAGTGTCGACGTTCCGGCCCATGTATTGTGCCTCGTTAGCTGGTTCGGCCACCTCCTCGCAGGGGTGGCCGTCGCAAGAGGGAACCCGGTGCGAGTCCGGGACTGCCCCGCAGCGGTGAACGGGAACGACCGCCGTCAATGAAGCACTGGGCCGCCAGGCCCGGGAAGCGACGGCCAGTAGGAGCGCCTCGACAAGGCGTGCGCCCGTGAGTCCGAAGACCTGCCAGCACCCGCGCGCAGCCGTGCGCGGGGTGTCCGCGGCCCCGAGGGAGGGCGCGAGGACGTGCGGCCGGTGCCGCCCTCCTCGCCTGTCCTCGTGGGCCTGGCTCGCGAGGAGAGGGCTTTGACGGTCTCGGATACCCGGACCACGATGCGCGTGCGCAAGCGCGACGGCGCGCTGGAACCGGTCGACCTCGACAAGATCGTCAGCGCGGTGCGCCGCTGCGCCGACGGGTTGTCCGATGTGGACCCGATGCGGGTCGCCACCCGCACGGTCAGCGGGCTCTACGACGGGGCGACCACCGCCGAGCTGGACCGGCTGGCCATCCAGACCGCGGCTGAGCTGGTGGCCGAGGAGCCGCAGTACTCCAAGCTCGCCGCCGGTCTGCTGGCCGCCTACATCGGCGAGGAGGTGCGCGGGCAGGGCGTCGGCTCCTTCAGCGAGGGGGTCGCGCTGGGGCACGCCGAGGGGCTGATCGGCGACGAGACCGCGGCGTTCGTCAGCAAGCACGCAGAGGAGCTGGACGCGGCGATCGTCGCCGACGCCGATCGCCGCTTCGAGTACTTCGGCCTGCGCACCGTCTACGACCGCTACCTGCTGCGCCACCCGGCCACGCGCGCGGTCGTGGAGACCCCGCAGCACTGGCTGCTGCGCGTGGCGTGCGGCCTGTCCCGCGACTGGGAGGAGGCCGTCGACTTCTACCGGCTGATGTCCTCGCTGGCCTACCTGCCCAGCTCCCCCACCCTGTTCAACTCCGGCACCCGGCACACCCAGATGTCCTCGTGCTACCTGCTGGACTCCCCGCGCGACGAGCTGGAGTCGATCTACGAGCGCTACGCCCAGGTGGCGCGGCTGTCGAAGTTCGCGGGCGGGATCGGGGTGCAGTGGTCGCGGGTGCGCTCCCGCGGCGCGCTGATCCGCGGCACCAACGGGCACTCCAACGGGATCGTGCCGTGGCTGCGGACGCTGGACGCCTCGGTGGCCGCGGTCAACCAGGGCGGCCGGCGCAAGGGCGCGGCCTGCGTGTACCTGGAGCCGTGGCACCCGGACGTGCTGGAGTTCCTTGAGCTGCGCGACAACACCGGCGAGGACGCGCGCCGCACGCACAACCTGAACCTGGCCAACTGGATTCCCGACGAGTTCATGCGCCGGGTGGAGGCCGACACCGACTGGTCGCTGTTCGACCCCGACGAGGTCCCCGAGCTGACCGACCTGTGGGGCGAGCGCTTCGACGAGGCCTACCGGGCCGCCGAGCTTGCCGGGCGCGCGGCGCGCACGGTCAAGGCGCGCGACCTCTACGGCCGGATGATCCGCACGCTCGCCCAGACCGGCAACGGCTGGATGACGTTCAAGGACACCGCGAACCGGACCTGCAACCAGACCGCGTCGCCGGAGAACGTGGTGCACCTGTCGAACCTGTGCACCGAGATCCTGGAGATCACCTCCGACAGCGAGACCGCCGTCTGCAACCTGGGCTCGGTCAACCTGGGCGCGCACGTGCTCGGGTCCGGCATGGACTGGGACCGGCTGCGCGAGACCGTGCGCACGGCCGTCACCTTCCTCGACCGGGTGATCGACATCAACTACTACCCGACCGAGGAGGCCGCGCGCTCCAACCCGCGCTGGCGGCCCGTCGGCCTGGGCGTGATGGGCCTGCAGGACGTGTTCTTCCGGCTGCGCCTGCCCTTCGACTCCCCCGAGGCGCGCGAGCTGTCCACCCGTGTCGCCGAGGAGATCTACCTGACGGCGCTGGAGACCTCGGCCGCGCTGGCGGCCCAGGCGGGCCCGCACCCGTCCTACGAGCTGACCAGGGCCGCGCAGGGCCAGTTGCAGCCGGACCTCTGGGGCGTCACGCCGACGCAGACCGAGCGCTGGTCGGCGCTGCGCGCCCGGGTCGCCAAGGTGGGCCTGCGCAACTCGCTGCTGATCGCCGTCGCCCCCACGGCGACGATCGCCTCCATCGCGGGCTGCTTCGAGTGCATCGAGCCGCAGGTGTCGAACGCGTTCAAGCGCGAGACGCTGTCCGGGGAGTTCCTGCAGGTCAACTCCTACCTGGTGGCCGAGCTGAAGAAGCGCGGCCTGTGGACCGCCGACATCCGGGCCAGGCTCAAGCGCGACGACGGCTCCGTGCAGGGCATCACCGAGCTGCCCGAGGACGTCCGCGCGCTGTTCCGCACCGCGTGGGAGCTGCCGCAGCGCGCCCTGATCGACATCGCCGCCGCGCGCGGCGCCTACATCGACCAGAGCCAGTCGCTCAACCTGTTCGTCGCCTCGCCGACGATCGGGAAGCTGTCCTCGATGTACCTCTACGCCTGGAAAGCCGGGCTGAAGACCACGTACTACCTGCGCTCGCGCCCCGCGACGCGCATCCAGCAGGCCACCGTCCCGACCAGCGCCGCGCCCGCCGCGCCGACCGCCGAGGCGATCGCCTGCTCCCTGGAGAACCCCGAGTCCTGCGAGGCATGCCAGTGACCACCGCCGACACCCCCACCCGCACCCGCGACGCCGCCCTGCTCGACCCGGGCATGGACCTCACGCTGCGGCCGATGCGCTACCCGCTGTTCTACGACCGCTTCCGTGACGCGATCAAGAACACCTGGACCGTCGAGGAGGTCGACCTGCACAGCGACCTCGCCGACCTGAACAAGCTCTCCGACGCCGAGCGGCACCTGGTCAACCGCCTGGTCGCGTTCTTCGCCACCGGCGACACGATCGTGGCCAACAACCTCGTGCTGAACCTCTACGAGCACATCAACGCCCCCGAGGCCCGGCTGTACCTGTCGCGGCAGCTGTTCGAGGAGGCCGTGCACGTCCAGTTCTACCTGACGCTGCTGGACACCTACCTGCCCGATGAGGACGAGCGCGCCGCCGCGTTCGACGCGGTGGAGAACATCCCGTCGATCAGGGACAAGGCCGAGTTCTGCTTCAAGTGGATCGACTCGATCGACAGCCTGAACCGGCTGGAGACCAAGGCCGACCGCCGCTCGTTCCTGCTGAACCTGATCTGCTTCGCCGCCTGCATCGAGGGCCTGTTCTTCTACGGCGCGTTCGCCTACGTCTACTTCCTGCGCTCGCGCGGCCTGCTCAACGGCCTCGCCTCGGGCACCAACTGGGTGTTCCGCGACGAGTCGATGCACATGGCCTTCGCCTTCGACGTGGTCGACGTGGTGCGCCGCGAGGAGCCGGACCTCTTTGACGACGAGCTCAACGCCCAGGTCGTGGAGATGATCTCCGACGCCGTCGACGCCGAGACCCGCTTCGCCGAGGACCTGCTGGTCGGCGGCGTGGCGGGCATGTCGGTGGCCGACATGCGCGCCTACCTTGAGCACGTCGCGGACCGGCGGCTGGCCGTGCTCGGCCTGCCGCCGGTCTACGGGACGGCGAACCCGTTCGCCTTCATGGAACTGCAGGACGTCCAGGAGCTGTCGAACTTCTTCGAGCGCCGCGTCTCGGCCTACCAGGTCGCGGTCAGCGGCTCGGTGGCCTTTGACGAGGACTTCTAAGCGGGACCTCTAGCGCAGTCCGGCCTTCACCGCGACCTCGACCAGCAGGTCGGGGTCGTCGGTGATGATGCCGTCGACGCCGAGGCCGATCAGCCTTTCCATGGTCGGCGCGTCGTTGACGGTGTAGGGCACGACCTTGAGGCCCTTGCCGCGCAGCCGCGGGACCGGCGGCCCGTGGAAGTAGGCGGGGTCCTCGCGGACATACCAGTCCGGTGAGGTGACAGTGCCCTGGCGGGGGTCGTGCACCTGCCAGTTGGCGGAGACGGTGGAAGCGCCGGAGGCGCGGACCAGCTCGGCGAGGTCCCGGTGCTTCCACCAGTCCAGGCCCCCGGTCCACGGGCTCGTGACCCGCGGGTCGCCGTAGACGGCTCGCAGCGAGCACTCATCGGCGAGGCTCGCGCACTCCCGCGGCCCGTACTGCCAGACCAGGGCGACGGTCTCGATGCGGCGGTCGAGCTTGCGCGAGAGCATGATCGTCCGCCAGTCGAAGGACTGGAGCGTCACCCGTCCGGTGAACCCGGCGCGCCGCACCTCGGCCACGACCGTGCGGGTGAACACGTCGTAGGGGGCGGTGTCGTCGGCGATGGGGCTGATCTTGGTCTCGATGTTGAGCCGGACGTCGCCGCGCCCGGAGGCGCGCACGGCGGCGAAGACCTCGGCCAGCGTCGGGACCCGCTCGCCGGGCGCCGGGCGCTGCCGGGGGAACTCCGGCAGCGTCTTGGAGCCGCAGTCGAGGGTCTTGACCTGGGCGAGGGTCAGGTCGCGGACGCGTCGGCCGACATACGGCGATCCCGGGACGGTGTCCTCGCAGTGCGAGCCGTTGACGGTCCGGTCGTGCAGGACGACGACGTGGCCGTCGCGGGTGATCCCGGTGTCCAGCTCCAGAGTGGACACACCGGGGTTGGCCAGGGCGTGCCGGAACGCGGCGAGGGTGTTCTCCGGCAGGACGGCGCGCGCGCCGCGGTGGCCCTGGATGTCGAAGTCCGCGGTGCGGCGCTCGGGCAGGCGGTAGCCGCGCTCGGCGAGCAGGGAGCGCAGGCGGTCGGGGTAGTCGGTGATGAGGCCGTCCGCGCCGTCATCGATCAGCTTGGCCATGGTAGGGGTGTCGTTGACCGTCCACGGGATGACCTTGAGGCCGTTGCGGTGGGCGTGGCGGACCATGGCCTTGGTGACGTACGGGCGGTAGCCGGGATCGGTGACCTTGCCGTTCTGGGGGAAGCCGTGCACGGGGGAGAAAGCGCTTGCGCCCAAGGTCTTGACGGCGGCGATCGGGTCGCCGCTGAAGTCATCGATGTCGAGACCGCCGAGCCAGGGCGACCGGCCGGGCTGATCGACCTGCAGGAACTCGTAGTTGGTGAGCGCGACCCGCGGGATGCGCGGCGCCACCTCCCGCCACAGCATGAGCGCGCCCCAGTCGAAACTCTGGACACTGACCCGGTCGGCGACCCGCGCCTTCACGATCTCCCGGTGGGTGATCCGGACGAACTGCTCCCTGGGCGCGGTTTCCTGCGGAGCGCCCGCCTCCACTTTGGTCTCGATGTTGAAGCGAACATTCGCGCGGTAGCGCTCGGCGAGGGCGAACACCTCGCTGAGCAGGGGCATCCGGGAACCTGGGGCGAGGCGCTGTCCCGGGTGGTCGGGGAGGCGGAGGGAGCCGCAGTCGAGGGTGCGGACCTGGGCGAGGGTCAGGGAGTGGACGAACTTGCCGACGTAGGGGAACTCGGGGTCCCCGGCGGTGGCGGTGTCACGGCACTTGCGCGCGTCGACGCGCCTGTCGTGCGTCACCACGGCATGCCCGTCCTCGGTGATCTGGACGTCCAGTTCGAGGGTGGACACCCCGATCCGGAGAGCGTTTCCGAAGGAGCTGAGGCTGCTCTCCACCCGCAGGCCGAGACCACCCCGGTGCGCCTGAAGGTCGAACTCGCGGTGCCCGCGCGCTTGGGCGGGCAGCACCAACACCCCGGACAGCCCGATCGCGGCGGTGACCGCTGCGGTGAGGATTCGCTTCATGGCGCGCATGCTCGCCTCCTGACGCGTCCGGGCGGTGGATGTCAGGTTAACGAGACGGGGGTTGTCCACAGGACCGCCGATCGGATGGGCGGTGGGGGTTTCCCGGCTGCGGTGCCGCGTGCTTCGGCTATCCCCGGGAAGCCGGGGCGTGGTCGGGGAAAGTGGCGTTCAGCAGGGTCAGCAGGGCTCCCGCTTTGACCACCGTTTCCTCGTGCTCCTCAACCGGGTCCGACAAGGCCACGATCGCGCCGCCCACGCCGAAGGACACCTCGCCCGGCCGCACCACCAGCGTCCTGATCACCATGCTCAGGTCCGCCGCGCCGGTCAGCGAGAACCACCCCAGCGCGCCCGAGTACACCCCCCTCGGTCCCCGCTCCAGCTGATCGATGATCTCCATCGTCCGCTCCTTCGGCGCCCCCGTCATCGACCCCCCGGGGAAGGCCGCCCGCAGACACCGGACCGCTGACACTCCCTCCGCCAACCGAGCACGCACGGTGCTCACCAACTGGTGCACGGTCGCATAGGACTCCACCGCGAACAGCGCGGGCACGTGCACCGAGCCGACCTCCGCGTACACCCCGAGGTCGTTGCGCACCAGGTCCACGATCATCAGGTTCTCCGCGCGGTCCTTCTCCGCCGTCGCCAGGTCGTGGCGCAGCGCCGCGTCCTCCTCCGGTGTTCGGCCGCGCGGGCGGGTGCCCTTGATGGGCCGGGATTCCACCGCGCCGTCGGCCGACACCGCCAGGAACCTCTCCGGCGACGCGCTCAGCACCGACCGGTCCCCGAAGCGCAGGTACGCCGCGAACGGAGCCGGGTTGCCCGCGCGAAGCCTGCGGTAGGCCTGCCACGGATCGATGTCCCCAGGCGCGGTCAGCTGGTTGGTCAGGCAGACCTCGTAGGACTCGCCTTCGTCGATCGCGGTCAGGCACTCGTCGATCATCCGCAGGTACTCGGCCCGGTCGTGGCGGGCGGCGAGGGGGCCCACGGGGGCGACCGGTGCGGGCGGGGGCAGTGGGGACAAGCCCGCCAGGCGGTCGGCGGTCTCGTCCAGCCAGGCGGTCGCGGCGGGCTCCAGGCCCGGGGTGGCCAGGGCGAGCAGGTGGATCTCGCCCAGGTGGTGGTCGAAGGCGATGGCGCGGTCGGCGAAGACGAGGGCGGCGTCGGGGTCGGGGCTGGGGTGGGTGCGGTGGCCGCCGGTTTCGGCCTTCAGTTCGTAGCCGAGGTAGCCGACCCAGCCCAGGGCGAAGCCGAACGGCAGGTGGGGGACGTCGACCACCCAGTCGGCCAGGTCGGTGTCGAGCCAGTCGAGGAAGGGGCCGCGGTGGACGGTGGTTCCCGTTCGGCTGGTCACCGTCACGGTGTCGAGGTCGGTGGTGGCGGTTCGCGCCAGCGGGCCGGTGGCGTCGCCGAGGAAGGAGAAGCGGCCCGCTGTCGCCGAGTCGAGCCAGAAGGCGTGGTCGGTGTCGCGGTAGAGGGCGTCGAAGGCTTCCTCGGCGGTGACCGGGAGGGTGAGGTGGCGGACGAGGACCCTGGCGTTCGGCGGCTTCGGGCGCGGCGCAAGGGTGATCGACTCCCTCGGGTGCTCGGTGTGGTGGCGGCGGGTCATCGCGGCGAAGTTGGCCAGCATGTCCACGCCGTGCTCGGTGCAGATCGACTCGGGGTGGAACTGCACGCCCCAGGCCGGGCGGTCGCGGTGGCGCACGCCCATCAGCACGCCGTCGTCCGACCAGGCCGTGGGCAGCAGGGTCGGCGGCAGGTCGGTGACGGTCAGCGAGTGGTAGCGCACGACGCGCAGGGGGTTCGGCAGGCCGTCGAAGAGGTCGCGGCCGTCGTGGTGGACCGTCGACAGCCTGCCGTGGCGGACCTGGGGCGCGTGGTCGACGGTGGCGCCGGCGAGCAGGCACAGGCCCTGGTGGCCGAGGCAGACGCCCAGCAGCGGCTGGCGGGCGGCGGCGATGACGGCGGCGCTGAGGCCGAAGTCGCGGTGCCTGCCGGGGTGCCCCGGCCCGGGCGAGATGACGATGTTGTCGAAGTCGGCGAGGCCGCCGAGGTCCCAGTCCTCGTCGTTGCGCACGACCGTGGGCCTCGCCCCGTCCAGCGCGGCGAGCGCCTGGTAGAGGTTGTAGGTGAAGGAGTCGTGGTTGTCCACGATCAGCGTCCGCACGGCCCCTCCTCTCGTTTGCGCTCGCACAGGATTCGCGGGTGGGTCGTCCCAGCGCGGCGCCGGATGCGTCTCCTAGGTAACGAGGAGGGGCAATCCATGCCACAGAACCAGCACCACCCGGCCCCGAACCGCGAGAATGCTACCGCCGGCTCGGCGGTGCCCCGGCCCCGCGCCGACGACCACGACCGGGCTGACCAGCCCGAACCGCAGGACGGTGGAGGTGGCAGGCTGACACCCGTGTTGCCCCGCCAGTTCCCCCTGCGCCTACCGCGCGCGTTGGCCCAGGCCAGCCAGCGCACCCGCGCCGTCGCCTCCGACGTCGCCGCCGTCGTGCTGGCCGCGCTGGACGTGTGGCTGGTCGTCCCGGAGGCGCCGCCCTGGTACTCGCCGTGGTTCAGCTGGCTGTCGGTGGCCGCCCTGCTGCTGCGCCGCTACCTGCCCTTCGGCACGGTGCTGCTGTGCGTGCCCGGCTTCTTCTTCGGCTGGGCCCAGCTGGCCGCCATGATCGCGCTGGGGTCGCTGGCCAAGCGCGAACTGCTGTCCTGGAAGACGGTGGTCGGCGCGTCGCTGGTCTGCGTCTGCCGGTTCATCCTGTGGCCGTGGGTGGACTTCCTGGACCTGACCTGGAAGCAGCACGTCCTCGACGCGATGTACGGCGTCCTGGTCTCGGGCATGCCGGTGGCCATCGGCATGCTGATCACCGTCCGCGGCCAGCTCTCGGCCCGCATCCGCGACCTGGCGCGCAGCCGCGACCGCGAGAAACGCCTCTACGCCGCCACCGTGCGCGCCGCCGAACGCGCCAAACTCGCCCGGGAGATGCACGACGTCGTCTCCCACCAGGTCACCCTCATCGCCATGCAGGCGGGCGCCCTGCAGGTCGGCACCGAGGACCCCGAGTCCCGCGAGGCCGCCGCCACGATCCGCGCACTGAGCACCCAGACCCTGGAGGAGCTGCGCGAACTGGTCGGCGTGCTGCGCTCCGGCGGCGACGAGGACGAGATCCAGCCCGGTCTGGACGAAGTCGACACCCTGGCCCAGGACGGCGTGGCGATGACCATCTCCGTCGACCCGGTCGACGTCCCGCCCCCGGTGTCCCGCGCGGCCTACCGGACCGTCCAGGAGGCGCTGACCAACGTCCGCAAGCACGCGGGCGGGGCGCGCACGCTGGTGCTGGTCACCGAGGCCGAGGGGCACCTGGAGATCGAGGTCCGCAACAGCAGGCCGCGCCGAGGGCAGGCGGCGTTCCCGTCGGGCGGACACGGGCTGCTGGGGCTGCGGGAACGGGCGTCACTGCTGTCGGGGACGCTGGACGCTGGGCCGACCTCCGATGGCGGGTACCGGGTCGTCGCGCGCTATCCGCTGTGAAGCAGCGCATAGCCCGATCGGTTGAATAGCGACCAATCGACGCACTTGCCCTCTGCTTCCTGCGTACTTTGGCGCGCAACGAAGGGGGAATAGTGAGTTCCGAAGGATTCACCGTTGCGTTGGACACAGTGGAGCAGTGCGCAACGATAACTCTGCCGAGCATTAGCGCCCGACTCGCGCCCATCACCGCGGCGCTGACGGGGCCACCGGCCTACGACGCAGGCAGCGCCCTGGCGGTGCACATGGCGCACAGCGGTCATGTCGCGGCGATCGCCCGCCGGAACCAAGCAGTGAACGAAGCCTTGGAATCGACCGCGCGGGCACTGCTGGAGATTGTGGCGTTGTACCGCCGCGCCGACGGGCAGGACTGACAAGGATGGTCCAATGGATCACTGATGCCCAGTTGTTCGACGCCGAGGCTTCCGTTGGAAGCAAGGTACAAGAAGCGATGCAGGTGCTGACGGAGATGGACATCGCTCTCCCACCGACCGAGATGACCGGCATGACGGAATGCCTGACGCCATCACCGGAGTCAGTTCTGGTGGAATGCGAGCGGCTTCACCGCCTGTATCTCATGACCATCGACGATGTCCCCGTTGATATCGAGTTAAGAGCCGCCGAGAACCAGCTGCAATCCTGGCAGGGCAGCGCAGCGGCGGAGTTCAAGAATCGGCTTACCGCCATCGGCAGCGTGCACGAGCAACAGAAGCTTCTGCTGGGGAAGGCGACGCTTCACGCGGGCGCGCTACTCAGTCTCATCAAAGGGATACGACAAAGTTACCTCGACGTGGCCCTTGAGACCGTGGCGGCACTCGATGCCGAGATCGGCAACACGGACAAGCGGCAAGCGAAAACATTCATCGCCATCGGATCCGACCTCGTCCGCGACGTGCTCACAATGGACTTCTCCAGGCTGCTCACCGGCTCGATCGCCGTGATGATCGGCGTGGCCAAGAACCTCGCGGACTACCTGATCGAAGGGTCCAGGTATGAAGAGATCATTGAGCGCTACCACACGGGCTGCGGTCAGATCAACGAACAGTACCGCTCTGGCCTAGCGCACTTGGCCAACGAGATCTCGATGGACTTCGAGAACGTGACCTCGATGGCCACCCGCTTGGACGACCCGCTTCCGCCCAACGTGGACATCCATAGCCCGAACTTCGAGTACCGGCACTTCGCCCACGAATCCATGCCGGTTTCGGAATACGACCCCCAGGTGGAGCGGGAAAAGGAGCGCATGGCCGACGCACAGCGCGACCAGCAGTCCGCCATTGACCGCAGGTTGGTGGGCGACCGGTGAGTCTCCCCCGAGTTGCCCGCCTCGTGCTGCTGCTCGCCGTGGTCGCAGGCTGCGCTCCGGAGACGGGTGTCGCCGTTCCCGGCGAGCAGGCCACGACAACCACCGCGCCCGCGGATCCGACAACCCCACGTCAGACTCCGAAGTCGGAGTTCCCCGACGCTCCGCCGAACATCACCGCAGGCCCGGTTGTGCGTCAGGGCTGGGAGCGGCCGTGCGAGTTGTTGGACGACGCCACCGCCAAGCGGATCGGCATCGCCGGGGACGCTGATCCGGGCCCTGGGACTAACATACGGGCCAGTTGCAAGCGCAAGGCGGATGGCGAACGAATGGAGTTCGAGCTTTTCAGCCGGTTCAGCATGTTCTACGACCCGTACTTGGACACGTGGGAGTACTACGCCGAGGCGGATGTGCACGGGCTGCCCGCCGGAGTGTTCTCCGAGCAGGCGCAGCCGACGGAGATGTGTGCCGTCGCCGTCGCGATCAACGAGACCGCCTCGGTCTCCGTCGACCTGCGGACCGCGCAAGGCGATCCCGAGGTGTGCGGCCGGGCGCTCGCGGTCGCCGCGCACGTCGTGGGTGAGGTCATCGGCTGAGCCGATGCGGCGGAGCGAGTCGACGCGACATGACCGCGGCGCGTTCGATGCATGCTTCGGATCCTGTGACGACGGGCCACCGACCTGCTGGTCGGTGGCCCGTCGTCATTGCCTCACAGCTCGCGCTTGGCCTTCAGCTTCGCCAGGGCCTCGGCGAGGATGGCCTCGCCGTCGGCGTCGGAGCGGCGCTCCTTCACGTAGGCCAGGTGGGTCTTGTAGGGCTCGTTGCGGGGCGCCTTCGGGGGCGCCTGCTCGTCGAGGCCTGCCGGGAGGCCGCAGCGGGGGCAGTCCCAGGAATCAGGCCGCTCCGCGTCGACGGCGAAGGCCGGGCGCGACTCGTGGCCGTTGGCGCACCAGTAGGACACCCGCTGCCGAGGGGCGGACTCGCCGCGCTCGGATTCGCCCATCGGACCGGCTCCGACCCGCGTGCCGCGGATCGCGTTGCCACCGGACATCAGGAATTCACTCCCCCACTAATCAGGCGACCTTGACCAGCAGGCCAAGACCCACGATGCAGATCACCCAGATCGCGCCGATGAACAGGGTCGCCCGGTCCAGGTTCTTCTCCACGACGCTCGACCCCGACAGGCTGGACTGCATGCCACCGCCGAACAGCGACGACAGACCGCCACCGCGACCGCGGTGGAGCAGCACCAACAGGATCAGCAGAAGGCTGGTGACGATCAGAGCGATCTGCAGGGTCAGGATCATGTCATCCTCGCTGTCGAACGGTGGAAGCCAAGGCTACCGGGTGCGGTAGCGCCGCCCGACCACCGGCCCGGGTGGGCCTGCGGCGAGCGCGCGGGATCGCGGCCCGATCGGTCAAATCGGGCGAGATCCCGTGATCGTGCCGGGACGCGTCGAACTTAACCCAGCGCGGCACGATTCCGAAACAGTCGAATGGGCCCGAACCGCCGCGGCGGTTCGGGCCCATTCGACGCGGTTACGGCAGCGGGCCGCCCGCCGCCATCGCGCAGAGCTTGGTGAACTCCTCGCCCTGCAGGCTGGCCCCGCCGACGAGCGCGCCGTCGACGTCGTTCTGGGCGACCAGGTCGCCGATGCTGCCGGACTTCACTGAGCCGCCGTAGAGCACGCGGACGGTGGCGGCCACGTCGTCGCCGAAGGCGGCGGCGAGCTGCTTGCGCAGCGCGGCGCACACCTCCTGGGCGTCGGCCGGGGTGGCGACCTTGCCGGTGCCGATGGCCCACACGGGCTCGTAGGCCACGACGACCTTGGCGACCGCGTCGGCCTTGAGGCCCTTGAGGCCCGCCACCAGCTGGTCGGTGCAGTGCTGGACGTGCGTGCCCGCCTCGCGGACCTCCAGCTGCTCGCCTAGGCACAGGATCGGCGTGATGCCGTGCTTGAGCGCCGCCTTGACCTTCTTGTTGACCTGCTCGTCGGTCTCGCCGTGGTACTCGCGGCGCTCGGAGTGCCCGACGGTGACGTAAGAGCAGCCGAGCTTGGCCAGCATCGGCCCCGACACGTCGCCGGTGTAGGCGCCGGAGTCGTGCGGGGAGATGTCCTGCGCGCCGTACTTGAGCAGCAGCTTGTCGCCGTCGACCAGGGTCTGGATGGACCTGATGTCGGTGAACGGCGGCAGCACGGCCACCTCCACCTTGGCGTAGTACTTCTCCGGCAGGCCGAAGGCGATCTTCTGCACGAGCGCGATGGCCTCAAGGTGGTTGAGGTTCATCTTCCAGTTGCCCGCGATGAGCGTCTGCCGCGCCATCAGCCCTCCAGCACCGCTACGCCGGGGAGGTCCTTGCCCTCCAGGAACTCCAGCGACGCGCCGCCGCCGGTGGAGATGTGCGAGAAGCCGTCCTCGGGCAGGCCGAGCAGGCGCACGGCCGCGGCCGAGTCGCCGCCGCCGACCACCGAGAAGGCGGCCGAGTCGACGATCGCCTGCGCCACGCCGCGGGTGCCCTCGGCGAACGGGGCCAGCTCGAACACGCCCATCGGGCCGTTCCAGAAGACCGTGCCCGCCGCGGTCAGCACCTCGCTGTAGCGCTCGACGGTGATCGGGCCGACGTCCAGGCCCTTCCACCCCGCGCTGATGTTCGCCGCCAGCACCGTCTGGGTGGTCGCCTCGGCCGAGAAGTCGTCGGCGATCACGATGTCGGCGGGCAGCAGGATCTTGCCGGGGTGCTCGGCGAGCAGCCGCTTGCAGGTGTCGATCATGTCGGCTTCCAGCAGCGAGTCGCCCACGCCCAGGCCCTCGGCGGCCAGGAACGTGAAGCACATCCCGCCGCCGACCAGCAGCGCGTCCACCTTGGGCAGCAGCGACTCGATGACGGCCAGCTTGTCCGACACCTTCGAGCCGCCCAGCAGCACGACGTAGGGCAGCTTCGGCTCGCCGGTCAGGGTGCGCAGCACCTCGACCTCGGCGAGCACCAGGCCGCCTGCGTACGCGGGCAGCTTGGCGGCCACGTCGTAGACCGAGGCCTGCTTGCGGTGCACGACGCCGAAGCCGTCGGAGACGAACACGTCGGCCAGCGCGGCGAACTCCTCGGCCAGGGCGGCGCGCTCGGCGGCGTCCTTCGAGGTCTCGCGCGCGTCGAAGCGCACGTTCTCCAGAAGCGCGACGGAGCCCTCGGCGAGGGAGGCCACCGTCTCCCGGGCCGAGGGCCCGGTGACGTCGTTGGCCAGCGCCACCGGCGCGCCCAGCAGCTCGCCCAGGCGCAGCGCGACCGGGGCGAGGGAGTACTTGGCGTCCGGGGTGCCCTTGGGGCGGCCGAGGTGCGCGGCCACGACCACCTTCGCTCCCGCCTCGGCGAGGCGGGAGATGGTCGGCAGCGACGCGCGGACGCGGCCGTCGTCGGTGATCGCCGTCCCGTCGATGGGGACGTTCAGGTCGGCGCGCACCAGCACGCGCCGACCGGCGACCCCCTCGGCGAGCAGGTCGTCGAGCGTCCGCATCAGAGCTTGGACGCCACGAGCGCGGTCAGGTCGACCAGGCGGTTGGAGTAGCCCCACTCGTTGTCGTACCAGCCGACGACCTTGACCTGGTTGCCGTTGACCTTGGTCAGCGGCGCGTCGTAGATGCAGGACGCCGGGTCGGTGACGATGTCGGAGGACACGATCGGCTCGTCGCTGTAGCGCAGGATGCCCGCCAGCGGGCCGTCGGAGGCGGCCTTGTAGGCGGCCTGGACCTCGTCCAGGGTGACGTCGCGGCCCAGGGTCACCGTCAGGTCGGTGGCCGAGCCGGTCGGCACCGGGACGCGCAGGGCGTAGCCGTCGAGCTTGCCGTTGAGCTCGGGCAGCACCAGGCCGATCGCCTTGGCGGCGCCGGTCGAGGTGGGCACGATGTTCAGCGCGGCGGCGCGGGCGCGGCGCAGGTCGCCGTGCGGGGCGTCCTGCAGGTTCTGGTCCTGGGTGTAGGCGTGGATCGTGGTCATCAGGCCGCGCTCGATGGTGAAGCTGTCGTGCAGGACCTTGGCCAGCGGCGCGAGGCAGTTGGTGGTGCAGGAGGCGTTGGAGATGACGGTCTGCGAGCCGTCGTACTTCTCCTCGTTGGCGCCGAGGACGATGGTCAGGTCCTCGCCCTTGGCGGGCGCGGAGATGATGACCTTCTTGGCGCCGCCCTCGTCGACGTGCTTGCGGGCGTCGGCGGCCTTGGTGAAGAAGCCGGTCGACTCGACCACGACGTCGACGCCGAGGTCCTTCCAGGGCAGCTTGCCCGGGTCGCGCTCGGCGAGGGCCTTGATGGTCTTGTCGCCGACCTTGATGCCGTCGGCGACCACCGACACGTCCTGCGGCAGGCGGCCGAGGATGCTGTCGTACTTGAGGAGGTGCGCCATCGTGGCCACGTCGCCGAGGTCGTTGAAGGCCACGATCTCGATGTCGTGGTCACCGGCCGCCACGGCCCGGAAGAAGTTGCGACCGATACGACCGAAACCGTTGACGCCTACTCGAACCGTCACCGTCTTGTCTCCTCAAAACTGGGGCTCTTTACCAACTCTGAACCCTAGCGGCCGCACGAGGGCGCCACAGGGTCCGGTCGGCAGTGTCTCTTTATCGAATCAGACTTGGGCGCTGATCGCCACACCCCCGCCCGAATCGTGGACACCGGGCCCGCTGTCACGATCGCGGCCCGCCGGGCGATGCGGGGCCGCTGGCCCCGACGCGGCGCCTGCCGACAACGGCGAGGCGTTCTGGGTGACGGGCGGGATGCTCGGCGTCGTGGCGCTCGACGGGATCGTCCTGAATGTCAGGGCCCGGCTCCCCGAGCCCGAGGCCTGGAAACGGGAACGAAGCGGAGTCCGCCTGCCCCCACGCCGGGCGGACTCCGCTTCGTTCATCCCCCCGCGGGTGCTCCTCCCCCAAGCAGCACCCGCGCTCCCGGCAGACAAGAGGACGGTCGACCGCCGGGAGATACCGACTGTAACCCAGATCACATCTCAGGTGATCGCCGGGAGGTCCAGACCAGCTCAGGCGTCCACTTCGAGCATCTCGGCGGTCACGACCGACTCGGTGTCGGGGATGCTCATGTCCTTGGCGCGCTTGTCGGCCATCGCCAGCAGCCGGCGGATGCGGCCCGCGACCGCGTCCTTGGTCATCGGCGGGTCGGCGAGCTGGCCCAGCTCCTCCAGGGACGCCTGCTTGTTCTTCAGCCGCAGCTCCCCCGCGGCGGCCAGGTGGTCGGGGGCGTCCGCGCCGAGGATCTCGATCGCCCGCTGCACGCGCGCGGCCGCGGCGACCGCGGCCCGCGCCGAGCGGCGGAGGTTGGCGTCGTCGAAGTTGGCCAGGCGGTTGGCCGTGGCGCGCACCTCGCGGCGCATCCGGCGCTCCTCCCAGGCCAGCACGCTGGAGTGCGCGCCGAGGCGGGTCAGCATCGCGCCGATGGCGTCGCCGTCGCGCACGACCACCCGGTCGGCGCCGCGCACCTCGCGGGACTTGGCCTGGATGCCCAGGCGCCGGGCCGCGCCGACGATGGCCAGCGCCGCCTCGGGGCCGGGGCAGGTGATCTCCAGCGACGAGGAGCGGCCGGGCTCGGTCAGCGAGCCGTGCGCCAGGAACGCCCCGCGCCACGCCGCCTCCGCGTCGCACATCCCGCCCGCGACCACCGGCGCGGGCAGCCCGCGCACCGGCCTGCCGCGCGGGTCGAGCAGCCCGGTCTGCCGGGCGAGGCCGTCGCCGTCCTTGACCACGCGCACCACGTACCTGGTGCCCTTGCGCAGACCGCCGGAGGTGATGACGTGGATGTCGGCCTGGTGGCCGTAGAGGTCGTGGATCTCCTTGCGCAGCCGCCTGGCCGCCGAGCCGGTGTCCAGCTCGGCCTCCACCACGACCCGGCCCGCGACGATGTGCAGCCCGCCCGCGAACCGCAGCAGCGCCGACACCTCGGCCCGCCTGCAACAGGTCTTCGACACCGCGAGCCTGCTCAGCTCGTCCTTCACGGCAGCGGTCATCGCCACGGCCGGTCTCCTTCCCACGCGCTCCCCGGCGTACATCCCACCACGGCGTGTCGGGCCCGGCGTGTCGGGTCCCGCTCAGCCGCCGCGGACCGCCGCGATCGCCCTGGCCAGCGTCGCACCGAGGGCGACCGGGTCGTGGCGCTCCGGCGCGGAGTCGGCGGTCACCGAGTCCAGCCAGGCCCGCGCGCCCATCGCCGCCGCGGAGCGCCGCAGCCGGTCGGGGGTGGTGACGGCGTCGGCGTCGGCGACCACCGCGTCCACGCGCAGCCCGGGGGCGTGCGCGCTGAGCACCTCCAAGTGCTGCTCCGGGGAGAAGCCCGCGGTCTCCCCCGCCTGGGGGACGAGGTTGAGCACGACGACCCGGGTGGCGCTGGTCCGCACGAGCGCGTCGTGCAGCTCGGGCACCAGCAGGTGCGGCAGGACGCTGGTGAACCACGAGCCGGGGCCCAGCAGCACCACGTCGGCGCCGAGAACGGCGGCGACCGCGTCCGGGCAGGCCGTCGGCGGCTCGCCGCGGCGGGTGGCGCTGCGCAGCCGGATGCGGTGCACCCGGCCCGGCGTGGTGGCGACGGCGACCTGGCCGCGGATGCGCCGCACCGTCGAGGGGTCCTCGTCCAGGCCGGTCACGTCGGCCTCGATGTCCAGCGGCTCGGTGGACATCGGCAGCACCCGGCCGGTGACGCCGAGCAGCCGCGCGGCCGCCGCGAGCGCCTCGACCGGGTCGCCGACGACCTCGATCAGCCCGGCGATCAGCAGGTTGCCGACGGCGTGCCCGGCGAGCGCGCCGGTGCCGCCGAAGCGGTGCTCGAACACCTCGCGCCACGCGTCGGGCCCGGCCAACGCGGTCAGCGCCTTGCGCAGGTCGCCCGGCGGGAGCAGGCCCAGCTCACGGCGCAGCCGCCCGGACGAGCCGCCGTCGTCGGCCACGGTGACGACGGCGGTCACGTCCTCGGTGATCGCGCGCAGGGCGCCGAGGGTGGCCTGCAGGCCGCGCCCGCCGCCCAGGGCGACCACCCGCAGAGCCGTCACTCGCGCCCCAGGTCCCGGTGGACCACCTTGACGGCCATGCCGTCCTCGTCGCTGAGCCTGCGCGCCAGCTCCTCGGAGATCGCGACGCTGCGGTGCTTGCCGCCGGTGCAGCCGACCGCCAGCGTCAGGTAGCGCTTGCCCTCGCGGCGGAAACCGGCGCCGATCAGGCGCAGCAGCTCGTGGTAGCGGTCGAGGAACTCCTCGGCGCCCTCCTGGCTGAGCACGTAGTTGCGGACGTCGCCGTCGCGGCCGGTCTGCTCCTTGAGCTCGGGAATCCAGAACGGGTTCGGCAGGAAGCGCACGTCCATCACCAGGTCGGCGTCCATCGGCAGGCCGTACTTGTAGCCGAAGCTGAGCACGGTGACCCGGGTGCCGACGTCGGAATCGGCGCCGAAGGCGTCCTCGATCTTGGCGCGCAGCTGGTGCACCGAGAGGGTGGAGGTGTCGAGGATGAGGTCGGCGTCGGTGCGCAGCGGCATCAGCACCTCGCGCTCGGCGGCGATGCCGTCGATCAGCCTGCCCTCGCCCTGCATCGGGTGGCCGCGGCGCACCTGCTCGAAGCGGCGCACCAGCACGTCGTCGGTGGCCTCCAGGAACAGCACCCGGGGCTTGTAGCCGCGGGCGTCGAGGTCCTTGATGATGGCGTCGAGGTCGTGGGTGAAGGCGCGGCTGCGCACGTCCATCACCACGGCGATGCGGGTGATGGCCCCGCGCGCCTGCGAGCCCAGCTCGACCATCGTGGAGATCAGCTCGGGCGGCAGGTTGTCCACCACGAACCAGCCGAGGTCCTCCAGGCACTTGGCCGCGGTGCTGCGGCCCGCGCCGGAGAGCCCGGTCACGACGGCGACGGCCATGCCCGCCCCACCGGGGTTGCCGCCGCCAGAAGTCGGGTCGCTCATGTCTACCCCTCGTCCACTGTGGTCTCAGCCGGTTCGACCGCCCGCTGCGTCGAGGGCGCACCGCGATTGTGCGCCAACGCCGCACGCACCGCTTCGGCGGTGGTCTTGCCGATGCCGGGCACGCCGCTGATCTCCTCGACGCTGGCCTCGCGCAGGCGCTTCACCGAGCCGAAGTGCTTGATGAGGACCTTGCGCCGGTGCTGGCCGAGGCCCGGGATGTCGTCCAGTGCGGACACCGTCATCCGCTTGGCGCGCTTCTGCCGGTGGTAGGCGACGGCGAAGCGGTGGGCCTCGTCGCGCACGCGCTGCAGCAGGTACAGCGCCTCGCTGGTGCGCGGCAGGATCGCCGGGTCGGGGTCGGCGGGCAGCCACACCTCTTCCAGGCGCTTGGCCAGGCCGATCACCGCGACGTCGGTGACGCCGAGGTCGGCGAGCACGTCGGCGGCGGCGTTGGCCTGCGGGCCCGCGCCGTCGACCACGAGCAGGTTGGGCGGGTAGGCGAAGCGGCGCGGGCGGCCGGTCTCCGGATCGATGCCCGGCGTCGAGTCCGGCCCGCCGCTGTCCCCCGCGTACTTGGCGAAGCGGCGGCGCACCACCTCGGCGATGGCGGCGACGTCGCCCTCGGTGGCGGCCTCGCGCAGCGCGAAGCGGCGGTACTCGGACTTGCGCGCCAGGCCGTCCTCGAAGACCACGAGCGAGGCGACGACGTCGCTGCCCTGGATGTGGCTGATGTCGACGCACTCGATGCGCAGCGGCGCGGTGTCCAGGCCGAGGTTGTCCTGCAGTTCCTGCAGAGCGGCCGAGCGCGCGGTGAGGTCGCCGGCGCGGCGCAGCTTGTGCTGGGTGAACGCCTCCTTGGCGTTGCGCTCCACGGTCTCCATCAGGGCCCGCTTGTCGCCGCGCTGGGGGACGCGCAGGCCGACCCTCGCGCCGCGCAGCCCGCTGAGCCACTCGGCGAGCGCGTCGGCGTCGGCGGGCAGCTCGGGGACCAGCACCTCGCGCGGCACGGGGCTGTCGACCTTCTCGCCCTCGGTGATGTCGTTCTGCTCGCCGTAGAAGCCGACGATGAACTGCTCGACCAGGTCGGCGACGGGCCGGTCGGTGTCCTCCACCCGGTCGACCACCCAGCCGCGCTGGCCGCGCACCCGGCCGCCGCGCACGTGGAAGACCTGCACGGAGGCTTCCAGCTCGTCGTGGGCGAAGGCGACGACGTCGGCGTCGGTGCCGTCGCCGAGCACCACGGCCTGCTTCTCCATGGCCCGCTTGAGCGCGCCGATGTCGTCGCGCAGCCGGGCGGCCCGCTCGAACTCCAGCTCGGCGGAGGCCGCGCCCATGTCGCGCTCCATGCGGCGGATCATCGAGTCGGTCTTGCCGGAGAGGAAGTCGCCGAAGTCCTGCACGATCGCCCGGTGCTGCTCGGCGTCGACCTTGCCGACGCACGGCGCCGAGCACTTGTCGATGTAGCCGAGCAGGCAGGGGCGGCCGATCTGCCCGTGCCGCTTGAACACCCCGGCCGAGCAGGTGCGCGCGGGGAAGACCCGCAGCAGCAGGTCCAGCGTCTCGCGGATGGCCCAGGCGTGGGCGTAGGGGCCGAAGTAGCGCACGCCCTTGCGCCGCGCGCCGCGGTAGACGTGCAGGCGCGGATACTCCTCGTTGAGGGTGACGGCGAGGACGGGATAGGACTTGTCGTCGCGGTAGCGGACGTTGAACCGCGGGTCGAACTCCTTGATCCAGTTGTACTCCAGCTGCAGCGCCTCGACCTCGGTCGCCACGACGGTCCACTCGACCGCGCCCGCCGTCGTCACCATCTGCCGCGTCCTGGGGTGCAGCGAGGCCACGTCGGCGAAGTAGGAGTTGAGCCGCGAGCGCAGGCTCTTGGCCTTCCCGACGTAGATCACCCGGGCGGTGGGATCGCGGAACTTGTACACACCGGGGGCGTCCGGGATGGACCCGGCTGACGGCCGGTAGGTGGACGGGTCGGGCACCGCTCAACCCTACGACTCACGACCGACAGCGCCACGACCGGTGGCCGGGCCCGGCGGCGCCGCCGGGCCCGCGCCGGGTCACGCGAGGGTGACGTTGCCGCCCTCGACCTTCACCGGGATCTCCTGCAGCCCGGCGGTGGCCGGGCCGCGGGTCACCGCGCCGGAGGCCGGGTCGAAGGTGCTGCCGTGGTTGGGGCAGAGGATCGCGCCGTCGGCGGGCGGGTTGACGATCGTGCCCTGGTGCGGGCAGGCCGGGTTGAACGCCTTGACCTCCTCACCCGTCCTGACCAGCAGGATCTGGGTGTCCGGGCCCTCGACGAGCACACCGCCGCCGTCGGGGATGTCGGCGACGGCGGCCAGCGCGCCGCCGGGCGCCGGGGTCGCGCCGCCGCCACCGCCGCCGGTGGTCGTCGGCGTGCCGCCGGGCGCGGGGGTCTCCGTCGAGCACGCGGCGAGCGCGCCCGGGGCGATCAGGGCGACCATCAGGCCGCACAGGACCTGCCTGCGGGAACGGGTGGTGGTGTCGGCAGTCGTGGTGGGATCTGCGGTCACGCGGGAGCCTCCTGGGAACCTGGTGTCAGCACTAGGGCTTACACTCACCCGTACGCGACCGCGCGCCGGGCTGTTCAGAACCTCAGGAACTTCTCAGCTCGCGCTCTGCGCCGCCCTGTGGAGTTTCCGCAGCTCACGGATGGCGGCGACGGCCCGGTCGCCGTCGATGGACTGGACCGCCATGAGCACCAGGTACTCGTCGTCGGGCAGTTCCAGGCGCGCGTAGGACGCGCCGTCGGGGAAGGTGATCGCGACGACGTCCGACCAGGGCACGAACTTGGCCGCGAGCATGTTGCGCACCAGCACGCCGGAGGCGTCCGCGCTGACCATCGGCCAGGTGAACCACAGCGCGCCGACGGCGAGCAGCACCCCGATCCCGATCATCGCGATCTGGTCGGAGGTCTGGAAGAACACCCCGGTCGGCGTGTTCTTCAGCAGCACGGCGACCAGTGTGAACACCCCGACGAACACCACCGCGAACCCCGCGGAGACGAACCGGACCTTGCGGGGCCGGGCGATCACCGGAAGCCCTGCTCCGTCCACGGCTGCCGAAGACCCCTCAGCACCAGCGCGGATTCCAACGCCGCCAGACACGCCTCGTACCCCTTGTCCTCCGCTGCCCCTGGCAGCCCGGCCCGGTCGAGGGCCTGCTTCTCGTCGTTCACCGTCAGCACGCCGTTGCCCACCGGCGTCGACTCGTCCAGCGACACCCTGGTCAGCCCGGCCGTCACCGCGTCGCACACGTACTCGAAGTGCGGAGTGCCGCCGCGGATGACCACGCCGAGCGCGACCACCGCGTCGTGGTGGCGGGCCAGCTCCTGGCAGATCAACGGCAGCTCGATCGCGCCCGGCACCCGCACCACCGTCGGCTCGACGATACCCGCGGCCCCGGCGGCCTCCAGCGCGCGGGCCAGCAGGGTGTCGGTGATCGTGGCGTGCCAGCGGGTGGCCGCGATGGCCAGCTGGATGCCCTCGCAGTTGGGGACGACCGCGGCCGGCCTGCCTTCGCCGCTCACGGGGTGCTCTCCGGGGTGGTGTCGAAGTGTTCGAGGTTGGCCAGGTCGTGGCCCATGCGGTCGCGCTTGGTGCGCAGGTAGTGCAGGTTCTCCGGGTTGGGCCACACCGAGAGCGGGACGCGGTCGACCACGGTGAGCCCGTAGCCGTCCAGGCCGACGCGCTTGGCCGGGTTGTTGGTCAGCAGGCGCATCGTCTTGACGCCGAGGTCGACCAGGATCTGCGCGCCGGTGCCGTAGTCGCGGGCGTCGGCGGGCACGCCGAGGGCGAGGTTCGCGTCGACGGTGTCGGCGCCGTTGTCCTGGAGCTGGTAGGCCTGCAGCTTGTGCATGAGGCCGATGCCGCGGCCCTCGTGGCCGCGCATGTAGAGCACGATGCCGCGGCCCTCGGTGGCCACCGCCTCCAGCGCCGCGTCCAGCTGCGGGCCGCAGTCGCAGCGCAGCGAGCCGAACACGTCGCCGGTCAGGCACTCCGAGTGCACCCGGACCAGCAGGTCGGTGCCGTCGCCGATCTCGCCGTAGACGAGGGCGACGTGCTCGATGCCGTCGAGCAGGCTGTCGTAGCCGACCGCGCGGAAGGTGCCGTGCGTGGTCGGGATGCGCGCCTCGGCGACCCTGGCGACCTGCTTCTCCGTGCGCCTGCGGTAGGCGATCAGGTCGGCGATGGTGATGATCTCCAGCTCGTGCTCGGCGGCGAAGACCTCCAGCTCGTCGCGCCGGGCCATGTCGCCGGTGTCCTTCTGCGACACGATCTCGCAGAGCACGCCCGCGGGCCGCAGCCCGGCCATGCGGGCCAGGTCGACCGAGGCCTCGGTGTGCCCGGGGCGGCGCAGCACGCCGCCCTCCTTGGCGCGCAGCGGCACCACGTGCCCGGGCCGGGTGAAGTCCTCGGCGGTGGACTTGTCGTCGGCGAGCAGGCGGATCGTGTGGGCGCGGTCGGAGGCGGAGATGCCCGTCGACACGCCCTCCTTGGCGTCCACGGTGACGGTGTAGGCGGTGCCGCGGCCGTCCTGGTTGGTGTGGAACATCGGCGGCAGGTTGAGCCGGTCGCAGTCGGACTCGGTCAGCGCGACGCAGACGTAGCCGGAGGTGTAGCGGACCATGAAGGCCAGCATCTCCGGCGTCGTCTTCTCGGCGGCGAAGATCAGGTCGCCCTCGTTCTCGCGGTCCTCGTCGTCGACGACGATGACGGCCTTGCCGTCGGCGACGGCGGCGACGGCGCGCTCGATGGCATCGAAGTCACTCACCGGCGACCTCCTTCGCTGCGGCGTGCAGATGCGGTGCCGCCAGTTTCTCCACGTACTTGGCGATGACGTCCACTTCCAGGTTGACCTTGTCGCCGACACCGCGCGTGCCGAGGGTCGTCGCCCGCAGCGTCTCGGGGATCAGGCTGACGGTGAACCAGTCGGGCCCGACCTCCACGACGGTCAGCGAGACCCCGTCGACGGTGATCGATCCCTTCTCCACGACATAACGCCCGAGCCGTTGCGGCATTCCGACCCGGACCAGTTCCCAGTGCTCGGAGGGCTCGCGCGCGGCGATCTCACCGGTGCCGTCGACGTGGCCCTGCACGATGTGCCCGCCGAAGCGCTCGCCCACCGCGGCGGCACGCTCCAGGTTGACCGCGTCGCCCGCGGCCACCTTGTCGAGGCTGCTGCGGGTCAGCGTCTCGCGCATGACGTCGGCGGTGAACGTGCCCTCTTCGACGGTGACGACGGTGAGGCAGACCCCGTTGACCGCGATCGAGTCCCCGATCCGCGCGTCGGAGGTGGCCAGCGGCCCCCGGATGGTCAGCCGCGCCGCGTCGGCGAGGTCGACCACCGCGACCACCTCGCCGCGCTCCTCCACGATCCCGGTGAACACCGGTGCCCTCCTTCAGTCCCGGACCGCAACGGCGCTGACGCGCACGTCCGGCCCACTCATGGTGACCTGTTCGACCACCATCCGGTGCGCCCCGGTGATGGTCGACACGCCGGATGCGCCCAACGCCACAGCCCCCTCGCCCAACAGCGAGGGCGCGATGTAGGCCAACACCCGGTCGATGAGCCCAGCGCAGGCGAACGCGCCCGCCAGCGTGGGACCGCCTTCCAGCAGCACGTCCACCACGCCGCGGCCCGCGAGGTCGGCGAGGACCGCACGCGGGTCGCGGGTGCGCAGGTGCGCGGTGGGCGCGCTGCCGTCGAGGACCTTGGCCCCGCTGGGCAACTCCCCCGTGCCGACGACGACGCGCAGCGGCTGCCTGCGGAGCGGGCGCCCTTCCGCGTCCCGGGCGGTGAGCGCCGGGTCGTCGGCCAGGACGGTGCCCCGCCCGACCACGATCGCGTCGATCCGCGTGCGCAGGCGGTGCACCTCAGCCCGCGACTCGGGCGAACTGATCCACCGACTGGTCCCATCGGCCGCCGCGACCCTGCCGTCGAGGGTGGCGGCGTACTTCCAGGTCACATGCGGCCTACCGGTCCGCTGCCAGTGCAGCCACGCCCGCAGCGCGCCCCGCTCGGCCTCCTCGGCGAGCAGCCCGCCGCGGACCTCCACCCCAGCCCCGGCGAGTCTGGACGCACCCCCGGCGGCCTGCGGATTCGGATCCGCGACCGCGTAGACGACCCGCGCCACCCCAGCGGCCACCAGCGCCTCGGTGCACGGCGGCGTGCGCCCGTGGTGCGAACACGGCTCCAGAGTCACCACCGCGGTTCCGCCCCGGGCCTTCTCCCCCGCGGCCGCCAACGCCACGACCTCCGCGTGCGGCCCCCCGGCCACCTGCGTTCCCCCCAGGCCCACCAGCTGCCCATCCGCGTCCAAGACGGCACACCCCACTGGCGGGTTGGGGCTGGTGGCCCCATGCACGCCATCCCCCTGCGCCAAAGCCGCCCGCATAGCGACGACCAGCAAGTCCTCCACCAACCCAGTCTTCCAGGTCCACCTGACGCCCCGCACCCGCCCACCTGCGCACCTGCCCGGACTTCCGCCACCCCGATCCCCGGCCTTCACCGACCCCACTTCCGGCAGCACCCCGCACCCCACCTGCCGCTCACACCAGCGGAAACACCTATCCGGGCCCGCCGCAGCCTTCGCCAGAGCGACCTCCTGCCCCCACCCACCGCGCTCCCAACTCGCCCCGGTCCACCGGTCTCTTACGCGAATAGGTGAGCAGACAGGCGAGATCTGGCTAGGGGGCGACGTCTCCGAGACCGGCAGCCCTGCTCAACGTTCGCCGGGCTGACCAGGGCCCGAACCCCTGAACCGAGCCGGCCAAGCCCAAGGAGGGAAGGCTGGCCGAACCGAGCGGCGAGAGAGCGGACGGACGAGCGAGCTGGACCGGGCCGAACCAGATCGGACCACGCCGGACCGGACCGGACAAGCCGAGCCTGAGCAGGCCGGGCCGGGCAGCACAGGGGCGAGCGAGCCCGGTGGGTAGGGAGTCGGGTGGGGTAGGGAGGCGGGCTAGTGGGGTTGGTGTTCGGTGGCGGTGGCGCGGAGGGCGGCTATGGCCTGGGCCGGGTCCTCGGTGTCGTAGACGGCCGAGCCTGCGACGAAGCAGTGGACTCCGGCTTCGGCGGCCTGGTGGATCGTCTCGTCGTTGATGCCGCCGTCGATCTCGATGACGACCTTCAGGTGTCCGGTGTCGACCAGGCGTCGGGCGGTGCGCACCTTGTCGAGGACCTCGGGCATGAACTTCTGGCCGCCGAAGCCCGGTTCCACCGACATGATCAGCAGCGTGTCGTAGTCCCGCAGGACCTCCAGCCACGGGTCCAGCGCGGTCCCCGGCTTCAGCGACAGGCCCGCCTTCGCCCCCGCCGCGCGCAGGTCCCTGGCCACCGCGCGCGGGTCCTTCACCGCCTCCGCGTGCACCGTCACGTTGTAGGCCCCCGCCTCGGCGTAGCCGACCGCCCACCGGTCCGGGTTCTCGATCATCAGGTGGCAGTCCAGCGGGATGTCGGTCGCTGCGAGCAGGGACTTCACGACCGGCAGGCCGAGGGTCAGGTTGGGCACGAAGTGGGCGTCCATGACGTCCACGTGCACCCAGTCCGCGCCGCGGATGGCGGCTACCTCGTCGGCGAGACGGGCGAAGTCGGCGGAGAGGATGCTGGGGGCGATCAGCGGTGCGGTCGACACGGTGCCGCAGCATAGGCAGGGTGGGCGGGGCGCGCGTGGTCGCGGGGCCGCGTGGGTGAGCCAGGTCTCGGAAAGCATTGGCGGGGACCACTAGGTTTACGGGTGTGGACAACGCTCGCGTGCTTTCTGTCAACGTCGCCGCCGTGCGTCCCATCGACGCCAAGGACGGTCGGACCGGTATCGACAAGCGGCCGGTCGACGGGCCGGTCGAGGTTCTCGCGCCCGGGGTCGGCGGGTCCGGGGTCGGGGGCGACACCATCTGTGACACCGCCAACCATGGCGGTCCCGACCAGGCCGTCTACGCCTATGCCAGGGAGGACCTGGACCGGTGGGCGACCGAGCTGGGCCGTGAGCTGCCCGGCGGGGTCTTCGGCGAGAACCTGACCACCGTGGGCCTCGACGTCAACGGCGCGGTCATCGGCGAGCGGTGGCGGGTGGGGTCGGCGGTGCTGGAGGTGTCGTGCCCGCGCATCCCATGCCGCACGTTCGCGGTGTGGCTGGAGCGCGACAGGTGGCAGCGCACCTTCACCGAGCGCGCGCTCCCCGGCGCGTACCTGCGGGTGATCACCCCCGGCCACATCGCCGCGGGCGACGGCGTGCTCGTGGAGCACCGGCCCGGGCACGGGGTGACCATCGCCGAGGTCTTCCGCGCGGTCACCCTGGAGCCGGAGCTGCTGCCCCGCCTGGTCGACGTCGCGGAGCTGCCCGATGACATCCGCGCCTCGGCGCGCAAGCGGGTGGGCGCGCGGTGAAGCTGACCGGGCCCAGGGTCGGCGCGTACGTGGTGTGCAGGCGCGGCGACGAGGTCCTGCTGAGCCGGATGGTGTTCGGCAGCCGCGGCTGGATGCTGCCCGGCGGCGGAATCGAGCACGGCGAGGACCCGGTCGACGCCGCGGTGCGGGAGGTGTTCGAGGAAACCGGCTACACCGTCGAGGTCGATCGGCTGCTCGGTGTGGACAGCTTCGTCAAGGAGGAGAAGCGGGTGCGCCACCACGCCGTCCGCATCATCTACTCAGGACTCATCACCGGCGGCACCCTGACCAGCGAGATCGGCGGCAGCTCCGACCTCGCCGCCTGGTTCTCCCCCGCCGAGGTCGCGGCCCTGCCGAGGGCGACCCTGGTCGACATCGCGCTGGCCATGGCCGAGGCCCCGCCACGCACCGGGCGCATCGCGTGAGCGAGCTGGTCGCCGCCGTCCGCGCGGGGCTGGCCGCGGCGGCCGACCCGGTGCGCGCCGAGGAGATGCGCCGCTACATGAAGTCGGAGATGCCGATGCTCGGCGTCCCGAAGCCCCAGCGCGCCGTCCTGGCCAAAGCCCTGTTCAAGGCGCACGTCTTCACCGAGCGCGACCCGTGGGTCGCCACCGCCGCCGAGCTGTGGCGGGACGCGACCCACCGCGAGGAGCGCTACCTCGCCCTCGACCTCATCGGCGAGCGCCGCTACGCCCGCTGGCAGGCCCCGGACCTGCTGCCGCTGTACGAGGAGTTCATCGTCACCGGCGCCTGGTGGGACTTCGTCGACGAGATCGCCACCCGCCGCGTCAACGACCTCATGGTCGACCACCGCGCCGAGCTGACCCCGACCATGCGCGCCTGGGCGGCCGACCCCGACCGCTGGAAGCGCAGGACCTCGGTGCTCTGCCAGCTGCACCACAAGTCCGACACCGACCTGGACCTGCTCACCCACGCCATCGACACCAACGCCGCCGACCCGGACTTCTTCCTGCGCAAGGCGATCGGCTGGGCCCTGCGCCAGCACGCCCGCGTCGACCCGGACTGGGTCCGCGCGTTCGTCGCCGCCCGCGAGCTGTCCCCGCTGTCGCGCCGGGAAGCGCTCAAGCACCTGTAGGCCGGACGGCCCTGCCCGCCAGGACCCCGGTGGCCACCAGCCCCAGGACCGGACCGGCCGCCACCACGCCGAGCCCCGTCGGACACTCGACGCCGAAGCGGATCAGGCCGAGCAGAGCAGGCACGAACACCACGGCCGCCCACCACCGCGACGCGAGGGCGTAGCGGCTCGCGGCCCCGAAGGCGGAGAACGCCACCAACAGGGCCGCCGCCTGCCAGTCGGGGACGCAATCGAACAGCGGCGCACCGCTCTGCCACACCGAGGGCACGACAGCGCCGACACCGATGCCCGCGCTGAGGGCGAGCACCTCACGAGGACCAGACCGCGCGTGCCGGGTCGCCACGTGGAGTCCCAGTGCGACAGCCGCCGCGGCCGCGACGGCGACGAACGGATTCGAGATCGGGAGAATGTACTCCTGCTCGGTGAATTCGCTGAAGGCGGACAGGCTGTCGGTGACCACATAGCCGCCGGTCAGACCGTCGATCGCCGCGTCGGATCCCGGGTGCGGCGGCATGAGCAGAGTCATCAGCACGACCGCCCACACAATGACCGCGACCGTGCCCGCAAGCCTGGCCAACCTCATCGGACCCCCATCCGACAGCCGGACGAGGGCCCCAGGAGGGCCCTCGTCCGGGTGTTCCGACTATCCCCGCAGTACCGCGCCGAAGCGCTCGGTGGCGACCGCGACCGCGGTGTCGCGGGCGGCGGTGGCCTCCTCGACGGTCAGCGTGCGGTCCTCGGCGCGGAAGCGCAAGGCGTAGGCCAGGGAGCGCTTGCCCTCGCCGACCTGCTCGCCGGAGTACACGTCGAACAGCGAGACGTCCTCCAGCAGCTCGCCGCCGCCGGCGCGCAGCGCACCGGCGACCTCGGCGGCCGGGACGTCCGCGCCGACCACCAGTGCCACGTCCAGCAGCACCGGCGGGTACGGCGACACGCGGGGAACCGGCCGACGCTCCACCAGCGGCAGCGCGTCCAGGTCCAGCTCCATCGCGCAGGTCCGCGCGGGCAGCCCCAGCGCCTCGACCACCTTCGGGTGAAGCTCGCCCGCGTGCCCGACCGGGAACCCGCCGACGCGCAGCTCCGCGCAGCGGCCGGGGTGCCAGGGCAGCAGGTCGGAGGCGTGGACGGTCAGCTCGACGCCCGCCGCCTCGGCCACCGTGCGCGCGGCCTGGACCGCGTCGGCCCAGCCTGCCGCTTCGCCCGCGCCCCACCAGCCCGGCCGGGTGCGGTTGCCCGCGAGGACGGCGGCGACGTGGACCGGCTGGTTCGGCAGAGCCGAGCCCAGGCTGATCAGTTCCTCCTCCGACGGCCGCCCCGCGACCCCCACCTCGGGCATCGGGGCCGACGCGTGCCGGGGCAGGACGACCTGTCCGATGTGGAACAGCGAGAGGTCGCGCGCGCCTCGGGAGACGTTGCGGACGACCGCGTCCAGCAGCCCCGGCAGCAGGGTCGTCGCCAGGGCGTGGCGGTCGGCCTCCAGCGGGTTCATGACCGACAGCGTCCGCCTGCGGGAGTCATCGGCGGGCAGGCCGAAGGCGTCGAACACCGACGGGTCGACGAACGGGAAGGGCAGGACCTCGACGTAGCCGTGCTCGGCCAGGGCGCGGCCGACGGCGCGCTTGCGGCGCTGGGACGCGGTCAGGCCGCGGCCGGGCGGGGCGCTGGGCAGCTCGGTCGGGATGGTGTCGTAGCCCTGCAGGCGCAGGACCTCCTCCACCAGGTCGGCGGGCTGCTGCAGGTCCGCGCGCCAGGACGGCGGGTGGGCCGTCACGATCGGGGTGCCGTCGGCGTCCGTGCCGACCTCGACGGTGCAGCCGACCTGCTGGAGCCTGGCCACCGTGACGCCGCGCGCGTAGCGGATGCCCGCCACGCGGTCGGGCAGGTCCATGGCCATGACGACCGGCGCGGGCATCGCGGGCGCGCCCTCGTCCGTGCGGCCGGGCAGGACGCGGCCCTCGCCGTTCTGGCGCAGCAGCCGCGCCGCGCGCTCCAGCGCCGACGGCGGCAGCGCCGGGTCCACGACCCGCTCGAAGCGCTTGGACGCCTCGCTGGGCAGCTTGTGCCTGCGGACCGCGCGCGCGATCGACGCCGGGTCCCAGACCGCGGCCTCCAGCAGGATGTCGGTGCTCTCCGGGGTGATCTCCGTCGAGGCGCCGCCCATCACCCCCGCCAGGGAGATCGGGCCGGACTCGTCGCACACGACGATGTCGTCGGGGTCGAGCGTGCGGGTCACGTCGTCCAGGGTGACCAGCTTCTCCCCCGCCGCCGCGCGCCGGATGGTGAAGCCGCCGCTGACCTTCGCGGTGTCGAAGGCGTGCATCGGCTGGCCGGTCTCCAGCATGACGTAGTTCGTCACGTCGACGGCCAGCGAGATCGACCGGATGCCCGCCAGCGCGAGCCTGCCGCGGATGAACCACGGCGTCGGCGCGGTCGGGTCGATGCCGGTGACGCGGCGCAGCACGAAGCGCGAGCAGCCGTCCGGGTCCTCGATCGACACCGGCACCACGTCGCCCTCGGCCACCGGCACCTCGACGGCGGCCGGGTCGATGACGCGCAGGTCCAGCGCGCACGCCAGCTCGCGGGCCAGGCCGCGCACCGAGAAGCAGTGCCCCATGTCCGGGGTCGGCGCCAGCTCGATGACGGTGTCGGTGAGCCCGAGCAGCTCCACGGCGTCGTCGCCGGGGTCGGCCTCGCCGCTGGGCAGCACGAGGATGCCGCTGTGGTCGTCGCCGATGCCCAGCTCCGACAGCGAGCAGATCATGCCCTTGGAGACGCGCCCGTAGGTCTTGCGCTGGCCGATGGCGAACCCGCCGGGCAGCACCGCGCCGGGCAGCGCCACCACGACCAGGTCGCCCTCGGCGAAGTTCCGCGCGCCGCAGATGACCTGCGTGGTCGCGGGCGCGTGCGGGTCGACCGGGTCGGGGTCGTCGTCCAGCGGGTCGGTGATCAGCGGGTCGCCGATCTCGACGGTGCAGAAGCGGATGGGCTTCTTGAACTCCGTCAGCTCCTCGATCTCGGCCACGCGGCCGACCACGAGCGGCCCGGTCACCGGACCGAGCGGGCGCAGTTCCTCGACCTCGATGCCGATGCGGGTGAACGCCTCGGCGACCTGCTCGGGGCTGAGGTCCTTGGTGTCATCGTCGAGTTCGAGCTGCTGGGTCAGCCAGCTCACCGGGAGCCTCAACTACGCCTCCACGCCGAAGGGAAGGGTGAACCGGACGTCGCCCTCGACCATGTCGCGCATGTCCGGGATGCCGTTGCGGAACTGCAGAGTCCGCTCGATGCCCATGCCGAAGGCGAAGCCGGAGTAGACGTCCGGGTCGACGCCGCAGGCGCGCAGGACGTTGGGGTGGACCATGCCGCAGCCGCCCCACTCGACCCAGCCCGCGCCGCCCTTCTTCTCCGGGAACCACACGTCCAGCTCGGCCGACGGCTCGGTGAAGGGGAAGAACGACGGGCGCAGCCGCACCCGCGACTCCTCGCCGAACATGGCCTTGGCGAAGGCGTCGAGCGTGCCCTTGAGGTGGGCCATCGTCAGGCCCTTGTCGACAGCGAGGCCCTCGACCTGGGCGAACACCGGGGTGTGGGTGGCGTCGAGTTCGTCGGTGCGGTACGTCCGCCCCGGGCACACGACGTAGACGGGCAGCTCGCGGTCGAGCAGCGAGCGGATCTGCACCGGCGAGGTGTGGGTGCGCAGGACCAGGCCGCTGCCCTCGGGCGCGACGTAGAAGGTGTCCTGCATGGACCGCGCCGGGTGGTCCTTCTTGAAGTTGAGGGCGTCGAAGTTGAACCACTCCCCCTCCAGCTCCGGGCCCTCGGCGACCTCGTAGCCCATGCCCACGAACACGTCCGCGATGCGCTCGGAGACAGTGGTGATCGGGTGCCGGGCGCCGCGCGGGACGCGGTCCCACGGGAGGGTGACGTCGACGCCCTCGTCGCGCAGGACGCGCTCGTCGCGCTCGGCGGCCAGGACCGCGCGGCGCTCGTCGAAGGCGGCCTTGATGGCGCTCTGCGCCTCGTTGACCCGCTTGCCCGCCTCCGAGCGCGCCTTCGGCGGCAGCGCGCCGATCTCGCGGCGGGCCAGCAGCAGCGGCGACCGGTCGCCGAGGTGGGCGGGCTTGACCGAGGCCAGCGCGTCGAGGTCGGCGGCGGCGGCGAATTCCGCGCGCGCCTTCTCGACGGCGGACTGGAGGGTCTCCGGCGCGAGCGCCGCGACCTCCTTCGGGTCGTACGGGTCGTTGGCTCCGGACATGGTTTGCAGACAGCTCCCGGTAGTCCACTTGGTGGCCGTGCGACACCCGAGCGCCGGGTGAGCAGCCCGATCCTAGGTGATCGGGCCCGCGCGGCCGCAGCGAGTTACTCCATGGCGCGGGCGCGCGCGGATTCGTACAGGCACAGCGCGGCGGCGGTGCCGAGGTTGAGGCTCTCCGCCGCGCCGTAGATCGGGATGCGCAGCGCGGTGTCGCACGCGGCGATGGTGGCCTCGTCCAGGCCGTGGGCCTCGTTGCCGAACACCCAGGCGGTGGGTCGGCGCAGGTCGCCCCCGTGTCGGGCGGAGCTGTGGATGTCGGCGTCGGCGTAGCCGTGCGCGGCCACCGGGGAGAGCCCGGCGGCGCGGCAGGCGGCGAGCGCGGCGGCGACGTCGCGGGTGCGCGCGACGGGCAGGTGGAAGACGCTCCCGGTGGAGGCGCGCACGCACTTGCCGTTGTGCGGGTCGACGGTGTCGCCCGCGAACACGACCGCGTCGGCCCCGGCCGCGTCGGCGACCCGGGTGACGGTGCCCGCGTTGCCGGGGTCGGCGATGCCGACGAGCACCGCGACCAGCGCGGGGCTGCCCGCGAGCGCGGTCTCCAGCGGCACGTCGAGCAGGTCGCACACGGCGACCAGGCCTTGCGGCGACACCGTCTCGGAGAGGCCGTCGGCGGCTTTGTCGGTGACTTCCGACACCCGCACCCCGGCCGCCGAGGCGGTGGCGAGCAGGTCGGGGTGGCGCTCGGCGGCCGCCGCGGTGGCGAACACGTCGTGCACGCGTCCGTGGGCCAGCGCCTCGCGGACGGCCTGGGCTCCCTCGGCGAGGAAGCGCCCGGCCTTCTCCCGGCCCGCCCTGCGCGTCAGCGCCCGAGCGGCGGCGACCCGGGGCGTGCGCTCTGTGCACACCCCGGGTCGCTGCGCTGTGCTGCTCAGGAAGCGGCCTTGCCCTGCGCGTCGGCGTTGGCCTTCGCGATCTCGGCGAGCGCGGTGAACGCGGCCGGGTCGCTGACGGCGAGCTCGGCGAGGATCTTGCGGTCCACCTCGACACCGGCGACGTTCAGGCCCTGGATGAACCGGTTGTAGGTGATGCCGTTGAGGCGGGCGGCGGCGTTGATCCGCTGGATCCACAGCTTCCGGAAGTCACCCTTGCGCGCGCGGCGGTCGCGGTAGGCGTAGTTGAGCGAGTGGAGCACCTGCTCCTTGGCCTTGCGGTACAGCCGGGAGCGCTGGCCGCGGTAGCCGCTGGCCAGCTCCAGGGTGGTGCGGCGCTTCTTCTGGGCGTTGACCGCCCGCTTCACGCGTGCCACGGTGGTTGTCCTGTCGATCTAGTGGGCGGGGATGTCCGCCCGGTGGGCATGTGCGAGTGGGGGGATCAGCGACCGAGCAGGCGCTTGACGCGGGAGACGTCGTTCTTGGCGATCTCCTCGGTGCCCGCGAGACGGCGGGTGAGCTTGCTCGACTTCTTCTCCAGCAGGTGGCGGGTGCCCGCCTTCTGCCTGCGCAGCTTGCCGCTGCCGGTGACCCGAACCCGCTTGCTGGTGCCGGAGTGCGTCTTCATCTTGGGCATGTTCGATCCTCGGTTCTCGCCGCCCGCGCCCCGGGTGGGGTGCGGGCGGCCATCGGGGTGGGTCCCGCCGGGAGTGTTCCCGGCGTCACTCCGCCGTGGTGCTGTTGGCCACCGGGGTGTCCTCGGCGACCGGGCCGGTCTCCGCGGTCTGCGCGTCGTCGACGTCGGAGTCGCTGTCGCGCTTGCCCGCCGGGCCCTTGGGCTTGGGCTTGATGTTCTTGTGCGGGGCCAGCACCATGATCATGTTGCGGCCGTCCTGCTTGGCCGACGACTCCACGAAGCCGAGCTCGCGCACGTCCTCGGCGAGGCGCTGGAGCAGTCGGAAGCCCAACTCGGGGCGGGACTGCTCGCGACCGCGGAACATGATGGTCACCTTGACCTTGTTCCCGCCTTCGAGGAAGCGAACGACGTTGCGCTTCTTGGTCTCGTAGTCGTGGGAATCGATCTTCGGCCGGAGCTTCTGCTCCTTGATGACCGTGAGCACCTGGTTCCTGCGGGACTCGCGGGCCTTCTGCGCGCTCTCGTACTTGAACTTCCCGAAGTCCATGAGCTTGCAGACCGGCGGGCGAGCCTGGGGCGCGACCTCGACGAGATCAAGGTCCGCTTCCTGCGCCAGGCGGAGCGCGTCTTCGATGCGCACGATCCCGACCTGTTCGCCGTTGGGTCCGACCAGTCGGACCTCCGGCACGCGGATGCGGTCGTTGATGCGTGTCTCCGTGCTGATGGGGCCTCCTCCGTACGGCTGCTGTGCGCGACCGCACCGAGGACCCCAACAGATCGAGCCCCGTCGCCGTGATGGCGCGGGGCCCGCTTCCGACCGAATGCAGCCCTCGCCGAGGAGAGCTGATGCGGAGACCCGGACACCAGGGGTGACGCGGGTGGGAGCGGGGGCTCCACTTTGCCGCCCCCGCAGGAGCGGGAGCTGGTCGCACGTGGAATGGTAGCAGACCGTGAACGACACCCCTGACGCCCACCGGTCCGCCGACGATGACAACGCCCGCGACCTCGCCGAGATTCCCAGCGTCGAGGTGATCAGCCGGGCCGCGGTCGTGCTGATGTCGGCCGCCGCCGAGCGGCTCGGGCTGTCCGAGGCCGACCCGTCGAGCAGCCCGCACCGCGACCTCGACGAGGCGCGCAGGCTCATCACCGCGCTGGCCGGCCTGGTGACCGCGTCGGTGGAGTACCTCGGCCCGCACGCCGCGCCGATCCGCGACGGGCTGCAGTCGCTGCAGAAGGCCTTCCGCGAGGAGTCGGCCTTCCCCGACGAGCCCGGTCAGGGCCCCGGGGAGAAGTTCACCGGCCCGGTGTACTGAGCTTGTAGAGCACCTCGGGCCGCCCGACCGCGCCGTAGCGGGGCTGGCGGGCGGCGAGGCCGTGGTCGGCGAGGTACTCCAGGTAGCGCCGCGCGGTGACCCGGGACACCCCGATCGCCTCGGCCGCCGCCGCGGCCGACAGCTCGCCCGTCGAGCGCACCGCGGCCACGACCGCCTCCAGCGTCTCGGCGCTCATCCCCTTGGGCAGCGCGGAGACCTCGGTGCTGCGCAGCGCCCCGAACGCCTCGTCCACTTCGGACTGGCCGACGGCGGCGCCGTCGCCGAGCCTGCTGCGGAAGCGGGCGTAGCCCTCCAGCTTGTCGCGCAGCGCGGCGAAGGTGAACGGCTTCAGCAGGTACTGCACGACGCCCACCGACACCGCCGAGCGCACCACGGCGAGGTCGCGCGCGGAGGTCACGGCGATGACGTCGGCCGAGCCGCCCGCGGCCCGCAGCGCGCGCACCACGTCGAGGCCGTGGGTGTCGGGCAGGTAGAAGTCCAGCAGCACCAGGTCGACCGGCGCGCCCTCCAGGAACCGCAGGGCGTCGCGCCCGGAGTGCACGACCCCGGAGACGGCGAAGCCGGGAACCCGCTCGACGTAGGTGCGGTGCGCCTCGGCGGCGACGGTGTTGTCCTCGACAACCAGCACGGAGATCACGCGCGCACCCCCATCGGCAGGCGGACGGTGAACACCGCGCCGCCATCGTCGCCGCCGCCGTCGCCGACCTCGATCTCCCCGCCGCAGCGCCGGACCGCCTGGCCGACCAGCGCCAGCCCGAGCCCGCGCCCGTCGTCCTTGGTCGACCAGCCGCGCCGGAACGCGGAGTCGACCGCGTCCGGGGGCAGGCCGCGGCCGTTGTCGGAGACCCTGAGCACCAGGTCGCCGCCGTCGCTCTCGGCGCGCACGCGCACCGTCGGCTTCGCGGCGGCGGCGCCCTCGGCGGCGGCGTCGATGGCCGCGTCGAGGGCGTTGTCGATGAGGTTGCCGAGGATGGTCACCAGGTCGCGGGCGGTCACCGGGCCGTCGTCGCCGAGCGCGATCGCCGAGTCGGCCTCCACCACCAGCTCCACCCCGCGCTCGGCGGCGTCGGCGGCCTTGCCGAGCAGCAGCGCGGCCAGGATCGGCTCGGACACCGCGCCGACGACCTGGTCGGTCAGCCGCTGGGCCAGCTCCAGCTCGCCGGTGGCGAACTCGACGGCCTCGGCGGTGCGGCCCAGCTCGACCAGCGAGACCACGGTGTGCAGGCGGTTCGCGGCCTCGTGGGCCTGGGCGCGCAGGGAGTCGGTGAACCCGCGCACGGTGTCCAGCTCGCCGGTCAGGGCCTGCAGGTCGGTGCGGTCGCGGATCGTGACGACGGTGCCGAGCGGGCGGTCGTCCACCCGGACGGTCGAGGAGTTGACGACCAGCACGCGGGTGCTGGTCAGGTGCAGCTCATCGTGCATCTCGACGCCGTCTACCAGGCGTTTCACCAGGGCGGGCGGCAGGCCGAGGTCGTCAACGCGCCTGCCGTCGGCGTCGGCGGGCAGGTCCAGGAGCGCGCGGACGCCGTCGTTGCAGAGGGTGACGCGGTTGTCCCGGTCGACCAGCACCAGGCCCTCGCGCACCGCGTGCAGGATCGACTCGTGGTAGCCGATCATGCGGCCCAGCTCGGCGGGGGCCAGGCCGCCGGTCTGCCTGCGCAGCCTGCGGCTGACCAGGTATGCCCCGACCGCCCCGACCACCAGCGCCCCCAGCGCGACGGCGACCAGCCCGATGACCCGGTCGCCGACGGTCGCGCTGATCGCCTCCAGCGTGATGCCCGCCGACACCAGCCCGACCACCCGGCGCTGCCCGTCGAACACCGGCACGACCGCGCGCACCGACGGGCCGAGCGTGCCGGTGTAGGTCTCGGTGAACGCGCGCCCGGCCAGCGCCTCGGCGGTGTTGCCGAGGAAGCGCAGGCCGATGTTCTCCGGGTTCGGGTGGGTGAAGCGCGTCCCGTCCGGGGCCATGATCGTGATGAAGTCGATCCCGGTGTCGAGCAGGACCTGCTCGGTGTAGGGCTGCAGGACGCGGCTGGGGTCCTCGCCCGCGAGCGCCTCGACCACCATCGGCGCGTCGGCGATGGTCCTGGCCAGCGCGGTCACCGTCGTCGCACTGGCGTCCTCGGCGCGCTCGGTGACGTCGACCCAGGCCAGCGCCGCTCCCCCGGCCACGATCAGCGCCACGATGACGCCCTGGAGCAGGAGCAGCTGGCGGGCGAGGCTCCACGGCTTGCGCTGGGTCATGCCGGTCAGTGTGGACCGGCGGCGGCGGATCCGGCGCTCCGGAGCAGTGATTTGTGAACCCCGGGTTTCGTGAACGCAATGAACGCAATCGTGACGGGGGACACAAGAGGGGCGAAGGTCTGCTCAACCCGAAGTCCCTGGAGGCAGAAGTGTCAGCCCAACGCCGCGACCGAACGCACTGGTTGTACATAGCCGTCATCGCCGCCGTGGCGGTGGGCATCACCGTCGGCCTCGTCGCGCCCGAGTTCGCCAAGGAGCTCAAGCCGATCGGCACGGGCTTCGTGGACCTGATCAAGATGATGATCAGCCCGATCATCTTCTGCACGATCGTGCTGGGCATCGGCTCGGTGGCCAAGGCGGCCAGCGTCGGCAGGGTCGGCGGGCTCGCGCTCGGCTACTTCATCGTCATGTCGACCGTCGCGCTGGTCATCGGCCTGCTCGTCGGCAACCTCCTGCACCCCGGCGACGGCCTGCAGCTGACCCCCGAGGTCGCCGAGAGCGGCGCGTCGCAGGTCAAGGAGTCGCAGACGACGACGGAGTTCATCCTCGGGATCATCCCGACGTCGCTGCTGTCCTCGCTGACCGAGGGCCAGGTCCTGCAGACCCTGCTGGTGGCGCTGCTGGTCGGCTTCGCCCTGCAGCGCATGGGCCGCACCGGCGAGCCGATCCTGCGCGGCATCGGGCACCTGCAGAAGCTGGTCTTCCGCATCCTGTCGATGATCATGTGGGTGGCCCCGATCGGCGCGTTCGGCGCCATCGCGGCTGTGGTCGGCGAGACCGGCGTGGACGCGATCAAGAGCCTCGCGGTGATCATGCTCGGCTTCTACGCGACGTGCCTGGTGTTCGTGGTCGTGATCCTGGGGGCGCTGCTGTGGCTGGTCGCCCGGATCAACCTGTTCTCGCTGCTGAAGTACCTGGGCCGGGAGTTCCTGCTGATCGTGTCGACGTCGTCGTCGGAGGTGGCGCTGCCGCGGCTGATCGCGAAGATGGAGCATCTGGGGGTCAGCAGGCCGGTCGTGGGGATCACGGTGCCTACGGGGTACTCGTTCAACCTTGACGGGACGGCGATCTACCTGACCATGGCGACGCTGTTCGTGGCCAACGCGACGGGGGCTCCGCTGTCGGCCGGGGAGCAGGTCTCGCTGCTGGTGTTCATGGTGATCGCGTCGAAGGGCGCCGCTGGGGTCACCGGGGCCGGGCTGGCGACACTGGCCGGTGGGTTGCAGTCGCATCGGCCGGATCTGGTGGACGGGGTCGGGTTGA
The DNA here is from genome assembly GCF_042657845.1 of Actinokineospora guangxiensis. Classification (NCBI taxonomy): domain Bacteria; kingdom Bacillati; phylum Actinomycetota; class Actinomycetes; order Pseudonocardiales; family Pseudonocardiaceae; genus Actinokineospora; species Actinokineospora guangxiensis. The sequence goes on along the minus strand of NZ_JBHSKF010000005.1, from coordinate 145,100 downwards.
TCGTGGGGATTGACCGGTTCATGTCCGAGGCTCGGGCGCTGACGAACTTCGCTGGGAACGCGGTGGCTACCGTGCTCGTGGGGACGTGGACCAAGGAGTTTGACCGGGATCAGGCCCAGGCTGTTCTTACCGGGGAGTCACCGTTCGATGAGACGACGATGACTGATGACCATGGTGCTCCGGCCGATGCTCCTGAACCGAGGAAGGAACTCGCGCCTGCTGGGAAGGCGTAGCCTCCGCGGCGCTGAGTCGTTGCACTGATCGAACCGCCCGCCGCCCGATGCCCCCGGGCCCGACGGGCGGTTCGGTCGTTCGGAGGTCGGCGAGGGTTCAGCGGTGTGTGTGTGTGTGTGTGGGCGGCTCCGATGGGGTGACGTCGTGTCGGCGGGGCAGGTGGGGATCGGCAAGGCGGGCGGGGGTCACCAGATCGGGTGGACCGGCCTTCTGTGGGCTGGTAGGACCCGGTTTCTCAGGCGTGGCACGGGGGTTCGGTCGTTGCCGAAGCCGTAGCTCAGGGGTTGCAGTTGGGGGCTGACGGCGCGGACTACCCGGAACGGGCCGGTGGCTACGTCGGGACTGGTGACGTCTACCAGGGCCACTCGGATTCCGCTGGAGCCCAGGACGCCTGCCAGGTCGTCTGTGGAGGCTGGGGCGCCGGTTTCGGGGAGGTCGGCCAGGCGCGTGGTGCCGCCGCAGCGCAGGCGGTCGAAGGCGACGACCCGGTCGGGGCGGAAGTAGTAGGCGGCGTGGTCGAGCATGGCGCGGACGTCTTCCGGGCGGGCGGGGGTGGGGTGGGCCTTCTCGCGCAGGAGGGTCGTCAGGTGCGGGGCGCTCTGGGAGAGTTCGAGGATGGCCTGGCGGACGGCCTCGCGGGCGTCTCGGGCGGCGCCGATGCCGACGGCGGCGCCGGGGAGGCGTTTGCCGTCGCCCAGGGCCAGGGCGACGGCGGTGGCACCGTAGGTGCTGGTGGGGAGCAGGTGCACCTCGACCGTGTGGCCCTCGTCGGTGAGGGCGTCGACGGCGTCGGCCAGATCGGCGTCGAGGGTGTCGTCCAGGTCGATGAAGCGGCCGCGGGCGCCGGTGAGCCAGGCCGCCAGGACAGCGTCGCGTTCGACCAGTTCCAGGACGGCGTGGACGGCGGCGCGTTCGGCGTCCTGGCCGGCGGCCAGGCCGTTGGAGGTGCCCTGGCAGATGAGGTGTTCGGGCAGCAGGGACAGGCGCAGGTAGGCCAAGACCGCCGGGACCCACACCGGGCGGCCGTCGTCCAGCCACGTGCCGCGGACCCACGGGTGGTCGACGCGGCGGTCGAAGGGGACGGCGACGAAGCCGGGGCGGCCGTACTGCTCCGGCTCGTAGAGGGGCAGCTCGCGGGGGTCGAGGACGTCGCCGTCGAGGTCGGCGGGGCGGGCCCAGCGCAGGCGGGCCGGGTCGGGGAGGCTGGCGGCGTAGCGCTCGACCGCCTCGCCGACAGCCGAGCGGATCGCCGCGGCCGGGTCGACACCCTTGCCCCAGCCGATGGGCAGCGGGTGGGCCTGGCCGCGCTCGACGCGGTGCGGCGGGGCCGCGGTGGCGACGTACGGGCCGCCGGGCAGGGGCTGCTTCACCGAGATCCACGGGATGACCCCGGTCAGCGGGTCGATCCAGCCCGCCAGGGACTCGACCAGCTCGGCCGGGTCGTCGGTCTCGGGCAGCTTGACGGTGCCGATGCCGTCGGCGCCGCCGCAGACCGGGCAGGCGGGCAGCGGGATGACCCGGTGCCAGGTGATGTCGCCGCCGCGCACCTCCGCGACGTGGTCGCGCAGCTGCGTCGGGTCGCGCAGCAGCGCCACGACCGGGTGGTCGGCGATCAGCTCGCCGGGGACGCGGGTGGTCGGGCCGTCGAGACCGGCGATGAGGGCGCCGTCGACGCGGGTCGTCGCGCCGTCGATGACCTCGCCCGCGACCCGGGTGGTGGCCTCCGGGTCGCCGGTGGCCAGCAGGCCGGTCATCACCCCGCCGACCCAGGCCGTGGACTCGCTCGCCTGCTCGATCACTGCGGGGTCGACCCTGGTGGTGGCCTCGACGTCCTCGTGGTCGGGGTGGGCGCGGCGGTTCGGGAACGCGCCGGTCGCCGGCTGGCCGCCGGACGCGGCGGCGGCGGCCACGCGGCGCAGCCGGGCGCACTCGCCGCAGCCGGGCCTGCCCGGCTCCGACAGCGGACCGACGTAGGTGGTTCCGCCGTCGACCTCGACCACGACCGCCGGCAGCCGCACCCGGCGGGCCCAGCGGCCGAACGCCGAGGAGTCCAGCAGCGTGCCGGGCACCACTGACACCGCCAGCCGCGCCGCGGGGTGCGTGACCTGCTCGAACACCGCGGCAGGCCCCAGGGCGCCGCGCAGGCGCGCGATCAGCCCGGCCGCCCCCTGCGACCGGGCCGATGCGGACCCGCGCTCACCGGACACGCGTGGACATCTCCCGCGGCCACCTTCCCACCAGCGAGAACTCCGCGGTCGTGGTGTTGCCCCGGCCCCTGCCCCAGAAGCGGGTGCGCTCGTCGTCGCCGCTGAGCAGCGCCGTCGCCGCCGCGGTGGCGCGGCCGGGCGCGGTGACCCGCGCCTGCAGGTCGTGCGGGCTGATCATGGTGCCTCCTCGTGGTCTTCGTACACAGAGGAGCACCGCTGACCACTCCGGATACATCACGCCGCGGCAATAGTCGCCCGAAGAGGCCCGGCGGGCAACTACAGCACGCCGGAGAGGAACCTCCCGGTGTGGCTCTGCGCCACCTCGGCGACCTCCTCGGGTGTGCCCTCGGCCACCACGGTGCCGCCGCCGGAGCCACCCTCGGGGCCCAGATCGATGATCCAGTCCGAGGTCTTGATCACGTCGAGGTTGTGCTCGATGACGATCACCGAGTTGCCCTTGTCGACCAAGCCGTTGATCACGCCGAGGAGCTTGCGGATGTCCTCGAAGTGCAGGCCCGTCGTCGGTTCGTCCAGGATGTAGACCGTCTTGCCGGTGGAGCGCTTCTGCAGCTCGCTGGCGAGCTTGACGCGCTGCGCCTCGCCGCCGGAGAGCGTCGGCGCGGGCTGGCCGAGCCGGACGTAGCCGAGGCCGACGTCGACCAGGGTGCCCAGGTAGCGGTGGATGGACTTGATCGGCTCGAAGAAGTCCGCCGCCTCCTCGATGGGCATGTCCAGCACCTCGGCGATGGTCTTGCCCTTGTAGTGCACCTCCAAGGTCTCCCGGTTGTACCGGGCGCCCTTGCAGACCTCGCACGGGACGTACACGTCGGGCAGGAAGTTCATTTCGATCTTGATCGTGCCGTCGCCCGCGCACGCCTCGCAGCGTCCGCCCTTGACGTTGAAGGAGAAGCGGCCCGGCTGGTAGCCGCGCACCTTCGCCTCGGTGGTCTGGGCGAAGAGCTTGCGGATGTTGTCGAACACGCCGGTGTAGGTCGCCGGGTTGGAACGCGGGGTGCGCCCGATCGGCGACTGGTCGACCTGCACGAGCTTGTCCAGGTTGGCCAGGCCGTTGACCCTGGTGTGCCTGCCGGGCACCTGACGGGCGCCGTTGAGCTTGTTGGCCAGCACCGTGGCCAGGATGTCGTTGACCAAAGTGGACTTGCCGGAGCCGGAGACGCCGGTCACCGAGATCAGGCAGCCCAGCGGGAACGACACGTCGATGCCGCGCAGGTTGTGCTCGCGCGCGCCGACCACCGTCAGCTGGCGCTTGCGGTCGATCGGGCGGCGCATGGCGGGCGTGGGGATCTCCTCGCGGCGGGCCAGGTAGGCGCCCGTCAGCGACTTCTTGTTCTTCAGCAGCTCCTTGAAGGTGCCGCTGTGCACGACCTGCCCGCCGTGCTCGCCCGCGCCGGGGCCGATGTCGACCACCCAGTCCGACGAGCGGATGGTGTCCTCGTCGTGCTCCACGACGATCAGCGTGTTGCCCAGGTTGCGCAGCCGGGTCAGCGTCTCGATGAGGCGGTGGTTGTCGCGCTGGTGCAGGCCGATCGATGGCTCGTCCAGCACGTACAGCACGCCGACGAGGCCGGAGCCGATCTGCGTGGCCAGCCGGATGCGCTGCGCCTCGCCGCCGGAGAGCGTGCCGGAGGCGCGGTCCAGCGACAGGTAGTCGAGGCCGACGTCGAGCAGGAAGCGCAGGCGGGCCTGGATCTCCTTGAGCACCGCTCCGGCGATCATCGACTCGCGCTTGCCCAGCTTGAGGCCGTCGAGGAACTGCGAGCACTCGCTGATCGACATGCCCGACACCTCGGCGATCGAGCGGTCGCCCTGCTTGGCGTGGTGCAGGGTGACGGCCAGGATCTCCGGCTTGAGGCGGGTGCCCTGGCAGGCCGGGCACGGCACCTCCCGCATGTAGCCCTCGTACTTCTCGCGCATGTACTCGGACTCGGTCTGCTCCTGGCGGCGCTCCAGGAACGGGATCACGCCCTCGTAGTTGGCGTAGTACGAGCGCTCGCGGCCGTAGCGGTTCTTGTAGCGGACGTGCACCTGGTCGCCGGTGCCGTGCAGGACGGCCTTCTGCGCCTTGGCGGGCAGCCGCCGCCACGGGGTGTCCATCCGGAAGCCGACGGTCTCGGCGAGCGCGCCCAGCAGGCGGGTGAAGTACTCGGCGGTCTGCCCGCCCGCCCACGGGGCGATCGCGCCGTCGGCCAGCGACATCTCGTCGTCGGGGACGACCAGCTCGGGGTCGACCTCCTGCTTGACGCCGAGGCCGGTGCACTGCGGGCACGCGCCGTAGGGGGAGTTGAAGGAGAAGGAGCGCGGCTCCAGGTCCTCCACGCCGAGCGGGTGGCCGTTGGGGCAGGCCAGGTGCTCGGAGAAGCCTCGGCGGCGGCCGGGGTCGTTCTCGTCCAGGTCGACGAAGTCCAGCTCGACCAGGCCGTCGGCCAGGCGCAGCGCGGTCTCGACGGAGTCGGTGAGCCGCTGCTTGGAGCTCGCCTTCACCGTCAGGCGGTCGATGATGACCGCGATCTCGTGCTTCTCCTGCTTCTTCAGCTTCGGCGGGTCGCTGAGCTGGTGGACCACGCCGTCGACCAGGGCGCGGGCGTAGCCCTGCGTCTGGAGCTGGGCGAAGAGGTCGACGTACTCGCCCTTGCGGCCGCGGATGACCGGCGCGAGCACCTGGAAGCGGGTGCCCTCGGCCATCGTCAGGACCTGGTCCACGATCTGCTGGGGCGTCTGCTTGCTGATCGCCTCGCCGCAGGCCGGGCAGTGCGGCTTGCCCGCGCGGGCGAAGAGCAGGCGCAGGTAGTCGTAGACCTCGGTGATGGTGCCGACCGTGGAGCGCGGGTTGCGGCTGGTCGACTTCTGGTCGATGGAGACCGCGGGCGAGAGGCCCTCGATGAAGTCGACGTCGGGCTTGTCCATCTGCCCGAGGAACTGGCGCGCGTAGGCGGACAGCGACTCCACGTAGCGGCGCTGGCCCTCGGCGAAGATCGTGTCGAACGCCAGGCTGGACTTGCCGGAGCCGGACAGGCCGGTGAACACGATCAGGCTGTCCCGGGGCAGGTCGAGGTCGACGCCGCGCAGGTTGTGCTCCCGGGCGCCGCGAACGACAAGGCGGTCGGCCACTGAGGTCCCTTCGGTGGTGCGGTGTGGGGGCCCGTCACCTGCGGTCCGAGCGGACGCGCGACGGGGCGAGCGGCCACGGGGGTGGCCGTCGAGCATGCTAGGTGGGTGCACTGACAATTCTGACGGGAGAACCCCGGCGATGCACCCGCGGAGCGGTACCCGAGAGTAGCCCAGCGCGCCTACCCTGGGTGGCGGGCGCTGTTGCGCCGTTCATCCGACACCCCGGCGAGGACGTCCCATGACGCGATCGACCACGACCGAAGCTCCTCCGACCAGGGCGGCCGCCGCCCTCGCGCTGGTGGCCGAGGCCACCGGACCGCTGCTGGCCGCGGTCGGCGCCCTCGACCAGCGCGCGCTGGCCGGGCCGAGCCTGCTGCCGGGGTGGAGCAGAGGCCACGTGGTCACCCACCTCGCCCGCAACGCCGACGCCCTGGTGAACCTGCTCACCTCGGCCCGCACCGGCGTCGAGCGCGCCGCCTACCCCAGCCGCGCCGACCGCGACGCCGACATCGCCGAGGGCGCAGACCGGTTGGCCGCGGTGCAGCGCGAGGACCTGATCGCCGCGGGCGAGCGCTTCCTGCACGAGGCGGGGCGGCTGGAGGACGAGCACTGGGCGGTGCCGCTGGCGCATCCGGCGGGCAGGCCGATGATCGCCGCGGAGATCCCCGAGCTGCGGCTGTTCGAGATGTGGGTGCACCTGGTGGACCTGGACGCGGGGATCGGCTTCGGCGAGGTCGGGCACGTGGAGCTGCTGATCGATGTGGCGCTGCGCAACCGGCCCGAGGTGCGGGTGGTCGCCGAGCTGGCGGACGGCCGTCAGGTGGTGTCGGGGACCGGCGGCGCCGAGGTCGGCGGTCCGGCCGCCGCGGTCCTGGCCTGGCTGGCGGGCCGCGGTCCGGCGTCGGCGCTGAGCGGTGTGCCGCCGGAGCTGGACGCCTGGGGCTGAGCGGGGACGGTCGGCAGGTCGCCGAGGGTCCGCCACAGGCGGGCGGGTCCGCCGGTGGTGAGCCAGGTGTAGGCGGGGCCCTCAATGGTCCTGGTCAGCGCCCACCCGAGCAGGACTGCCATGGCCAGGCACAGGACCACCCGGCCGGTCTGCCCGACGCCGAGGCGCACCAGCACGCGGGCGAGGACGTAGCCCAGCTCTTGGTGCACGAGGTAGACGCCCAGCGAGATCCCGCCCAGCCAGGTCACCGGCTTGGCCAGCGGGCCGATGTTCCAGTCCGGCCCGCCCGCGGCGGCGACCACCATGGCCAGCGCGACGCCGAAGGCGATCGTGGAGGGGGTGTCGGTGTGCTCGGTGTGCCACTCGAGCGCGGCGACGGTCGCGAAGCAGTACCCGATCAGGTGACGGAATGAGACGCGGTCCTTCGTCCACAGGTAGATCACCGCGCCCGCGCCGAACAGGGCGGCGCGGTGCAGGGTCAGGCCGTCGAAGAGCACCCGCGAGAGCAGGGCGTCGGGGGTGGCGCGGTTGAACTGGGCGACGGCGATCGGGACGAGGATCAGCGACCAGAGCAGGACCGTCAGCGCGCGACCGCGCAGCCAGGCGCGCGGTACCAGGAGCGCGGCGGCGACGAAGGCGAGGACCTGCGCGGACATCGTCCAGTAGGAGCCGTCGACGTAGGCGAAGTCGGCGGAGAAGTTCTGGATCAGCAGCAGGTTGGCCCACAGGTCGCGCTCGGTCGGCTCGTACCAGCCGAAGTGCCCGGCGACGGTGTTGAGCACGAGGTAGGTGGCGATGAGGGCGGCGAAGTAGGCGGGCAGCAGCTTGGCCAGCTTGTGCCCCAGCCAGCGCCCCGTCGGGCCGCGCCGCACGGTGACGCAGATGAAGAAGGCGGAGACCACGAGCAGCGTGTTGGCGCCGAAGAGGACCGGGATGTACACGTCGATCGGGCCGAGTTCGGGGTGGCTGAGCGGTCCCTGCCGGGTGATGTGCCCCACCGCCACGCTCAGCACGGCGACGACGCGGACGACGTCCCAGCTGACCTTGCGGGTGGATTTCGGCACGGGCTCACAGGGTGTCGGCTGATCGGGGTCGCTCCGACCATAACCCGACCGCTCCGCTGGGTGACGGGCCGCCCTGTTGAGGCCACTGCCCGCAGCGCACTAGTTTCACCCATTGTGGACCTTGTCGAGGAGTACACCGGCCATGTCGAGCCCGGCGGCCCCGCCGCCCGCCGCACCCTGCCCGCCCTGACCATCACCAAGGTCTCGGTCGGCCCGATGGACAACAACGCCTATCTGCTCACCTGCCGGGAAACCCGCCAGTCGGTCCTCATCGACGCCGCCAACGACCCGGCCCGCCTCTCCGACCTCATCGGCCACGGCCCCGAGCGCCCCACCCTGCGCACGATCGTCACCACCCACCAGCACGCCGACCACTGGCAGGCCCTCGGCGCCACCGCGGGCGCCTTCGGCGCCGAGACCGTCGCCCACCCCCTCGACGCCGGCCCCCTCCCGATCCCCCCGGACCACCTGGTCGACCACGGCGACACGATCCCGGTGGGCAACGCGGTGCTCGAGGTCATCCACCTGCGCGGCCACACCCCGGGCTCCATCGCCCTGCTGTACCGCGACCCGGCGGGCCACCCGCACCTGTTCACCGGCGACTCGCTGTTCCCGGGCGGCGTCGGCAGGACCGGGTCGCCGGAGGACTTCGCGTCGCTGCTCGACGATGTCGAGGAGCGCCTGTTCGGCGCGCTGCCGGACGACACCTGGTTCTACCCGGGCCACGGCGACGACAGCACCCTGGGCGCGGAGCGGCCGAAGCTGGGTGAGTGGCGCGAACGGGGCTGGTGACGAGCCGCTGATCGTCTCCCTCCAGGTGGACGATCACGCTCAGCGGGCGTGGGACCTGCTGCGGCGCACCCACTTCCCGCCGGAGCGGCTGGTGGTCGGGGCGCACATCACGCTCTTCCACGCGCTGCCGCAAGACCGGGCCGATGTGCTCGCGGCCGTCACCGAGGTCGCCCGCAGGCCGCCGTTCGCGGTGCGCGCGGGGGCGTACCGGTCGTTGGGGCGCGGGGTCGCCTTCGCGGTCGAGTCGGTGGAGCTGCTGGAGGTTCGCGCCGAGCTGCGCGGGCGGTGGCGGGAGCGGCTCACGCGGCAGGACGCGCAGCCGTTCCGGCCGCACGTGACCGTGCAGAACAAGGTGGCCCCCGCCGTCGCCCGCGCCACCCTGGACGCGCTGCGGGGTCAGCCCGCGCCGCCCGACGCGACGGCCGTGGGGATCGCGGTGTGGCGCTACGCGGGTGGTCCGTGGGAGCACGTCGCCACCGTGCCCTTCGCCGGGGGCTGAGCGCGCTCACCGTACGATCGCCCGGTGTCCGACGGTGTGGTGGAGATCTTCACGGACGGGGCGTGCAGCGGGAACCCCGGTCCCGGTGGCTGGGGCGCGGTGCTGCGCTACGGCGAGCACGAGAAGGAGCTGTACGGCGGCGAGGCCGAGATGACCACCAACAACCGGATGGAGCTGACCGCGCCCATCCAGGCGCTGGAGTCGCTCAAGCGGCCCTCGACCGTGCGGATCTACACCGACAGCACCTATGTGCGCAACGGCGTCCTCTCCTGGATGGCGAACTGGAAGCGCAACGGGTGGATGACCAGCGCCAAGCAGCCGGTCAAGAACGTCGATCTCTGGAAGCGGCTGGACGACGCGGGCAAAGGGCACGACGTCGAGTGGCACTGGGTGAAGGGGCACAGCGGACACCCCGAGAACGAGCGGGCCGACCAGCTCGCCGTGCGCGGGTGCCACGAAGCGCAGGGACGCTGAGCTGTCGATCTAGCCGGCCGCGTCCAGCAGGTCCAGGTAGCCGGAAGTGGCCTCCCACAGCGCGTCGGCGCGGGGTTCGAGTTTGCCGGGCTGCCAGCGCTTCTCCGCGTACTCGGCGGTGCGGGACCGGACGGCGGCGAGGCTGGTGGCCAGCTCGGCGGTGAGACGGGCCGCCGCCTCGGCGGCGGAAGGCGCGGGCAGGCGGACGCGGTCGCCCTCGCCTGCCGCGATGGCCGCCAGCGTCTCGGCCTTCACCTCGCCGTCCCACACCAGGGCGGGTCGCGCGATGCGGTGGTTCCACACCGGATCGGTGCGCCAGTAGGCGGTGAAGGGGCCGCGGGCCAGGCGGGAGGCGGCGGACCAGTGGGCGCCGCCGGGCGGGGTGGTCATCCAGGGCACCGACGGAAGGTCCACGACCAGGGCCACCGTGACCGTCTCCAGGTCGCGCTCCGGGCCCAGGACCTCTCCCGCCGCCCACAGCTGGCGCACCTTCAGCGGCACGACGGGCGATCCCGCGAGGCGTCCGCAGGCTTCGGCGAGTTCGGTCAGGTGGTGTACGGCCCGGCTCCACTTCACGGGCCGCATCATGCCTCATGGGCCGGGGATGGACTCCGGGGCCGCGACCTTGAGGCGGGCTTCGACCTGCTGGGCGTCGCCGCTGAGGGCGACCTCGGCGTAGCAGGTCAGGCCCGCGTCGGCGAAGCGGCGGACCAGCGGGGCGAAGCGGGCCGAGGTGTTCTCCGGCAGCCGTCCGACCTCGCGGCCGTCCACGCGGACCGACACCTCGGCGCCGTCGGCGTGCAGGCTGCCGTAGACCAGGGCCCGTCCGGGGTAGTACGCCTTCGCCAGCACGGCGGTCAGGTTCTCCAGGTACGCGGTGCTCAGCTCGTAGCTGCGTCCGGTCGGCAGCGCGACGTGTGGGGACGTCTCGGGCTCGTTGAGGGGCAGGGCCTCGGCGGGGTCGGCGAGGTCGAGCGAGGCGCTGGCGATGAAGCCCAGTTCGCCGTGGTCGTGAGACCACCACAGCCGCACCCTGCTCAGCGCGGTGCCGACCTGGCGCAGCGCGGGCTGGTAGGCCGATGCGGCCTCGCGCGGCAGGTAGCCGACGGGCTGGTCCTCCACCAGCACGCGGACGGCGTCGGCGTCGTGCGGGTTGTCGGGCTCGGGGCGCAGCTCGGCGACCGTGGTCCGCTCACCGGTCCCGGCGCCGCAGAGCGCGCGCAGCTGGAGGAAGTGGTGGGACTCGCCGACGACGGGCTGGTCGTAGGAGCCGCGTCCGCGGAGCAGGACCGCGCCGGGGCGCAGGACGGCGGCGAGGTCGGCGAAGCCGGGCTGCTGGGCCTGGGAGAAGCGCAGGCGGTGGCGGGCGCCGTCGGCGAGGACGAGTTCCAGGCGGCCGGAGCGCAGCGCCGCGGCGTCGGTGAGGGTCGCGGCGACGACGTCACGGCGGTCGATGACCAGACGGGCGCCGAACAGCGCCTCGGCCACCGCGTTGGTCGACGTCACGACGACTGATCCCCCGTCGAAGTCGACCCGTATCCCGTTCCCGTCCACGGCACCCTCCCGGCTTGGGGGGAAGGTCGCCCCCGCCCGCGCCGCCGTTACAGCCCGGACACGAAAGAGCGGCCCCGCCGTCGGGGGGTGACGGGGCCGCTGACTGTCACGTCGTCCGAGGTCCCCTGAGTGTTACCGGTGGGTCGGCCAGCGGGCTGTCCCCGGGCAGGGAAGGATGGCCAGCGCAAACGCAGTCGAGGAGAACGAGGTGCGGGTATGGCCACGAAGCCCGAGGTCGAGCCGATCGATGGCGCGGCGCCGTCGGAGCTGGTGACCACCGACATCACCGTCGGGGACGGCCCCGAAGCGGTCGAAGGCCAGGTCGTGAGCGTCCACTACGTCGGTGTGGCGCACTCCACCGGCGCGGAGTTCGACGCGTCGTGGAACCGGGGGGAGACCTTCGAGTTCCCGCTGGGCGCGGGGCGGGTCATCGCGGGGTGGGACAAGGGTGTCGTCGGGATGAAGGTCGGGGGGCGGCGCAGGCTGGAGATTCCGCCGCACCTGGGGTACGGGGATCGCGGAGCGGGCGGTGTGATCAAGCCCGGGGAGACGCTGATCTTCATCGTCGATCTGCTCGCGGTTGGTTAGATCGCGGTTGGTGATATCGCGGTTTGCGAAGGGTCCGCTGGTTCGCTGGCGGGCCCTTTGCTCTTCGCCGGCCCCTTGCTGACGGCCTTTGCTGCGCCTGGTCCTGGGGGCGTTGGCGGGGTCGGTGTCCGATGGCCTGGGTCTTCGCTACGTGTGCAGGTGGGCCAGCAGTGGGTCCAGGGCGGCTGGGTCCTCGGCGTGGGCGCTGTGGCCCAGGCCCGGGAGGATCACCGGGGTGGGGACGAGGGTGCTCAGGTGGGTGGCGGGGCTCATCGGGTCGTTTTCGCCCGCTGCCAGGAGTACTCGGGATCGGGCGGCGGACAAGAGGCCGGGCAGGTCCGGGCGGCCGACGGCGAAGGCGGCGGGGTCCAGGGACAGGCGCCAGCCGTCCTCGGCGCGGATGACGAGGCGGTCGGTGGGGGCCTCTGGTGGTAGGCCTGCGACGAGGCGGGCGCGGTCGAGGGCGTCGGCCTCGGTGGCGAACACCTTCGGTGGGCGGGTGGACAGGGCGGCGGCTTTGGCCAGGTCGTCGGCCGACCAGCTCACCTTGACGCCCAGGGCGCAGACCGCTGTCACCGGGACGCCAAACCAGCCGCTGGCCAGGGTGAGGCCGACTACGCCGCCCAGGGAGTGGCCGAGGACGGCCACCGGACCGTCGACCACGCGGGCGACGGCGGCGGCCAGGGCGCCGAAGGTGTAGCGGGGCAGGGGGGCCGAGAGGCCGTGGCCGGGCAGGTCGACGGCGATCCAGGAGCCCGGCCACCGGTCGGTGACGCCGGACCAGGCCGCGGCCGAGCCGCCGAGGCCGTGCAGCAGGAGCAGGGCGGGGCCATCGCCGCCGCGTTCGACATGGAGTTCTTCCACTCCGCGATCATGCCGCACCAGAATGCTGTGGTGGACACCGCCGCGCTCATGGACCCCGACACCTACGTCGACGGCGTTCCGCACGCCCTGCTCGCCGAACTGCGCGAACAGGCGTCGGTGCACCGGGTCGGCGACTTCTGGGCCGTGCTGCGCCACGCCGAGGTCCGGCACGTGCTGCGCTCGCCCACGGTGTTCTCCTCGCACCTGGGCGGCACGCAGGTCCGCGACCCGGCGACGCCGGAGGCGCTGCGCTACGTGCGGCGCATGATGCTCAACCAGGACCCGCCCGAGCACACCCGCCTGCGCGGCCTGCTGACCAGGGCGTTCACCCCGCGTGCGGTGGCGCGGCTGACCGAGCGGATCGAAGGGTGGGCGCGTGAGATCGTCGGCAGGGCCGCGGCGAAGGGGGAGTTCGACTTCGCCAAGGAAGTCGCGGACCTGCCGCTGCTCACCCTGGCCGAGGTGTTCGGGGTGCCGGTGGAGGACCGAGGCCTGCTGTTCGACTGGAGCAACCGGGTGATCGGGTACGAGGACACCGACTACGCGGCCAGTTCGGCGTTCACCGGCGGCACCGACCTGGCCCGCGCGGCGCTCGCCCTGCGCCCCGCGCCCGGCCCCGACGGCCGCATGCCCGATCCGCGCACCCGCGATGGCATGCCCGACCTCTACGCCTACGCCCACGGCCTCGCCGAGCGCAAGCGCCGCTCCCCCGGCGACGACGTCATGAGCGCGCTGATGGCGGGCGATGTGTCCACTGAGGAGTTCGAGAACCTGTTCTGGCTGTTCTCGGTGGCGGGCAACGAGACCCTGCGCAACGGCATCCCCGGCGGCATGATCGCGCTGCTGTCCACCCCGGACGCACCGGTGGACGACCTCGGCACGGCGGTGGAGGAGATGCTGCGCTGGTGGACGCCGGTGATGAACTTCCGCAGGACGGCGGCGGTCGACACCGAGCTGGGCGGCCGGCGCATCCGGGCCGGGGAGAAGGTGGTGGTCTGGTTCTCCTCGGCCAACCGCGACCCGCGCGTGTTCGACCGCCCCGACGTGTTCGACCCGGCCCGCAGGCCCAACGACCACCTGTCCTTCGGCCACGGCCCGCATTTCTGCCTGGGCGCGCAGCTGGCCAGGGCGCAGATGCGGGCCGTGTTCGGCGCGGTGGCGGCGCTGCCGGGCAGGCTGGTCGCGGCCGGTCCGCCGCTGCGGCTGCGCTCGACGTTCCAGAACGGGGTGAAGAGTCTGCCGGTGCGGCTGGCCGCCCGGTAGCGTGACGAGCAGCCACTACCTTGGGGGAAGCGCCCATGAGGGATCTGCTGCTGCTGGCCGACGAGCCCGCCGAGTCCGCCGCCGAGTTCGGCGCGCTCGGACTCGCCCTGGGCTGGGTGCGGCACCGCGTGGCGGGCGACCCGGCCGCGGAGTTCGTCCTGGACGACCCCACCGGAACCCTGGAGCCGCTGGCCGAGCTGCGCGCGCTGTGCGCCGAGCGGGGTCTGCGCCCGGTCTACGCGGCGGGCACGACCGACGCTTCCGTGGTCTACGCGACGCTGTGGGCCGAGGCGCTGAACGTGCGCTGCGCCTGCCCGAGCGACTGCGTCGACTTCTTCTACGACCGGCTCGTGCAGCGCCGCGAGCTGGGAGCGCACCCGTGGAACATCCCGGCGGTGGCCGGTGACGAGCTGGACGCGCTGCCCGGCGACGGCCCGTGGGTGGTCAAGGCCCGCGGCGGCCCCGGGCGCACCCGCAAGTGCGCGACCAGGGCCGACGTCGCCGCCGCGGTGGGCGAGCTGGGCGCCGATCACCTTGTCGAGCCGTGGCTGCCCGGCTACGACATCGCCATGGACGCCTTCTACGTGCACGGCGCCATCCGGCTGATCGCGCTCGGAGAGTCCACTGTGGATAGCAAGGTGGCCGCCTGGCTGGCCGGGCCGGTGCTGCCCGAGGAGCTGGTGGCCGACCTGCTGGCCGACCTCTCCGACCTGCTGACGGCGCGCGGCTTCGAGGAGGGCCCGGTGCACGCGCGCTTCCGCCTGCGCGGCGCCAAGCCCGCCCTGGTCTCCCTGCGCCCCCGTCCCGGCGGCGACGGCCTCCCGTCGCTGGGCGCGGCCAGCGGCACGGCGGACCTGATGGACTGCTACCGCCGCATGCTCACCGGCGACGACCTGCCCCCGTACTCCTTCCCCAGCAGGTGGGCCTACCAGCTGCGGGCGGGCCAGGAGGTCCCCTACGCGGCCGCCCGCGCTGCGGTGCCGGACGCGGAGTTCACCGACCTCGGCGAGCGCGGCTGGTCTCTGCGCCTGCGCACGGCCGACGAGACGATCGCCAGGGCCGCGAAGGAGAGCATCGAGGCCCTGGTCTGACAGGCCGCCGCACAGCGCGGAGGCCGGGGCGAGGACCTCGCGTCGAACGTCGCGGTCCCCGCCCCGGTCCCCGTGGCCGAGGTCAGCAGCCGCCGCAGTTGTAGTAGGTCACGTCCCAGTGGTTGCCCTCTTTGTAGTAGACGTTGCCCGAGCCCGAGCGCCACTTGCTGCCGCCGATGGAGGTGAAGGTGCCCTGGATGTAGTTGTTCAGGCAGGTGCTCAGCGAGAAGTCGACCTTGTAGCCGTTCCAGTGGCTGTAGGTGCCGCTCGCGTGGCCGGTCTCGGTGCCGCCGGTGAGGTTGATGGCGCACCCGGTGGCCGACCTGAGCGTCTGCACGCCCTGGATGGTGGCCAGGTTGATCTGGTCGAACGAGGTGCAGTTGGAGCGGTTGCGGTCGCTGCACCCGCCGCTGGAGGACCAGGTGATCCCCGAGGAGCGCAGGCGCGAGGTGGCGTCGCTGTGGCTGATCTTGGTGACCTGGGCGACCACGTCGCCCGCGGGGGCCTGCGCCGCGCTCGCGGGGACGGCGAACGCGAAGGTGGCGGCGGCGGTGGCGAGGGTGATGACGGCCGCGCGTAAGTGGCTGGTGCGCAAGGCTTTCTCCTTCGTCGGCTCTCGGTCCAGCCACGCTAACCGCCGGGTACGGGCCACCCCCATACCCGGCACGGAGAATTTCCAACCAATTGTTCCCGTTTACCGATTGGGAACGACCAGGCGGCCTTCCGCCCGCGAGCGCAGCGCGGCGTCGATGGTCTCCGCGAGGGCGATCGAGTCCTCCGGCGGCACGGGGGCGGGGCCGTCGCCGCGCAGCCAGGCGGCGACGGCGGTGTAGAAGCCGAGGTAGTCGCCGTCGGCGATCGCCACCGGCTCGACGGCGCCGGTGACCAGCTCGCCCGGCGCGGGGTAGACGCCGAAGCCCTCGTCGACGGGCGCGGCGCCCGCCCGCGCCGCCGCCTCCTGCGGGTCGAGGCCCCAACAGCGGAAGCCCGCCTCGGAGCCCGCGACGGCGAAACGCGGCGCTACCGGGACGGTGGCGTCGCTCATCCTGAGCAGCGAGCGCTCTCCCCCGGCGTGGGCGAGCAGGACCGTGGCGTCGCGCGGGCCGGCCGACTCGGCGTAGACCGAGGTCGCGGGCCCGAAGAGCACCTGCGCCTGGTCCACGAGGTGGGTGCCGAGGTCGTAGATGATGTCGGTCAGGTCGGCGGGGTCGGTGCTGGCCTTCCACGTGGTGCGGCTGGACCGGGCGGCGCGCTCGAAGCGGGACTCGAACCGGGTGACCGCGCCCAGCCGACCCGCGTCGACGAGTTCGCGCACGGTGCGGAAGTCACCGTCCCAGCGGCGGTTCTGGAACACGGTCAGGCGCTCGCCCGCGATCGAGCGGACATCCTCGGCGGTGCCCGCCGCGGGCTTGTCGACCACGACGCGCGCGCCTACCGCCAGTGCTGCCCGGGCGTGCTCGACGTGGAACCGATTGGGTGACGCCACGACCACGAGATCCGGTCCGCCCGCCAGTAGTTCATCCACTGTGGACACCACGGTCGCGGCGGGGTGGGCGGCGCGGACGGCGTCCGCGTGCGAGGTCGTGACCACCGACGACAGCCGGAGACCGGGGACCGCGGCGATGTAGGGCGCGTGGAACGCGCTGCCCGCCAAGCCGTAGCCGATGAGGCCCACTGAGAACACGGTGCCGTCCCTTCGTCCGCCCACTCGTCGTGACCAAGCATGCCGCACGACCACTCGTTCGGCTGCAACAGCCATGCCGTCCTGGAATCGCCCGCCCGCGGTGGCCTATTCTTGGATAATTGCGCGCGGACACGCGCCGAACTGGGGAATTCCTTTATCTGGAACATTGGAGCATCATGCCCATGAAGAGAAAGACCGTCGCCGCGATCGCCGCGGTCGGCGCCGCGCTCGTCGCGGGCCCGGTCGCGATCGCCGCCCAGCACGACAGCGAGGACCGCGGCGTGCTCGCACTGACCGTGACCGGCCGCGACGGCGGCACGAAGGTCGGCACGCTGCACTGCGGCCCCGACGGCGGCACGCACCCCTCGGCCAGCTCGGCGTGCGACCAGTTGTCGCAGGTCAACGGCGAGATCAGCCAGCTCAACACCGACCCGACGATGATGTGCACGCTGGAGTACGACCCGGTGACCGCGACCGCCCGGGGCACCTGGGACGGCAAGGTCGTCGACTTCCGCGAGACCTTCCCGAACAAGTGCGCGATGTGGTCGTACACGGGCACGGTCTTCAACCTCTGAATCGGTGCGAAAAACGGGCCCGGAGTAACGGGCCCGTTTCACATTCCCTGACTGTGTAATCACCTGGTCGAGGGATGTCGATCACCCTCCGCGTCCACTTTCCGCCGAACGAGTGGAGTTTTCGCCCGGCCCGGCGATTCGGGGTAGGTTTTCGCGGGTGACCGGCCAGATATGGCAACTCCCCCATCACCCCCAACCGGAACCCAGCCGTGACGGCCTCGCCGACGCCGAGCAGGCAGCCGAGTTCATCGAGCGCTACCACGCCGAGAACCCGGAAGCGGGCCCGGCCGCCCAGCGCCTGCGCTGGGTGCGCACCGAGATCGACCTGACCGGCACCTACCGGCACACGACCGACGAGCTGACCTTCGGCGCGCGCATCGCCTGGCGCAACAGCGCGCGCTGCATCGGCAGGCTCTACTGGAAGAGCATGCGCGTCCGCGACCTGCGCGCCGTGCACCGCGCGGCCGAGGTCGCCGACCAGTGCGTCGAACACCTGCGCCAGGCCACCAACGGCGGCCGCATCCGCCCCACCATCACCGTCTTCGCCCCCGACGCCCCAGGCCGCCCCGGCCCCCGCATCTGGAACGAACAGCTGATCCGCTACGCGGGCCACCGCACGTCCGACGGCTCGGTCGTCGGCGATCCCCGCTACACCGAGTTCACCACCGCCGCCCGCGCCCTCGGCTGGTCCCCACCCCACCACCCCGGCCCGTTCGACGTCCTCCCACTACTCGTGTCCACACAGGACGATCCGGTGCACATGCGGGTCCTTCCGCCCGACGCCGTGGCCGAGGTGCCGCTGAGCCACCCGGAGCACCCCTGGTTCGCCGAACTCGGGCTCCGCTGGCACGCCGTCCCCGCGATCAGCGCGATGCGGATGTCCATCGGCGGCGTGGACTACCCGGCGGCGCCTTTCAACGGCTGGTACATGGGCTCGGAGATCGGCGCCCGAAACCTGGCCGACACCGACCGGTACAACCTGCTGCCGGTCGTCGCCGCCCACCTGGGCCTGGACACCCGGTCAACGACGTCGCTGTGGCGAGACCGAGCCCTGGTGGAGCTGAACATCGCCGTCCTCCACTCGTTCACCGAGGCCGGAATGACCATCAGCGACCACCACACGGAGTCGGACCGCTTTCTGAAGCACCTGGCGAAGGAGGAGAAGGCGGGACGACGCTGCCCGGCGGACTGGAGCTGGATCGTCCCACCGATGTCGGGATCGCTCACCCCGGTCTTCCACCGCTACTACGACACCGACCACCTACGCCCAGAGTTCGTCAGCGACCCCAGCAGCGAAGCCGCCGCACTACACGGCATCCCACCCGAGTTCCCCGTGCGCTCCCCCGCCGCCACCTCCTGGGCCTACCTGACCCCCACCGACCCGACACGGACGGCAAGCTGAGCATCCGGCCCCCCGCCGCCAGGTTATCGAGCGGCGGCTGAGAGGGGCCAGTCCTTCTTCTCCCCTGTGGACAACTTTGACGGGCACGCCAGCTCCCTGTCCCCCGCCAGCCAGCCTCCGCACCCACCACCCTTCCCACACCAGCCCCCCACCCAGCACCTCTTCCAACACCGGCCAACCTCCACAAGCGACACACCCTCACCCTCGACACGCCAGCCAACCGCCTACCGCGACATGACCCGCTCACCTGTCCGATGGGGTGGAGTCGTTTCGGTGGGGGAGAAGAATCGCCGCTAAACTGGCGTGCGTGAGACCGGCTTGCCGGCCTCACGCTTTGTCTCACGCCGCGGCGATTCTTCGTAGGGGCCCCGCCGAAACGACTCCACCCCATCGGACACAAGGCAGATGCGCGTGGCGTTCAGTGGGTGGCCGGCAGCCAAAGCCCGGAGCCTGGGCCAGGAAGGATTGCCGAGGGCTAGTTGGCGAACGGCAGCCAGGCCTGCTGGGTTCGGGTGGTCAGGTCGTTGGCCTGGATGCCGGAATAGCTGATCGTCCACAGCGAACCGCCGGCGATCAGGGCGCGGGTCATTTCGCCTTGGGGGCCGGGGGTGGAGATGCGGGCCAGTTCGGTTATCGAGGAGTCGGTGACGGTCAGGAGCAGGGCTGCGCTCTTGCCGTTGTAGTCCGAGACTGGCATGACGACCAGGTTCTCTTCCGCGTAGTACAGGAAGGCGTGTGGGTCGTGTTCCACCGCGGAGTAGGTGTTCTCCTGGTGGTATTGAGCCACTCGTGTCGGGGCGTCGCCGGTGACGTCGAACAGGGAGACCTGGACGCCGGTGGCGCGGCCGTCGGTGGTTGCCTCCTGGCCTACGCCCAGCAGTCTTCCGTTCGCCAGTGGGTGCAGGTAGGCGGAGAAGCCGGTGATCTTGAGTTCGCCCGTCACCTCGGGGTTGGTCGGGTCGGAGAGGTCGATCGTGTACAGGGGGTCCGTTCGGCGGAAGGTCACCACATAGGCGAGGTCTCCCATGTAGCGCACCGAGTAGATCTGTTCGTTCTTGCCGAGGCCGCCGACTCGGCCGATCTGGGTCAGCGCGCGGTCGCGGCGTTCGAGGACGCTGACGGCGCTCTCGGTGGGGGGTTGCGACGAGTCGGCTGGTCCGCAGCACGCCGGGGCGCCCGTTGTGGTCGCCACTCGGAGGTTGCCCTGGTGTTCGGAGAGGGAGTACTGGTTCAGCAGCCAGCCGTCCACCACGCCTGATGCCAGGTAGGCCGGTTTGCCCGGGGCCGACACGTCGAACTGGTGGATCTCGGTCTTCGCCGGGCCGCTGGGGACGGGCATGGCCGTGTCGGAGGTGAAGGCGACGCCCCAGCGGGGGGTGCGGTCGTCGGCCACATAGAGAGACGGGCCGTTGCCGTAGACGGTGTCGCCGTCGGCGGCGATCGAGAGGGAGTCCTTGGCGGTCAGGTCCGCGGTGAGGTCGACGGTCAGGATGCTCAGCAGGGAGGTGCCCGTGTAGCCCGACGGGCGGCTCAGGGACGTGCAGTCCAGGTGGCCCGATCCGCCGGGGGACAGCTCGTAGTTCGGCAGCCAGTCCTCGATCGTGGAGCGTTCGACGGCACGGCGGTTCTGGGACTTCGCCCTGGCCTCCCCCACACCGTCCGTCGGGTAGGTGAACTCCAGGCGGGGGGCCGAGCGCACGACGACCCGGGCGAGGGTGCCGACCATGCGGGCGTCCAGGTGCGAGCCGTCGACGGTCAGGGTGCGCAGAACGCGGGAGGTGGACAGGTCGATGAGGGCCAAGCCGCTCTTCTCGACCGGTTCACGGGTGTCCGTGCGCGGTTGCGGGCTGTAGGAGACCAGCGCGCGCTCGCCCGCGATCAGGACCGAGGAGGCGTGGCCGGGCAGCGTGAGGGGCGTGGCCATCGTCTTGGACTCGACGTCGACCACGCGCAGGACGCCGTCGACGACGCTGACGATGCGTTTGCCGTCCGTCTTGACCACGTCGGGTTCGTCGGCCGCCGCCTCGTGGTTGTTGGTCTTGCTGAAGCCCTGGTCGGCGCCCGCGCCCGCGGAGTCCTCCTGGGCCGACATCGCGCCCCTGGCGAACTGGGGACTGCCGTGCAGGCCCCACGGGCCGACCTTGGACAGCGCGGCGCGCTTGAGGTCGGCGAGGGCGGTGTCGCAGGAGTCGTAGGCGACCAGGCGCAGGGCGCCGCCGAGGGCGACGGGGGCGGTGGGCGTGGGGTCGGCGTCGGTCGCCCCCGCGTACCAGGCCGCCCCGATCACCACGGCGCCCAGCGCGGCGATGGCGGTGGTGGCGGTGCCGATGGAGGGCCACCGGCGGGGCTGCGTTCTCATGCCGCACAGACGGACACCCGATCGAGTGGGGTTGCATGGCCGGGGTCCGCTATCATTGAGGACGGAGCGTGTTCAATGATGTGCGATCCGTATTGTTTCGGGTGAGTTCTCCCACAAGGGCGCACGAACCCGCACATCCGCGCTACTCTAGGCGCATGACGATGGCGCTGGAGACCGTGCTCGCCAAGGCGGGCCTGCGGATCGACCCGGCCGAGTTCCTCGGCCTCGTGGAGGACGCCGCGCGGCGCCTGTCGCCCCCGGCCACCGACCCGGCCGACTACTTCTCCCCCGCCCAGCGCGACGTCCTCGCCGAGGTCGGCCTCGACCTGACCCCGCGCAGGCCCGACGAGGTCGACTCGCGCGCCCGCGCCGTGGCCGCCGACGCCGTCCTGCACGACTCCGCGCTGACCGTCGGCGACGCCGCGGGCGTCGTCGGGGTCGACACCAGCCGCATCCGGCACCGGCTCGCCGCGGGCCGCCTGGCCGGGTGGAAGGACAGGGGCGGCTGGCGCCTGCCCGCCTGGCAGTTCGTCAGCGGCGGGGTGCTGCCCGGCCTGGAGACCGTGCTCGCCGCCGTGCCCGATGACCAGCCGCCGCTGGTCGTGGCCGCGTTCATGACCACCCCGCAGGCCGACCTGCGCCTGGAGGAGCGCCCGGCGACCCCGCGCGAGTGGCTGCTCGCGGGCGGCTCCGCCGAGAAGGTCGCCGCCCTGGCCGCCACCCTCGGCACCCCCGCCTGAGGCCCCTGCACCCGCAAGAACAGGAACCGCCACCTTCGATGTCCCGGCTACCCCAGCCGCCGCCCCCTGCCGACCTGAAGTCGCTGCTGCGCATCGACGAGGACGTCGTCGCCGTGCACAGCGGGACGCACCTGGTGCGCGTCTTCGCCGCGGCGGGCGCGCACCGGCAGCGCTGGAACTCCTTCCGCTTCACCGGGCCGCTGCCGCACGCCCGCTTCGACCCGCACCCGCTCGGCCGCGACGCCGGTCCCGCGCACGACCCCGCCCACGGGGTCCTGTACTTCGGGCTGACGGTGCGCACGAGCGTCGCCGAGGTCTTCCAGCAGACGTCCGTGGTCGACCGCGGCACCCGGCGCCCGCACCTGGTGATCATCCGGCCGCGCCGCACGCTGCGCCTGCTCGACCTCGCCGGGCTGTGGCCCACCAGGGTCGGCGCGTCGCAGGAGATCAGCAGCGGCAACAAGACGATCACCCAGGCGTGGGCGCGGGCGATCCGGCAGGCGCACCCCGACCTCGACGGCGTCTGGTACCGCTCATCGATGGACAGCGGCGAGCCCGCCGTCTGCCTCTGGGACCCGCCCGCGGGCGGATCGATGCCCGCCGCGCCCGATCTGCTGCTCCCGCTGGACTACCCGGGCCTGGACCTGCCGCTGGCCCGCATCTGCGACGAGCTGAACTACACGCTGCTGTAGAAGCGCCGAACGGCCCCCGGGAGCGGGGGCCGTTCGCGCGGGGCTCACTTCACCGGCAGGTGCCGCGACCACCAGTCCAGGACGGCGTCGAAGCGCTGCTTGCGGTGCACCGGGCTGCCCGAGCGGGTCAGCTCGTGGCCCTCGTCCGGGAACAGCAGCAGCTCGGTCTCCACGCCGTTGCGCTTGAGCGCGACGTACATGCGCTGGGCCTGCTCGACCGGGCAGCGCCAGTCGTGCTCGGAGTGCACGACCGCGAACGGCATCGAGATCTTGTGCGCGTGGGTCAGCGGGCTCTGGTGGGCCAGCGCCGCCGGGTCAGTGCCGCAGTACGCCTCGGCGAACCACCAGCCGATGTCGGAGGTGCCGATGAAGGAGTCCCACGCGTTGACCGCGCGCTCGCTCCACGCCGCGGTGAACCGCTCCCCGTGGTGGGCGGCAAGCCAGCCGGTCATCCAGCCGCCGTAGGAGCCGCCCATCACTCCGACCCGCGTCGAGTCGAGGTCGGAGCGCTCCAGGGCGGCGTCGAGGACCGACAGCACGTCATCGGCGTCGACGGTGCCCATCGCACCCAGGATGGCGCGGCCGTGCGACTCGCCGTACCCGGCGGAGCCGCGCGGGTTGGGCAGCACGACCGCGTACCCGGCCGCGGCGTAGACCTGGGCCTCGTCGAAGAAGTTGGGGCCGTAGTACATGAACGGGCCGCCGTGCACCGAGAGCAGCACCGGGTGCGGGCCATCGCCCTCGGGCAGCACGACCCAGCCGTGCGTCTCGTAGCCGTCCGGGGCCGCGCCCTTGATCTCGACTGGCTGGCGGATGCCCGCCTCGCGCAGCGCGGCCGAGCAGTCGGTCAGCCGGACCGCCTCGTCGCCGGTGACCAACACGACGTCGCCGTAGGAGTCCCAGGTCGCCACCGTGCACACGACGCGGTCGCCGTCGGCGTCGAAGCCGCGCACCACGCCCTGCTCGCCCGCGACGAGCGCCAGCTCCGAGAGCGCGGCGGCGTCGGCGTCCGGGGACACCCGGCGCAGTTCCACCGCGCCCCGGTTGCGCACGGCCACCAGCACGCCGTCGGCGGTGGCGACGGGTTTGCCCGCGGCGCGCTCGCAGTCGACGGTCTCGCGGTCGGTGAGCCTGCGCGGCGCGCCCCCGGACAGCGGCGCGGCCCACAGGCCGGTGTTGCGGGCGACGGACTGCGTCCCCGGGTAGGCCTCACCCAGGTAGAACACGGTTCCATCGGCGGTCACGACCGGGTGGCTCGCCTCGCCCTCGGTGCGCACGACCAGCTCCGGCGCCCCACCTGCGGCGGGAATCGCGTAGAGGTCGAGGTTGAGGGTGTCCGCCGCGCCCCAGTCGCGCTTGGCCGCGACGATGATCCGCTCGCCGTCCGGCGTCCAGGCCGGGCCCTCCGGTTCGCCGTGGCCGCTGGTGAGGGCCTTCGCCGGGGCGGTGCCCGCGGCGTCCACGGCGAACAGCTGCTGGGGCCGGTCGACGAGGAAGCCGACGTCGTCGAAGCGGAAGTCCAATGTGGTGATCCGGCGCGGCGCGTTGGCCGCCTCGGCGGCCCCGGCGGAGCCGTAGCGGCCGGGCTCGGGGACGCGCGCGACGAAGGCGATGCGCGTGGAGTCCGGCGACCACACCGGGGTGCCCGCGCCGAGCGGCAGGTCGGTCAGCCGCCGCGCCTCGCCGCCCGCGGCCGGGATCACCCAGAGCTGCGGGGTGCCGCCCTTCTCCGCGACCCGAAGGAACGCGACAGACGCCCCGTCCGGTGAGGTGGAAGGGGCGTAGTCACGGTAGCCGCGGGTGAACTCCTCCGCGGCCCCGCCGGCGAGCGGGACCCGGTGCAGACCGCCGCGGTAGGTGTCCTCCGCCAGGTCGGGCGTCGAGAGCCCGACCAGGAGGAGGTCGCCGTGCAGGGCGGGCGCACCGGGCGCCGTCAGCAGTGGGATGTCCTCTGGGCGCACCCTGCCGACCGTACCCGACAGTTAGCAAACCTCAGGAACTCCGGTTATTACCATTCGTCCACAGTTGTCGGCGAACCCGAACTACCGTGTCTCTTTGACCGCGTCGGGAATCGAGGCCGCCTTCGCGTCGCGCTTTACCTTCATCAGGCTGGCGACCGTGGTGATGGCCAGGACACCGACGATGAAGCTGAGCGAGAACGCGATGCTCGGCGTCCACACCGGCAGCGGCTCACCGCCGTTGAGGAACGGCAGCGAATTGGTGTGCAGCGCCTCCAGCACCAGCTTGATGCCGATGAAGCCGAGGATGACCGCGAGACCGGCCGAGAGGTAGACGAGCTTGGTGAGCAGGCCGCCCAGCAGGAAGTACAGCTGGCGCAGGCCCATCAGCGCGAACGCGTTCGCCGCGAAGACCAGGAACGGTTCCTTGGTCAGGCCGAAGATCGCCGGGATGGAGTCGACGGCGAAAAGCAGGTCGGCGGTGCCGATCGCGATCATCACGATGAACATCGGGGTGACGAAGCGCCTGCCGTCGATGCGCACGAACGACTTGGAGCCGTGGTACTCGTCGGTGACCGGGAAGATCTTGCGGGCGAATCGGGTCAGCGCGTTCTCCGAGTACTCCTCCTCGTCGTGCCCGATGCCCTGGCGGGCCAGGCCCCACGCCGTGTAGATCAGGAACGCGCCGAAGAGGTAGAACACCCAGCTGAACTTGGCGATCACGACGGCGCCCAAGGCGATGAAGATCCCGCGCATGACGAGCGCGAGCACGATGCCGATGAGCAGCACCCGGTGCTGGTGGATCTTCGGCACCTTGAACGCCGACATGATGATCAGGAAGATGAAGAGGTTGTCCACCGAGAGCGAGTACTCGGTGATGTAACCGGCGAAGTACTCGCCCGCGTAGGTGCCGCCCGAGAACACCCAGATGGCGATGCCGAAGGCCACGGCGCAGGCGATGTAGAACGCGACCCACCGGCCGGCCTCACCCACGGTGACCTCGTGCGGCTTGCGGTCGACGATGAACAGGTCGATCGCCAGCAGCAGGACGAGACCGCCGATCGTGGCAATCCACGCCCAGGCAGGAACTAGCATCAGGTGTACCTCCGGTGTTCGGGCACATGCGAACGACCGGAGGTCTCTTCCGCCGGGCGCTGGACGCCCGACCGCCGGCCCCGGAGCCCGATTACGGCCCGTGTTGACGAGATCGGCGCGAAGGAATACTCCCCTCCGACTGCCCCTGGAACGGGGCCTCGGCAATTGTTGCTTGTCCCACGACAACGCACCAGTCGGGTCCAGTCCTTCCCAAGTTGTCCTTGGTCACACGCGCCGCGGCTCAGGGTGGCCCACCCGGGGTGCGGAATCGCCGCTGGTCACCCGATGGTGAGCGCGGCGGACCCGCTGGGAAGTCTCTCAGCGAACTTCGCATAACGTCGCGCCGTGCCCTCACTTCCACGTCCACGACCCCGCCAGGTGGTCGCAGGCGCGCTGGCGGTCGCGATCGCGGCCGCAGGCGTCGTCTGGCTGAACACCGGCGACGAACCACCGCCGGTCGCGACCTCCGACCAGGTCATCGAGGTCCCCGGCGGGCCCGGCGAGCAGTCATCGGTCGCCCTCGACACCCGGCTCTACCTGCCGGAGACCACCCCCGCGCCCGCCGTGCTCGTCGCGCACGGCTTCGGCGGCAGCAAGGAGAGCGTCGACGACGACGCCACGGAGCTGGCCCAGCGCGGGTTCACCGTGCTGACCTGGTCGGCGCGCGGCTTCGGCCGCAGCACCGGCGAGATCGGGCTGAACTCCCCCGACCACGAGGTCGCCGACGCGCGCGCCCTGGTCGACTGGCTGGCCGCGCGCCCCGAGGTCGTCACCGACGGCCCCGGCGACCCGCGCGTCGGGGTGACCGGCGGCTCCTACGGCGGCGCGCTGTCGCTGCTGCTCGCCGGGACCGACCAGCGCGTCGACGCGCTGGTGCCGGTGATCACCTACAACGACCTCGGCCAGGCGCTGGTGCCGAACTCGGCGAGCACGGGCGAGGTCCCCGCCGGCACGCCCGCGCCGAACGCCTTCGCCGAGGACGGCGTGTTCAAGCGGTCGTGGGCGGGCATCTTCTTCGCCGCCGGGATGGGCGGCGCCGGCCTGGCCGACCCGGCCGGGGACGCGATCGAGGAGAGCACCGAGGACGACGACGCCGCCGAGGCCGCCGCGGCCGCGGCCCTCAACGGGACCGGAGCGCCCGGGATGGGCGGCGGGCCCCCGGGCGCGGCCGACCCGTGCGGTCGGTTCACCGACGCGGTGTGCGCCGCCTACGCCCAGATCGCGCAGACCGGTCAGGCCGGCCCGGAGACGATGGCGCTGCTGCGCTCGGTCTCCCCGGTCACGGTCACCGCGAACATCACCCAGCCGACGATGCTGGTGCAGGGCGAGCAGGACACGCTCTTCGGCCTCGACCAGGCCGACGCCACCGCCCGGCAGGTCAAGGGCCCGGTGAAGGTCGTCTGGTACACCGGCGGCCACGACGGCGGCGGTCCCGGCCCGGACCTGCGCGCCGAGATGGGCGAGTGGTTCGACTTCCACCTGCGCGGCATCGGCGCGGACCCGGGCACCGGGTTCGAGTACGCGGTGCAGGGCGCGCTGCGGGCCCAGGGCTCGCCGTCGGTGCGCACCGTCACGGCCCCGGCCTATCCGGGCGTCGGCGGGGCGGGCCCGGTCGAGCGCCGGTCGCTGGCGCTCACCGGCGATGAGCAGGTCATCGTCAACCCGCCGGGTGGCAACCCGGCATCGATCAGCAGCATGCCCGGCCTCGGGTCGGTCATCGGCAGCTCCTCGCGCCTGGCCGGGCGCCTGGCCATCGATCTGCCGGGGCAGTCGGCGCGCTTCCGCAGCGAGGCGATGACGCAGCAGCTGCTGGTCGCCGGCTCCTCGACGGTGCGGCTGCGGATCTCGGCGGTGCCCGGCACGCCCCCGCCGGAGGGCGGGGCGGTCATGTTCGCCAAGCTCTACGACCTCGACGCCAACGGTGTGAAGACACTGCCGGGCTCGGCGGTCTCGCCGTTCCGGGTGCCCGAGCTGCCCGCCGACGGCTCGCCCGTCGAGGTGAGCGTGGCGCTGCCCGGCATCGTGCGGCCCGTGGAGACCGACCACACCGTCGAACTGGTCGTCTCCGCCACTGACCAGGCGTACCAGATGCCCGCCGAGCCAGCGGCCTACCGCGTCGCGCTGGCCGACGCCGACCTCGCGGTGCCGCTGGTGCCGGGTGTCGGGTCGAGCACCGCGCCGCCCGCCGGTCCGCTGATCGGCATCGGCGTGGTCGTCGGGCTGGTGATCGTCGCCGGGGCCGTGGCCTACGTGCGGCGCAGGCGCTCGGACACGTTCGATCCCGAGCTGGCCGAGGTGCCGCTGGTCATCGAGAACCTGGCCAAGGAATACCCGGGCGGACTCAAGGCGGTCAGCAACCTGTCCTTCCGCGTGGAGACCGGCCAGGTGCTGGGCCTGCTCGGCCCCAACGGCGCGGGCAAGACCACCACGCTGCGCATGCTGATGGGCCTGATCCAGCCGACCGAGGGCACCATCCGCGTGTTCGGCCACAGCATCCGCCCCGGCGCGCCGGTGCTGAGCCGGATCGGCTCGTTCGTGGAGGGCTCCGGCTTCCTGCCGCACCTGACCGGGCGGCAGAACATGGAGCTGTACTGGGCGGCCACCGGCCGTCCGCTGGAGGAGGCGCACTTCGCCGAGGCGCTGGAGATCGCCGGACTCGGCGGCGCGGTCGACCGCCGGGTGCGCACCTACAGCCAGGGCATGCGCCAGCGCCTGGCCATCGCCCAGGCGATGCTCGGCTTCCCGGACCTGATGGTCCTGGACGAGCCCACCAACGGGCTCGACCCGCCGCAGATCCACCAGATGCGCGAGGTGCTGCGCCGCTACGCCTCCACCGGGCGCACGGTGCTGGTGTCCTCGCACCTGCTCGCCGAGGTCGAGCAGACCTGCGACCACGTCGTGGTGATGCACCGCGGCAAGCTGGTCGCCGCGGGCACGGTGGAGGACATCGTGGCCGGTGGCGGCGAGGCCACCTTCCGGGTGGACGACCCGGAGACCGCCGCCGAGGCGCTGCGCGGCGTCGGCGGGGTCGGCGGAGTCACCGTCGACGGTCCGCTGGTGCACGCCGACCTGGACGGCATGCCGCGCTCGCAGGCGCTGAAGGTGCTGGTGAACGCGGGCGTCGCGGTCGAGCAGGCCGGGCCGCGCCGCCGCCTGGAGGACGCGTTCCTCCAGCTCGTGGGAGAGGACCCGCAGGGATGAGCGACAACAACGGGCGGGCCGACTGGGGCGTGCCGAAGGCCGCGGGCACCGAGGGCCAGCGCTCCGGCCGGGAGACGCTGACCACGGTGCACACCGACCCCGGGGCCATCAACGACATGGTGGCCTCGGCGTCCCGGGAGCACATCGGGCACACCAGCAGCGACGGATCGATCGACGGCTTCGTCTCCGGCAAGACGCTGCCGCTGCGGGTGGAGCTGCTGCGCCAGCTGCGGCGGCGGCGCACCCAGGCGCTGCTGGGCTTCCTGGTGCTGCTGCCGTTCATCCTGTGGGCGGCCTTCGAGTTCGGCGACGACGGCGGCAACCGGCGCTCCGGCGGGTTCGTCGACCTGGCGACGGCGAGCGCGCCGAACTTCGTGGTGTTCGTGCTGTTCGCGGCGGGCAGCTTCCTGCTGCCGATGATCGTGGCGCTGTTCTTCGGCGACACGATCGCCTCGGAGTCCTCGTGGTCGTCGCTGAAGTACCTGCTGTCCATGCCGATCCCGAGGATGCGGCTGCTGAAGCAGAAGGCGATCACCTCGGGGCTGCTGTCGCTGCTGGCGCTGGTGCTGCTGCCGCTGGTGGCGCTGCTGGTCGGGGTGATCTTCTACGGCACCGGCGAGGCGGTCAGCCCGACCGGCGACGCGGTGCCGTTCTCCGACTCGCTGCTGGCGATGGCGTTCGCGGTGCTGTACCTGGCCGTGCACCTGATGTGGGTGGCCGCGGTGGCGCTGTTCCTGTCGGTGAGCACGGACGCGCCGCTGGGCGCGGTGGGCGGCGCGGTGCTGGTGTCGATCCTGTCCCAGATCCTCGACCAGATCACCGCACTGGGTGATCTGCGGGACTACCTGCCGACGCATTACGCGTTCGCGTGGTCGGACCTGATCTCCACCGACATCGACTGGTCGGCGATGACGGAGGGCGCCTTCTCCGCCGTCTGCTACGCGGCGGTGTTCGGCCTGCTGGCGGCACGTCGGTTCGCCCGCAAGGACATCACCTCGTAGCCAGTGGGATGATCTCGCCGTGGAAGACGTCGACTACTACGAACTCCTCGGCGTGCGGCGGGACTCCTCCCCCGCGGAGATCAAGTCGGCCTACCGGGCGCTCGCCAAGGTGATGCACCCGGACGCGGGCGGGACGGCGGGCACGTTCCGCATGCTCACGACCGCCTTCGACACGCTGTCGCGGGCGGACCGGCGGGCGGCCTACGACGCGGGGCGGGTGGTGCAGACGCCGCCCGCCCCGGCCCGCCGCAGGCGGATGTTCCGCGACGAGCCCGCGTTCACCCCACAGGCCTGCCGGGTGGCCACCACGGCACTGCCCTGGTGGCACCTGACGAAGCACCAGCCGCGCATCGGCTATGTCCGCACCCCTGGCCACGCGCCCGCCGCGCTGGCGGTGGCCGGGGTGTGCGTCCTGGCGGTCGTGCCGGTGCTGGTGTCCTTCCCGACGCCGCTGCTGGTGGTGTGGCTGGCGCTCGCGGCGGCGGCCGCCATCGCGGCGGTGCGCCTGGCCGGGGAGTACGCGGCGGCGGCCCGCGGCCACCGGGCCGCGCTGGCCGAGTTCGGCGAGCGCACGGTCTTCGGCGTCGCCGACCAGGAGCCCGACGGCGAGCGCCTGACCGCCGACCTGCTCGCGCGCTACCTGGCCCCGTTACCGGGTTCCCGTGTGTTCCACGGCCTTTCGCGCCCGGGTTCGGTGTTCGCCGACGTCGAGCACGCGGTGCTGTGCGGTTCGCGCTTGGTGCTGATCGAGTCGAAGCTGTGGCTCCCCGGGCACTACGAGTTCGACGACGACGCCGCTCTGTGGCGCAACGACCACCCGTTCCGCGGCGGCGAGACGACCCTGCCGGAGGCGGTGGCGGCCTTCCAGGACCTGCTGCCGGGGGTACAGGTCCGCGGCGCGCTCATCCTGTACCCGAACCGCAGGGGCGAGCTGACCACCGACGCCACGCCGGCGCTCGGTGTGTCCCCTGTGGACCCGGATACCTTCGTGCACACCTTCGGCTCCTGGCTGGCCGCCGACTGCGGCCACGTCGACCACCACACCCTGCGGGCCGTCCGCGCCCGGGTGGTCACCACTTCTGACGCGGCCTGACCCGCCGTCGCCCGGGGAGACGATGTGAAGATCTTCATCAGCTGGTCGAAGCCGCAGAGCATGGGGCTCGCCCTCGCTCTGCGCGATTGGCTCCCCGAGGTCATCCAGTCGGTCGAGCCGTGGATGTCGAGCGAGGACATCGACAAGGGGCAGCGCTGGGCGGCGGAGATCGGCGCGAAGCTCAGCGGTGCTGATCAAGGTGTGCTGTGCGTGACCAGGGAGAACATGGCTGAGCCGTGGCTGAACTTCGAGGCGGGGGCGATCGCCAAGGCCTTGGATGACAGCAGGGTGCGCCCGGTGCTCTTCGGCGTCACGCCCACGGACCTCACCGGCCCGCTGTCGCAGTTCCAGGCCACGGTGGTCAACGACCGCGAGGACATGCTCAAGCTGGTCGAATCAATCAACAAGGGATGTACGGCACCGCTGAGTCTGGACCGGCTCCGACGAGCCTTCGACCGCTCGTGGCCCGATCTCACCAAACAGATCCTTCGCCTCTCCTCGCTGGAGGACAATCCGTGGCCCCCGTCGAGCCCTCAGCGGTCGAACGAAGAGCTTCTCGGAGAACTTCTTGAGCATGTCCGAGCGATCCACCGCACGGTGGTGCGCCCCACGGGGCCGAGAACGCCCGCAGTCCAGGCTTGGCCTGTCGACAAGAACGGCGTAACCCTGCAGATCGGCGAAATGGTTCAGTTCGGCAAAACGCGCATGACCATCCGGGCGATGGTCCACTCAGGCGACGGCTGGCGCATCGAGCTGGAGGACCGTTCCGGCCAGCGCTGGTCCGAGTCAGACAGCTCCGTGTTGGAGTGGGTTCCATTCTAGCGTTCGTCAGACGAAGTCGGTCATGCCCACGGCCGCGGCTCGGGTGGCGATCGTTGAGCGGTCCTCTTCGGACAGTTTGTCGACCTCTTCCGCGAGGCGGGCGCGGCCAGCCGCATCCAGGTGGGTGAGGACGGTGAAGACGTCGGTGGCGAAGGGGTCTTCGGCGGTGGCGGCGAACTGCACCACCTCGGCGACCTTGGTATCCGGGACCATGGCGAAGATCTCCGGGAAGCGGGAGTCGTCGTCGCTGAAGACGGCTGTGTGGAGCATGTCCTCGGCGGAGAGTTCGGCGACCAGGGCGCGCAGGGCCGGGGTGGGAAGTTCGCCGATGAAGCTGCCCATGGTGACGTAGTCGCCGCGGCGGATCAGGACTGTGGCGACGGCGCGCATCCTGGTCACCGGTAGGGCGGTCAGGATGGGGGCGATGCGGCGGGGGTCGATCTCGGCGGCGACGTCGGCGAGGAAGTCGACGGAGACGCGGGCGGCCAGGTCGACGGCGCGGTCGGGTTCCAGGGCGGCGGCGACCCTGGCGCACAGCAGGGGGCCGAAGGCGCGTTCGGCGATCGCGGCGGTGATGGCCGATGGGACGAGTTTGCTCGCCGCGGCGATGCGGGCGAAGACGTCGGCGTTGGCGTCGAAGAGGACGTCGGTGGCGGCGATCCGGACCGCGCGGACGTCGGCGGGGGGCAGGTCGGCGAGGTAGTCGAAGCGGGCCGGGTCCTCGGCCAGCAGGCGGGCCAGCTTGACGATCTCGGCGCGGGTGCCGCTCACAGGCCGATCACCTTCCTGACCAGCGGGCGGATCAGCCGCGGCACCTGTTTCAGCGACTCCTCGGTGGACTCGCGCAGCTGCCGCGTCTGCCCCCGCCGGGCCTCGCGCAGCGCGGCGGCGAGGTCGCCCGCCTCCGGGAGGACCTCGACCGACGCGGGCAGGGCGGTGCGGAACTGCTTGCGCAGCTCGGCCGTGGCGGCGTCGGTCGAGTCGTCCGTCGGATCGTGCATCGGATCACTGTACGCAGAACTCGTTGCCCTCCGGGTCGAGCATCACCATCCACCTGCTGGTCTCGTCCTGGCGCGGTTCCACGACCGTCGCGCCCGCCTTGACCAGCACCCCGACGTGCTCCTCGACCCTGGCCCAGCGGCCGTCGTCGTACTCGCCGCCGACGCTGACGTCCAGGTGCAGCCGGTTCTTGGCGGTCTTGCCCTCGGGCACCCGCAGGAACAGCATCCTCGGCCCCTCCCCCGCCGGGTCGATCACGGCGGAGACGTCGTTCCACTTCTCCCGCGGGATGCCCACCTTGACGGCGAAGTCCTCCCACGAGTCGAATCCGTCCGGAGGCGGTTGCACTGCGTAGTCGAGTGCAACCGCCCAGAACTCGGCCAGCGCGCCCGGATCGGCCGCGTCGAACGTGACCTGAAACTTCTTCGGCATCGGTCAACCACCTCCGGCCTGCGACCTTACGGCGGATGGCCGACAGTCTGGGAACAGACCAGGGCCATTGGTCCCTTCCGGCTACCGCCGCGTTTACATACCGTCCCGGGCACCTCGATATGTACGGCCAGTGAACGTGAGTCGCCCCTATGCACGTCTTCATCAGTTATGCCCGGAGGGACCAGTCGTCGATCACCCAGTTGCGCGCCGACTTCGAGCGGTTCGGGCACCCGGTGTGGTTCGACCAGGAGCACAACGGCGGCCAGGACTGGTGGGACCAGGTCCTGCGCCGCGTTCGGGACTGCCAGGCGCTGGTCTTCGCGCTGTCCCCGGACTCCGTCCGCTCGGCGGCCTGCGTCGCCGAGCTGCGGTACGCCATCGCGCTGCGCAGGCCGATCCTCGCCGTGCGTGTCCGTCCCGTTGACAACGACGTCATCCCCGTCGAGCTGCGCGGCGCGGTGGTCGAGTACGCCGACCGCACGCCGGAGTCGGTGATCGCGCTGCTCAAGGCGTTCAACGCGCTGCCGGTGGCCAAGCCGGTGTCCGGGCGGCTGCCCGCGCCACCGGACATCCCGACCGCCTACCTCAACGCCTACCTGGCCCGCATCGACGCCGACGACCTGTCCGACCTTGAGCAGGACGAGCTGCTCCAGCAGCTCACCGAGCGCCTCGGCGACGCCCAGGAGCGCCCGGCCGTGTGGGACCTGCTGGTCAGGCTGCGCGGCCGTCCCGGGCTGAACCCGCTGGTGGCGGCCAGGATGGAGCGGCTGCTGGCCCCTGGCTGGCAGCCCGACCCGCGCGGGCGCTTCGACCTGCGGCACTGGGACGGGCAGAGCTGGACCACGCTCGTGCGCCACGGCGGGCGCGAGTTCAACGACCGCAACTCCCCGCCGCGGACCTCCGCGCACCTGCCCACGGTGCTGGAGGAGTCGAGCACCGACGAACTGCCCGTCGCGGGCGGCAAGCACGCCGTCGCCGCGCCGCGCACACGCAAGAGCCTGCCCTGGCTGGTGGGAGTGGGCGTTTTGGCACTGGCGGGCGGGGTCACCGGGGGTGTTCTATGGGCGGGTGCAGGCCCCGACCAGGAGTCGGCCAACCAGGTCGCCAGGAACTTCGTCGACGCGGTCAACACCCGCGACGAGGCCGCCCTCCAGCGGTTCGTGTGCGACCGAGACGGAGTCGAGAACGCCCACCTGTACCGGGGGTTCCTCGAAACCGCGAACGTCACGCTGGAGAGCGTGGAGGTCACCGGGACCGATCCCCGGTTCACCGTCCTCGCCGCGCGCACCGCGGGCAACTCGTCGGTAAAGTTGCGTATTCCGCTCGCTGAGGAGAACGGCGAATGGAGGGTGTGCGACATCAGCAGGGCGCTGTCCGGACGCTGATCGCGGAGTTGGGTCCATTGCACGTGTTCGTCTGCCACGCGGCCCCCGACCGGGAGGCCGCGGTCCGGCTGCGCGCCGACCTCGCGCAGGTCGGCAGGCAGGTCGCGCTCGACAGGGGCGAGCCGAACGGCGCCCAGTGGTGGGACACCGTCCTCGCCCGCCTCCGCCGCTGCTCGGTGTTCGTGCTGCTGCTCTCCCCGGAGTCGGCGCGCTCGCCGGGCTGCATGGCGGAGCTGCGCTACGCCGCCGCGCTGGGCAAGCCGCTCGCGGTCGTCCGGCTGCGGGCCGTGCCGGTGCCCGGCGAGCTGGCGGGCGCCGCGGTGATCGACCTCACCGGCGGCACGGCCGAGCGCGTCCCCCGGCTGCGCCAGCTGCTCGACACCTTCCCGGCAGCCGGGCCGCTGCCCCAGCCGCTGCCGCCCGAGCCGCCGGTGCCGTACCTGGACGTCTTCCGCCAGCAGATCGATGAGCCGGTCCTCGACCAGCGGACGCAGCTGTCGATCACCGCCGAGCTGCGCGGCAGGCTGAGCGACCCGGCGCAGCGGGCCGGGGCGTGGGCGCTGCTGGTGCGCATGCGCAACCGCCAGGACATCGCCGCGCCGGTCGCGGCGGTGCTGGAGGTGGTGCTGGCCCCCGCCTGGCAGCCCGACCCCGAACGCCGCGTCGAGCGGCGCTACTGGGACGGCCAGGCGTGGACGACACTGGTGCGCCACGAGGGCCGCGAGTTCAACGAGCGCCGGGTGCCACCGCCGGAGGCGACGTGGTCGGGCGACGTGCCGAGCGCGGCCCCGCCACCGCGCCAGCCCAGAGCCCGCAAGCGGACGTCCCGGGAGGGATCGCGGCAGTGGGTGGTGCTCGGCGTCGCGGTGGCCCTGGTGCTGGCCGCGGGCGTGGTGTTCGCCTTCCTGCTCCCCGCCCTGACCGCCGCCGACGACGACCCGGTCAAGACGGCGCGCACCTTCGTGGACGCGGTCAACGTCGGCGACGCGGCGGCGGTGGAGGCGGTCACCTGCGAGCGCGACCGCCCGCAGGCCGAGGAACTGTTCCTCGCCCCGGACTACCGGCTGACCCTGGAGCGGGTCACCGACTCCGAGCCGCAGAGCCTGACGGTGCTGGCGACGGACCCCCGCAGCGGGGTCACGGCGCGGCGGATCTACCCGCTGGTGCGCGAGTCCGGACAGTGGCTGGTCTGCGCCCGCTAGGCCGTGTTTCCGATGTGGGGTGCGGGCAACCTGGCGCGGCTATCGCGTGCCCCACATCGGAAACACGGCCTAGCGCCGTGAGCGCAGGTAGTCGCTGACCACGGCTGGGCCGAGGCCGTCGAGGTCGGGGGTGACCACCCGGCCGCCGCCGCGCCGGGCGACGATGTCCACGAACCGGGCCAGGCGCTCGTCGTCGCCCAGGCGGAAGACGGACAAGGACGCGCCCAGGCGGGCGAGGCGGTCGACCTCGCCGAGGGTCTTCCGCAGGGTCCGCGGCCTGGTCGGGTAGGCGAAGACGGCCTCGCCGTCGGGTTCCAGGTGGGCTGTGGGTTCGCCGTCGGTCACGACCAGGACCACTGGGCGGGCGTCGGGGTTGGCGCGCAGGTGCCTGCCTGCCAGCAGCAGGGCGTGGTGCAGGTTCGTGCCCTGCTCCCACACGCCTTCCATGGCGGTCAGCTCGCCGATGTCGACCGCCGCCGCGTGTCTGCCGAAGGTGATCAGCTGCAGGTCGTCACCGCGGAAACGGGTGCGCACCAGGTGGTGCAGGGCCAGGGCCGTGCGCTTCATCGGTATCCAGCGGTTGTCCTGCACCATCGACCACGACGTGTCGACGCACAGGGCGACCGCCGCGCGGGAGCGCTGTTCGGTCTCCACGACCTCCACATCGGACACATCGATGCGCACGCGGCCCGGCCCGGCGCGCCGGACGGCGTTGCCGACGGTGCGCGGGACGTCCCAGGCCTCGGTGTCGCCGAAGGTCCACGGGCGGGAGGCGCCGGTGGGCTCGCCCGCCGGGCCCGCGGTCCTGGTCTCGCGCGAGCCGCGCTTGGCGCGCAGCCCGGAGACCACGTCGCTCAGCGCCGTCTCCCCCAGGCGCCGCAACGCTTTCGGAGACAGCCGCAGGGTGCCGTCGGCGGCGCGCTCCAGCAGCCCCTGGGAGCGCAGCTCGCGCTCCAGCGCGGCCAGCGCCCTGGCGTCGACCACGGCGTCGTCGCCCAGCTGGCGGGCCAGCGCCTCCAGGTCGATGTCCTCAAGGCGCGCGCCGGGGTAGCTCTGCGCCAGCTGCTCGGCGAGCGCGTCCAGCTCGGCGAGGTCGGCCATGGCCTGGGCGCCCTCGCCGAGGCCGAGCGGGTCCTGGCCGCGGAAGCGCGCCGAGGACGTCCAGTCCTCGCCCGGCCGCAGCGCGCGCAGGTTGGCGTCGAGGGTGGAGACCTGCTCGGCGAGCCTCGGGTCGCCGAAGGCGCCGGACATCAGGCCCTGCAGCTCGGCGCGCTGGGACTCGCTCATCGAGTTCATCATCCGCTGCGCGGCGGCGGCGCGGGCGGCGAGCGCGTCGATGAGTTCCTCGACGGTGCGCGGGTTCTCGGGGAAGAACTCGCCGTGCCTGCGCATGAACTCGGCGAAGCGCTCGTCGGTGTTCTCGCCGCGCAGGTGGGCCAGCAGCAGGTCGTTGAGGTCGGTCATCATCGCCCTGATCCGGGCGACGTCTTCGGGGCGCACCTCGCTGAGGGCCTGCTTCATACCCTGGAACCGCGACTCCATCAGCTCCTGGCCGAGCAGGTCGCGGATGCGCTGGTAGTCCGCGCGCGCATCCGGGGAGCGCCAGTCGTAGGCCGCCAGGTCGCCCACGGCGGCCGCGGTGCCGGGGGGCAGCGCGTCGAGCTGGGCCTCGCGGAAGCGGGCGTCGTCGTCGGGGTCGGGGAACAGCGCCTTGCGCTCGGCGGCCAGCGCGCGCTCGAGCAGCTCCTTGACCTCGCCGAGGGTGCCGTCGAGGTTGTTGCGGCGCTGGATGCGCGCGCGGCGCTCCCAGAGCCTGCGGGTCAGCTCGTCCAGGCCCGAGGTGGCGTCGGTGCCGCGGCGCAGCAGCTCGTCGAGCGCCGAGCGCGGCGACGAGCCGTCCATGATGTCGCGGCCGAGCCGCTCCAGCGCCGCCCGCAGGTCGACCGGCGGGGCGAGCGGGTCGGGCCCGTCGTCCCAGGGGGCGTACTGGAACCACTCGCGCGACGTCACGGCCCGTACACCGCTTCGGCGCCGTCGTCGGTCTCCTTGGCGACCTTGCGGGTCAGGTACAGGTACTCCAGGGCCAGCTCGACGGCGGCGGCGATGCGGCCGGGCGGGTCGGTCGCGGCGACGCCGACGCGGGCGGCGACCTCGTGCAGCACCGGCAGCTCGGGCAGCGCGCCCAGCACCTCGGCGGCGGGCACGCGCTCGCCGGTGGCGACGAGATTGCCGTCGGCGACCGCGTCGGCCAGCGGGCCGAGGTCGAGCCCGGCGAGGCGGTCGCGGGCGGTCTCGGCGACCGCGCGGCGCAGCAGGTGGGTCAGGTGCTCGCTCTCGCGGCCCTCCTCCCCCGCCTCGAACTCCAGCTTGCCGCGCAGCACCGCGGGCACGGCCCCGAGGTCGACGGGCCGGGCGACGGGCGGCTCCTCGCCGGTGATCGCCGAGCGGCGCAGCGCGGCGGCGGCGACGGTCTCGGCGGCGGCGACGGCGAAGCGGGCCGACACCCCCGAGCGCTGGTCGACGGCGCTGGACTCGCGCAGGGCGCGCACGAAGCGGCCCAGCGCCTCCAGCAGCGGGTCGCCGACCTCGGCGACCAGCTCGGCCTCCTGGCGGACCAGGGCGACCTCGGCGGCCAGGGTCGTCGGGTAGTGGGTGCGCACCTCGGCGCCGAAGCGGTCCTTGAGCGGGGTGATGATGCGGCCGCGGTTGGTGTAGTCCTCGGGGTTGGCGGTGGCCACGAGCAGCACGTCCAGCGGCAGGCGCAGCGTGTAGCCGCGGATCTGGATGTCGCGCTCCTCCATCACGTTGAGCAGCGAGACCTGGATGCGCTCGGCGAGGTCGGGCAGCTCGTTGATGGCGACGACGCCGCGGTGGGCGCGCGGGACAAGTCCGAAGTGGATGGTCTCGGGGTCGCCCAGGGTGCGGCCCTCGGCCACCTTGACCGGGTCGACGTCGCCGATCAGGTCGCCGACAGAGGTGTCGGGGGTGGCCAGCTTCTCGGCATAGCGCTCGTCGCGGTGGCGCCACTCGACGGGCAGCTCGTCGCCCAGCTCGGCGGCGCGGGCGATCGAGCGCGGCGTGATCGGGTCGAGCGGGTGCTCGCCCAGCTCGCTGCCCGCGATGACCGGCGTCCACTCGTCGAGCAGGCCCGCCAGGGTGCGCAGGAGCCGGGTCTTGCCCTGGCCGCGCTCGCCGAGCAGCACCACGTCGTGCCCGGCGATCAGGGCGCGCTCCAGCTGCGGCAGCACCGTCTGGCCGAACCCGACGATGCCCGGCCACGGGGTGCGGCCCGCGCGCAGGGCGGCCAGCAGGTTGTCGCGGATCTCGACCTTCACCGGCTTGGGCAGGTGTCCGGCGGCGCGCAGCTCGCCGGCGGTGCGGGGCAGGGACTGGGGCTTCACCCCTACGACGCTACGCAGATCGGGCGGGCGGTGCGACGTAAAGCGCGCTACAGGTGTGACTCCAGCTCGTGCTCGGCGTGCACGCGGGCGCGGTGCTCGCGGTAGTGGACCCACTCGCCCGCGTTCAGCGCCACCATCAGCACCGCGACCACCGCCAGCGCGGCCAGCGCGGGCAGCAGGGCCAGCAGCGGGGTGAGCCCGAGCAGCAGCAGGCCCAGTCCGACGCGCTGCGGCTTGCGGGCCCGGTCGCAGCGCCAGGAGATGGCGGCCGCGGCGAACAGGCACAGCGCCAGGCCGCCGGTCAGCGACCACAGCGGCGGGCCGTGGAGCGGGTCGGCCAGGGTGTGCCCGTCGGTGCCGCCGACGTAGTTGAGCACCTTCTTGAGCCCGAGGGCGAGCAGCACCACCCCGGCGACCAGCGGCAGGTGCAGGAAGGTGAACGCCGAGCGGGCCAGCGCCGCGCGCTCGGCCCCCCGCGCCCTGGCCAGCGCCCGCTCGCTGATGATCTGCTGGGTGTCGAAGTAGGCCCACCACAGCGACGCGCTGACGCTCAGCCCCAGCAGCGCGGCGAGCAGGATCGGCCAGGACAGCGCGACCTGGTTGACGCCGACGCCGATGGAGATGATCGACTCGCCGAGGGCGATGATCAGGATGAGCCCGTGCCGCTCGGCGAAGTGCCTGGCCGAGTTCAGCCGCCAGCCGCTCGCCCCGATCACCAGGGTGCCGCCGTAGTCGGCCAGCACCGCCGCCGCCCACAGCAGCGTCTGCGTCGTGCCGCTGGTCTGGCCCGCGATCAGCAGCAGCGCCGTCCCGCCGACCACCGACGGCGCCCACCGCACGAGCTGGCGGCGCAGACCCGGGTCGTCCCGGGCGACGACGAAGAACAGCAGCAGGTGCACCGCGCGGACCAGCAGGTAGGCGAAGGCGAGGACCGTCGGGCCGTGCAGGCCCCCGGGCAGGTCGTCGAAGGCCTCGGGGATGGCCAGCGCCAGGGTGAACATCGCCGCCATCGCCAGCAGCACGGCCACCCTGCCCAGGCCGACATCGGCCCTGACCAGGTTCGACAGCCAGGAGTACCCGACCCAGCACCACCAGAGGACCGCGACCAGCAGCAGCCCGCGCACGACGCGGTGCCAGGACGGGTCCTCGGCGACCAGGGCGGTGACCTGGATCATCGCGAAGACGAAGACGAGGTCGAAGAACAGCTCCAGGGTGGTGGCGGTGGAGCTCTCCCGGATGCGCGCGAGCCGCGGCGGCCTGCTCATGGTCGGGATAATGCACCCATGCGACTCCAATGGCGTCCCGAACCCGCCGACTGGGCCGACGCGGTGCGCACGATGGTGCCGTTCACCCGCTGGACCCCGTGGTTCGCCGCCGCGCTCGGCGTGTTCTCGGTGGTGCTGATCGCGCTGGGCCAACCGCTGCCCGGCGTGTTCGGCGCGGCGTGCGCGGTGCTGATCTTCGCGCTGCCCGGGGTGGGGGCGCGGTGGGCCTTCCGGCGCAACCCGGTCGCGGGTCGGACGGTGACGGCCGAGGTGGTCGGCGGGCGCATCTCGATGATGACCGTCGACGGGACCGCGCACAGCGAGTTCGCCGTCGCCGAGCTGGCCGGATGGGCCGAGACCGAGCGCAACTTCGTGCTGCGCACCGCCGGTGGCGGCGTGCATCCGGTGCCCGGTCGCGCCTTCGACAGCACAGCGGACATCGACGCGTTCCGCGACCTGTTGTCCGAGGCGCTCGGGCGACCGGCGTAGGCTCACCCACCGTGTCAACTCCGAGTGCGACTTTCGCCGTCTGGGTCTCGGCGTGGCTGCCCGGGTCGGCCGCGTCCGACGACGTGCTCGACGCCCTGGGCCACTGGTCGGAAATGCACGACGCCGTCGCCGTCGATGACGCCACCGCCGATGAGCTGGAGATCCCCGTGCGCGGCGAGGCGGGCGCCCCCGCCGTCGCGCTGCTGGCGGCCGTGCGCCGCATGGGCGCCACCAGCGCCAGACTCGTGCTGCCGGTGCCCGGCGACGTGCGCGGCCTGGGCACGCGCAGCGAGTTCGCGGGCACCGCGCTGCACTCCGGCGAGGCCGTGGTCCTCGACGGCACCGGCTACGGCCTGGTGCCCGAGCCGATCGCCGACGGCGTGCTGCGCTGGACGGTGTTCCCCACCGGGGAGACCGCCGGCGTCGAGCACCTGCCGCTCGGCGAGGCCGAGCACGAACTCTCCGGTGCGATGCGGGTGGCCGCGGGCGCGCTGACCGAGCTGGGCGTGGCCAAGCAGCGGGCGGGGGTGCGCGAGGAGATCACCGAGCGCATCGCCCACCGCGCGGCCGCGCCGTGGCCGGAGGGCACCCCGCCGCGCTCGCTGCGGGTGCTGCAGCGGGCCAACGAGGTCTCGGCGATCCTGGACCTAGCCGCCGAGGACGCCCCCGGCGGCGCGGTGTCCTCATCGGCCGCCCGCAAGCGCGCCGACGTCCTGCGCCCGCTCAACGACGCCGTGCGGCTGGCCAGGCTGGCCGCCGTGCAGGAGGCCGTCCGCGTGTTCACCGACCACGCGGAGCAGTGCTGAGAGCCGCTCGCGACCGGTAGATGCCGGGAACGCCCCACTCCTGATCAGCCGCTCTGCCACACTGGCGGTTCCTTGATCACTCGGAGGGGCTGTGTCGGAGTCTGGCCCGCGGCGGCGCACCTGGTGGCCGCTGATCATGGCGGTCGTGGTGGGTCTCGTCGCCAGTCTGCTGCTCTACGAGCTGCTGGACGAGGACGGCTCCGCCGCCGCGTGCGTCCCGCTGGAGATCAGCGTCTCGACCGAGAAGGACGAGCTGCTGGCCGACCTCGCCGCCGACTACAACGCCGCCGCCGAGGACTCCGACGGCCCGTGCGCCAAGGTCACCGTGCACGGCCTGACCTCGGGCGCGGCGATGGAGGCGCTGATCGGCGGCTGGGGTGCGGCCAAGACCGGCACGCCGGAGCCGCAGGTCTGGCTGCCCAGCACGTCGCTGTGGCTGGCCAGGATGGCCGCGCGCGGCAGCTCGGACATCGTCGTGACCCAGGAGAACCCGTCGGTCGCGGCCAGCCCGCTGGTCATCGCCATGCCTGAGGAGATGGCCGCGCAGGTGCGCACCCGCACCCCCGACCCGGGGTGGGCCGACATCCTGTCGCTGGCGACGGCGCCCGGCGGCTGGGCCTCGCTCGGCAAGCCGGAGTGGGGCGAGTTCACCCTCGCCCGCGACAACCCGCTGCTGTCCTCCTCCGGCCTCGGGGCGTCCGTGGCGACCTTCCACGCGGGCGCGACCTCGGCCAAGGTGCGCCTGGACGGCGACGCCGTCGGCAACGCCGAGGTGCTCAAGTTCGTGCGCGGCGTGGAGTCCTCGGTGACCCGCTACGGCAACGACGCGGCCCTCTTCGTGGAGCAGCTGGCCGAGGACGACCGCCTGGGCACGCCGCCGATCAGCGCGATCGTCATGCAGGAGGAGCTGGCCTACCTCTACAACCGGGGGGTGGCGGGCAAGGGCCCCGCCGAGGCCGAGCGCGGCGGCACCCCGCCGAACCGGCCGTTCGCGGTGATCCACCCGCGGGAGGGCACGCTGGTCTTCGACCACCCCTTCGTCGTCCTCGCCTCGGCGTCCCCCGAGCAGCGGGAGGCCGCCGCGGACTTCCTGGCCTTCCTGGGCGAGCCGGAGCAGCGGGACCGGTTCCGCACGCTGGGCTTCCGCGACGCCGACGCCGTGGACAGGCCGACACCGCAGTTGCAGGAGGCCCTCGGCCTCAGCGCCGACGGCGGGCTGGCGGTGATCCAGCCGCCCGCGGGCCGGGTGGTCGAGTCCCTGGTGGACGCCTGGGGCGCGACCCGCAGGCACGCCAGGGTCCTGCTCGTGCTCGACGTGTCCGGGTCGATGGCCCAGATCGCCAACCCCGACAGCGTCGACGCCGAGATCGCGGGCCGCACGAAGGTCTCGCTGCTGCCCGGCGCGGTCGCCAGGGCGCTGGAGCTGCTGAGCCCCGTCGACGAGGTGGGCCTGTGGACCTTCTCCACCGGCCGGACCGAGGCGGTGCCGGTCCAGTCGCTGTCGAAGAACCGCGACGCGCTGCTCGACACCGTCGGCGCACTGCGCGCCCGGGGCGAGACCGACCTCTACCAGACCGTCTCGGCCGCGCACGCCAAGATGATCGGCGAGCTGGACGGCGACCGGATCAACGCCGTCGTCGTCCTCTCCGACGGCGCCAACACCCCCGCCGACGCCACGGCGCGGCAGCGGCTGCTGGACGCGGTGAGCACCGACAACAGCGAGGTCCCGCTGCCGGTGTACACGATCTCCTTCGGCGCCGACGCCGACCGCACGACCATGGCCGCGATCGCCAAGCAGTCCGGCGCGCTGCACTATGCGGCGGTGGACGACCCGGAGAACATCGACGAGGTGTTCGCGGCCGTCTTCAGCCACTTCTGATGCGCGGCCCCGACCCGGTGGCGGTGGCCGCCGCCGTCGTGATCGCCTCGCTGGCCGCCGCGGCGACCGCGGCGCGGGGCCCGTCGCCGTGGTGGGCGGTCCCGGTCTTCCTGGGAATGGTCCTGCTGGTCCTGGGAGTGCACGCACTGCTGTCCTGGCGGACGCGCCCGGCGCCGCCACGGGAAGGCGAGGAGATCCGCCGCCTGGTGCGGGCGCTGTCGGCGGCGGCCGGGGAGCTGCGGGCGCGCTCGCTCGGGGTGCGCGCGGCCGACTCGGTGGCGGGGATGGCGGCCGGGGTGGTCGAGGCGGGCTATCAGCTGGCCTGGCTGGCCGTGGAGCGGGAGTCGACCTCGGCGGCGGCCGCGCTGGCGAAGGCGGTGGCGAAGCTGGAGGATGTGGCCGGTCGGGTGGACGACCCGGCGGTGCGGCTCAACGTGCTCATCGAGGAGCTGATCATCGTGCAGAGCGGCCTGGAGAGCGCGACAAGGGGTCTGCGGGGGTACTGACGTGCTGATCCAGGCCAGGTGGGCCGAGCCCATCCGCTCGGGGCGGGTCACCGTGCTGTTCCGGCGCTGGACGTCGCCGAGGGTCGTCGCGGGCCGGGTGTACCGCACGGCGGTCGGGCGCGTCGCGGTCGACGCGGTGGACCTGGTCAAGCGGGTCACGGTCAAGGACGCCAAGGCGGCAGGCTACCGCGATCCCGCCGCGCTCGCCGCCGATCTGCGCGGCGGGGAGGACCGGGCGCTGTACCGCATCCGCATCCGCCCGGTGGACGAGCCGGACCCGCGCGCCGAGCTGGCCGCGGCGGGCGCGCTGTCCGCCGACGACGTCGCCGCCATCACCGCGCGCCTGGACCGGCTGGACCGCGCGTCCTCGGCGGGCGCGTGGACGCGGCCGACGCTGCGGCTGATCGCCGAGCGGCCCGGAGTGCGCGCGGGCGACCTGGCGGCGTCGGTCGGTCGGGAGATGGCGCCGTTCAAGCTCCACGTGCGCAAGCTGAAGAACCTCGGCCTGACGCTGTCGCTGGAAATCGGCTACCGCTTGTCGCCGCGCGGCGAGGCGTACCTCAATTCTCTTTAACCCTCAACGGAACCGGTACCGCGCTGGGCGTTCCCGAGTGGACCCAGCGCATGATCATCCGCCGGATGGGGCATAGCGCGGTGCTATGGGTCATTGGGATGAGCGGATGGCGCGCCGCTCCCCGATAGTGGTCACACCGAACCACCCGCTGTAACCGGAGTCACACCATGACCGCTG
Source organism: Actinokineospora guangxiensis (assembly GCF_042657845.1). Taxonomy (NCBI): domain Bacteria; kingdom Bacillati; phylum Actinomycetota; class Actinomycetes; order Pseudonocardiales; family Pseudonocardiaceae; genus Actinokineospora; species Actinokineospora guangxiensis. The sequence goes on along the minus strand of NZ_JBHSKF010000005.1, from coordinate 100,658 downwards.
AGCTCGTCGACACCCGGCCCGGGGCGCCGCGTCCGCCCGCGCTGGACGGCGCGCACCTGGGCGCGCTGCAGATGGTCGCCCGCGGCGAAGTCGGCGGCTACGGCGCGACCGCGGTCCTGGCGCACCGGACCGACGACCTGTCGGCCCTGATGATCGGCGTGCTGTTCACCCTGAGGAGGGACGGCTTCATCACCTGCGGCGCGTCGGCCGACCCGCGCGACGGATGGGTCACTGCCGAGCTGACGTCGGCGGGCACCCGCCTGCTGGAGCTGTGGCTGCGCCGCGGGCGGCGCTCCCCCGACGAGGTGGCCCGCGCCCGCGACTGGTTCGTCCTGCTGCGCTGCGCGCACCGGGGCGAGCTGGGCCTGACCGAGCGCAACGAGATCACCGGCCGCGGCCTCCCGCCGCGCACGGACCTGACCGCCCGCGCCCGCGAGCTGGTCAGCGCCGGTCATCTCGTGGTGGGCTCCACGAAGCTGCGCGACTGCCGCCTGATCACCCTGAGCGAGACCGGGCGCCAGCTGCACAGCAGGCTCGACCTGTCCGAGCCGAGAGGATGACCGCCGTGGTCGCCCTCCGGCACGTTCCACCCGATCCACGCGGAGAGGTGTGCTGGGGAACCAGCGCCGCGTACCGCGAACGGGCACACCTTGTCCCAACTCACCGCGCGGCCAGTCTGTGCGGAACGTCGGTGGACGAGCGCTGCGTACAGCGCCCCGCCGGCCGAGTGGTGTGCCCTGAGTGCGCTATCGCGTACGTCGCGGCGGTGTTTCCCGCACCAGCGCCGGGCCTACGGCACGAGGCCCGGTTGCGCGCCTAACCGCCAGATGGGTGGCGGGGCGGTTCCCTGCACCGCTCCGCCACCCCCCTTTCTCCGAAGAGAACCCCTCCCGGCCCACCGGCCTGGCTAACGCGTAACCGATGAGTTACGCTTCCTGTCGTGGACCTCGTCGCCGCCGCCATCGCCGATCCGGTGCGCCGGGACATCCTGGAGATGCTGCGCCCCGGGCCGCTGCCCGCGGGCACGATCGCCGAGCGCTTCGCGATCAGCAGGCCCGCGGTGTCCCGGCACCTGCGGGTGCTGCGCGAGGCGGGCCTCGTGCACGACGACGCCGTGGGCCGCCAGCGGCTCTACCGGCTCGACCCGGAGCGCTTCACCGAGCTGTCGGACTGGATCGCCCGCTTCCTGCGCCCGTCGGCCTGGGAACAGCGCCTGGACGCCCTGGAGACCGAGGTCCACCGCACCCGGCGCGACCGCCGGAACGCCTACCCCGAGGAGAACACCGCATGACCCCGACCGGCAAGCTCGTCGGCTCCGACCTGACCCTCACCCGCTTCTTCCGCGCGTCGGCGGACGACGTCTGGGCCAGCGTCACCGAACCCGAGCGCACCGCCCGCTGGTTCGGCACCTGGAAGGGCGAGGGCGGCGCGGGCAGCACCATCCAGGTCCAGATGGGCTTCGAGGACGGCACCCCGTGGATGGACGCCACCGTCAACGCCTGCGAGCCGCCCCGGCGCCTCGACCTGACCGCCGTGGACGCCGAGGGCCGCTGGCACCTGGAGCTGCTGCTGACCGAAGTAGACGGTGGCACCGAGCTGGCGCTGGTCCACCACCTGGAGAGCACCGACGTCGTGGAGAACACCGGCCCCGGCTGGGAGTACTACCTCGACCAGCTCGTCGCCTCCCGCGACGGCACCCCACTGCCGGACTTCAACGACTACTACCCGTCGATGAAGGCCTACTACGAGGGCCTGCGCTAGGCCGTGTTCTCGGTGTGGGGCGCGGCTACCGCGTGCCCCACACCGAGAACATGGCCTAGCGGCCCGGCCTGCGGGCCGGTTCGCAGCAGGAGATGGCGCAGGGGGCGCCGTTGAGGGAGCAGCCCGCCGAGGGGACGGCCGAGAGCTTGCGGGGCGAGGCGCCCGCCGTGTGCTCGCGGACCAGTTCGACCACCAGTTCGGCGAAGCGGGGGTCGGCGCCGGGGGTGGCGGCGCGGGCGAAGGACATGCCCAGGGCGTCGGCCTTCTCCCTGGCCTCGGTGTCGAGGTCCCAGACGACCTCCAGGTGGTCGCTGACGAAGCCGATCGGGCACACCACGACCGCGGTGACGCCGTCGGCGTGCAGGGCCTCGATGTGGTCGACGATGTCGGGCTCCAGCCACGGCACCTGCGGCGGGCCGGAGCGGGACTGCCAGACCACGTCGTGGGCGGGCGCGCCGACGGCGTCGGCGACGAGGCGGGACGCCTCGACCACCTGGCGGGAGTAGCGGTGGCCGCCCTCCTCCGGCGGGCCCGCGGCCTTGTCGGCGGACTCGGGGATCGAGTGCGCGGTGAAGACCAGGCGGTAGTCGCCGTCGGGGGCGACGGCGCGCACGGCGTCGGCGGCGGCGGCGATGAACAGCGGGTGGTCGAAGAAATGCCGCAGCTTCAGCAGGTCCGGCGCGTCGGGCACCGCCTCGCGGGCGCGGGCGATGTCCTCGTCGTACTGGCGGCAGGCCGAGTAGCCGCCGTAGGCGCTGGTCGGGAAGACCAGGGCGTCGCGCACGCCGTCCGCGGCCATGCGGGCGACGGTGTCCTCCACCATCGGGTGCCAGTTGCGGTTGCCGAAGTACACCGGCAGATCGATGCCCTCGGCCTTCAGCGCCGCCTCGACGGCCGCGATCGCCGCCTTGTTGAGCGCGTTGATCGGCGACACGCCGCCGAAGTGCTGGTAGTGCGCCTCGACCTCATCGAGGCGCTCCGGGGGCACCCCCCGGCCGCGCGTGACGTTTTCCAGGAACGGCCGCACGTCGGCTGGGGACTCGGGCCCGCCGAAGGACAGCCACAGCAGCGCGTCCGCCATCACATGCCCAACGCGTGGACACCGCCGTCGACCCACACCATGGAGCCGGTGGTGGCGGGCAGCCAGTCCGACAGCAGGGCGCACACCGACTTGGCGACCGGCTCGGCGTCGTTGACGTCCCAGCCCAGCGGCGCGCGCTGGCCCCAGGCCTCCTCCAGCTCGCCGAAGCCGGGAATCGACTTGGCGGCCATGGTGCGCACCGGGCCCGCGGCGACGAGGTTGACCCGCACGCCCTTCGGACCCAGCTCGCGCGCCAGGTAGCGGTTGGTGGACTCGAAGGCGGCCTTGGCCACGCCCATCCAGTTGTAGGCGGGCCACGCCACACGCGCGTCGAAGTCCAGTCCGACGATCGAGGAGCCCGGCCCCAGCAGCGGCAGGGTCGCCGTCGCCAGCGACTTCAGCGAGTACGCCGAGACCTCCACCGCCACGGACACGTCCGACCACGGCGCGTCCAGGAACGGCGCGCCGAGGCAGGACTGCGGGGCGAAGCCGATGGCGTGCACGACGCCGTCGAGCCCGTCGACGTGCTCGGAGACCCGCTCGGCGAGGGTGTCCAGGTGCTCGGAGTTCTGCACGTCCAGCTCGACCAGCGGCGCGGGCTTCGGCAGCCTGCGCGCGATCCGCTCGACCAGGCTGAGCCTGCCGTACCCGGTCAGGACGACGGTCGCGCCCTGCTCCTGGGCGACGCGGGCGACGTGGAACGCGATGGACGAGTCGGTGATCACGCCGGTGACCAGCAGCCGCTTGCCCTCGAGCAATCCGCTCATGTGTGGGGTGTTCTCCTACTTGATCAGTGACCCATGCCGAGTCCGCCGTCGACCGGCAGCACGGCGCCGTTGATGTAGCCGGCCGCGTCGGAGGCGAGGAACGTGACCGCGGCGGCGATCTCGTCGGTGGTGCCGTAGCGGCCCGTGGGGACCGAGGCGAGGATCTTGGCGCGCCGGTCCTCGGTCACCTGCTCGGTCATGTCGGTGGTGATGAACCCGGGGGCGACGACGTTGGCGGTGATGCCGCGCCCGCCCATCTCCCGGGTGATGGAGCGCGCCATGCCGATCATCCCGGACTTGCTGGCGGCGTAGTTGACCTGCCCGGGCGAGCCGAGCATGCCGACGACCGAGGAGATGTAGACGATGCGCCCGAACCGCGCCTTGAGCATGTTGCGCGTGGCCCGCTTGGTGACCCGGAACGCCCCGGTCAGGTTGGCGTCGACGACCTTGGTGAACTGGTCCTCGTCCATGCGCATGAGGAGCGTGTCGTCGGTGATGCCCGCGTTGGCGATGAGCACCTCGACCGGCCCGTGCGCGTCCTCGACCTCGGTGAAGGCGGCATCGACGGAGGCCATGTCGGTCACGTCGCAGCGCACCCCGAACAGCCCTTCCGGCACCCCGGAACCACGGTGCGTGACGGCCACCTTGTCGCCCTGCTCCGCGAACGCGCGGGCGATCGCCAGCCCGATGCCGCGATTGCCGCCGGTGACCAGTACCGACCGTCCCATCAGTCTCCCCGTCCAGATGCCCGCCAGGTCCGCGGATGAGGCTATCGGCTACCCCTGCGTAACCGCTGACACCCCCGGCGACGCCTTGGTCACACTCGGGATCACAGTCGGGATCACGGTCACCCCCGGACGGCGAACCACCACAGCTCGTCCCTGGCCCGGGTGGCGGCGACCATGAGCTGCCGGGCCCGCAGCTCCCGCCCCTCCTGGTCGGCCCCGGCGCCGTCGGACTCGAAGTGCACGGCGATGACGGCCTGGAACTCCAGGCCCTTGGCCCGGTGGACGGTGCCGACCTTGACCGAGTCGTCGGGAAGGCCCGCGTACTCCTTGAGCGGCGTGCTCGCCACCCCTGCCCCGCGCAGGGCGCCGACGACGTCACTGACTCGGCCCAGGACGATGATCGCGGTCGAGCCGCTCGGCGCGGCTGTCCCGCGCAGCGCCTCGAGCAGCGCCTGCCCGAGGTCCGCGCGATCGCCCCGCCACATCCGCACGACACCGCCCTCGCTGACCACCTCGGCGTCGCGCAGGGACACCCCCGCACCACCGTCGAGGTCATCCACGGCGTCGACCGCGCCCAAGCCGTCGGCGAAGCGCACGATGTCGGCCCGGTTGCGGTAGTTGACCTTCAGCACGGCTCCGCGCCCCCGCACGGAGATCCCCGCCTCCGAGAGCTTCCAGCCACCGGGGTAGACCTGCTGCTGACCGTCGCCCACCAGCAGGAGGCCGTCCGGGCCGTCGCCCGCGAGCCGGTGCAGCAGGCGCAGACCCATCAGCGAGATGTCCTGCACCTCGTCGGCCACCACGGCGGCGTAGGGCGGGTCTTCGCCGTCCAGTTCCTCCCAGGCCCGCTGGACGAGGTCGTTGAAGTCCAGCAGGCCCCGCTCCGCCAGCTTGGCCTGGTAGGTCTCGTAGAGCGCCCACACGGCTTCCTTCTGCGCCGCGCTGAGCTTGCGGACGCGCCCTTTCCGCGGGACCAGGGTGTACTCGTCAAAGGTGCGGATACCCCGTCCTTTGACGACGGTGTCGATCTCGGTCCACCAGTACTCGCGGGGTTCCACCGGTTCCAACGCCGATCGGTGCGCCAGCCAGGCCAGGTTGAACACGCTCCCCACAGAACCGTGCTGGGAGACGGTGACGCCCCGTTCCCTCAGCAGTCGGTGCGCCCAGGCGTGCAGACCGGTGAACTCCACCCGGTCGGCCAGTTCGGGTGCCAAGCGCAGGAATGACTCCCGGTGCACCGTGGGCAGGGTGCGCACGAACGTGGTGAAGAGAAGAGGCCCGGTGGTGCGGCGCGCGATGGCGCGCAGGCGGTGCAGGGCCACCACCGTCTTGCCGGTGCCCGCGGGTCCGCCGATCCTGGCCGGGCCGGAGTAGCGGCGGGTCACGATGCCCGACTGGGACGGGTGCAGGAAGGTCAGCCAGCTCTGGAAGGACCCCGACATCGCCGATGCCACCTGGTCCTCGCGCAGTTCGTCGGCGTCGAGGAGGCCGGGCGCGGACTCCGGTGCTGTTCGCTCGGCCACGGTGAGCAGGGCGAAACCGGGCAGCCGGACGGCGTCGGTGATCGCGCGGACGTGGGTCTTGGTGAGGTGGGCCGCGGTCGAGGCGAAGAACTTCTCCAGGTCCGCCTCGCGCACGGCCTGGTAGAGGCCGTCCGCTCGCGATCTGGCCTCCGCGGACCCGGGCCGGATGGCCACCAGCCGGGGTGCGGCCACCACCCGCCCGGACACCCGCACCCCGGCGAAGGCGTGCTCGGCCTCGGCGAGCAGTGCCCGCGCGGTGTCGTGGTCGGGCAGGTGCTCGCCGATGACGATGGCGAGCACGCCGCCCTTGCCGACCGCGAACACGTCCACCCCGCCCCGTCCCCTGCGGACCAGGCAGCGCCAGCCCGCGCGGGCGACCAGCGCCGACAGCACCCGGCGGAAGTCCCCCTCCGCGTCCGGGAAGTGCCGGGTGACCAGTTCCGTGGCCAAGCGCGCGCGGCGCGCGACATCCCCCATGATCGACACGTTACGTGGTCACTCGGTCGCTATCCGCTCAATCAGCGCCCACCACCCGGATGGATCAACGCTTTCCCGGCCTCGGGAACGCGGCCGCCACCTCGGCGATCGTGTCCAAAGTCGCCGCGTCCGGCGTGCCGGAGACCGGCTCGGTCTCGGCGAAGACGACGGTGGCGCCGTCGCGGCGGGAGTCGTAGTTGAGGGCGGTGAAGTGGACGTCCCGGGTGATCGGGAGGACGTCGCCGTTGCCGTGGATGCGGTGCAGGGCCTGGAATCCCGCCGCCTGGTTCGCGGTGCTGAAGCCGACCCAGACGACCGACACGGCGACCACCGCGCCGGACTCCAGGGTCACCGGGTAGGCGGCGCGGGTCAGGGTGCGGCACGGGAGGCGGGTGAAGAAGGCGCGGATCTGGTCGGTGGACAGGGCCGCGCAGTCCCCACCCGTGCGCACGGCCTGCTTGCCCGCGCGCATGCCCATCCGAGACCACGCCGACGGCTTGCCCGCGCGCGCCAGGTCCTTGGCCGCGGCCTTGTTGGCGATCCCCTGGGGAGCCGAGGGCGGCGTGGCGCTGGTGCCGCCCGCCGAGAACGCCATGCCCACCGCGACGATCGCGCCGACGACCACCGCGCCCACCGAGCTCGGAGCCCTCTGCGAGCCGCCGCCCGCCCCACCGATCTGTCGCCTGGCCATGGCATCCCTCTCGCGGGCGGATGCTCTGGTTTAGCCGATGGCGCGCCGTTTGGGAACGGTTTCGGCGCAACGGGATACGTCGCTCAGGGCAGCCGCTGGCCCACCAGGAGTGACGCACCGGCCGCGATCAGCGCCAACACCGTCCCCATGATCAGCCAGGGTCTGCTCGCATCGCTGAACTTGATCTCGTAGCCGATCTGTTCGCCGAGGGTGTCGTAGACGCTGCGGAGCTGTTCGGCGGTGGCGGCGGTGTAGAAGTCGCCGCCGGAGAGGCCCGCGATCTCGCGCATGGCGTCGTCGTCCACTTCGACCGACTGGACGCGGCCCTCGATCTCGACGGTGCCCTGCAGCGTTCCGAAGGAGATCGTGGTGATGGGGATGCCGCGTTCCTTCGCGGCGCGGGCGGCGGTGAAGGAGCCGCGCGGGTCGTCCTCGAACTCCGTCGGGATCGTCTGCTTGCCGTCGGACATCAGCACGATGCGCGCGGGCGGCGGACCGTCCGGCCCGCCCACGACCGAGGAGAAGCTGTCGATCGACTGCAGCGCCGCGAAGATCGCCTCACCGGTCGCTGTGGACTGGGCCAGCTTGAGGTTCTCGATCGAGTTGACCACGCCCGCGCGGTCGGTCGTCGGCGCGACGAGGACGGTGGCCGTGCCGGCGAAGCTGATCAGGCCGAGGTTGACCCCGGGGGTCAGGCCCTGGGCGAAGGACTTCGCCGCCTCCTGCGCCGCCTCCAGCCGCGAGGGCTGGACGTCGGTGGCCTCCATCGACAGCGACACGTCGACCACCAGCACCACGGTCGCCCGGTTGCGCGGCACGCGCTGCTCGGCCGTCGGCCCGGCCATGGCCGTGGTGAGCAGCATCAGCGCGATGACCAGCAGCACCGGGGGCACGTGCCGCACCCAGCCCTGCCGCTTCGGCGCGACCCGCTCCAGCAGCTCCAGGTTGGTGAACCGCAGCGTCCTGCGCCTGCGCGCCTTCTGCACCAGCACGTAGCCCACGACCAGCGCGACGACGGCGAGCAGCAGCAGGAACCACCACGGCGCGGTGAACCCGCTCAGGCTGAGTGTCACGCCGCACCACCCGACCAGCGGCGCTTGCGGGAGACGATGAAGCGCACGGTGTCGGCGATCCAGTCGGAGTCGGTGCGCAGCGTCAGGTGCGCCGCGCCGGAGCGGCGCAGCGCGGCGGCGACGGTGGCGCGGTGCTCGGCGGCCGCCGCGGCGAACTCCTTGCGCAGCAGCGCCGTCGCGGTGACCTCGCGCTGGCGGCCGGTCTCGGGGTCGGCGAGCACCACGGTGCCGACGTCGGGCAGTTCGGTGTCGCGCGGGTCGACGATCTCGACGGCGACCAGTTCGTGGCGCAGCGACAGCGCGCGCAGCGGTCGCTGCCAGCCGGTGTCGCCGAGGAAGTCCGAGACCACCACGGCCAGGCCGCGGCGGCGCGGCGGCCTGCGCAGCGCGTCGACGGCGTCGGCGAGGTCGCCGCGCACGCCCTCGCCTGCCCTCGGCGTCTCGGCGACCCGCTTGACCAGGCCGCGCGCGTGGGCGAGCCCGCCGCGCGCAGGCACCCGGACGGTCTTCTCGCCGGTGGCGATGAGCGCCCCGACGCGGTTGCCGCCGCCGCGGGTCAGGTGGGTGATCGCGGCGACCGCGGCGACGGCCAGGTCCCGCTTCTCGCAGGCGGCGGTGCCGAAGTCCAGCGACGCGGACAGGTCGACCACCAGCCAGGTCTCCAGCTCGCGGTCGGCGACGGTCTCGCGGATGTGCGGGGTCGTGGTGCGGGCGGTGACGGCCCAGTCCATCCGGCGCACGTCGTCACCGGGCTGGTAGGGGCGGGCCTCGCCGGGCTCGGAGCCGGGCCCGGGGACCAGACCGAGGTGGTTGCCCTGGAGCAGCCCGTCGAGCCTGCGCCGGACGTCGATCTCCAGCAGCCGCAGTCCGGCTTCCATCCGGTCGCCGCGCAGAACCGGCGGCGCCCAGGCCGGCCGGTCGCCGGTGCTCTGGCGCCGCTCGCTCACGGCCTGCCCGCGGGAACCTGCGGCCGGGCCGAGACCTGCGGCAGCGGCACGGTCTGCAGCACGCGGGTCACCATGTGGTCGACGGGGACGCCGTCGGCCAGGGCGTCGTAGCTGAGCACGAGCCGGTGGCGCAGCACGTCGGGAACGACGTCCACGACATCCTGGGGCAGCACGTAGTCGCGGCCGCGGACCAGCGCGAGCGCGCGGGCGGCGGCGACGATGCCGAGGCTGGCGCGCGGCGAGGCGCCGTAGGCGATCCAGCCCGCGACGTCGGCGAGGCCGTGCTCGGCGGGCGTGCGCGTGGCGAGCACGAGGCGCACGGTGTAGTCGACCAGCGCGTGGTGGACGAAGACCCGCGAGGCCACGCCCTGCAGGCGCACCAGCTCCTCCGGGCTGAGCACCTGGTCGGGCACCGGAGCCTCGACGCCCATCCGGTAGACGATCTCGCGCTCCTCCTCGGCCGTCGGGTACTCGACGATGATCTTGAAGAGGAACCGGTCGCGCTGGGCCTCGGGCAGCGGGTAGACGCCCTCGTTCTCGATCGGGTTCTGGGTGGCCAGCACCAGGAACGGGTCGGGCATCGGGAAGGTCGTGCCGCCGATGGAGACGTGCTTCTCGGCCATCACCTCCAGCATCGCCGACTGCACCTTCGCCGGGGCGCGGTTGATCTCGTCGGCGAGCACGAAGTTGGCCACGACCGGGCCGAGTTCGACGTCGAAGCGCTCGGTGCCCTGGCGGTAGATGCGGGTGCCGAGGATGTCGGCGGGCACCAGGTCGGGGGTGAACTGCACGCGGGAGAACGAGCCGCCGACGACCTTGGCGAAGGTCTCCACGGCGAGGGTCTTGGCGACCCCGGGCACGCCCTCGATCAGCAGGTGGCCCTTGGCCAGCAGCCCGACGAGCATCCGCTCCACCAGCCGGTCTTGCCCGACGATCACGCGCTTGACCTCGAACACCGTGCGTTCGAGCACCTGGGCGTCGTGGGCGGGCGTGCTGGTCGGCTCGGTCACCGGCATTCCTCCTGTGGCGGGATACCCCCACAGCAAAGCGGACGTCCGGTATGAGTGCTGTGAAAACGCCCGGGGATCACCGCCAGCGGGCGAGGTCCTCGGGGGTGTCCACATCGGCGGACGCGCCCGCCACATCGGCCACCCTGGCGGGCCCCAGCGGGCCGAGCGTGGCGTGGAGGCCGCGGCCGGGAGCGGCGAAGGCGGCACGGAGCGCGGCGGCGGGCCAGGCGCTCAGCAGCCACTGGTCCCGGCCGTCGCCGTCGACCAGGACGGCGCCCGCGGGCAGGGCCGCAGCGCGCACGAGCGCGACCGCGTCCGAGGTCACCGCGGGGAGGTCGGCGGCCAGCAGCACCACGACCTCCACCGCGCCGACCACGGCGAGCCCGGCGGCGACGGCGGCCACCGGCCCCGAGCCGGGCTCGGCCTCCCTGGTCCAGGTGACGGGCCGCGAGCACGGCCGCTCAGGGCCGACCACGACCACCCGGCCGGCCCCGGCCGCGGCTTCCACGGCCCGGTCCAGCAGCGTCGCGCCGCCGATGGCCAGGGCGGGCTTGTCGAGGCCGCCGAGCCTGCTCCCCCGGCCCCCGGCCAGCACGATCGCCGCCCACGTCATGCGGGCGACCCTAGTTGACGCAGCCGTCCCCACCTGGCCCCGGCGACGGCGACGTTCCAGACCTGCCACCGGTCGGGGGCGCGAAGTGCCCGGCGGTGAACCGGCGCACCTCGGCGAGGTCGAGCGCGACCACGGGGCGGCCGTCGACGATCTTGTCCACCTGTTCGATCGGGACGGTGGCCAGGCGCGCGGGTCCGGTCGCGGTGGCGGCCACGGCGACCGGGTTCCAGCCGGGGTCGGTGCGCACGAGTTCGCGCACCAGACGGGACAGCTCGTCCTTGCGCCCCGGGTCGGTGAGGACGGTGGTGACGAGCTTGTCCGCCAGGGCGCGCAGGAAGACCTGCTGGCGCACCATGCGGTCGAGGTCGCCGTTGGGCAGGCCGTGCCGCTGCCGGATGAACGCCAGCGCCGACGGGCCCCGCACCACGACATCGCCCGCCGGGAAGTCGGCGCCGGAGTACGGGTCGGACACCGGGTTGCGCAGGCACACCTCGACTCCGCCGACGGCGGCCGACAGCTCCTCGAACCCGGCCATGTCGATCTCGGCCCAGTGGTCGACGGGCTGACCGGTGATCTCGCCGACGACCTCGGCGACAACGGCGGGCCCGTCGGTCTTGAGCACGGAGTTGAGCTTCGCGGGCGCGCGGCCGGGCAGGTCGACCCAGGTGTCCCTGGGCAGCGACACCGCGCTCGTCCGGCCACCGTCCACCCTGACCAGCATGACCGTGTCGGCCAGTTCACCGGCCTCGCCGATCACCACGATGTTCTTCGGCCCGGCCTGCACCGGCGCGGCGGGCGGGGCGGCGGGCTCGCGGCCGGCGGCCAGCGGCACGACCACCGCTCCCACGACCGCGATCACGCCCGCGGCGACGAGCGCCACCACCCCGCCGCGGCGCCTGCGCGGGGCGCGCAGGCGGTCGATCACCACCGAGCCCGGGACGGCGTTGGCCGCCTCGTCGGCGAGCACGGCGCGGATGTCGTCTTCGGTCACCTGGTCACCTCACGGGCGGGGGCGGCGGCACGCAGAGCGGCCAGCGCGCGGGAGATCTGGGAGCGGACGGTCACCTCGGCGCAGCTCAGCACCCGGGCGATCTCGGCGTCGGAGCAGTCCTCGTAGTAGCGCAGCACCAGCGCGGCGCGCTGCTTGCGCGGCAGCACGGCGATGCGGGCGCGCATGGCGTCGCGCTCGGCGTGCGCGGCGGCGCCGTCGGCGACGGCGGGCGCGAGTACGGTCAGCACCTCGGGCGCGGCGGCGACGTCGCGGGCGGCCCGCCTGCGCCGCCAGGACAGGTACTCGTTGGTGACCATGCGCTTGACGTACAGGTAGGGCGCGTCGGTGGCGGCTATGCGGGACCACCTCCGCTGCGCGCGCAGCAGCACTTCCTGGACGATGTCTTGCGCCAGGTACCTGTCACAGCACAGAGCGGTGGCGTAGCGCAGCAGCCTGTCCACGCGTTCGACCACGAACTCCTCGAACCCCTCGGGGTACCCATCGGGCACTGTCCCTCCAATGCGGGCGGTCATTCCGGTCGGGAAACGCGCCCACCGCGGCCGACTGTTGCACGCCGCCACCGGTGGTGACACCCGTCACAGGCAGCTATACGGCCGCGTGCAATTCCCTCTTTTCTCGACTACCTCGCGACCTCTTGACATGTTCAGTCGGCGACTTAACAATCAACCTACTCGCGAGTTGTGAACGCTCCCAATTCCTCCAGGAAGAGCCCTCATGTCCCGATCTCGCCTGTTCACGCGCGTTCTCGCGCCCTTGGCCCTCGTGGCCGGCCTGACCGCGGAGACTACCGCGGCGCTCGCCGCCGAGAACCCGTACGAGCGCGGTCCCGCGCCGTCGAACAGCAGCATCGAGGCCGTCCGCGGCCCGTTCACCACCACGTCGACCACGGTGTCCAGCCTCGCCGCCCGCGGCTTCGGCGGCGGCACCATCTACTACCCGACCTCCACCGCGTCGGGCACCTTCGGCGCCATCGCCATCTCGCCGGGCTACACCGGCACGCAGTCCAGCATCTCCTGGCTGGGCCCGCGCATCGCCTCGCAGGGCTTCGTGGTCATCACCATCGACACCACCAGCCGCTACGACCAGCCCGGCAGCCGCGCCGACCAACTGCTCGCAGCGCTGGACCACCTCACCGGCACCAGTGCGGTGCGCTCGCGCATCGACCCCACCCGACTGGGCGTCATGGGCCACTCCATGGGCGGCGGCGGCGCGATCGAGGCGTCCAACGACCGGCCCGCCCTGCAGGCCTCCATCCCCCTGACCCCGTGGCACACCACCAAGAGCTGGTCGCGGACGTCGGTGCCGACGTTGATCATCGGCGCGGAGAACGACTCGGTGGCCTCGGTGGCCTCGCACTCCGAGCGCTTCCACACCAGCATGCCGTCCACACTGGACAAGGCTTACCTGGAGCTGAACGGGGCCGGCCACTTCGCGCCGAACTCGTCCAACACCACCATCGCCAAGTACAGCATCGCCTGGCTCAAGCGGTTCATCGACAACGACACCCGCTACGAGCAGTTCCTGTGCCCGGCGCCCAGCGGCTCGGCGATCGAGGAGTACCGCGACACCTGCCCGCACTCCTGACGGGGCAGGCTCGGGACGGTCATCCCCGCCCCACGGGGGTGACCGTCCCGCGCGCGCCGTCCACGACCACCCGGTCGCCGGTGGTCAGCCGCGCGGTCGCGTCGCCGCAGCCCACGACCGCCGGGATGCCCAGCTCGCGGGCCACGATCGCGGCGTGCGACAGGGGCGCGCCGACGTCGGTCACCACGGCGGCGGCCCGGGGGAACAGCGGTGTCCAGCCGACATTGGTCGAGCGCGCCACCAGGATCTCGCCCTGCCGCAGCGCCGCGCCGTCGGCCGGGGTGGCCACCACCCGCACGACGCCCTCCACCACCCTGGGCACGCCGGGGAAGCCGGTGATCGCGCCGTCGCGGGCAGGCGGCTGGTCGAACGGGTCGAAGCGGCCGCGGATCAGCGACGGGTACGGGGGCAGCGCCCGGTAGCGGTCGTAGGCGGCGCGGCGGGCCGGGATGGCCGAGGTCGCCGAGTCATCGCCCGCGAGCAGCGCGGCCACCTCGGCGAAGGTCAGGAAGAAGGCGTCGTGCCCGGTCAGCTCGCGCACCCGCAGCAGGAAGGCGCGCAGCACGCCGACGACGCGGATCAGCTCGGAGCGGGCCAGCTCGCGGAGTCTGCCCGCCGCGGCGGCCTCGCCGAGCAGCGCGCCGACCTTGCGCGCCCTGCGCGGGTGGCGCTGTTCGAGCCGCCGCCACGCGGCGTCGCGGGCCTGGGCCTGCCGGGCGAGCAGCGCGCCCGGGTCACCGGGGTCGGGGGCGTTCTCCGGCCACCCCGGGTCCTCGGCGGGCCGAGGCGCGGCCAGCTCGAACTCCTCCGGGCAGCGGTGCCCCCACGCGGCGGTGTACTCGTCGCGGCCGATCTCCCCGGCTCGCAGCCTGGCCAACCCGACCAGCGGTCCCAGGCTCGCCAGCTCGCCCCCGCCGCCGTGCATCCCGGTGAGCAGCGTGGTGGCGTCCTGTTCCCCCGCGAGCCTGCGCAGCACCTTGCGGACCCGTCCCGGCCCGCCCATGCGCGCGCCCGCGTCGAGCGTCGGCGCGCTGAGCGCGAGCAGGTCCGCCAGTTCGCGAGTCCACAGTGTACGGATTTCGGCCAGGTCGGCCCCGGCGATCCGCGCGTGCAGGTCGGCGCACCGGGCCGGGGCTTGAGCGACCGTGGCGGCCATGCGCCTCTTGTGCGCGGCGCCCTCTCTGGCGAAACGCGCGACCGCCCGCAGCACCGCCGTGCGCGACAGCCGCACCGATGGCACCTCCACCCCGTCGGGCACCCGCCCGAACACCTCGGCCGCCTTCCGCGCGACCACCCCGCGCAGCCCGAACGCCGCGCCGACGGCGTGGTAGAGGCTGAGGTTGAGGTAGAAGCGCCCGCCGATGTTGCCCGCCATGGGGTGCCCGTCGATCGGCGGCATGGCCAGCGCCGACACCAGCGACCACGTCGCGGGCGTGGTCACGCTGGGCACCGCCTCGCCGACGTTGCCGTCGGTCCAGAGGTAGTCGCCCAGCAGGGAGTCGTTCCACACCTCCCCGAGCCCGGTGATCGGCCGCGCCTGCAGCAGCGCGAACCGGCCCCCTGCCCGAGCCCACTCGACGTCGACCGGCTCGCCGATCACCTCCTGGGCCCGGCGGCCGAGCGCGGCCAGCTCGGCGAGGTCCTCCGCGCTGAGCACGGGCACCCGGCGGCGCTCCGGCGGCACGGGCGCGAGCGCGGTGCCGCCGCCGGCCCGCACGGTCATGACCGCCTTGTCGGCGACGTGCCCGCCGACTTCGCGGCCCTCGGCGTCGAGCACGTGGAAGTCGGCGGTGACCTGCCCGCCCACCACCGCCTCCCCCAGTCCCAGGCGGCGTTGACGACGGTCTGCGCGCGGTCACCGGTCAGCGGGTTGGCGGTGAACAGCACGCCGGCGGCGTCCGCGTCCACCATCCGCTGCACCACGACACCGATCCGCGCTCCCCGCACACCGTGGCGCTCCCGATAGGCCACCGCCCGGTCGGTGTCCAACGACGCCCGGCACGCCCGGATCGCGTCCACCACCGCATCCGCGCCCCGCACCCACAGGAACGAGTCGTGCTGGCCCGCGGCCGACATCCCGGCCAGGTCCTCGCTCGTCGCCGACGAGCGCACAGCCACCGGCCCGCCCCGGTAGGCCCGCCGAACCGCGTCGACCGCGTCCTGCTCCGCGAGCACGACAAACCCCGGCGGCACCGGCAACCCCGCCCGGACCAACCGGCTGAGCGAAGCCGCCTTCCCTCCCGCGGTGGCGATATCGACCCTGTCATCCTCCAGCGAAAGCACGTCCCCCATGCGCCGAGCCTAGTCAGCTCCAATGCGCCGGACGGTCCTTTTCCGGGGAGAGCAGCGTTGTGCGGTCCCCCACGGCGGCGGTGAGCTGTGGCTGGGTGAGGAACAGCGCCCGCCGCAGGTCGGCCCCCCGCAGGTCGGCTCCCCGCAGATCGGCGCCCGTCAGGTCGGCCCGCCCCAGATCGACGCCGCGCAGATCGGCCCCCACCAGCACCGCGCCCCGCAGCGACGCACCCCGCAGCTTCCGGCTCCGCAGGTCCCGCCCGATCAGCTGGGCCCCACCCAGGTCCGGCCCCTTCCCCCTGGCCAACCCGCTCGCCGCCCGCAGCGGCCCCAGCGCCAGCTGCCGCAAGGACCCGACATCGCAGCCGGGGTCCTCGGCGGCGGCGTCGACGGTGTCCCGGACGCGGATGAGGTCGCCGCGCACCGCCGCCGCCTCCGGCAGCGCGAGCGCCTCCTCGATGTGCCACAGCACCTCGTGCAGCTCCCGGACCTTGCCGAACCACGCGAACTGCCGCTCGGCGTCGGCGGCGGAGGCCCGCCAGCCGCTCCCCCGGGAGACCCGCTGCCCGGCCCCGAAGCACTCGAAGACGGTGCACCCCCGGTACCCGCTCTCCCGGAGCCGGTCGTGGATTCCGCAGCGGTAGTCCGCCCGCAGGTTCCCGCACGGCTTCCCGGCCTGCTTGTCCACCGCGAAGTCGGCCGACTTGGGGAACGGCAGCGCGACGCAGCACAGCCCGTGGCACCGGGAGCAGTCGGCACGCAACTCGGTCACCCGCCCACCGTACTTTGTCGCCCACCGGGTCTAACCTGGCGCGGTGCCCGCGACCACCATCGACTTCCACGCCACCGTCGACGCCCTCCCCGGCGTCGAGCGCGGTGAGGGCGGCGACTACACCTGGTTCAGCGTCCTGGGGAAGCGCTTCGGCTACTACTGGCCGAGGACGCAGACGGTCGGCCTGAAGCAGACCCTGTCCGAGCAGGAGGCCCTGGTCGCCGAGCGCCCCGAGGTCTTCGAGGTCCAGTTCACGATGGGCGGCTTCGGCTGGGTCGTCGTGCACCTGTCGGGCATCGAGTCCGACGAACTGCGCGAGCTGGTCTTCGAGGCGTGGCGCCTCTCCGCTCCGGCCGAGCTGGGCGCGACCACCGCCCTCCCGTGGGGCTAGTCCGTCACAGCAATCGGACGGCGTAGGGGACGAGTCCGCCCCAGCGGACCGATGTCACCCGCACCCGGGACCCGCTGAACGGCGCTTCGACCATCTGCCCGTTCCCGATGTACATGGCCACGTGGTGGATGCGGCCCCTGGTCGCCCAGAACAGCATGTCCCCCGGGCGCATGCTGTTCAGCGACACCTTGCGCCCGTAGGTCGCCTGGTAGCCGGAATAGTGCGGTAGTCGGATGCCCACACCGGCGAAGGCGTAGATCATCAGGCCCGAGCAGTCGAACCCGATCTTGTTGTAGTCGCCGTAGGAGTCGGCCACGCCGCCGTCGCGGATGCCGCGGGTGGGGCCGTAGGCGTTGCCGCCGCCCCAGGCGTACGGCAGGCCGATCTGCGAGAGCGCCCGGTCGATCACCACGCGGACCGATCCGCCCGCGGGCGGGCGCGCCGACGGCCGCTGCGGACGCGGGGTGCTGGCGGCGGCCTCCTCGCGCCGCTTGTCCGCCAGCCACTGGTTGTAGCGGGACCGCTGGGCCTCCAGGCCTCCGACCCGGCGCTGGGCCGCCGCCAGCTGCCGCTCGTAGTCCGCCCGGGCGGCCTCCAGCTCGGCGGTCTTGGACTCCGCGTCCCGCCGGGCGGCCGACGCGGTCGCCATCGCCGAGTCGGCGTCGCGCTTGGCCTCCTCGGCCTTGTCCTCCGCCTGCTCGGCCTGGGTCAGCGCCTGCCGGGCCAGCGAGTCCTTGTTCGCCTTCTGGGTGCGCGCGCGCTCCATCCTGGCGAGCGCGTCCAGGTGGCTGCCGCCGACCGCGTCGAGGAGCTGGGCGCGGGCCAGCAGGTCCTCCGGGCTGGCGGCCCCCACGTACGCCGAGATCGACCCGACGGTGCTGCCCTGCTTGTAGCTGCCCGCCGCGAACTCGTCCAGTTCGGCGCGGGCGTCGTCCACGACCCGGGCCGCGCCGTCGGCTTCCCGGGACGCGGCGGCGGCGTCGGCGCGGGCCTTCTTGGCGACCTCGCGCGCGGACTCCAGGTCGACCAGCGCCTGGTTGGCCTCCTCCATCCGCAGCTCGACCTCGGCGTGCAGGTCCATCAGGCGGGCCTCGGCCTGGGCGAGCTGGTTGGTCAGCCTGCCGACCTCGCCCGCCTTGTTCTTGGCGGCGCGCTTGCCCGCGTCGATTTCGGACTGGCTCGGATTCGGCGGGGGCGGGGGAACCGCGACGGCCGACCCTGCGGTCGCGACCACGAACAGCAGCGCGAGCAGCACGCTCCGCACAACGACCGCCTCCCCGTATTGGCGTGTCCTGGATGGACCCGGTCCTCACCGGACGCCCGGTCGACTGTGCCACTTCGGACACATCATGACCAGTCGTAACAGGGACAACAGCGACAACTCTGACCACATTCACGACGAATGACACTCTGAGTATTAGCGATCACCCGCCGACATCACCCGGTAGTGCCAACAGGCGCGGGTCGGACCTGCGACGATGACCGCGTGCCCACCCGCTCCTGGATCGCGCTGGCCGCCGGCCTGATCGGCCTCATCACGGCCGTGACCGGCATGTTCCTGCCGTGGCTGCGCTCGGGATCGGTGATGCGGGACAGCTTCGAGGTCGTCGGCGTCATCCAGACGTTGGGTTTCCTGCGCGGCGACGCGCTGGAGGCCCTGATCTACGTCTGGTTCGCGCTCATCCCGGTGATCACGCTGAGCATCGCGGCGTACGCGCTCGGCGCACGGCGGGTGGGCGCAACGTTCGCGCTGCTCCCGACGATAATCATCGGAACCATCGCGGGTGGTGCGCGCGTCGAAGCCGACAGCGGGACAGGTTCTGTCGGGATCACCGCGACCGGCCCGACGGTCTGCCTCATCGGCGCCGCCTTGGCGCTGGTGGCAGCGCTGGGGACGCTCATCGGCGAGCGCGGGCGCACACGCGAGAACGCAGGAGGGGAACGGTGACGTATCCAGGTCAGGGCGGTCAGTGGCCGCCGAACGACCCGTACGGACAGGGTCAGCCGCAGGGCTACCCGCAGCAGGGCGGGTACCCGCAGCAGGGGGGCTACCAGCAGGGACAGCCCCAGCAGGGTTATCCGCAGCAGGGCTTCCCGCAGACGGGTCCGCAGCAGCAGGCGTTCCCCCAGACCGGGCCGCAGCCCGCCCAGCCCAACTACGGGCAGACACAGTACGGGGGCCAGTACGGCTACCCGGCCCCCGAGCCGCCGAAGAAGGGCCGCAAGGGCCTGGTCATCGGTGTCGTGGCCGCGGTGATCGCGGTGGCGGCAGGCGTCGGCGCGACGGTCTTCTTCATCAACCGCAACAACACCGTGGCCGCGGGCGCGGAGACGCCGACCACGGCGGCGACGAACCTGGTCACGGCCATCGGCCAGGGTGACATCGCGGGCGTGCTGACCGGGCTGGCCCCGGCCGAGCGCGACCTGATGTCGACGCTGAACAGCGAGACCACCAAGGAGCTGGTGCGCCTGGAGGTCTACAAGCCCGACGCCGACCCGAACCAGATCACCGGCTTCGAGATGAAGGCCGAGAACCTGACCTTCGACGACGCCAAGGCCGAGAAGGTCAACGACCGGATCACGATCACCAAGCTGACCGGCGGCACGCTCACCATCACCTCGGACATGAGCAAGCTGCCGTACACGCAGGAGTTCATCGACGCCGCGTTCCCGCGCGGGGTGGCCGAGCGCCCGCAGACCGAGACGGTGGACATCGCCGAGGAGGTCGCCAAGAACGGCGGCGAGCCGATCAACATCGCCACCGTGAACGTCGACGGCGAGTGGTACCCGTCGCTGTTCTACACGCTGGCCGACTACGCGCTGGCCGAGGCGAAGCTGGAGTGGCCGAAGGAGGCCATCCCGGCCAACGGCGCCAACAGCCCGGAGGAGGCCGTCCGCGGTCTCGCCGACGCCGCGCTGGACGCCGACCTGCGCCGGGTGATCGAGCTGCTGCCGCCGGACGAGATGGGCGTGCTGCACGACGTGGGCCCGGTGCTGATCGAGCAGGCGGGCCGCATCGAGGCCGCCCCGGCGCGGATCATCGAGCTGGAGACCGAGACCACCGACGTCGAGGACGGCACGAAGGTGCTGCTCAAGAAGCTGGTGCTGGAGGTCGAGGGCGAGACGGGCACGATCACCAAGGACGGCGAGTGCTATTCCGCCGAGGTGCAGGGCCAGCCCGCGCAGCGCATGTGCGCCGACGACCTGGCCCGCGAGTTCGCCGGGACGGGCATGCCGCCCGCCGTGGAGAAGGCGCTGACCGGCCTGGTCAAGGGCATGATCGAGAACACCGGCGTGGTGACGGTCGAGGTTGACGGCAAGTGGTACGTCAGCCCGATCCGCTCGCTGACCGACGTCATGGTGACCGCGCTCAAGAGCCTGGAGGCCGAGGACGTGCGGGCGCTGCTGGAGATGGCGAACTAAGCACGGCGCTTGTCGCGGAGGCCCCCGGGACCACGGTCCCGGGGGCCTCCGCGCGTCGTGGATCACACCCCGGCGCGCCGACTTGAAACCTAATACAGGACAAGCGTACTGTTTGCGGTGAGCAGGGGGTTGCTGCGGGCCGCGGCCGGGTACGCGAGACTCACCCCCGTCGATCCGAACCGACATGCGCCGCCACTGGAGTTGGACGTGACCACACCGAGCAAGGACAGCTTCGGCGCCCGCGCCACGCTGAAAGTCGGAGACGCCTCCTACGAGGTCTTCCGCCTGGATGCCGTGCAGGGTGCCGAGCGCCTGCCGTACAGCCTGAAGATCCTGCTGGAGAACCTCCTGCGCACCGAGGACGGCGCGAACATCACCGCCGACCACGTCCGCGCCCTCGCCGAGTGGGACCCCGCCGCCGAGCCGTCGACGGAGATCCAGTTCACCCCCGGCCGGGTGGTCATGCAGGACTTCACCGGCGTGCCCTGCATCGTCGACCTGGCGACCATGCGCGAGGCCGTGACCCAGCTGGGCGGCGACCCCGCCAGGGTCAACCCGCTGGCCCCGGCCGAGCTGGTCATCGACCACTCCGTCATCGCCGACATCTTCGGCCGCCCGGACGCCTTCGAGCTGAACGTCGACCTGGAGTACGAGCGCAACAAGGAGCGCTACCAGTTCCTGCGCTGGGGCCAGAGCGCCTTCGACGAGTTCAAGGTCGTCCCGCCCGGCACCGGCATCGTGCACCAGGTCAACATCGAGCACCTGGCCCGCGTGGTGATGGTCCGCAACGGGCAGGCCTACCCCGACACCCTCGTCGGCACCGACTCGCACACCACGATGGTCAACGGCCTGGGCGTGCTGGGCTGGGGCGTCGGCGGCATCGAGGCCGAGGCCGCCATGCTCGGCCAGCCGGTGTCGATGCTGATCCCGCGCGTGGTCGGCTTCAAGCTGCACGGCGAGCTGCCCGCGGGCGCCACCGCCACCGACCTGGTGCTGACGATCACCGAGATGCTGCGCAAGCAGGGCGTCGTCGGCAAGTTCGTGGAGTTCTACGGCTCCGGCGTCACCGCCGTCCCACTGGCCAACCGCGCCACCATCGGCAACATGTCGCCGGAGTTCGGCTCCACCGCGGCGATGTTCCCGGTCGACGCCGAGACGATCGAGTACCTGCGCTTCACCGGCCGCTCCGAGGAGCAGGTGGCGCTGGTCGAGGCCTACGCCAAGGAGCAGGGCCTCTGGCACGACCCGGCCGCCGAGCCGGTGTTCTCCGAGACGCTGGAGCTGGACCTGGCGACGGTCGTGCCGTCCATCGCCGGCCCGAAGCGCCCGCAGGACCGCATCGAGCTGACCGACGCCAAGTCCGCCTTCCGCGCGGCGCTGGGCAGCTACGCCACCCCGCACTCGGCGGTGGACGAGGCGGGCGAGGAGTCCTTCCCGGCCAGCGACGCCCCCGCGGTGTCCGGCGGCAACGGCGAGGGCAAGCCCGTCGACTACCACTCGGCGGCCAAGAACGCGAGCGGCCGCACCAGCAAGCCCACCAAGGTGACCGTGGACGGCGCGGAGTTCGAGCTGGACCACGGCGCGGTGGCGATCGCGGCGATCACCTCCTGCACCAACACGTCCAACCCGTCGGTCATGATCGGCGCGGCGCTGCTGGCGAAGAAGGCCGTCGAGCGCGGCCTGGAGCGCAAGCCGTGGGTGAAGACCACCCTGGCGCCGGGCTCCAAGGTCGTCATGGACTACTACGAGCGCGCGGGCCTCATGCCGTACCTGGAGAAGCTGGGCTTCCACCTGGTCGGCTACGGCTGCACCACGTGCATCGGCAACTCCGGCCCGCTGCAGGAGGAGATCTCCGCCGCGGTGCAGGAGGCCGACCTGGCGGTCGTGTCCGTGCTCTCGGGCAACCGCAACTTCGAGGGCCGGATCAACCCGGACGTGAAGATGAACTACCTGGCCTCGCCGCCGCTGGTGGTGGCCTACGCGCTGGCCGGGTCGATGGACATCGACATCGCCACCGAGCCGCTGGGCACCGGGTCCGACGGGCAGCCGGTGCACCTGAGCGACATCTGGCCGTCGCCGCAGGAGATCGCCGAGACCATCTCCTCGGCGCTGTCGGCGGAGGGCTTCTCCTCCAGCTACGCCGACGTGTTCGCCGGTGACCAGCGCTGGCAGTCGCTGCCGACGCCGACCGGCAACACCTTCGAGTGGGACACCGAGTCGACCTACGTGCGCAAGCCCCCGTACTTCGAGGGCATGGAGATGCAGCCCGCGCCGGTGACCGACATCGAGGGCGCGCGCGTGCTGGCCCTGCTGGGCGACTCGGTCACCACCGACCACATCTCCCCGGCGGGCGCCATCAAGCAGGACACCCCGGCGGGCAAGTACCTCACCGAGCACGGCGTCGAGCGCAGGGACTTCAACTCCTACGGCTCGCGCCGCGGCAACCACGAGGTCATGATCCGCGGCACGTTCGCCAACATCCGGCTGCGCAACCTGCTGCTCGACGACGTGCAGGGCGGCTACACCCGCGACTTCACCAAGGACGGCGAGCAGGCGTTCATCTACGACGCCGCGCAGAACTACGCCGCCGAGGGCACGCCGCTGATGGTGCTGGCGGGCAAGGAGTACGGCTCCGGGTCCTCCCGCGACTGGGCGGCCAAGGGCACCTCGCTGCTGGGCGTGCGCGCCGTCATCGCCGAGTCCTTCGAGCGCATCCACCGCTCGAACCTCATCGGCATGGGCGTGCTGCCGCTGCAGTTCCCGCAGGGCGAGACGGCCGAGTCGCTGGGCCTGGACGGCACCGAGACCTTCGCGATCGCGGGCATCACCGAGCTGAACGACGGCTCGACCCCGCGCACCGTCAAGGTCACCGCCACCAAGACCGACGGCGGCACCGCGGAGTTCGACGCGGTCGTGCGCATCGACACCCCCGGTGAGGCCGACTACTACCGCAACGGCGGCATCATGCAGTACGTGCTGCGGAAGATGGTTTCCCAGTAAGGGTTCCCGCGTGACGGCGGGGCCGCTCCCTCGATGGGGCGGCCCCGCTGCCGTCTCACCAGGACTCGGCGACGTAGGTGGCGAAGTCCTTGGGCGGGCGGCCGGTGACCCGCTCGACGGTGTCGGTCGGCGCGGCGTCGCCCTGCTCGGCCAGCGCCCGGAACGCCGCGATGGCGCCCTCGATCTCGGCGTCGTCCTGGAAGGACATCGCGGCGCGGTAGTCGTCGGGTTCCCCGGCGAAGCGGATCTCGCGCCCGGTGGCCCGCCCGATCTCGCCGAGGGCCTCGCCGAAGGAGAGCGCCCGCGGCCCGGAGATGACCAGCGTCTCCCCCGCGTGCCCGTCCTCCAGGAGCCCGGCCACGGCGACGGCCGCGATGTCGTCGGCGTCGATGAACGCCTGCCGCACGTCCCCCACCGGCAGCGCCACCACCCCCGCGTCCACGGCGGGCCGCAGAAACCCGGCGTCGAAGTTCTGGTTGAACCAGTCCGGCCGCACGACGACCCACTCCGCCCCGGCGGCCTCCACCACCCGCTCGGCCTCCAGCAACCGCTGGTCCCCCATGACCTCGATCCCCTGGCTGGACAGCAGCACCACCCTGCGCACCCCGCTGTCCACGGCCAGCCGGACGAAGTCCTCCGCCACCGCCTGCCCGTCCGGCGCCATCAGGTACAGCCGCCGCGCGCCTTCCACCGCCTGCTCCCAGGTCGACGGCTCGTCCCAGTCAAACCGCACCTCCCCGGACCGCGACGCCGCCCGCACACCCGCACCGCGCTCCCGCAGCTGGGCGACGACCCGCCGTCCGGTGGTTCCGGTCGCGCCGAGGACGAGGATGTCGTTGTTCGCCATGCCCCCAGCACAACACGCGCCACCGACAGCCGCAGAGCGCGAGTAATGCGCCACATTAAGCGCCGTGCCGTTCGCGACCGGGCGTAGGTTGGGTCGGGAGGTCGCGCATGTCCTGGACAGTCCTGCTGGCGGCAGGCGGAATCGTCCTCATCGGTGCCGTGGTCCAAGGTGCTGTCGGCTACGGGCTCAACCTCATCGCCGGACCGTTGCTGGCGTTGCTGGACCCGGTGTTCGTGCCGGTGCCCATCCTGCTCATCGCGTGCTTCCTGGCGGGCGCCTACGCACTGCGGGAGCTGCGGGCGGTGCAGTGGCACGGGGTCGGGTGGGCGATGGTGGGGCGGGTGCCGGGGAACCTGCTCGGGGTGCTGGCGCTGGCGCTGCTGCCGGTCTCCGGGTTCAACCTGGTCATCGGGGCGACCGTGCTGCTGTGCGTGGTGCTGTCGGTCCTGACGTGGCGGCCGAGGGTGACGCGGCCGGGGCTGGTGGTGGCGGGGACGGCCTCTGGGGCGTTCGGGACGGTGTCGGCGATCGGGGGGCCGCCGATGGCGTTGCTGTACCAGAACGAGTCGGGGCCGGCGGTGCGGGCGACGTTGAACGCGTTCTTCCTGGTGGCTTCGGTGTCGTCGGTGGTGACGTTGGCGGTGGCCGGGCAGGTGCGCGGTGAGCACCTGGTGGCGGGGGCGATGCTGCTGCCGTTCATCGCGGTCGGGTACCTGGTGTCAGGCCCGCTGCGGGACCTGCTGGCCGGGCCGCGGCTGCGGGTCGCGGTGCTCGGGGTGGCGGGGGCCAGCGCGCTGGTGCTTATCGGCCGCAGCATTCTTTAATCCATTTCGGACTCAGTTTCGATAATCCGCGCGCAGATCGAAACTATTCGGAACCGGAAAGGTTTGAAGTTTCGTTGATTTCCACCGCATACTCCCTTTCGCCAACGGAAAGGGGCGCAACGATGCGCACAGTATCCAGCCCTCGGGCGAAAGTCTTTCGGAACGCGGTGGTGGCGGGAGCGGTGACCGCGGTGGCTTCCACCGCGGTGGCGCTGCTGACGGCGCCCGCGGCGCAGGCGGCCACCACGCTGGCCGGGGCCGCCCAGGAGAAGGGACGCTACTTCGGGACGGCGGTGGCGGCGAACAGGCTGTCCGACTCGACCTACGTGGGCATCCTGAACCGCGAGTTCGACTCGGTGACCGCCGAGAACGAGATGAAGATCGACGCGCTGGAGCCGAACCAGAACCAGTTCGTCTACACCAATGCCGACCGGATCGTGAACCACGCGATCAACCAGGGGAAGAAGGTGCGCGGGCACACCCTGGCCTGGCATTCCCAGCAGCCGGGCTGGATGCAGAACATGAGCGGCAGCACGCTGCGCAACGCCATGCTCAACCACGTCACCAGGGTCGCCACCTACTACCGCGGCAAGATCCACTCCTGGGATGTGGTCAACGAGGCGTTCGCCGACGGCAGCTCCGGCGCGCGCCGCGACTCCAACCTCCAGCGCACCGGCAACGACTGGATCGAGGCCGCCTTCCGCGCCGCCCGCGCGGCCGACCCGGGCGCCAAGCTCTGCTACAACGACTACAACACCGACAACTGGCAGCACGCCAAGACCCAGGCCGTCTACCGCATGGTGCAGGACTTCAAGTCCCGCGGCGTGCCCATCGACTGCGTCGGCTTCCAGGCCCACTTCAACAGCGGCAACCCGGTGCCCAACAACTACCACACGACGCTGCAGAACTTCGCCGACCTCGGCGTCGACGTCCAGATCACCGAGCTGGACATCGAGGGCTCGGGCACTTCGCAGGCCGAGCAGTACCGCGGCGTCACCCAGGCCTGCCTGGCCGTGGCCCGCTGCACCGGTATCACCGTGTGGGGCATCCGCGACACCGACTCCTGGCGCGCCTCCGGCACCCCGCTGCTCTTCGACGGCGGCGGCAACAAGAAGGCCGCCTACCACGCGGTCCTCGCCGCGCTGGGCGGCAGCTCGACCAACCCGCCGACCACCACCACGACGCCCCCGCCCGGCGGTGGCGGCTGCACCGCGACCTACTCCCCCGCCGAGAGCTGGCCCGACCGCTTCAACGGTCGGGTCGCGGTGACGGGCTCGAACAACTGGATCGTCACGGTGACGCTGAGCAGTCCGCAGCGCATGAGCGCGACCTGGAGCGCCCAGTTCAGCTGGGACTCCTCCGGGATGGTCGCGACCGTGCGGCCCAACGGCAGCGGCAACAACTTCGGGTTCACCGTCATGCACGGCGGGAACACCTCGACGCCCCGGGTCAGCTGCCGGGTCGCCTAGTCAGCGCGGACGGGGTCGCCGCAGTGTCGCGGCGGCCCCGTCCGCGTGCTCACTCCGCGCGGGCCAGGGAGAGGGCGAAGCGGTTCTCCGGGTCGGTCCACCAGCGGTGCACGGTGAAGCCCGCGGCTGTCAGCTCCTCGGTGACGCCGTCGCGGCGGAACTTCGCCGAGACCTCGGTGCGCATCTCCTCGCCCTCGGCGAACTCGACCGCCAGGCCCAGCGCGGGGACGCTCACCCGCTGGGCGCTCCTCGCGCGCAGCCGCATCTCGATCCACTCCCGCTCGGCGTCCCACACCGCGACGTGCTCGAAGGCCTCGACGTCGAAGTCCGCGCCCAGCTCGCGGTTGATGACGTGCAGGACATTGCGGTTGAACTCGGCGGTGACGCCCGCTGCGTCGTCGTAGGCGCGGACCAGGGTCTCCTCGTCCTTGACCAGGTCGGTGCCCATCAGCAGCCACTCCCCCGGCATCAGCGTGCCGCGCAGCGAGCCGAGGAACTTGGCGCGCTCCTCGGGCAGCAGGTTGCCGATGGTGCCGCCGAGGAAGGCCACCATGCGCGGCGGCTCGCCGGGCACCAGCGACAGGTGCTCGGTGAAGTCGCCGACCACCCCGTGCACCTGGGCGAGCGGGTACTCCTCGCCGAGCGCGGCCGTCGCCTCGCGCAGCGCCGACTCCGAGACGTCCAGCGCCACGATCCGCTTGAGCAGCCCGCCGTCGCGCAGCGCGTCCAGCAGCAGCCGCGTCTTCTCCGAGGAGCCCGACCCCAGCTCGACCAGGGTGTGCGCGCCGCTGGCCTCGGCGATCTCGGCGGCCCGCTCGCGCAGGATCGCCGCCTCGGCGCGGGTGGGGTAGTACTCGGGCAGGCGGGTGATGGCGTCGAACAGCTCGCTGCCCCTGGCGTCGTAGAACCACTTGGGCGGCAGGGACTTCGGGGATGCCGTGAGACCGGCGCGCACGTCGGCGGCGAGGCCGCGGGCGGCGTGGTCGGCGGGCAGGTGGATGTCCACGGTGGGGCGCACGGGGGTGCCTTCCGGGGTCAGCGCGCGGACGCGCACGTCGGGATGGGGGTCGAGGGTGGCGGTCACCAGCAGGCGGTCGCCCAGCGGCTCCCACCCGGGCGCGTCGTCCCACGGTTCCGAGGCCAGCACGACGGAGTCGTCGGTGCGCAGCGCGGACAGGGAGTGCCACCAGGTCGTCGCGGCCAGCGTGCGGCCGTCGCTGAGCAGGAGGGTGAGGCGGGAGTCGGGCGCGCGGGCCACGACGTCGGCGACGACGGCGGCCAGCGCCTCGTCCAGGCCGGCGCCCGCGCGCAGCCGCCCGCGCACCAGCAGCCAGAGGAACGCGCTGTCGGTGGGGGCGTCGATGGTCATCAGGTCGGCGGCGGGCAGCCCGGCGGCGAGGTCGGCGACGCTGTGCGGCCAGCCGGTGACGACGCCGTTGTGGCTGAACAGCCAATCGCCCTCGGTGAAAGGCGCGCAGGCGGTCTCCACGACGGGCATGCCGACCGTCGCCGAGCGCACGGCGGCCAGCACCGACCCGCTCTCGGTCGCCGCGGCCACCGAGGCGAACGACGCGTCCGTCCACATCGGAACCGCGCGGCGGTAGCGGACCACGCCCGACGGGCAGTGCCAGCCGACGCCGAAGCCGTCGGCGTTGACCGTGCCGCCCTGACGCATGTCGACCGGCGCCCAGGACTGCCGGAGCAGCCCGGACGGCGGGTCGAGCAGCAGCCGGGACAAGGGCACGGCGGGGCCCAGGTACCCCAGGTGGCGGCACACGGGTCAGGACCCGTCCGCGTCGCGGGCGCAGCGGAACCCGGCGAAGATCTGCCGCCGGATCGGGTGATCCCAGTTGCGGAAGGTGCCGCGCACGGCCGAGGCGTCGGTGCCGAAGGAGCCGCCGCGCAGCATCTTGTAGTCGCCGCGGAAGAACACCTCCGAGTACTCGCGGTACGGGAACGCGGCGAACCCGGGGTAGGGCAGGAAGTCCGAGTCGCACCACTCCCACACCTCGCCCATCAGCTGCCGCACGCCCAGCGGCGACTCGCCGTCGGGGTACGCGCCGACCGGGGCCGGGCGCAGGTGGCGCTGACCGAGGTTGGCGTGCAGCGGGCCGGGATCGTCGTCGCCCCAGGGAAAGCGGCGCGAGCGCCCGCTCGCCGGGTCCCAGCGGGCGGCCTTCTCCCACTCGGCCTCGGTCGGCAAGCGTTTGCCCGCCCACCTCGCGTAGGCGGCCGCCTCGTGGAAGCAGACGTGCACCACCGGCTCGTCCGGCGGGACCGGCTCCACGACGCCGAAGCGGGTGCGCAGCCAGCGGTCGCCGTCGCGCTCCCAGAACCGCGGCGCGCGCAGCGAGGCGGCGGTGCGGTGCGCCCAGCCCGCTTCCGACCACCAGCGCTGGTCGTCGTAGCCGCCCGCGTCGATGAAGGCGAGGTAGTCGCCGTTGCTGACCGGGACCGCGTCGATCCAGTACGGCGCGAGGTCGACGGCGAAGGCGGGGCCCTCGTTGTCCAGCGCCCACGGCTCGGTCGAGGTGCCCATGGTGAACGGCCCGCCGGGGACGAGGACCTCGCGCGCGGGCAGCGGCGCGGCGGGCGGCGGCTCCGGCGCGTGCAGCACCGGTCCGCCCGTGCGCAGCTGGTGGGTGGCCAGCATGGTCTCGGCGTGCTGCTGCTCGTGCTGCACGATCATGCCGAAGGCGAAGGCGTTCTCCACCAGCCTGCGCCCGCTCAGCTCGGTCGACTCCAGCACGTCGAGCACCTTCTCGCGCACCTGGCTGACGTAGCCGCGCGCCTCGGCGGGCTTGAGCAGCGGCAGCGACGGGCGACTGGCCCGGGAGTGCTGGAAGGCGTCGTAGAGCTCATCGATGTCGCTGCGGACAGGCTCGCGCCCGCCGACGTCGCGCACCAGCCACAGCTCCTCCTGGTTGCCGATGTGGGCGAGGTCCCACACCAGCGGCGACATGAGCTTGGAGTGCTGGCGCACCAGGTCGTCGTCGTCCACGGCGTCGGTGAGCGCGGTGCTGCGCTCCCGCGAGCGGCGCAGCTCCGCCGCGACGCGGGAGCGCAGGCGGTTGGCTTCGGTGCTTTCCGATCCGGTCAGGTCCAGGCTGGTCATGCCGGCCTCCCAGTGGTGGTGAGTCGATCGGCGGTGCGGGACAGGCGCGCGGTCACGGCCGCGGCGGCGCCCGGGGGCAGGCCGAGCGCGGGCAGCGCGCCGAGGCCGAGGTCGATGACGGTGCGCGCGGCGGCCGCGGTGGGGGCGTCGGCCAGGCCGAACTCGGCCGCGGCCAACCAGCGGTCGGCCACGTCCGCGCACGCGTCCACCACGGATCGCACCGTGGTGCGCGCGGACATCAGCGCGGCCAGCAGCGCGGCCGGGGTGACCCAGTCGCCCTGCTGGGCGTCGAGGTAGCGCACCTCCAGGTAGCCGTGCGGGCGCACGGGCGGGAAGAGGGTGCTGATGTGGTAGTCGAGGTCGTCGGCCGTCGGGGGCCCGGGCAGGGCTCCGTCGACCCAGTCGGCGAAGGTGACGCCCGGTGGGGCGTCCCAGCAGTCGCCCGCGCCGCGCACGCACAGCAGCGGAGCGGCCATGACGTAGTCGACCCAGGCGCCCACCGGATCGCCGGTGATGGGCACCGGTCTGCTGCGGACCGGGTCGACGCCCAGCACCGCCCGCGTCCTGGCCGACGCCCAGCCGGTGTCCGCCCCGGCCAGCACCGGGGAGTTGGCGAACAGGGCGACGAAGACCGGGCCGAGGGAGTTGATCGCCGCCCAGCGCGGGGCGACGTCGTCGGCCTCGCCGACGTCGAGGCAGACCTGCAGGCCCGCCGTGGCGGCCATCATCGTGATGCCGTGGGGTCCGACCGGGGTGAACGCCCGCTCCATCGCCGCGTAGCGGGGGGTGTGGAGCAGCCGGGCCGGGGTGCGGAACGGGTCGGCGCCTCGGTCTCCGAGGGCGAGCCCGACCTCGTCGAGGAGGTGGACGAGGGTGCGGTGGTCGGCGGTGACCGCATCGATCAGCGTGCCGAAGTCCGCTGCGGGCTGGGAGGAGATCTCGACCTGGCCACCCGGTTCCAGGGTGACCATCGAGCCCGCGGGAAGGCTGTTGTGGGGGCTGTCGGGGCGAAGGGTCGGCGGGGAGTGGTCGCCCAGCGCGGCGGCCAGGGTGGCCAGGTCGAGCCGTCGCCGGGGATCGTCGCGGTGGTGGACGGTCCATTCCAGCTCGACGCCGGTGAGCCGCGGCGGCCCGTGCTTGAAGCAGACGGAGGCCACGTAGGCCTCGGCTTCGACTCGGGCCCGCAGCCGCTGCCCGTCCGGTTCGACGGATTTGCGGAGTGCGGTCACGTGCAAGTCCTCTCGTGCCGTAGCATCACCGCTTCGCGGTCGTTCTCGAAGCTACACGCGAGATCTGACAGCCGCAGGAAGCGCGAGCGGGGGTGACCCGCAATACGTACGTACGGATTGCTTCTTTCCCAGTGGGCTGCCACGATCGCCCCATGCCACGGGTGAGCCAGGACCATCTCGACGCGCGCCGCCGCCAGATCCTCGACGGGGCCCGCTCCTGCTTCGCCCGCCACGGCTACGAAGGAGCGACCGTGCGCAGGCTGGAGGAGGCCACGAAGCTCTCCCGCGGCGCGATCTTCCACCACTTCCGCGACAAGGAGTCGCTGTTCCTGGCCCTCGCCGAGGACGACGTCCTGCGGATGACCGACGTGGTCGCCGAACAGGGCCTGGTGCAGGTGATGCGCGACCTGCTCGCGGCTCCCCCCGGCAACGGCGACGGCCCCGCGGACTGGCTGGGCACCCGGCTGGAGGTGTCGCGGCGGCTGCGCACCGACCCGGAGTTCCGCTCCCGCTGGGCCGAGCGCTCCAACCAGCTGACCGTCGCCACCCGCGAGCGCCTGCTGCGCCAGCGCGAGGCGGGCAACCTGCGCGACGACATCGACGTCGCGGTGCTGACCGCGTTCCTGGAACTGGTCTTGGAGGGCCTGGTCTCGCACCTGGCCATGGGCCTTCCCGCCGACGATCTCGGCCCGGTCCTGGACCTGGTCGAGGAGTCGGTGCGGAGGCATCGCCGGGCAGGCTGATGCGCGCGTTCGTGGCGGCGGCGGGCTGCGCGCGGGTCGCCGACGAGATGGTCGGCGTGGCGGTCGTGCTGCTGGTGCTGGACCGGACCGGCTCGCCCGCGATGGCGGGCGCGATGGTGACGGCGTACACGCTGCCGTCGGTGCTGTCGGGCCCACTGCTGGGCGCGTGGCTGGACCGCTCGCGCTACCGGCGATCGGTGCTGGCCTTCGGCGGGGTCCTGCTGGCGGGCGCGTGCGCGGGAATCCTGGCGACCGCGGGCACGTGGGTGGCGTTCGCGCTGGCGGCGCTGACCGGCGTGGCCCTGCCGCTGACCTCGGGCGGCTACTCCAGCCTGGTGCCGCACCTGGCCTCCGCCGACGCCCTGCCCAAGGCCAACGCCCTGGACGCCTCGGTGTTCAACTTCGCCGCGATCGCCGGTCCGGCGGCGGCGGGCGCGGTGGCGGCGGTCTCCCCGGACGCGGCCGTCCTGGTGATCGTCGGCCTGGCGCTGGCGGGCGCGGCGCTGACCGGCCTGCTGCCGCCGGTGCCTCCGGTCGAGCGCGAGCGGGAGGGGCTGCTGGCGACCGTGCGCGCCGGCCTGCGCCACCTGGCCCGCACTCCCCCGCTGCGCGGCGCGACCCTGACCTCGGTGCTGAGCCTGGGCTCGGTGGGCATCCTGGCGACGGCGCTGCCGCTGCGCACCGCGGAGCTGGGCGCGGGCACGAGCGCGGCGGGCCTGGTGTGGGCGGCCCTGGAGGTCGGCTGCCTGGCGGCGACGCTGCTGCTGGGGCGACGGCTCGGCGGGCGCCGGGTGGAACTCGTCGTGTACGGGTGCACCGCCGCCTACGGGGTGGCGATGCTGACCTGGCCGCTGGCCGGGTCGCTGGTGGTGCTGCTCGGGTTGGCGCTGGTGGCAGGGACGGTCGAAGGCCTCGCGCTGCCGGGCATCATGGCGACCCGGCAGCGCCACAGCCCGCCGGAACTGCTGGCCCAGGTGGCGACGACGGGGGCGAGTCTGAAGGTCGGCGGGTTCGCCGTCGGCGCGGCTGTCGGCGGGTGGCTGGTGCCTTCGGCCGGGCCGGCGGCGGCGATCGCCGTGGTGGCGGGGACACAGCTGGCGGCGGCGGGACTGGGCTGGCTGGCAGGGCGAGATCGGACCAATCAGTCGTAGAAGAGGCCGTCGCGGCTGAGCGGTCCGTCGCGGCCACCGCCCCACTTCGCCGGGCCGGTCGCGAACAGCGCGTCGATGCCCCAGTAGAGCAACGGGGTGGCGCTCTCCTCCTGGATCGCCCTGGCCAGCGTGGTCTTGCCCACGCTCGACGTGCCGTTGAGGAACGCCACCGCCATGTCAGCTCGCCGCCGTCAATCCGACGCCGAGCCGATGAGGTCCGTGCGGCCCGCCCAGTAGGCGTCCAACGGGACGAGGCGGTAGTCCAGGCACTCGGCGAGGCCGTGGCCGCTGACGCGGACCCGGCAGCCGCCGCGCTCCAGCGGCAGCCCGGTCAGCACCAGCGCCCACTCCCACTCGCCGTGCTCGTCGTGCCTGCCGCCCAGCGCGGTCGCCGGGAACGGGGCCTCCTCCACGTGCGCGGTCAGCTCGCCCGCCACGTGGACCGGCGTCGAGCACTGGGCGATCTCGACCAGCAGGCGGGCGGCGGGCGCCGGGTGCAGGACGGTGACGAGGTGCAGGAGGTGGCTGCCCAGGTCCGGGGCGGGTTCGGCGAGGCGGTGGGTCCGGTGCTCCAGCACCGCCCGTCGAGCGTCGTCCGGAGCGTCGACCGGTTCGAGGGTCAGGCGCATGTAAACCGTTTACCACTCCTGGCGGCGGACTGCCGGGAAGACGACACCGCGTCACCCGTACGCCTTAGGATGTGCGGGCTAGTCCCCATCCCTGCGAGGAGTGACCCCCGACATGGGCGAGGCGCAGTCCCCCGGTCGCAGTAGCGAGCCGGGAGAGAGTCCCGGCTGCCATACCAGCCCGGAAGCCGAGCGTGGTGCTCGGTGACCGGAGTCCTGCTCAGCGTGCTCGGCCTGCTGGCGGTGACCGTCCTCACCGCGGGCACGGCGCTGTTCGTCGCCGCCGAGTTCTCGCTGACCACACTGGAGCGCTCGCAGGTCGACCAGCACGCCGCCGTCGTGGGCGACCGGCGGGCGCTGGCGATCCACAAGGCGCACCGCACGCTGTCCTTCCAGCTCTCCGGCGCGCAGCTGGGGATCACGATCACCACGCTGGTGACCGGCTACATCGCCGAGCCCGCGATCGCCGAGTTGATCGAGCCGCTGTTCACCGCGGTGGGCCTGGCCGAGTCGGTGGCGAGCCCGGTGGCGCTGATCGTGGCGCTGACGCTGGCGACGTCGCTGTCGATGGTCTTCGGCGAACTGGTGCCGAAGAACCTGGCGATCGCCCGCCCGCTGCCGACCGCGCGGGCGGTCACCATCCCGCAGATGGCGTTCACCGCGGTGTTCCGGCCGCTGATCCACGTCCTCAACAGCGCCGCCAACTGGACGGTGCGCAGGCTCGGCGTCGAGCCGCAGGAGGAACTGCGCTCGGCGCGCTCGGCGCAGGAGCTGGGCGGCCTCGTCCGCTCCAGCGCCGCGCTCGGCACCCTCGACACCGAGACCGCGGCGCTGCTGAGCCGGTCGCTGGACTTCGGCGACCGGGTGGCGGGCGAGCTGATGACGCCGAGGGTGCGGGTGCGGGCGCTGCGCGCCGACGCCTCGGTGCCCGAGCTGATCGAGCTCTCCCGCGCCTCCGGGCACTCCCGCTTCCCGGTGCACGGCGGCGACCTGGACGAGGTTCGCGGCATCGTGCACGTCAAGCAGGTGTTCGCCGTGCCCGCCGGGCAGCGGGCCACCACCAGGGTCGGGTCGCTGGCGCGGCCGGTGCTGACCGTGCCGGAGACCCTCGACGGCGACGCGCTGATGGAGCGGCTGCGCGGCACCGGGCTGCAGGTGGCGATCGTCGTCGACGAGTACGGCGGCACCGCGGGCCTGGTGACGCTGGAGGACCTGGTCGAGGAGATCGTCGGCGACGTGCGCGACGAGCACGACCGCGGCGAGGTCGCGCCGGTGCGCAGGCTGGGCCGGGAGAGCTGGCTGGTCTCGGGCCTGCTGCGCGACGACGAGCTGGCCGAGGCGACCGGTTTCGCGATGCCCGAGGGCGAGTACGAGACGGTCGCGGGCATGGTGGTCACCCGCCTCGGCCGCATCCCCGCGGTCAACGACGAGGTCAGCGTCGACGGCTGGCTGGTCACGGTGCTGCGCATGGACCGCCACCGCGTCGCCGAGCTGCGCCTGGCCAAGGCGGTGCAGGCGTGACCGACGTCCTGGCCCTCGCCGCGACCCTGCTCCTGCTGCTGGGCAACGGCTTCTTCGTCGGCGCCGAGTTCGCCATCATCACCGCCCGCCACGACCGGCTGGCGGCGCTGGCCCGCGACGGCCACCGCAGGGCGGCGTCGGTCATCGAGGCGGGCAAGCGGCTGCCGCTGCTGATCGCGGGCGCGCAGCTGGGCATCACGGTCTGCTCGCTGGGCCTGGGCGCGCTGTCCGAGCCGGTGATCGCACACCTGCTGGAGGGCCCGCTGGGCGCGCTCGGCATGCCCACGGCCGTCGTGCACGGCGTCGCGTTCGCGGTGGCGCTGGGCATCGTCGTCACCCTGCACACGGTGATCGGCGAGATGGTGCCGAAGAACCTGGCCATCGCCGGCCCGGAACGCGCGGCGATGGCGATGGTGCCCGCGCACTACGCGTTCTGCCGCATGGTGGGCCCGCTGCTGGCGCTGTTCACCGCGATCTCCACCTGGCTGCTGCGCCGGGGCGGCGTGGAGCCCAAGGACGAGGTCGAGAACGCCTACACCCACGAGGAACTGGCGACCCTCATCGCCGAGTCCCGCCGCGAGGGCCTGCTGGACGACTCCGAGCACCGCAGGCTCACCCAGACCCTGTCCTCGGCGCGGCGCACGGTGGCCGAGGTGATGGTCCCGACGGGGCGGTTGACGATGGTTCCGCACCCGGCGACCGTCGGCGACATCGCCGCCGCGGTCGCCGAGACCGGCTTCTCCCGGTTCCCGGTGCGGCGCGCGGACGGTTCCCTTGATGGGTACGTGCACGTCAAGGATGTGCTGGACCACGTTGACGCGGACCCCGCCACCGAGGTGCGGGTGCGTGATCTGCCTGAAGTCGCCTCCGGCGCCCGGTTGGAGGACGCGCTGGCGGTGTTGCGGCGCGCGCACAGCCATGTGGGGAAGGTGGTCGGCGAGCGGGGGGTCGTGGGGGTGGTGGCGTTGGAGGACCTGGTTGAGGAGTACGTCGGGCGGGTGCGGGACGGGACGCATGTCCGCGGTGACTGAGGTGCTGGGCGAGGAGGTCTGGCACGCGCGGCGGGACGCCCACGTGGCGTTCGTGCGGCGGTGGACCGAGCCGCACGTGCGGCGGCGGCGGCTCGGGGAGAAGCACCCCGTGCTGGACTTCCTGTTCACCTACTACTCGCACCGGCCCGCGCGGCTGGAGCGGTGGCACCCCGGGCCGGGGGTGGTGCTGGCCGGGGAGTCGGCGCGGGAGTACCTGGGCTGGTCGGGGTACGTGGCGGTGGACGGCGGGGTGGCGGTGTCGCCGGCGGTGCCGGACGGGCGGCTGCGCACGGCCGCGTTCGTCCGCTCCCTGCTGTCGGCCACGCTGTCCCGACCGCCTCGGCTGAGCTGCTTCGGCCTGCACGAGTGGGCGATGGTGTACCGCGACCGGGAGACCAGGCACGCCCTGCCGCTGCGACTGGGTCCGGAAGGGACGGACGCCGTGGTGGAGTCCCGACCGATCCAGTGCGGCCACTTCGACGCGTTCCGGTTCTTCACGGCGGACGCGGTTCCGCTGAACACGCTCTCGCCCACGCGTGAGTCCCAGGTGGAGGTTGAGCAGCCGGGGTGCCTGCACGCGAACATGGATCTGTTCAAGTGGGCCTACAAGTTGGAGCCGTACACACCCTCGGAGCTGACCGCCGAGTGCTTCGCCTTGGCCGCCGACGTGCGGGAGCTGGACATGCGGGCGAGTCCGTACGACCTGGCGGGGCTGGGGTACTCGCCGGTGCGGATCGAGACCGAGCGGGGACGGGCGGACTACGTGCGGGCCCAGGCCGGGTTCGCCCGGCGGGCCGAGCCGCTGCGGCGGGGGATCATCGCGCTGTGCGACTCGTTGCTCGCCGCGGGCTCGTAGACTGCGGTCATGATCCGAGCGGTTGTGCTGCTGGTCTTGGCCTTGAGCGCGTGCACGGTGCCGGGAGAGCCCGTCCCGGGGAGTGGGCCGGTGACCGCTCGGGTGGATGTGCAGTTCCGGCCGGTGGAGGAGGTTGTTCCCGGCGGACGGGCGTCACCGCCGGATGTGCTGGTGGACGGGGATGGGGTCGCTTACCGGCTCGCGGCGGGGATCGGGGATTTCACCCGGTTCGACGATGTCCGGGCGGAGGTGGACCCGCAGGGGACGTGGGTCGTCACGATCGATCTGACCGCCGAGGACGCGGCGGTGTTCGAGCGGTGGACGGCCGAGAACACCGGGTCGCAACTGGCGATCGTGGTCGACGGCGAGGTGGTGACCGCGCCCGTCATCCAGTCGGCCATCACCGGCGGGACCGTGCAGATCGCGGGCAACCACACCCGCGAAGAAGCCGAGGAGCTGGCCGAGGCGATCGCCGGCGGGTGAGGTGCGAGCACGGGAGCGGTGGTGACGGCGCGAGCTGCCACCACCGTCCCCTGTCTAGATGAACGTGTCCGGGTTGGGGCCGGTGCGCTTGCCGTTCTCCAGAGTGGACAGCTGGGTGATGTCGTCGTCGGACAGGGTGAAGTCGGTGACGGCGAAGTTGGACCTGATGCGGTCCGGGGTCACCGACTTGGGGATGACGATGGCGCCCAGCTGCAGGTGCCAGCGCAGGATCACCTGGGCGGGGGTGCGCTCCAGGCGGGTGGCGATCTCGGCCACGGCGGGGTTGGTGAGCAGGCCGCCGCTGGCCAGGGGGGACCAGGCTTGGGTGGCGATGTCGTGGGTGGCGTTGAAGGCGCGCAGGTCCGACTGGGGCAGGTTGGGGTGCAGTTCGATCTGGTTGACCGCCGGGACGACGTCGGTTTCGGCGAGGAGGTGTTCCAGGTGGGACTGGTGGAAGTTGGAGACGCCGATCGAGCGGGCTCGGCCGTCGGCGCGGAGTTTCTCGAAAGCGCGCCAGGTGTCGACGTACAGGGCGCGCTTCGGGGTGGGCCAGTGGATCAGGTACAGGTCGACGTAGTCCATGCCCAGGCGGTCGAGGCTGGCGTCGAAGGCGCGCAGGGTGGTGTCGTAGCCCTGGTCGCTGTTCCACAGCTTGGTGGTGACGTGGACGTCGGCGCGGGGGATGCCGGACTCGGCGATGGCGCGGCCGGTGCCCACCTCGTTCTGGTACGCCGCCGCCGTGTCGATGGCGCGGTAGCCCGCCTCCAGGGCGGTGCCGACGGCGGCGCCGACCTCCGCGTCCGGGATCTGCCAGGTGCCGAAGCCCAGTTGGGGGATGGTGCTGCCGTCGTTGAGGGTGACGTTCGGAACAGGCATGGTCGTCCTTCGCGGGGTGGGTGGCCTTCCGTCTTCGGGTACCAACAGGGGCAGGCGGCGAAACGTTCCCCACGAAGGCGGGATTGCGCCGCGCACCGGCCGTCCGATACGGTTCCGGCCATGACTGCCGGGTTGGCCTGTGGCCGCGCACGGAACGGTTTCCCGGCCCTGACGTGATCAGGGCCCCTCCCGCCCACGGTGAGTGTCGTCATCGGACACCACG
This sequence comes from Actinokineospora guangxiensis, assembly GCF_042657845.1. NCBI lineage: Bacteria > Bacillati > Actinomycetota > Actinomycetes > Pseudonocardiales > Pseudonocardiaceae > Actinokineospora > Actinokineospora guangxiensis. The sequence continues at coordinate 62,519 of NZ_JBHSKF010000005.1, read as the reverse complement.
GGGAAGGGAGGTGAAACACATGATCCCCCACGAAGGCGATGTCTTCGTCGGCACCGCCGTCCAGGTGGAGCCGTTCGGCACCTTCATCGAGCACCCGCAGGGCGCGCACGGTCTGCTGCACGGCGAGACCGTCGAGGTCGGCGCGCGGGTCGAGGTGCGGGTGCTGCACTCCGACGCGGAGACTCGGCGCTTCAGCCTGACCACGGTGTGAGAGGACCCGGGTCTCCGGCAGCCGTACACTGCCGGAGGCCCGGGCTCGTCCAACCCTAGGCGCAGAACGGTTTCCCGGCTAGGCGAGGCCGTCGGAGATGGCCTCGACGAGCGGCTCGATCGCGGCCAGCCCCGCCATCGTGCGCGCCAGCTCCGACAGGCGCGGGCCCAGCTCGGACCACAGTTCGCCGACCTCGGCGTGGTCGTCGTCGTCGGCGGCGTCGGCGAGGCTGTCCAGGGCCAGGCCGACCATGCGCCTGCCGGGCACCGACCCGGGGTGCGCGTCGAGCAGGGCTTTGATCTTCCTCGCCGACGCGCCGATGTCCGGACCGCTGCGGGCACGACCACCTGAGACGTCGCCGTGGACGGTGATCCTCCCGCCCGCCATCAGCACGGGCCCGTGGATCGAGCCCGGCGTCGAGAGCTGGTTGTGCACGCGTTTGCCCATGGTCGCGGTCCTCTCACCGGGCGGGGTGCTCTGCTCGCGGACCGCGACCGTAGCGCGGGATCACACTGTTGATCACCGACGACGGCGATCTGTCACCTCTTTGTCCTAATCCGGGTCAGCGCTCCCGGCTCACGCGTAGGCGTCGAGCGGGGGGCAGGAGCAGACCAGGTTGCGGTCTCCCTTGGCCCCATCGATGCGGCGCACCGGGACCCACACCTTGCCCGCCGACGAGCCGGTCGGGAAGGCCGCCTCCTCGCGGGTGTAGACGTGCTCCCACTTGGCCGCGATGCACGCCGCGGTGTGCGGGGCGTTGACCAGCGGGTTGTCGTCCTTGGGCCAGACCCCGGCCGCGACCTTGTCCACTTCGGACTTGATGGAGATCATCGCGGCGCAGAAGCGGTCCAGCTCGGCCAGGTCCTCGCTCTCGGTGGGCTCGACCATCAGCGTGCCCGCGACCGGGAAGCTCATCGTGGGCGCGTGGATGCCGTAGTCGGCCAGCCGCTTGGCGACGTCGTCCACGGTGATGCCGGTGGCCTTCGTCATCGGGCGCAGGTCGAGGATGCACTCGTGGGCGACGAAGCCGCCCTCGCCGGTGTAGAGCACCGGGAAGTGCTCGTCCAGCCTGCGGGCGACGTAGTTGGCCGCGGCGACCGCGGTCATGGTGGCCCGCTTGAGGCCCTCCGGGCCCATCATCCGCACGTACGCCCAGGAGATCGGCAGGATCGACGCGCTGCCCCACGGGGCGGCGCTGATCGGGCCGACACCGGTCTCCGGGCCCGCGGTGGGCTGCAGCGGGTGGTTGGGCAGGAACGGCGCCAGGTGCGCGCGGACACCGATCGGGCCGACGCCGGGGCCGCCGCCGCCGTGCGGGATGCAGAAGGTCTTGTGCAGGTTCAGGTGCGAGACATCCGAGCCGAACTTGCCGTAGCGGGCCAGGCCGATCAGCGCGTTGAGGTTGGCGCCGTCGACGTAGACCTGGCCGCCCGCGTCGTGCACCAGCCCGCACACCTCGCGGACGGTGTCCTCGTACACCCCGTGCGTCGACGGATAGGTGATCATGATGGCCGCGAGGTCGTCGCGGTGGGCCTCGACTGTGGACCGCAGGTGGGCCATGTCGATGTTGCCCCGGTCGTCGCACTTGACCACGACGACCCGCATGCCCGCCATCACCGCGCTGGCGGCGTTGGTCCCGTGCGCGCTCGACGGGATCAGGCAGACGTCGCGCTCGCCGTGGCCCTGCGAGCGGTGGTAGGCGCGGATCGCCAGCAGCCCGGCGAACTCGCCCTGGCTGCCCGCGTTCGGCTGGATGCTGACCGCGTCGTAGCCGGTGACGGTCGCCAGCCAGTCCTCCAGGTCGTGGATGACGCGCAGCATCCCGGGCGCGTCCGCCACGGGCGCGAACGGGTGCAGCTCGGCGAAGCCCGGCCAGGTGATGGGCTCCATCTCGGCGGTCGCGTTGAGCTTCATCGTGCAGGAGCCCAGCGGGATCATGCTGCGGTCCAGCGCGACGTCCTTGTCCGACAGCGCGCGCAGGTAGCGCATCAGCGCCGTCTCCGAGCGGTGCGCGGTGAACACGGGGTGGGTCAGGTAGGCGCTGGTGCGCACCAGGGACGCGGGAACGGCGTCGCCGGTGGCGGTGTCCAGGGCGGTGACGTCGTAGCCCTCGGCGTCGAGCCCGAAGGCCGCCCACACCGCGCGCAGGTGGGCGATGGTGGTGGTCTCGCCCGCGGCGATGCCGACGTGGTCGGCGTCGACCAGGCGCAGGTTGACCTCCAGCTCGCGGGCGCGGGCCACCACGTCGGCGGCGCGGCCGGGGACGCGGGCGGTCACGGTGTCGAAGAAGCGCTCGTGCACGACCTCGACGTCACCGGCGCGCAGCCCGCCCGCCAGCACCGCGGCCATGCGGTGCACGCGGGTCGCGATGCCCTTGAGGCCCTCGGGGCCGTGGTAGACGGCGTACATGGAGGCGACGACGGCCAGCAGCACCTGCGCGGTGCAGATGTTGGAGGTGGCCTTCTCGCGGCGGATGTGCTGCTCGCGGGTCTGCAGCGCGAGGCGGTAGGCCAGGTTGCCGTCGGCGTCGGTGGACACCCCGACGAGGCGGCCGGGCAGCTGGCGCTCCAGCCCGGCGGCGACGGCCATGTAGCCGGCGTGCGGGCCGCCGAAGCCCATCGGCACGCCGAAGCGCTGGGTGGTGCCGACGACGACGTCCGCACCGATCTCGCCCGGCGGGCGCAGCAGCGTCAGGGCGAGCAGGTCGGCGGTGACGGCGACCTTCGCGCCGCGGGACTTGGCCTCGGCGATCAGCGGCTCGTGGTCGACCACCGCGCCGGACGCGCCGGGGTAGGACAGCAGGACGCCGAAGAACTCGCCGTCCGGCAGGCCGTCGGTCAGGTCGGCGACGACGAGGTCGATGCCCAGCGGCTCGGCGCGGGTGGCGATGACCGCGAGCGTCTGCGGGAAGGTGTCGGCGTCCACGACGAACCGGTTCGACGTGGACCGCCCGCCGCGGCGCAGCAGCGTCATCGCCTCGGCGGCGGCGGTGGCTTCGTCCAGCATGGACGCGTTGGCCGTCGGCAGGCCGACCAGCTCGGCGACCATGGTCTGGAAGTTGATGAGCGCTTCGAGGCGGCCCTGGCTGATCTCGGGCTGGTACGGCGTGTAGGCGGTGTACCAGGCCGGGCTCTCCAGCACGTTGCGGCGGATGACCGGCGGGGTGACGGTGCCGTAGTAGCCGAGCCCGATCATCGGCGCGAGCGAGCGGTTGCTCTCGGCGAGGGCGCGCAGCTCGGCGAGCGCCTCGGTCTCGGTGGCCGGGTCGGGCAGGTCCAGGCGCAGGCCGTCCTCGCGGATGGCGGCCGGGATGGCGCGGGCGGCCAGTTCGTCCAGCGACCCGACGCCGACGGTGTCGAGGATGCGGACGAGCTCGGCGGGCCGGGGGCCGATGTGCCGGTCGGCGAACGGGGTCCCGCGCTCCAGCGCGGCGAGGGGGATGCGGTCGCTCGTCATGGCGTGCTCCTCAGGGACAGTCCGGGGCGGGCCTGCTGGACGGGGCTCGTCCAGCGTTGGCCCTCCCCCTCTGTCCGTGCCCGTGCGGGCGCCTGAGAGCTTCGTCCGCCGCGGCGGACTTGCACCTTCGGCGGGGCGGACCGGGGGTGCCCGGCTGCCCGCTTTCCAGAGGTGTCTCCCCCGCGCGGTCCTGGGTGCCTGAGAGGTTCCGGGGAGGATTTGCTCCTTCGGCGCCGACCTGACCTGGTTGGGCCGGTCGGACTCTCCCGCGCGGGATTAAGCGACAGGACGAGTCTAGCCCCTCACGTCTGGCCTGCAAGCCCAGCTTATTCGGTGTTTGGGGACACAGTCCCGTTCCAGGATGCGCCGTCGATCAGCGCTTCGAGGTCAGAGTGGACCTTCAGCCCGCCGTGCGGGCCTTGCGGCGGGCGGTCAGCTCGTCGTCGGAGATGGGCGCGCCGTCGGCGCGCTCGGCGGGGAACTCGTGGATCGTGCCGGTGATCTCCCGGATGGCCCCGCTGACGGCGATGCCGAACACGCCCTGCCCGCCCTGCAGCAGGTCGACCACCTCTTCCGGCGAGGTGCACTCGTAGACGGTGGTGCCGTCGGAGAACAGGGTGATCCTGGCGAGGTCGCGCACGCCGCGCTTGCGCAGGTGGTCGACGGCGACGCGGATGTTCTGCAGGGACACGCCGGTGTCCAGCAGCCGCTTGACGACCTTGAGGACCAGCACGTCCTTGAACGAGTACAGCCGCTGCGAGCCCGACCCGTGGGCGCTGCGGATGGTGGGGACGACCAGGTCAGTCCTGGCCCAGTAGTCGAGCTGGCGGTAGGTGATGCCGGCGATCTGGCAGGCCGCCGGGCCCCGGTAGCCGACGAGCTCGTCGGGCAGCGAGGCGTCTGGGAAGAGTTCGCCCTGCTCCGCACCGCCCCGACCAGCGCCGTCGTCGGCATGTTCCCCCAAGGCGGAACGGTGCTCCAACACGCCTGCCTCCCTTCGACCGGTCGGGCGACCGGCGAACGAGACCGCCCGTTCCGCTCGGTCGGAACGCCTCGGCCGCGCCAACCGCGCCGGTGGGCTCGCCTACCGGCGCGATTCGGCTCGTCTCCGACGGTAAATCGCCCTCGCCCGGGGGTCAACGCGACGCGCGGGACACACCCGAACCGCAAGCTCGGAGAGCCTTGTCGGAGAGCGGTGGTGGCAGCCGCGGACCTACGTGTCCGCGCCGCGGAAGTCTTCTGGGGAGATCGAGTCGAGGAACTCGCGGAACTTCTCGACCTCGTCCTCCTGCTCGTCCGGGATGACCAGGCCGGCTTCCTGCAGGACCGAGTCCTCGGCGTGGATCGGCACGCCGACCCGCAGCGCCAGGGCCACGGAGTCGCTGGGCCTGGCCGAGACGCGGATGTCGCCGTCGAAGACCAGCTCCGCGTAGAAGGTGCCCTCGCGCAGGTCGGTGATCACGACCTGCTCCAGCTCGCGGCCCAGGGCGCCGATGACGTCCTTGAGCAGATCGTGGGTCAGCGGCCGGGCGGGCCGCACGCCCTGCTGCTCCAGCGCGATCGCGGTGGCCTCCACCGACCCGATCCAGATGGGCAGGTAGCGGTCGCCTTCGGTCTCGCGCAGCAACAGGATCGGCTGGTTCGCGGGTAGCTCCACCCGCACGCCCACCACGCGCATCTCGCTGCTCATCGGGGTCGCCTCCCTCCGCTCGCTGGGGCTCCGGCGTCCCGTATCACCGAGCATCGCTTATCGCCTGGCCCTGACGCTACCCGCCATGCGTGCCCGACGCCCGACATTGACCGGGACATGAGATCACACCGCGACGCGGGAAAGATCACCCGCCCGCCACTCGCCGCAGCCCTTCGGTGACCAACAGCGTATGCAGGCCCACCGACAGTCCGGCGAGATCACGCACCTGCTCGGCGCCCCTGGACCGGTCGCGCTGGCGCATGAGCGGGGCGGCGACCTGTTCGAGCAGGGCCAGCTCGCGGTCCGCCGCCGCGCGGAAGATCCGCAGGTGGCGGGGCTCAAGGCCGTATTCACCGAGCGCGGCGGCGATCCGCACCACCTTGACGCCGTCGTCGTCGTAGCGGCCGGCGGCGTCGGCGCGCAGCAGACCGTGGTGCTCCAGTTCGGCGATCAGGCCGGTCTGCGCCCCGGTGCGCGCGAGCAGCTCCTCGCGGCCCAGCGCGCCGTCGGGGGCCGCCAGCGCGACCGAGGAGAGTTCCTCGGGCTGCGCGGGAACGGCGACCGGCACCGCGCCCGCGTCCAAGCGCTCGCGGATGACCTTCAGCGGGAGGTAGTGGTCGCGTTGGGCGGCCAGCACGAAGCGCAGCCGCTCGACGTCGGATTCGGAGAAGCGGCGGTAGCCCGCTGCCGAGCGGTCGGGGCTGACCAGGCCCTCGGCCTCCAGGAACCGGATCTTGGAGATGGTGACGTCGGGGAACTCCGGGCGCAGCCGGGCCAGCACCGCGCCGATGGTGCTGCTGTCGGCGCCGTGCCCGGCCGCGTCGTTTACCTGGTCGGCGGCCGCCTCGGCGCCGCGCTCCCGCGCCGTCGGTTGCCCGACCGCCGTCATCCCCGCTACGCGCCCGCGCTCGGCCCGGTCAGGAACACCAGGCGGAACTTGCCGATCTGCACCTCGTCGCCACCGGCCAGCACGGCCTGGTCGACCGGCTCGCGGTTGACGTAGGTGCCGTTGAGGCTGCCGACGTCGATCACCACGAACTCCCCGCCCTCGCGGCGGAACTCCGCGTGGCGGCGGGAGACGGTGACGTCGTCGAGGAAGATGTCGCTGTCGGGGTGGCGGCCCGCGCTGGTGGTGTTCTGGTCCAGCAGGAACCGGGAGCCCGCGTTCGGACCGCGCTTGACCACCAGCAGCGCCGTGCCGTGCGGCAGGGCGTCGACCCCGGCCACGGCGGGCTCGGGCGCAGGAGGCGCGGCCTGGCCGCCCTCGGTGAGGAAGTCGGCCCGGAAGACCGAGGTCCGCTCGGGAGACTGCTCCGGCGGGATTCCGGGCCCGTCGTTGGTGCTCACGTGAGCTCTCCTCCTGCTGGGTCGATCCGGTTGAACAGTGCCAACGTACCGTGCGCGATCAGTCGTGGTGAGGGTGGCTCCCCCGTGGGCGCCCGGTCGGGGGAAGATCGTCGGCGCCGCGCAGCGCGAGGCGGGTCTGGACGATATAGAGCAGGCCGGACCAGAGGAAGAGCAGCCCGCCCCAGATCGCCATGGCGTAGGCGAACGGTCGCACGGTCTCGGCGAACGTCGATCCGCCCTGGGCCAACAGGAGCAGCGGGAAGGCGTACATCAGGTTGAACGTGGCCGCCTTGCCGATGTAGGTGACCTCGGGCGGACCGAAGCCGTTGCGGCGCAGCAGCGCGATGCAGACGGCCACGAGCAGGTCGCGGGCCACCAGGGCGGCCGCGACCCACCACGGCACGATGTCGCGCACGACGAAGGCGATGATCGTGGCGAAGGTGTAGAGCCGGTCGGCGGCCGGGTCGAGCAGCATGCCCAGCCGCGAGGTCTGGTTGAGCCAGCGGGCGATCTTGCCGTCCAGCCAGTCGGTGATGCCGCTGAAGACCAGGATCGCCAGCGCCCAGCCGTCGGCCTTGGGCACCAGGAGCAGGTAGAGGAACACCGGCACGCCCAGCAGCCGCAGGATGCTCAGGGCGTTCGGAATTGTCCAGATCTTGTCCGCCGGTTCCGTCTCCACGCGCCGGAGCGTATTTAGGCGCGTGAGAACACCTCGACGAGGGTCCTGCAGAACGCGGGCAGGTCGTCCGGCTTGCGGCTGGAGACCAGCGTCCCGGCCTCGCCCTCGCACACCACGACCTCGGCGTCGACCCACTCGCCGCCCGCGTTGCGGATGTCGGTCTTCAGGCTCGGCCACGAGGTGATCTGGCGCCCGGTCAGCACCCCGGCCTCGATGAGGGTCCACGGGCCGTGGCAGATGACGGCGACCGGCTTGCCCTGCTGGAAGAACGACTTGGCGAAGCGGACCGCGCCCTCGTCGGTGCGCAGGAAGTCCGGGTTGGCGACGCCGCCAGGCAGGACGAGGGCGTCGAAGTCGTCGGCGGAGCAGTCGGCGGCCACGCGGTCGACGGCGAAGGTGTCGGCCTTGTCGAGGTGGTTGAAGGCCTGGACCGGGTCCTTGCCGGTGGACACCAGCGACGGTCGCCCGCCCGCCTCCTCGACCGCCTTCCACGGTTCGGTCAGTTCCACCTGCTCGGCGCCCTCGGGCGCGACCAGGAACGCGACCCTGCGGTCGTTCAGCATCGGAATGTCCTCCTGTCGTCTGAACGGTGTGCCGGAGGATGACCCGGATGCGGGCGCGGCGAAACATCCCGGCCCGTAGCGTCTGGCGCGTGGATCTCATCGATCGGCTGGTCTCGGCCGTGGGCGCCGAACATGTGCTGACCGGGCGCGACGTGGTGGCCGGGTACGAGGCGGACTGGACCGGGCGCCTGCGCGGCCGGGCGCTGGCGGTGGTCCGGCCGGGCAGCCGCGACGAGGTCGCCGCCGCGCTGGTGGCGTGCGCGGGGGCCGGGGTCCCGGTGGTGCCGCAGGGCGGCAACACCGGGTTGGTCGGCGGGGGTGTCCCGCGCGGCGGCGAGGTCGTGCTGAGCACGGTGCGGCTGGCCGCGCTCGACGCGGTGGACCGGACCTCGGGCCAGGTCACGGCCGGGGCCGGGGTGCGGCTGGCGGCGCTGCGGGCGCACGCGCGGGCGGCCGGGCTGGACTTCGGGGTGGATCTCGCCGCCCGGGACTCGGCGACGGTCGGCGGCATGGCGGCGACGAACGCGGGCGGTCTGCGGGTGGTGCGCTTCGGGCCGATGCGCGCCCAGGTGGTGGGCCTGGAGGCGGTGCTCGCCGACGGGCGCGCGGTCGGGTCGCTGGCCGGGCTGGAGAAGGACAGCACCGGCTACGACCTGGCGGGCGCGCTGGTCGGCAGCGAGGGGACCCTCGCGGTGGTGACGGCGGCGCGGCTGCGGCTGGTGCCCGCGTTGCCCGCGCGCGCGACCGCGGTGCTCGGCTTCGGCTCCACCGAGGCCGCGGTGGCGGCGGTCCCCGCGCTGCGCGGCCCGCTGCTGACCGCGGTGGAGGTGTGCTTCGACGACGGTGTCGCGCTGGTGTGCGCGCACCGCGGGCTGGCCGCGCCGTTCCGGCGGCCCTGCCCGGTGTACCTGCTGGTGGAGTACGCGGGCGAGCACGATCCGACCGACCAGCTCGGCGAGGCCGTCGCGGGCATCGCCGGGGTGCTGGACTCGGCGCTGGCCACCGACGAGGTCTCGCGCAGGCGGCTGTGGGCCTACCGGGAGGGCCACACCGAGGCGGTGGGCGCGCTCGGTGTGCCGCTCAAGCTGGACGTGGCCGTGCCCCCGGCGCGCGCGGCGGCGTTCGAGGCCGCGGTGCGCGCGGCCGTCGCCGAGGTCGCTCCCGGCGCGCGGCTGGTGCTGTTCGGCCACCTCGCCGAGGGCAACTTCCACGTCAACGTGGTCGGCGCGGGCGACGAGCACGCGCTGGCCGACGCCGTGCTGCGGGCCGTGGCCGCCGAGGGCGGGTCGATCTCGGCCGAGCACGGCGTCGGGGTGGCGAAAGCGCCCTGGCTGCACCTGACCCGCTCGGCCGCCGAGCGCGACCTCTACGCCGGGATCAAGCGCGCCTGGGACCCGGGCGGGGTGCTGAACCCGGGAGTGCTCATCCCCCGCTAGCGCCTCACTCGCCCGAGAAGCTGGGGGGGCGGCGCTCCAGGAAGGCCTGGACGGCCTCGCCGAGGTCCTTGGACGGCAGGAACGCGGAGTTCCAGGCGGCGACGTAGCGCAGGCCGTCGGCGACCTGCTGCTCGCGGACGTGGTTGAGCACGTCCTTGCTGCCCTGCACGACCAGCGGCGGGTTCGCGGCGATGTCGGCGGCCAGCTCGCGCGCGGCGGCGAGCACGGCGGCCTGGTCGGGAAGCACGTCGTTGACCAGGCCGATGCGCTCGGCGCGCTCGGCGGTGATGTCCTTGCCGGTGAAGGCCAGCTCGCGCAGGTGGCCCTCGCCGATGATCCCGGCGAGGCGCTGCAGGCTGCCGAGGTCGGCGACGATGGCGACCTTCACCTCGCGCAGGCTGAACGTGGCCTCGGCGGAGGCCAGCCGCACGTCGGCGGCGGCGATGACGTCGAGCCCGCCGCCGATGCACCAGCCCGACACCGCGGCGATGACCGGCTTGCGGCAGCGGGCGACCGCGCTGACGGCGCCCTGGAGCTTGCGGATCTCGTCCAGGAACCGGGTGCGCGGGCCCGCGAGCGAGTCCCCGCCGAGCATGCCGCCCCAGGACGGCATCATCGCGGGGAGGTCGAGGCCGTAGGAGAAGTGCGCGCCGCTGCCGGTGAGGACGACGGCCCGCACGTCGGGGTCGGCGTCGAGCGCGTCGAAGACCTCCGGCAGCTCGCGCCAGAAGTCCGGGCCCATCGCGTTGCCCTTGCCGGGGCCGAGCAGGGTGACCTCGGCGACGTGGTCGGCGCGATCGACCTTCAGCGAAACCAGGTTCATGGCCACAAGTATTACCCATGAGTAACTTGCTGTCATACCCGATCGTGTGGCCGCGATCGTTCTGTGCGCGTCGGCGCCGGCGGGTAGGTTCCGCTCGGACCCCGCTGTTCGACGAGGAGCACCACCGTGGCAAGTCAGATGTCGACCCCGATCTTCGATGAGCTGCTGCGCGAGATGGCGGCTTCCACCGAGCCGGCGCCGCAGCCGCAGAAGGCGGAGCCGCAGCCGAAGGCCGCCGAGGCCGCGGCGGGCCCGGGTGGACGCAGGCGCAAGGCGGAGTGACCGCCAAATAGTCATTTGACAGGCTGCCCTGGCCTTTGCAGACTGCGTGCATGAGCGAGGGGGGCACCACCGAAGGCGGCAACACCGAGAGCGAGACCGCCGCCGGGGACACCGCATTCGGGACCACCGCAGTCGAGACCACCGCAGTCGAGAACACCGCAGTCGAGACCACCGCGAGCCTGCACGACATGCGCGCGCTGGCGCACCCGCTGCGCATGCGCATCCTCACCCTGCTGACCGGCACCGCCATGAGCGCCGCCGAGGCCGCCCGCGAACTGGGCGGCAGCCAGGCCAACATCAGCTATCACGTGCGCAAGCTCTTCGACGCCGGGCTCCTGGAGATGGTCGAGGAGGTGCCGATCCGCGGCGGCGTCGCCAAGCGGTACCGGCACCGGCCCGCCCGGCCCGACCCCACCCCCGACCGCGCCCTGCTCACCGCCCTGACCAGGCGCAGCGCGCTGCGCGCCGCGCAGGGGGCCGCCGCCGACGCCGAGCTGTGGGTCGACCCCGACCTCTGGCAGCGGACCGTCGCCGAGGTCCGGGCGCTCAGCGACCGGCTGCACCGGGCGGCCCTGCCCCCGCACTCCCCCGGTACGGTCCGGGTCAGCACGACGATCTCGCTCTTCGAGATGGAACCGGGGGAAGCGCGTGGGGGACTTCGAGGCGACCGCGGCTGACGGAACGCACTACGAACTGGGCAAACCCCCGCCCGGGATGTGGGCGCCGCTGCGCCACCCGATGTACCGCAGGCTGGTCATCGGCCGGGTCACCACCTTCCTCGGCAACGCCGTCGCCCCGGTCGCGCTGGCATTCGCCGTCCTGGACCTGACGGGCTCGGTCGCCGCGCTCGGCATCGTCGTGGGCGCGCGGTCGCTGGCCAACGTGGCGCTGCTGCTGCTCGGCGGCGTGCTGGCGGACAGGCTGCCGCGCGGGGTGATCCTGCAGGGCGCGAGCATGGCCGCCGCCGGTTCACAGGCGCTGACCGCCGTCGCGGTGCTGATGGGCTTCGCGAGCGTGCCGCTGCTGATCGTGCTGAGCGTCGTCAACGGCGCGGTGGCGGCGGTGTCGCTGCCCGCGGCGTCCGCGCTGACCCCGCAGACGGTGCCGCCGGAGCTGCTGCGCCAGGCCAACGCACTGGCCAGGATCGGCATCAACACCGCCATGATCGTCGGGGCGAGCCTCGGCGGCATGGTCACCGCGCTGGTCGGGTCGGGGTGGGCGATGGTCGCCACGGCGGCGGTGTTCGCCGTCGCCGCGGTCTTCTACGCCAGGGTCAAGGCCCCCGAGATCGACGGGGACGCCCCGACCCGCCCGCTGGCCGACCTCAAGGCGGGCTGGCGGGAGTTCGCGTCGCGGCCGTGGGTCTGGTCGGTCGTCGCCTCGATGCTGGTGATCAACGCCGCATTCGTCGGCGGGCTGATGGTGCTCGGGCCGTCGGTGGCCGACGAGACCGTGGGACGCCTCGCCTGGGGCTTCATCCTGGGCGCGCAGACCGCGGGCGCGCTCGTCGGCGGGATCATCGCCACCCGCTGGCAGCCGAGGCGGGCGCTGCTGGTGGGCACCGCGCTGATCGCGGTCACCGCGGCCCCGCTGTTCGCCCTGGCGCACTGGCCCGCGATCGTGCCGCTGGCGGTGGCGATGGTGGCCTGCGGGATCGCCGTCGAGCAGTTCGGCGTGGCCTGGGACGTCTCGCTGCAGGAGAACGTGCCGCAGGACAAGCTCGCCCGCGTCTACTCCTACGACGCGATGGGCTCGTTCATCGCGATCCCGCTGGGCGAGATCGCCGTCGGCCCGCTGGCCCAGCGCTTCGGCGCGTCGGCCACGCTGACCGGCGCGGGCGTGCTGATCCTGCTCGCCGTCGCCGCCGCCGTGCTCACCCCGGGCATCCGGACGCTGACGCTGCGCAAGTCCGCCGCGGGCTGACCCGCCGAGCGGGCATGATGTGCGCTGTGGACGGTTATCAGCACGTGTCCCGGGCGCCCACGCTGCCCGGCGGCGCCCACCAGCCGGTGGTGGACGAGTTCGACGTCGCGGCGCTCTACGAAGGACCGTACGGCGACGTCCGCGACCCCTCGGCCGTCCCGCTGGACGAGAAGCTGCGCCAGGCGTACTTCTGGATCGTCAACCACGCGATCATCAGCCCGCACTACGACATCGAGTTCCACGACGGTCCCAGCGCCGGGGTGTCCCTCGGCGACAGCAAGGCCAGGCTGACGCTCCCCAGTGGACAGAGCTACTCCAGCTTCGTGCTAATCCCGCTGCTGACCTTCGCGGTGCGGCGGCGCTGCCTGCTCGTCGGCGGCCCCGGCCGGGGCAAGACGGCGAGCGCGGTGCTGATGGGCGTGCTCGCGGGCTACCCGCTGACCGAGATCCGCAGGGCGATGCAGCACGGGCACCCGCAGCTGACGATCGCCGACCTGCTGGGCACCCCGCTGCCCGCCGACCTGGTCCGCGCCGAGCGCCTGGCCGACATCGACATCGCGTGGCGGCGCTGGCTGTCCATGCGGGTCAAGATCATCGACGAGTACAACCGCATCCCCACGCGGACCCAGTCGGCGCTGCTGACCCTGATGTCCGACGGCTACGCCGAGGTCTTCGACCAGGTCTACGAGGCCACCGACGCCGCCTGGTACCTGACCGCCAACGACGACGCGGGCGGCGGCACCTACCAGGTCATCGACGCGCTCAAGGACCGCATCGACGTGGTGGTGCAGGCGCTGCCGTTCAACAGCCGCTTCCTCGGCGAACTGGTGACCAGGGTGGAGCAGCGGCTCAAGCCCGAGGAGCTGGTGCCGCCGGAGATCGTGTTCAGCGAGGCCGAGCACGAGCGCATGTGGGCGGAGATCCTGCGGGTGCCGCTGCCCTCGGCGGTGCGCAGGCGCCTGGAGTTCTTCACCGCGCAGTTCGAGCTGCTGGAGGGCGCGGGCGAGCAGTTCGAGTACCGCACCAAGGACACCGCGCGCCTGGCCGGGGTGGACCCGCACCTGCTGGCCGCCGCCGACACCGGCCGCGACCGGATCGCCGACCTGGGCGCGCAAACGCTGGGCGGGGTGTCGGTGCGGGCGTTGCAGAGCATCCTGGCCTACGCCAAGGCACTGGCCTACTTCCGCGACCGGCCCGAGGTCGGCCTGGACGACCTGCGCGCGGTGCTGCCGTTCGTGCTGCACGACAAGCTCGCCGCCGACGACCGCTCCCCCGCCTTCGACCAGCCCGGCCACGGTCCCTACCGGACGGACCGGGTCAGCTGGCTGCGGCACCTGTTCGACCGCGCGTGCGCCGAGTACGACCGGCTCGACCTGGACACCGACGACGCGGTGGGCGCGCTGCTGGCGGAGTTCGAGCGCGGCCTCGACGGGGTGGGCGAGCCGGAGGTCACCGCGCGGCTGGCCCGCATCGAGGGCGTGCTGGGCGAGTGGGCGCGCTCGCGCAAGCTGTACGGGCACATCCACGACGACGCGCTGGCGCTGAAGTACCTGCACCAGCGGTACGTCAACTACCGGGCGTGGCTGCGGTGGAAGCGCTGACGCCGTTCCAGCGGGCGCTGCGCGAGCGCCGCGACCAGGTCAATGCCCGCTTCCGGATGGCCAAGCACCGCAACCGGTCGCTGTCGGCGGCCGAGGTGCTCGCGCACCTGCGGACCAGGGTCGCGCCGGTGGTCGACGCCGCGGGCGGCGACGAGCAGGCGGTCACCGATGCTCTGGTGGAGCTGACCTTCGCCGCCGCCGAGCGCGACGCGCTGGGCTCGCCCGCCTTCGCCGCGCTGCCCGCGCTGGCGGGCGCGGTCGGGGCGGCGCCGTCGCGGGTGCCCTCGGCGGTGTTCAACGCCGCCCGGCACCTGGCCGACGCCGAGGCCGACCAGGCTGGGTGGCTGCGCACCGTGCGCACGCTCGGCGCGCTGGTGCCGCCCGCCGAGGTGGAGCGGCTGCTGGCCGCGTGCGCGGTCGCGGCCTGGCGGCACGGGCTGGCCCGGCTGCGGCCCGCGGCGCTGGCCGCCGCCGCGACGCTGGCCCCGGACCTGCGGGGGGTCGCGCTGGGCGCGGCGTCCCCGGTGTCGGACGCGGCGCTGGCCGCGCTGGCTGCGGACCGGTGGGCCGAGCCGAACGCGCGCGGACCGGTGGCGCTGCGCGCGGTCCGGCGCGTCGGCGCGTTCACCGGCTTCGGCGGCCGGTTCCGGCGTCCCCCGGTGGTGCACGCGGTCGGCGGGCGCTTCTTCGCCGTGGCCGACGGCACGTGGGAACTGGTGGTGGACCGCTACGGCGCGGCCTTCCGCGCGGTCGCCGGTGTGCCGGACGAGCGGCGCGGGGAGCCCGAGCTGGTGCTGCGCCCCGGCGGGCGGGTGGTGGACGCGGCCAGCCCGGGGGTGGCGCTGGCGCTGCCGGAACTGGCCTCGCCGACCAGCGTCGCCGGGCACGGGGGCACCCTCGCGGTGACGACGGCGCTCTCGCACGCGGTGGTGTTCGTGGCGAGGACGACATGACCGGCACGGAGTCAGCGGACTGGGCCGGGGTCTGGCCGGAGGCGCTCGCGGCCTGGGGCCGGTTCGTCTCGGTGCACCCGCCGCTGCTGTGCGAGAGCAGCGAGCGGGCGCGGGCGGCCGGGCTCTCCGGCAGCTTCGCCATGTTCCGCCTGGACGACCGGACCGTGGTCCTCGACCTGGAACAGGCGGCCGGGCTGGGCCTGGGCGGGCTGGCGCTGGAGGTGCTGGCGCACGAGGTCGGCCACCACGTGCTCTGCCCGGCCGACCTGTCCGACAACGCCCGGCTGCTGGCCAGGGTCCGGCGGGGGCTGCCGAACCTGGAGGCGCACGCGCCGATGGTGGCCAACCTCTACGCCGACCTGCTGGTCAACGACCGGCTCCAGCGCAGCAGGGGGCTGCGCATGGACGAGGTCTACCGGCGGATGGCGGGCGGGGCGTCGGGTCCGCTGTGGGCGTTCTACATGCGCGTCTACGAGATCCTCTGGGCGCTGCCGACCGGCGACCTCACCCCGGCGGTGCCGGCCGACATCGATGCCGACGCGCAGCTGGCCGCTCGCCTGGTCCGCGTCTACGCCGCCGACTGGCTCGCCGGGGCGGGCGGGTTCGCGATGCTCTGCTACCGCTTCCTCGCCGAGGACTGCGACTCGGTGGTGCCGCGCACCTGCCGGGGCGCGGTCGGCCCGGACGCCCAGGTCCCCGGCCTGGCCTACGACGACGACGGGCCGATGACGCACCCGGCGCTCGACCCGCTGGTCAACGACTTCGCCGAGCCGCCGACGGAGGTGCAGGCCGAGCCGAGCGGCGGGCAGTACCGCGAACCCTTCGAGTACGGCCAGATCCTGCGCCAGCTCGGCGTCGACGTGTCCGAAGAGGACGCAGCGGCGCGGTACTACAAGGAGCGGGCCGCCCCGCACCTGGTGGCCTTCCCGGTGCGCGCGCGCCCGGTCGTGCGCGAGCCGCTGCCGGAGGGGACGGCGGCCTGGGACGTCGGCGAGCCGCTGGACCGCGTCGACTGGCTGGCCACGGCGCTGCGCTCGCCGCTGGTCGTGCCGGGCGTGACGACCGAGCAGCGGGTCGAGGGCTGGATGGACGGCGCGTCCGCCGACCCGGAGCCGGTCGACCTGGACCTGTACGTGGACTCCTCGGGCTCGATGCCGGACCCGCGGCGCACGGTGTCGCACCTGACGCTGGCCGGGGCGGTGCTGGCGCTCTCGGCGCTGCGGGTGGGCGCGCGGGTGCAGGCGACGCTGTGGAGCGGCACCCGCCAGGTGCTCGTCACCGACGGTTTCGTCCGCGACGAGACCGCCATCCTGCGCGTGCTGACCGGCTTCTTCGGCGGCGGCACCGCCTTCCCGCTGCACGTCCTGCGCGACACCTACGCCGAGCCCCGGCGGCCGACGCACATCGTGGTGATCTCCGACAACGGCGTCGACACGATGGTGAAGGCGGTGGACGAGGCGGGCCGACCCGGCGGCGACATCGCCGCGACCGCGCTGGCAGGCGCCGGGGCGGGCGGCACGCTGCTGCTGAACCTGTGGTCCGACGCGGAGGAGGCGCGCATCGCCGCGCTCACCCCCGGCTGGGACCTGCACCGGGTGACCGAGTGGTCGGACCTGGTCGACTTCGCCGCCGCGTTCGGCAGGCGCGCGTACGAGAGGAGCCCCCGGTGACGATCTCCGTCCCCGCGCTGACCCGCAGGCTGGCCGACACCCCGCCGGACTTCCTGGCCGACCCGGCGACCCTGTCCCCCGCCGCGATCGTCTCCGACACGCTCACCGCGCTCGGCGGCCCGCCGCTGACCGACGGGTCGGCCACGGAGTTCACCGGCGCCGACCCGAACTGGACCCGGCTGGTGCTGCTGACCTGCTGGCTGGCGACCGGGTCCGACGGCGACCCGGTCCGTCTGCACGGCCTGCTCTCCGACGGGCTGGGCGAGCTGGCCGCCCTGGTCCCGGCCGAGCGCTTCGCCACCGACCCCGACCGGCGCGAGGAGCTGGCGAGGGTGCTGCTGCGCGGGCTGGGGGTGGTGCCGCACGGGGAGAGCGCCGCGCAGGCGGCGGACCGGCTGGACACCGTCGACAGCGTCCGGCGGCACCGCCTGCTCGCCGACGCCAAAGCCGCCGAGGAGCGCGCCGAGGCCATCCGCCAGGCGATGGCCGAGAAGAAGGCCCGCGAGGCGGCGGCGCGGTACAGCCACGTATGAGCGACTACCCGATCCCGGCCTACGAGCCGATGTCCGACGCGGTGCTCACCGACGCCGAGCGCTGGCCCGCGCAGACGTCGGCGGGCGCGCGGCGGCTGGAGTGGCTGCGGAGCCATCCCCGGGCGCCGCTGTACAACCACGCCTGCGGTGACCGGCTCACGGCCGGCGCCGTGGAACGGCTGCGGGGGTACGACTTCGGCTACCACGGCTGGACGGCGTCACACCGTCCGCAGTGGACGGATGAGCTGGTGGAGCGCGCGGGCCGGAGCGTTCCCCGGTACCGGGGCGTGCGGTCCTTCGGCGATGTCGTGCCGGTGGGGCGCGGGGAGCTGCTGTCGCGGGTCGAGCGGGCGGTGCCCGACGACGCGGACCTCTCGGAGCTGATCGTGCACACGACGTCGGGGTCGCGGGGTCCGGCCGCGACCGTCCCGATGACCCCGGAGTTCTGCGCGCTGGACCTGCCGCTGTTCGAGCACGTGCTGGCCGGGCGCGGGATCTCGGTGTCGGCCGACGGCGTCGCCCTGGTGACGGTGTACGCGATGCCGGTGACCTACCAGTTCGCCGCGGTGTCGTCCTACTGGGACGGCGCGGGCGTGGTGAAGGTGAACCTGCACCCGTCGGCGTGGCGCTCCCCCGGCGACCGCGCCGCATTCCTGGACGACTGCGCGCCGCAGCTGTACTCGGGGAACCCGCTGTCGCTGAGCGCGTTGGCCGAGCTGGGCCTGTCCGGCCGCCCGAAGGCGGTGTTCTCCGGGGCGATGGCGCTGGACTCCCCCGCCGCGCTCGCGGAGAAGCTTGGGGCGCCGGTCTTCGACGTGTACGGCACGACCGAGACCGGGCTGCTCGCCCACCGCACCGAGGGCGGGCACACCGTGCTGCCGCGGCGGGTCTACATCGAGGTGCTGGACGAGGACGGTCAGCCGTGCCCGGACGGGACGCGGGGCGAGATCGTGGTGACCTCCGGGGAGAACCCGCTGCTGCCGCTGCTGCGCTACCGGACCGGGGACCACGCGGCGCTGCGGTGGCGCTCTGGGGTCCCGGTGCTCCTCGGGCTGGCGGGGCGGGAGCCGGTGCGCTTCCTGGTCGGCTCCCGCTGGGTGGAGTCGATCGAGGTGACCCAGCTGCTGACCCCGCTCGCGCTGCCCGCCTACGAGGTGCACCAGGGGCAGGACGGCGGGATCACGGTCACGGTGCCGGTCGGGACGTCGGAGTCGCTGGTGGCCGCCGCCGCCCGTCCGCTGCTGGGCGAGGTGGCCGTGCGGACCACCGACCTCCGCACGGCCACCAAGCCACAGCGCTACTCGACTCAGATGATGCGGTAGAAGGTGGCGTAGTGGTCAGGGGAGTACCACACGACGCCGGTGGTCACGTCCCGCACGATCCGGCGCGCGTCGCGGGCCGCGCCGCGCGGGCGCGGGTGGGTGTCGTACTCCTGGAAGGTGTGGCCGGCGGGCAGTTGGCCCTCGCGGTTGTAGAAGCGGCCGCCCGCGAAGTTGTACTGGCCGTAGGGCCAGGCGTGCCAGGCGCGGGCGGTGGGGAAGCCGAGCTGCCGCCAGCCGTTGTAGGCGGTGCGGGCGGCGTCGCAGCCGGAGATCGTGCACGAGCCGTGCACGGCCGCCGACGCGGGGGCGGACACGGTCGAGAACAGGGCGGCGAACAGGGCGAGGACGATCAACGCACGGCGGGGCATGGGTCTCCGTTCCGAGCAGGGGTCGGTCCTGGACAGGGTGTGGCCGTGGTCGGGAAACGATCAACAGCGGGCAGGTGAACTCAGGCCCAGGGGTCGAAGGGAATGCCGGCGGGCTTGGCCTTGGCCAGTTCGTTGCGGAACTTGTCGCCCTGGTCGCGGATGCCCATCGTGGCGCTGCCGAAGTCGTGGGCGGTCAGGCGGTCGCGGATGCCGGGCGGGTAGTTGTCCCAGCCGACCAGGGCGGGGTACTGCCAGGCGCCCTTGTGGTTCTCCGGCGGCTCGGTGTGGCTGGCGTGGCGGAAGCAGTGCGTGCTGACGCCGTCCTTGTGGTAGACGACCTTCGGGTGCTTGCCGGTCTCGTCCCACGGGATCGAGTCGCGATGGCGGGTGGTGTAGTTGCCGTGGGCCGAGGTGGAGACGTAGCGGCCCCAGTCGCCTTGCACCCACACCACGATGTGCTCCCAGTCGTGGCGGTGGCCGATGGCGATGGGCCCGGCGGTGGCCTGGTCCTTCTCGAAGTAGTAGGTGTACATGTAGGCGCACCATCCGTTGTTGCACAGCGAGCGCGAGTAGGCGTTGGTGTTGTCCAGGTCCGAGGCGTCGCGGCAGCGGCCGTTGAGCGCGCCGCCCGGGGCCAGGCCCGGGTTGAGCGTGCCGGTGGGACCGATGGCCGGGGTCGGGTAGCAGCCGTCGGTGTCGTAGTCGAGGGCGGGCTGATAGGTGCGGTCGCCCGCCGGGGCGGAGGCGGGCAGAGCGGCGGGCGGCTCGGCGAGCGCGGTCGCGGGGAAGACGACCATCACGGCCACGGCGGTCACCGAGGTGACCGCCGCCTTGGCCAGGCGAGAGGTTCGGCGCATAACCCGAGCCTCGTTCATGTACACCGCCCGGCGGTATCGGCCAAGTGCACGCAAGGTGCACGCGGAACGGGTGAATCCTTACCGGTGCGCGGTGATCGCCGCTGCCATCAGCCCGGGAAAGTCCGGGTGCGTCGCCGTCGACTCGCCGGTGGCGCGGTCGAGGACGTGGAAGATCCCCGTGGGGGCGTACAGCGTGTAGAGGGTGTCCTCGTCGGCGGCCAGCACCAGGTGCCGGGCTGGGGCGGCCGGGTGGGCGAGCAGCCCGGGGACCGGGCTGTCGCCGGTGCCGTGCAGGGTCAGCCCGCCCGCCCGCACCCCGTCGAAGTGGCGCAGCACCTGCAGGTACTCGGCGGGCAGCAGGTAGCCCGCCGCGGCGGCGCGCTCGACCAGGCGCTCCACCGAGGACGCGTCGGCCGGAGCCGGGCGCGGGTGGCCCGCCGCGACCGCCTTCAGCGCCGAGACCACCTCACCGCGCCCGGCGAGGAACGCCCGCAGCTGCCTGCCCCGCCACCACGGCGACCGCGACACCGCCCAGGACACGGCGAGGACGGCCGCCACGACGGCGGCGAGCAGGAGCACGGAGGACACCGGCTACTTGATCCCGGCCGCGTCCATGCCGCGCAGCTCGCGCTTGAGGTCGTGGATCTCGTCGCGCAGCCGGGCGGCCAGCTCGAACTGCAGGTCGCGGGCGGCGTTCATCATCTGGTCGGTCATCGACTGGATGAGGTCGGCCAGCTCGGCGCGCGGCATCTTCGACGGGTCCTTGCCCGCGATGCCCGCCGACCGCGCCGCGCCCGGCTCGCCCGCGGCGCGCTTGCCCCGGGAGGTGTTGCGGCCCGACCCGCCGACGGGCACCGAGTCGTCCTGCTCGGCCTCGGTGTAGACGCGGTCGAGGATGTCGGCGATCTTCTTGCGCAGCGGCTGCGGATCGATGCCGTTGGCCTTGTTGTAGGCCTCCTGCTTCTCCCGGCGGCGGTTGGTCTCCTCGATGGCGTGGCTCATCGAGTCGGTGATCTTGTCGGCGTACATGTGGACCTCGCCGGAGACGTTGCGCGCGGCGCGGCCGATGGTCTGGATCAGCGACGTCCCGCTGCGCAGAAAGCCCTCCTTGTCGGCGTCGAGGATGGCGACCAGCGACACCTCCGGCAGGTCCAGGCCCTCGCGGAGCAGGTTGATGCCGACCAGGACGTCGTAGTCGCCGAGGCGCAGCTGGCGCAGCAGCTCCACCCGGCGCAGGGTGTCCACCTCGGAGTGCAGGTAGCGGACGCGGATGCCCAGCTCCAGCAGGTAGTCGGTCAGGTCCTCGGCCATCTTCTTGGTCAGCGTCGTGACCAGGACACGCTCGTCGCGCTCGGCGCGGGTGCGGATCTCGTGGACCAGGTCATCGATCTGGCCCTCGGTCGGCTTGACCACGACCTGCGGGTCCACCAGGCCGGTCGGGCGGATGACCTGCTCGACGAACTCCCCGCCGGTCTGGCCCAGCTCGTACGGGCCCGGCGTCGCCGAGAGGTACACCGTCTGCCCGATGCGGTCGGCGAACTCCTCCCAGGTCAGCGGCCTGTTGTCGACCGCGCTGGGCAGGCGGAAGCCGTGCTCGACCAGGTTGCGCTTGCGGGACATGTCGCCCTCGTACATGCCGCCGATCTGCGGCACCGTCACGTGCGACTCATCGATGACGAGCAGGAAGTCCTCGGGGAAGTAGTCCAGCAGGGTCGCGGGCGCGGTGCCGGGGCCGCGGCCGTCGACGTGGCGGGAGTAGTTCTCGATGCCCGAGCAGAAGCCGACCTGGCGCATCATCTCGATGTCGTAGCTGGTGCGCATGCGCAGCCGCTGGGCCTCCAGCAGCTTGCCCTTGCGCTCCAGCTCGGCCAGCCGCTCCTCCAGCTCCTGCTCGATGGCCTTGATCGCCCGCTCCAGGCGGTCCGGGCCGGCGACGTAGTGCGTGGCCGGGAAGATCCGCAGCTCCTCCTCCTGGCGGACCACGTCGCCGGTCAGCGGGTGCAGGTAGTACAGGGAGTCGATCTCGTCGCCGAAGAACTCGACGCGGATGGCCAGCTCCTCGTACGCCGGGATGATCTCGACGGTGTCCCCGCGCACGCGGAACGTGCCGCGGGCGAAGGCGATGTCGTTGCGCGCGTACTGCACGTCGACCAGCGCGCGCAGGAGCACGTCGCGTTCGACGGTGTCGCCCACGCGCAGCGGGATCGAGCGGTCCAGGTACGACTGCGGCGTGCCGAGGCCGTAGATGCAGGACACCGACGCCACCACGATCACGTCGCGGCGGGAGAGCAGGCTCATCGTCGCCGAGTGGCGCAGGCGCTCCACGTCGTCGTTGACCGAGGAGTCCTTCTCGATGTAGGTGTCCGTCTGCGGGATGTAGGCCTCGGGCTGGTAGTAGTCGTAGTAGCTGACGAAGTACTCCACGGCGTTCTCCGGGAAGAACTCGCGCAGCTCGTTGGCCAGCTGGGCGGCCAGGGTCTTGTTCGGCGCCATCAGCAGCGTCGGCCGCTGGAGCCGCTCGATCAGCCAGGCCGTCGTCGCCGACTTGCCGGTGCCGGTCGCGCCGAGGAGCACCACATCGGGCTCGCCCGCGGCGATGCGGCGTTCGAGGTCGTCGATGGCGGCGGGCTGGTCGCCCGCGGGCTGGTAGGACGCGCGCATGCGGAACCGGCCCCCGGTGCGCGGGACGTCGCCCACCGGTCGGTACTCGGATTGGGCCAGGACGGGATGCTCGGTCGCGAATGCCACGCGTCGAGGCTACGCCCGCCCACCGACAACGACGACAGCGCAGCTCAGGGCAGTCCAGGGCAGTCCAGGGCGGATCAGGACGGGTCAGGGCCGGGCTCGGGCACCTCAGCAGCAGTTGCAGTCGCAGGGGCAGCAGCAGTCGCCGCAGCCGCTGCTGCCGCAGTCACAGCTGGAGCACAGGCTCTCGCGCCGCTTGCCCGAGTACGGGCCCGGGTACGGGTCGCGGCAGCACTGCTGGCAGGTCCCGCACTCGTAGAGGCAGGCCGCGCAGCCCTTGAGCACGCCGCGCGGGGTGGGGTCGAGGGTCAGTCTGGGCCAGCGCCAGCACAGGCAGCTTGAGGGCGGCAGCGCGTTGGGGTCGCGGCCGTGGGTGTGCGGCGGGGGCGGGCCGTACGGGCCGGCGGCTCCGGGCGGCGGGGCGCCGTGCAGGTGCGGGAGGTGGTGCGGGCCGACCGGCGGCCGGGCCTCGGGGGGCAGCCAGCCCGGGTGCATGCCGCCGTGGCCGGGCGGCTGGTGGGCGGCGAAAGTGCGGTGCACCGCCATGCCCAGCTCGTGCACCAGCAGCGCGTGGACCAGCTTCTGGTCGCGGAAGTCGGCCTCGGTGAGCGCCAGCCGCACGCCCATCACGGCGTCGTCGCAGAGCCTGCGGACCTCGGCCAGGTCGGCGCCGGTCGCGGTGATCGGGTTCCACTGCCCGGCCGCCTTGTCGGCGTCCAGGTCCTCGACGGCGTCGAGCAGGTGGGCGATGCGGCCGAAGAGCCTGCCCGCCTCGGCCAGCGGCTCGGCGTTGCCCGGCCTGCCCGCGACGACCGCGGTGTGGGCGAAGGCGGCGGCGGTGGCGGTCTCGGTCGGCTCGGTGGCCAGCAGCACCGACGCGCCCAGGCCCACCGCGGACTCGACCTCGCCCTGCCTGCCGATCGCCTCCAGCAGCACCCCGGTCCCGAAGCCCAGGTCCGAGCCCGTCCGCTCGCCCTGCCGGGCCCAGCGCCGGGCGACGGTGCGGGCGGCTCCGGCCAGCGGGCGGCGCCCGAGCAGGCCGTCGCGGTCCTCGACGTGGTCGCGCACCTTGGCCGAGGCCAGCACCAGCGACACCGCCGCGGCCAGCCGCGCGCCCGCGCCCTCGGCGACCGGCGCGCCGCGCATCGCGCGCAGCGGGCAGGGGCCCGCGATCCTGCGGTCCTCACCCGGGGCCTGGGCCTCGACCAGCGCGGAGATGGCCAGGCCGTCGTAGTTGGTCACCGTCCGCGCGAAGTGGCCGTGGTCGTCGCGCAGGGCCAGGCAGAGCCCGCACAGGTGCGCCATCCAGGAGGTGGCCAGGTCGCCGGGGAGGCGGTGGCGGCAGGGGCGCAGGATTCCGAACATGGGGGCCTCTCCGGAGGGTTGATCGCGCGGAGCCTAACGGCACTCACCCGTTCGGGTGGGCAGATCGACGCGAAAGGACTGTCGCCGCACGGCCCGGTGTGGGCACGATGGCGGCATGGCCGCGGAGACCCCGATCCCCCTCGCCCGCCGGGACCACCGGACGCACCCGCCGAAGGTGGAGGTGTTCGACCCGGCGGCGGGCACGAACGTCGACCCCAAGGGCATCGTCCGGCTCGTGGACGAGTACCGGGCGATCACCGGCGGCCTCTACATGGCCCGACCGGTCGACGGCCACAAGCGCATCGCCTACTTCGAGTCGGCGCTGCTGCCCGAGCTGGGCCTGCGGGTGTCGCGCTGGCGGGGGCGTCCGGGCGTCGACCTCGGCCACGACTTCTACATCGACGTCGTGGACATCGCGGTGCACGACGACATCTGGCGCACCGTCGACCTCTACCTGGACGTGCTGGGCCGTGACGGCGAGTCGGTGTGGGTGGAGGACAACGACGAGCTGCTGGCCGCCGTGCGCGCCGGGATCATCGACCTGGGCGCGGGCGAGCGGGCGCTGCACCGCGCGCAGACCGCGGTGGCGGGCATCGCCCACGCGGGCTACGACATCGACCGGTGGCTGCTGGCCCACGACGTCGTGGTGCCGTGGCGGTCCCCCTAGTGGCGCGGGCCCGCCGGGGTCAACAGCGGGCCGCCACAATCTGACCCCGCGACACAACCGGTATCCGATCGCCCACGAGTCGTGACATCACGGCGAGCGCGCTTCCGACTACTGTCAGCGGCGTGGGCACGGCCATCACCCCGCAGCTGGTCGACACTGTCGACACGGTGACCGCGGTACGCAGCTACTCGTCGGGTACTTCTCGCGGCCTGCGCGTCTGCCAGGTCGAACGGTGGGGGCTGCGCACGGAGTGCCCCACCCCGGAGGACCCCTTCGCCGACTCCGAGGTCACCTGGCTGCTGCCGGAGCTGAACCTGCGGCTCACCCAGCAGCGCCCGCGCTCGCGGCACGCCCGCACCGGCCCGAGCGTGCTCACCGCCGTGCGCGTGCGCACCGACGGCAGGGTGTGGCGCACCACCGACCTGCTCCTGGGATTGGCGGCGCCGGGCGGGACGACCGCGCGGATCGTGCGCTCGGAGGAGTTCGCCGCCGCCGTCGCGGGCCGCGTCCTGCGCACGGGCGACGCCGACCTGGCGCTGTGCACCGTGCACAAGACGCTGGAGGAGCTGAGCCGCTTCCGCCACGACCTGTCGGCGTGGCTGGCGTACAAGCGCATCTTCGAGGTGTGGCCGCCTTTCTAGGGCGTCCAGCCGGTCTCCGCCGCCCACTTCTCGGCGCGCGCCATCGCGCCCAGGAACCAGGGTTCCTTCGCTTCGGCGTAGGACGGGATGTCGTCGGCGACCACGGCGCGCTTCACCGCCTCGTACTCGGCGCGGGCCGCGTCGTCGGCGCGCAGCCAGGCGGGGAAGAGCAGCGCCTGCCGCCAGTTCGGCGCGCCTTCGGGGCGGAGGTGCACGTTGACCCAGCGGACGGGGTCGGCCCCGACGTGGGTGCGCTTGCGCCAGCGGACCGGGTCGGCGTCGGCCGGGTGCGGCGTGTCCTGCTCGAAGCCGTGGGCGCGGGGGAAGCCCGCGTCGGCCAGCGCGTCCTCGATCGCCTCGGCGTGGTCGAGGGAGGCGGTGACCTGCACATCGATGACGTCCTTGGCGGCGAGACCGGGCACCGACGTCGACCCGATGTGCTCGACGCGGCCACCGGTGACGACCTTGAGCCGCTCGACCACGCGCCGGGCCTGGGCGGGCCAGGTCGGGTCGGGGTCGACCAGGCGGGGCGCGCCGCGCGGGGCGTGGCGGCGGTGGCGGACGTTGGCCTCGTAGCGGACCAGCCGGTCGGCCCAGAGCGCGTCGACCTCGGCGAGGAGGACATCGGGGGTGCCGGAGTTGTCGAGCCACACGTCGGCGACGGCCCGGCGGGCCTCCTCGGTGGTCTGCGCGGCGATGCGGGCGCGGGCGTCGTCCTCGGTCAGGCCGCGGCTGAGCAGGCGCCGGACGCGGGTGTCCACGGGGGCGTCGACGATGATCACGAGGTGGTAGAGCGGGGCGTAGTTCTTCTCGACCAGCAGCGGCACGTCGTGGACGACGACGGCGTCGGCGGGGGCCTGCGCGAGCAGTTCCCCGGTGCGCGCGGCGACCTTGGGGTGCACGATCCCGTTGAGCGTCTCCCTGGCCGTGGCGTCCCCGAAGACCTTCGCCGCCAGCGCGGCCCGGTCCAGCGCCCCGTCGGCCCCGATGACCCCCGGCCCGAACGCCGCGGCGATCTCGGCGAGCCCGTCGGTGCCCGGCTGGACGACTTCCCGGCTGAGCACGTCGGCGTCGATGAGCACGGCCCCGTGCTCGACCAGCCTGCCCGCCACCGTCGACTTGCCTGACCCGATCCCGCCGGAGAGCCCGATGCGCAACACCGGGGCATTGTGTCAGGCCAGCGCCCGATCGGCGATCTTCGGCAGGACCCGGGCGGCCTGGTCACCGGGCACCGCGCCGACGCTCGCCCGCACCACCACGGTGACCCGGCCGTGCCGCGCGACGACGATCCTGCCCGCACCTTCGACCAGCACGCCCCGGTCGGGGCCGACGGCGATGTCGGTGATCCGCGCGCCGTGGGCCCGCTCGTCGGCGAGGGTGCGCTCGACGCGGTCGCCCGCGGCCTCCGGGGTGAGGTAGGCGGCGAGGGTGACGACGAGGGCGGCTTTGTCGCGGTCGCGGCCGGGGATGCCGAAGTAGCAGTCGATGCGGGCGGTGCGGCCGATCGCGGGCATCGGGGTGCCCACGATCTCCGAGGTTCCGCCGCTGATCCGGGTCTCCAGGAGGCCGTCGAGGTCGGCGGCCGTCACGACCTGGCCGCAGGTGTCCGGGACCGCGCGTTCGGTGCGGGCGGGTGGGGGTTCGGCGGTGGTGGTGAACTGCGGAAGCGCGGGCGCCGGGGCGTCGGCCCGGGACGGGGGCTCCGACGTGCAGCCCGCGAGCAGCACCATCCCGGGCAGCACCGTCCCGAGTAGCACCGTCCCGAGTTGCACAGCCAGGGCTCGCATGGGGTCACGCTAAGCGCCGGAGCGGGGACCGGGAATCGGCGGCCGCGAAGCGATACCGGGGTGCAACCCGGCGCGCTCCGCGCAGACGAGCGGCCCCGCACCGGAGTGCGGGGCCGCTCGGGGTCAAGCGCTGGTCCAGCCGGGGATCAGACCCCGCCGGACAGCTTCTCGCGGAGGGCGGCCAGCTGCTCGTCGCTGGCCAGGGTGCCGCCGGACTGCGCCTGCTGCTCCCCACCACCCGAGGAGTAGGTCTGCTCGCCACCCGCGCCACCGCCGGTCGCCGCCTCGGCCGCCGCGGCGGCGTCGAGCTCGGCGGCCTTGGTGACCTGCTTCATGTGGGCCTCGTAGCGCACGTGGGCCTCGGCGTACTGGCCTTCCCACTCCTCGCGCTGCTTCTCGAACCCCTCCTGCCATTCCTGGGTGTCCGGGTCGAAGCCCTCGGGGTAGATGTAGTTGCCCTCGTTGTCGTACTCCGCCGCCATGCCGTACTGCGTCGGGTCGAACTCCGAGTCGGCGGTGAAGCCCTCGTTGGCCTGCTTCAGCGACAGCGAGATGCGGCGGCGCTCCAGGTCGATGTCGATGACCTTGACCATGACCTCGTTGCCGACCTGCACGACCTGCTCCGGGATCTCCACGTGGCGCTCGGCCAGCTCGGAGATGTGGACCAGGCCCTCGATGCCCTCGTCCACGCGGACGAACGCGCCGAAGGGAACCAGCTTGGTGACCTTGCCCGGGACGATCTGGCCGATCGCGTGGGTGCGGGCGAACTGGCGCCACGGGTCTTCCTGGGTCGCCTTGAGCGACAGGGAGACGCGCTCGCGCTCCATGTCGACGTCCAGGACCTCGACCGTGACCTCCTGGCCGACCTCGACGACCTCGGAGGGGTGGTCGATGTGCTTCCAGGACAGCTCGGAGACGTGCACCAGGCCGTCGACGCCACCCAGGTCCACGAAGGCGCCGAAGTTGACGATGGAGGACACGACGCCCTTGCGGACCTGGCCCTTCTGCAGCTGGTTGAGGAACTCGCTGCGGACCTCGGACTGGGTCTGCTCCAGCCAGGCGCGGCGGGACAGGACCACGTTGTTGCGGTTCTTGTCCAGCTCGATGATCTTGGCTTCGAGCTCGCGGCCGACGTAGGGCTGCAGGTCGCGCACGCGGCGCATCTCGACCAGGGAGGCCGGGAGGAAGCCGCGGAGGCCGATGTCGAGGATCAGACCACCCTTGACGACCTCGATAACGGTGCCCTTGACCGGCTCGTCCGCCTCCTTGAGGGCCTCGATCGTGCCCCACGCCCGCTCGTACTGCGCGCGCTTCTTGGACAGGATGAGGCGGCCCTCCTTGTCCTCCTTCTGGAGGACCAGGGCCTCGACCTCGTCGCCGACGCTGACAACATCGGCGGGGTCGACATCATGCTTGATCGACAACTCACGAGAGGGAATGACACCCTCGGTCTTGTAGCCGATGTCGAGCAGGACCTCGTCCCGGTCGACCTTGACGATCGTGCCCTCGACGATGTCGCCATCGTTGAAGTACTTGATCGTCGCGTCGATCGCGGCGAGGAACTCCTCCTCACTCCCGAAGTCGTTGATCGCGACCTGCTGCTTGGCCGCCGGAACGGTCGTCGTCGGGAGGGCGGTGGTGTCGGTGGACATTAGGTAGGTGGCTCCGCTGCGGATTTGTGGGTCGATGTGGACGTGTGCGGCGCGCGACGGACGTACGTCGCCGACGGAACCCACAAGCGTTGAGATAGGCAGGCCAGCGCGAAGCCAGTGCGCGGGCGATATCCTACGCGGCTGGTCGCGGCCCGGGCAAACCTGGGGGGCCTGCCAGAATGCGCCGGTGTCCAGCGACAGCCACATCAGCGCCGAGCGAGCGCTCGGAACCACCGGGATCGCCCGCCGCGAGGTCGGCTCACCGGAGTCCCAATCGGCGAATATCGCCTGGTGGGACGCCGATGCCGACGACTACCACGCCGAGCACGGCGAGTTCATCGGACCAGTGGAGTTCCGCTGGTGCCCGGAGGGGCTGACCGAAGCGGACCTGGGTCTGCTCGGCGACGTCGGCGGGCGGTCGGTGCTGGAGGTCGGGTGCGGCTCGGCGCCGTGCGCGCGCTGGCTGAGCACCCAGGGCGCGTTCGCCGTCGGGATCGATCTGTCGGCCAGGATGCTGGCGCACGGCACCGCCGCGAACCAGGCGACGGGGATCGCCACGCCGCTGGTCCAGGCGAACGCCGAGCGGCTGCCGTTCGCCGACGACTCCTTCGACCTGGCCTGCTCGGCGTTCGGCGCGATCCCGTTCGTGCCCGACGTCGCGGTGGTGTTCGCCGAGGTCGCGCGGGTGCTGCGGCCGGGCGGGACCTGGACGTTCGCGGTCACCCACCCGATGCGCTGGATCTTCCCCGACGACCCCGGCCCGGACGGGTTGCGCGCGACGACGCCGTACTTCGACCGCACCCCGTACGTCGAGGTCGACGCCGAGGGACGGGCGACCTACGTCGAGCACCACCGCACCCTCGGCGACTACGTCTGCGCGCTCGACGGCGCGGGCTTCCGCCTGTTCGACCTCATCGAGCCCGAGTGGCCGCGGGGCCACACCCGCGAGTGGGGACAGTGGAGCCCGCTGCGGGGCAGGCTGTTCCCCGGGACGGCCATCTTCCGGTGCTCCCGGTGATCCTGGACGCCCTGCTCCGCGGCCAGGCCGCGCGCTTCTCCGGCGTCGACCCGCTGCTGCCCGAGCCCGCTCCCCCGCCGGAGGGCCCGGTGCTGACCGCGGCGCTGCCCGGCGGCGAGCGGGTCGCCGGGGTCGTCACGCGGACCCTGCACCCGCCGGGAGCGGCCCAGACGCTGTGGTCGGCCGCCGACGTCCGCGAACTCCACCCGATCGTGGGAAGTTCGGGGGCGGCCGGGATCGAGGCGCTGCTGCGCCGGTGGCGGCAGGTGCTGGAACCGGCGGGCCAGGACTCGGCGTGCCTGGTGACCTGGCCCTCGCGCGACGCCGAGGCCACCGCGCCGCTGCTGGCGCACGGCTTCGTCCCGCTGACGGTGCTCGCGGTGCGTGTCGGGCGGGCGCGGACCGGGCCGGGGGCGTGCGCGGTGCGCAGGGCCACCCTCGCCGATGTCGACCTGCTCGCCGAGCTGGCGATGGCCGAGGTGGAGTACGCGGCGATGGTGGGCGGCGGCATCGTGCGCGACGGCGCGGCGGCGATCAAGCGCGGCACCGTCGCCCGGCACCTCGACCGGGGGGACCCGACGTGGATCGCCGAGCGCGACGGCGTGGCGGTCGGCATGGTCGAGGCGTGGGAGACCGAGGCGCACCCCGGCAGCTGGGCGCGGACGCGGGTGCGGGCCGGGCGGTGGGCGTTCGTCAACTGCCTGTCGGTCGTGGAGTCCGCGCGGGGCACCGGGGTCGGCAGGACGCTGATGGACGTCGTGCACAGCGCGCTGGTCGGGCCGCGCTCGGCGGGCTCGTTCCTGTACTACAACCCGCCGAACCCGCTCTCCCCCACGTTCTGGGCCCGGCAGGGCTACCGCCCGCTGTGGACGGTCTGGGAGCTGCGGCCCGCCGACGCGCTGCGCTGAGGATCACCCCCTCCCCGGTTGCCCCGGGCCGCCGCGCGGCGCACGATATGAACTGACCAGTCAGTCTAAAGACGGGGGTCGGGTCGTGGAGCTGCTCGCCGATCGGGTGGCCGTGGGCGGGGCGCACGGGGAGGTCCTGGCGGCGACGTCGCTGCGGGTCGGACCGGGGGCGCTGGCCGTGGTGGCCGGGGAACCGGGGGCCGGGCACACCGCCTTCGGCCTGGCGATCACCGGGCGGCTGCGGCCGTCGGCCGGGACGCTGTCACCGGGGGCCGGGGTGCTGCGCGCGCGGTCGGCGCTGGTGGACGCGCCGGGGGTGAGCGAGCCGGAGGGCGCTCTGCGCACGGCCGACGTGGTGGCCGAGGCGCTGGTGCTGGCGGGCCGCCGCGGCGGCAGGCGCGAGGTGGCCGCGGTCCTCGCCGAACACGGCCTGGACGCCGCGACGCGGTTCGAGGCGGTGCCCGCGCGCGAGCGGATCGCCCTGCTGGCCGGCATCGCCCGCCCCGACCTGCTCGTCCTGGACACCCCCGACCGGCACAGCGGCGACCCGGACACCTGGTGGCCGACCGCGCTGCACCACGCCGGGCAGGGCCGCGCGGTGGTCGTGCTCTGCGGGGCCGCCACCGCCCGCCTGCTGCCGGTGACCCCCGCGCTGCTGGGCGAGACCGACCAGCCCGAGCCCCTGGAGACGGTGCAGTGAGCGCCATCCGACTGGCCAGGACCGAGCTGCGCCGCATCACCTCCGGAGTCCTGCCCCGGCTCGCCGTCCTCGCACTGGTGCTGGTCCCGCTGCTGTACGGGTCGCTGTACCTCTACGCCAACGCCGACCCCTACGACCGCCTCGACCACATCCCGGCGGCGCTGGTGGTCCAGGACACCGGGACCACCGCGGCGGACGGCACCCGCACCGACGCCGGGCGCGGGGTCGCCGACCGGCTGCGCGAGTCCGGGGCGTTCGCCTGGCACGAGGTCGACGCCGCCGAGGCCGAGGACGGCGTGCGGGCCGGGCGCTACACCTTCTCCCTCACCCTGCCCGCCGACTTCTCCCGCGCGCTGACCTCGGCGGCGGGCGAGTCCCCGCGCCAGGGCCTGATCCTGGTGACCACCAACGACGCCAACAACTACCTGGTCGGCACTATCGCCGACCGCGTCGTCGCCGAGGTGCGCCGGTCGGTGGCCGCCGAGGTGGGCACGGCGGCGGCGGAGAAGTTCCTGGTCGGCTTCGGCACCATCTACGACCGCACGCGCGAGGCCGCCGACGGCGCGACCCGCCTGGCCGACGGCGCGACAAAGGCAAGTTCGGGCGCGGGCGAGCTGGCGACCGGGCAGCGTGCCCTGCTGGACGGCGCGCGGTCCCTGGCCGACGGCGCGGCCAAGGCGGCCGACGGCGCGGCCACGCTCTCGACCGGGCTGTCGACGCTGCGGGACAAGACAGCGGAGCTGCCGGGGCAGACCCGGGCGCTGGCCGACGGCGCGGCGCAGGTCGCGGCAGGCAACGAGAAGGTGGCCTCGGCGGGCGAGGCCGTCGCCGAGGCCGCCGAGGGCCTGGCGGGCGGGCTGGACGAGGTCGACGCCCGGGTCGAGACCCGGCTCCGCGAGGCGGGCGTCCCCGAGGACGTGATCGCCCAGACGATGACCGAGCTGCGAACCCTGCGCGCCCCGCTGGACAAGGCGAACGAGCGCGTGCAGACCGCCTCGGGCGACCTGCGGCGGCTCTCCGACGGCGCCGACAAGGTCGCCAAGGGCGCGGACACCCTCGCCGACGCCACCCCGGCCCTGGCCAAGGGCATCGCGACCGCGGCGGACGGCGGCGGGGCGCTGGCGGAGGGGACCGCCGCCCTGCGCGACGGCGCGGCGACGCTGCGCGACGGCGAGCGGTCCGCCCTGGACGGCACGCTGCGGCTGGCCGACGGCGCGAAGCAGGTCTCCGCGGGCGCGGTGAAGCTGCGCGACGGCCTGACGGCGGGCCTCGGCGAGATCCCCCACCCCGACGCCGCCGACCGCGACCGCACGGCCCAGACCATCGGCGACCCGGTGGCGGTGCGCACCGTCGGGGAGAACGCGGCGGGCAGCTACGGCGCGGGCCTGGCCCCGTTCTTCCTCGGCCTGGCCACCTGGATCGGCGCGTTCGTGCTGTTCCTGCTGGTGCGCCCGCTGTCCTCGCGGGCCCTGGCGGCCGGGCACGGCGCGGTGCGGACCGCGCTCGGCGGGTGGCTGCCCGCGGCGCTGCTGGGGCTGGCGCAGGTCGTGGTGATGTTCGGGGTGGTGCGGCTGCTGGTGGACTTCCAGCGGCCCGCGGGGGCGCTGCTGTTCCTGATGCTGACCACGCTGGCGTTCACCGCGATCGTGCACGCGCTGAACGCGCTGCTGGGCGCGGTGGGCAAGTTCGTCGCGCTGGTGGTGCTGATCCTGCAGCTGATCAGCGCGGGCGGCACATTCCCGTGGCAGACGCTGCCCGAGGTGCTCTACCCGCTGCACGCGGTGCTGCCGATGGGGTACGTCGTGGACGGGTTGCGGCACTTGATCTACGGTGGCTCGCTGTCCGGGCTCGGACTGGATGTCCTGGTGCTGGGGTGCTACCTGATCGGAGGACTCGTGGTGTCCACTGTGGCCGCACGTCGGCAGCGGGTGTGGACGGCGGCGCGGCTGAGGCCGGAGCTGGTGCTGTGAGCCGGGAGCCGACCCGGCAGAAGCTGTTCACCGCGACGCTGCGGCTGATCGGGACGCGCGGGGTCGTCGGGCTGACGGTGGACGAGATCGCGGCCGAGGCCGGGGTGGCGAAGGGGACGGTCTACTACAACTTCGGGAGCAAGGACGGCCTGATCGACGCCCTGCTGCGGCACGGGGTGGATCTGCTGGCGGCGCGGTTGGAGGGGGCCGCGTCGGTCGAGCGGTTGGTTGATGAGCTGTTGGGGTTCTACGCGGCCTATCCGACCTTCGCGCAGCTCCTGGTGAGCGAGCTGTGGCGGACGCCGTCGCAGTGGCGGGCGACGCTGGCCCTGCTGCGGGAGCGGGTGACGGGGTTGCTCAGGGCCCGGCTCCAGGAGGTGGCGGTGCTGCCTGCGGGGGTGCGGGTGGAGACCGCGGCGTCGGCGCTGTTCGGGACAGTGCTGGTGGTGGCGCTGGACTGGCAGGTGTTCTCGCCGGAGCGGTCCGGGGAGGACGTCCGCGACGATATTCTCGCCCT
Organism: Actinokineospora guangxiensis; assembly: GCF_042657845.1. Taxonomy (NCBI): domain Bacteria; kingdom Bacillati; phylum Actinomycetota; class Actinomycetes; order Pseudonocardiales; family Pseudonocardiaceae; genus Actinokineospora; species Actinokineospora guangxiensis. Next base: position 28,835 of record NZ_JBHSKF010000005.1, on the reverse strand, counting down.
GATGGAGGGGCTGCGCGCATAGCGTGCGCCCCGTCGGACGGAGGCGGGATGGCGGCGGGACTGGCGGAGGCGGCGGCCCGGCTGGAGCGGGTGTTCGCGGCCTACCCGCGGCGGCCCGTCCTCGACGGGTGCCCGCACTGCCGGGGTCCGCAGGTGGTGGACGAGGGCAACCTCCACTCGCTGACCATCAGGCTGGGCAACACCGTGGGCGACCGGCACGACGTCAAGAGCCTGCTGCCGCTGCTGTTCGGCCGCGCGAGCACCGCCGACTGCCTGGACGCGGGCGCGTTGCTCAGCAAGCTCCCGGACAACGAGTGGCGCACATGGCCGGTCGAGGAGCAGCGGGCGGTCGAGGAGTACCTGGACGCGGTGTGGCAGGCGCTGCTGGCCGAGTACCCGGCGCGCACGGGAGCCTTCACCGACAGCACCGCTTTCCTCGCCGCCGCGGCCGACGCGCGGATGGACGTGTCCGGGTACCTGACAAGGTGGGACTCGACGCACGGCCAGGCGGCGGACCGGCACCTCGCCGAGCTGGTGGGGGCGTTCACGTTCGTCCGCCGCAAGTCCACGGCCGTCCAGGACTGGCTGCTCCGCGAGGCCACCCGCGAGCGCCTGCTGATCGCCTTCGACCGCGACAGCGCCGAGCCGTGGGGCGAGGACCTGGCCTGGGCCTACGACCTGCTCCCCCGGTGAGTCAGACCCGCTGGGCCAGCTGCAGGGTCATGGGGCTGTCTCCGCGCAGGGCGCGGTCCACGGCTTCCAGGACGCCCGCGGTGACCTCGTCGTTGGACAGCCAGCGGGTTCGGCCCGCGTAGCCGACCTCGCCCAGCACCACCTGGTGGGTGGGGTGGTCCGGGAGCGCGGGCGGGTGCGGGGTGGTGGCTTCCACCTCGACGATGGGGGCGTCGGGGGCCAGGAGGGGGCCGACGGCGGTGAAGACGCGGGTGCGGACCTCGGGGGTGATCCAGGTGACCAGGAGGTCCGCCGGGCCGCCGAGGACGCGGCTGGCCTGGCAGGCCAGGTCGTTGGGGCGGGTCCAGTCGGCGCGGACCCAGCGGGCGCGGCCGACGCCGTCGATGGACAGGGGGGCGTAGTGCCTGCTGGGGAGGACTATGTGCCACCCGTCGGCCACCAGGGCGGACGATACGCCCGCGAGCATTCCCGTTCCGCCGAGGATGAGACCGCGTCGAGTGTTCACGAAGGCGAAAGTACCCGCGATTCGCGGGGCCAACCCTCGGGGCGGCCCGCCACCACCCGGCGGATGCCCGGGTGGCGGCGGGCGTTGCCGCAGGTCGGAGGCGGTTCAGCGACCCGCGCCCGAGATTCCCGCTATCGGGTGAACCGCAGGGTCAGTGGGCGGCGTGCCAGGAGCGGCCGTAGCCGACGGAGACGTCCAGGGGGACCTGGAGGTCGTAGGCGCCCGCCATCTCGGCGCGGACCAGGGCCTCGGCGGAGTCGCGCTCGTCGGGGGCCACCTCGAAGACGAGTTCGTCGTGGACCTGCAACAGCATGCGGGAACGGGCGTCCGCGGCAGCCAGACCCTTCTGGACGGTCAGCATCGCGACCTTGATGATGTCGGCGGCGCTGCCCTGGATCGGGGCGTTGAGGGCCATCCGCTCGGCCATCTCGCGGCGCTGGCGGTTGTCGCTGGTGAGGTCGGGCAGGTAGCGGCGGCGGCCGAAGATGGTCTCGGTGTAGCCCTCCTTGCGGGCGCGGGCGACGACCTCGGCGAGGTAGTCGCGGATGCCGCCGAAGGTGGCGAAGTACTCCTCCATCAGGCCGCGGGCCTCGTCGGTGGAGACGCGCAGCTGCTGGGACAGGCCGAAGGCGGACAGGCCGTAGGCGAGGCCGTAGTTCATCGCCTTGATCTTGGCGCGCTGCTCGCCGGTCACGTCGGCGGGCTCGACGGAGAAGACGCGGGCGGCGGTGGCGGCGTGGAAGTCGTGGCCGGAGCGGAAGGCCGAGATGAGGCCGTCGTCGGCCGACAGGTGCGCCATGATCCGCATCTCGATCTGGCTGTAGTCGGCCGACATCAGCTCGCCGTAGCCGGAGCCGACGACGAACGCGTCGCGGATCATCCGGCCCTCGGCGGTGCGGATCGGGATGTTCTGCAGGTTGGGCTCGGTCGAGGAGAGCCTGCCGGTGGCCGCGATCGTCTGGTTGAACGTGGTGTGGATGCGGTTGTCGTCGCTGACCGACTTGAGCAGGCCCTCGACGGTGACCTTCATGCGCATCGCGTCGCGGTGTTCGAGCAGGTGGCGCAGGAACGGGTGCTCGGTCTGCTCGTAGAGGGTGGTCAGCGCGTCGGCGTCGGTGGTGTAGCCGGTCTTGGTCTTCTTCGTCTTCGGCATCTGGAGCTCGTCGAACAGCACGACCTGCAGCTGCTTGGGCGAGCCGAGGTTGATCTCCTTGCCGATGACGTCGAACGCGGCGCGCTCGGCGTCGCGGACGCGGGCGCCGAAGTGCGACTCCAGCTCGTGCAGCCGGTCGACGTCGACGGCGATGCCCTTGGCCTCCAGGTCGGCCAGGACGCGCAGCAGCGGCAGCTCCATGTCGGTGAGCAGCTTGTCCTGCCCGACCTCGACCAGCGCGGTGTCGAGGGCGTCGGCCAGCTCGGCGATCGCGCGGGCGCGCAGGATCTCGCCCGCGGCGAGCTTGCGCTCGTCCTCGCCTTCCTCGGCCAGCAGCGACAGCTGCTGCTCGCCGTCGGACTGCTCGACGCGCAGCTCGCGCTGCAGGTAGCGCAGCACGAGGTCGTCGAGGGCGAAGGTGCGCTGGCCGGGCCGGACCAGGTAGGCGGCCAGCGCGGTGTCGGTGGCCAGGCCGGCCAGCTCCCAGCCGCGGTGGCGCAGGGCGTGCAGGGAGCGCTTGACGTCGTGGGCGAGCTTGGGCGCGGCCGGGTCGGCCAGCCAGGCGCGCAGGGCCGTCTCGTCCTCCACCGACAGCGTCGTGGTGTCGACGTAGCCGCCCTGGCCGTCGACCCCCGACAGCGCGACCGAGCGCAGCTCGACGGCCTGCCCGGAGACGCCCGTCGACTGGTCGCGGAAGGACAGCCCGATCCGCACGCCGGGCCCGGCGTGCTCGGCCAGCCAGGCGGCCAGCTCGCCGGGCGCGATCGCCCCGCCGCTGACCTCGAAGCCCTCCTCGGCCTCGGGCTCGGCGGTGGACAGCGTCTCGAAGAGCCGGTCGCGCAGGACCCGGAACTCCAGCTCGTCGAAGAGCCGGTGCACGGCGTCGCGGTCCCACGGCTGGGCGGCCAGCTCCTCGGGCTGCACCCCGAGGGGGACGTCGCGGATCAGCTCGGTGAGCTGGCGGTTGAGCATCACGTTGGACAAGTTGGCCCGCAGCGAGTCGCCGACCTTGCCCTTGACCTCGTCAACCCGGTCGATGATGTCGTTGAGCGAGCCGAACTGCTGCATCCACTTGGTGATCGTCTTCTCGCCGACCCCGGGGATCTTGGGCAGGTTGTCGCTCGGGTCGCCGCGCAGGGCGGCGAAGTCGGGGTACTGGGCGGCGCTGACGCCGTACTTCTCCAGCACCAGTTCGGGGGTGAAGCGGGCCATCTCGGAGACGCCCTTGACCGGGTAGAGCACCGTCACCTGGTCGGTGACCAGCTGCAGGGCGTCGCGGTCGCCGGTGCAGATGGCGACCTTGAAGCCCTGGGCGGTGGCCTGGGTGGTGAGCGTGGCGATGCAGTCGTCGGCCTCGTAGTTCTCCTTGGACAGCTGCGGGATGCGCAGCGCTGTCAGCACCTCCTGGATGAGGCTGACCTGGCCCTTGAACTCGTCCGGGCTGGCGCTGCGGTTGGCCTTGTACTCGGCGTAGGCCTCGGAGCGGAAGGTCTGGCGGGAGATGTCGAAGCACACGGCGACGTGCGTGGGGGCCTCATCGCGCAGCAGGTTGATGAGCATCGAGGTGAAGCCGTAGACGGCGTTGGTGTGCTGGCCGGTGCCGGTGGCGAAGTTCTCCTTGGGCAGCGCGAAGAACGCCCGGTAGGCCATCGAGTGGCCGTCGATGAGCAGCAGGCGGGGGGTGGTGTTCGTCGCTTCGGTCTTCGCAGGCACGGGCCGAGTCTAGGGTGGAGTACCGACAGTGAGCGCACCGCCGTGCGGCTCACCCGATCGCGCCGGAGGGCCGCATGAGTCTCGACCCCGACAAGTTCCCGATCGATCCGGCGGTCGCGGGGCAGCTCCTGCAGGACAAGATGGGCATCCAGATCACCGACTGGGCCAAGGAGCGCCTGGTCGGGACCATGCCGGTGGCGGGGAACCTACAGCCGTACGGGCTGCTGCACGGCGGGGCGAACGGGGTGCTGGCGGAGACGCTGGGCTCGATCGCGGGGGCGCTGCACGCTCCGGAGGGGAAGGCGGTGGTGGGCTTGGAGCTGTCGTGCACCCACCATCGGGCTGCTCGGGCCGGGGTGGTGACGGGGGTGTGCACGCCGGTGCACCTGGGGCGGAGCACGTCGACGTTCGAGATCGTGATCACCGATGAGTCGGGGAAGCGGACGTGCACGGCTCGGTTGACGTGCGTGACGCTGGACAAGGCTCCGGGGGCGAAGTAGCTGGTCATCGGCTTCTCGTGACTGCTTGAGCCGTGGTGCCCGGACGCGGCCATCTTGGGCGACGGCCTGGATGGCGATACCGCTGCCTGCGGGGGCGAACTGTCGGAGAGGTGCGGGACCGGGCGAGGGCTTGGGGGAGGTTCCTCTCGGTCAGCACGCGCCAGGCTTGGGTTTCGCAGCACCATGCCCGGATCTCGTCGTGTCCGGCGTGCTCGGCGGTGCGCAGGCGGGCGGCGGAAGGTCGCTGCCGCCAGTGGGCCTTGAGCCACCCCGGCACTCGTGCGAAACGCGGCCCGGCGTTGACCCAGCGGATGAACGCGAAACGGGCCCCGCGACACGTCGCGGGGCCCGTCTGCGGTGTGCCTGGAGTCAGTCCTCGCCGAGGTAGGCGGCGCGGACTCGCTCGTCGGCCAGGAGTTCGTGGCCGGGGCCTTCGAGCGTGGTGCGGCCCAGGTCGACCACGTAGCCGCGGTCGGACAGGGCCAGGGCCGCCAGGGCGTTCTGCTCGACCAGCAGGATGGTGGTGCCCTGGGACTTCAGTTCCGAGATGGTGTTGAAGATGACCTGGGTCATGATCGGCGAGAGGCCCATCGAGGGCTCGTCGAGCATGAGCAGGCGGGGGCGCGACATGATGGCCCGGCCGATGGCGAGCATCTGCTGCTCGCCGCCGGAGAACAGGCCCGCCTTCTCGTGGCGGCGCTTGCCGAGGACCTCGAAGAGCTCGTACACCCGCTGCATGTCCTTCTCGACGCCGGTGTCCTTGCGGACGTAGGCGCCGAGCTGGAGGTTCTCCTCCACGGTCATGCGGCCGAAGAGCCTGCGGCCCTCCGGGCAGTGGGCGATGCCGCGCTCCAGGATGGTGTGCGCCTGCCAGCTGTCGATGGCCGCGCCCTCGAACAGGATCTTGCCGGACTTGGGCTTGAGCAGGCCGGAGATCGTGCGCAGGGTGGTCGTCTTGCCCGCGCCGTTGCTGCCGATGAGGGAGACGATCTGTCCCTCCTCGACGGTGAACGTCACGTCCCTGACCGCCTCGATGGCGCCGTAGGCGACGCTGAGGTTCTGCACTTCGAGCATGGCGCTCATGCCTGTCCTCCCTCGCGCTGGTCGGTCACCGGCTTCATCACCGCGGTCTGCTCGGTGTGGCCGACCTCTTCAACGTAGGCCAGGACGTCGGCGTGCACCTCCTCCGGCGGCTTGCCCAGGTAGGCCTCGATGACCCGCGGGTCGGCCCGGACGACCTCGGGCGCGCCCTCCACCAGCAGTTCGCCCTGCACCAGCACGGACACGTGGTCGCACAGGGAGAAGATGAACTTGATGTCGTGCTCGATGACGACGACGGCGATGCCCTGGTCCCGGATGGACAGGATCAGCTGCCGGGTCGCCTCGGTCTCCTGCGGGTTCATGCCCGCGGTGGGCTCGTCGAGCAGGAGCACGGCCGGGTCGGTGGCCAGGGCGCGGGCGATCTCCAGCCTGCGCTGGTCGCCGTAGGGCAGGTTGCGGGCCAGCTCGTCGTCCACGTTGGACAGGCCGACGAAGCGCAGCAGCTCACGGCTGCGGTCGCGGGCGGCCTTCTCCCCCGCCTTGAACGACGGGCCGTGGAACAGCGAGGCGATGGGCCCCTGCTTCATCCGCGCGTGCCGTCCCACCATGACGTTCTCCAGCGCGCTCATGCTGGGGAACAGCCGGATGTTCTGGAACGTGCGGGCCATGCCCGCCACGGTCACCTTGGCCGGGTCGTTGGGCAGCGTCTTCCCGCTCAGCCGGACGGTGCCCTTGGTGGGGGTGTACAGCCCGGTCAGGCAGTTGAAGAAGGTGGTCTTGCCCGCGCCGTTGGGCCCGATGAGGCCCAGGATCTGGCCCTCGTGCAGGGTGAGGCTGACCTGGTTGAGGGCGGTGAGGCCACCGAAGATCATGGTGACGTCGTCGGCGACGAGCACCGGCTTGCCGGTGGTCTGGGTCGCGGCGCTCATCGGGCTCCCTCCGCCGTGGTCGCGTCGTCCGAGGAGTCCTTGGCCAGTTCCGCCTTGCGGTGTGCGTCTGGCACCAGGCCCTGCGGCCGGAACCGCATGATCAGCACCAGTGCCACGCCGAAGAGCAGCAGCCGGTACTCGGAGAACTCGCGCAGCTTCTCCGGAAGCACCAGCAGCAGCGACGCGCCCAGCACCGCGCCCGGAATCGAGCCCATGCCGCCGAGGATGACCGCGGCCAGCAGTGTCACCGATTCCAGGAACTGGAAGCTGTCGTAGGCCACCGTCGAGGTCTTGTGGGCGAAGACCGCGCCCGCGACACCCGCCAGCATCGCGCCGATGAGGAAGGCGAGGATCTTGGTCTGGCCGGTCTTGATGCCCATGGCCCGCGCGGCGTCCTCGTCCTCGCGGATGGCGATCCAGGCCCGCCCGATCCTGGCGTGCTTGAGGTTGGCGAAGACGACCATGACCAGCGCGACCATGATGACGATCAGCACGTAGTAGAGCACGCCCGAGGGCAGCTCCAGCGGGCCGATGGTCAGCGACTCGTCGAAGGACAGGCCGAACCAGTTGATCGGCGGCACGCCGGGGATGGCGTTGGCGCCGCCGGTCAGGCCGCCGATGTCGTTCTGGGCGGCCTTCTTGAAGATCTCGCCGAAGGCCAGGGTGACGATCGCCAGGTAGTCGCCGCGGACCCGCAGTGTCGGCGAGCCGACGATCGCGCCGAAGATGCCCGCCACGATCGCGGCGATCACCACGACCACGAGGAACGGCAGCTCCACGTCGAACGCGGTGGCGGCCACCGCGCCGGAGAAGTTCGCCGCGACGAACGCGCCGATGCCGAGGAACGCCACGTAACCGATGTCGAGCAGACCGGCGAGGCCGACGACGATGTTGAGGCCGATGGCCGTGGCGGCGTACACGCCGACGTTGGCCGCGGTCGTCATCCAGTAGGCGTTGCCCGCCTCGGTCAGCGGCAGCGCCAGCGCGGCGATCAGCAGCACGACGACGCTGAACACCTTGTGCTGGTCGGACAGCGCCGACATCCACTTGCCGAGGCCGGTGGCGTGCACGACGCCGACGGTGCCGGCGATCACGGCGAGCACGGACAGGAACTCCGCGCCCGCGTAGGGGTTGCTGACGCCGCCCTGCCCGCCCGCGGTCAGCGTCCAGGCCACCAGGAGCAGCAGGCCGGCGAACATGACCAGCAGCAGGCCGTAGACCATGCCCGTGGGCAGCTTCAGCGACCAGGTGGGCACCGGCTCGACCGGGCCGGGCAGCGTGGCGGCGAGCACCAAGGCGCCCGCGGCGAGGGCGACGAGGGAACCGAAGGCGAAGGTGCCCTCGGCGGCGGTGATCGCCCCGAGCCCGCCGCCCTCGATGGAGATGAACAGCAGGTTGATCACCGCGACGCCGGTGATGCCCCAGCCCAGCGCCCGCGACGAGCGCTTCGGGCCGGGCAGCGGGGCGAACACGAAGGCGAGTACCGCGATGCCCATCAGGGCCGTGTAGAGGCGGAAGCCGGTGACCAGGTACGGCGCGTCGAAGAACTGGAGCGTCGCCTTGTCGGGGTAGGCCCCGCTGTTGAGGACGAATGTCGCCCACGGCAGCAGCGCCGCGATGATCGCGAGCACGCCGCCCGCGATCAGCATCGGCTTGGCCGCGGGGGCCTGCCACACGGGTGCGGGCGGGGTCTCCGCCCTGACCGCGGTGGCGGTGGCAGTGGTGGTGTCGGACATCAGGCACGCACCCTTTCCGGCTCGCCGAACAGGCCCTGCGGGCGGAACACCAGGACCAGGATCAGCAACGCGAAGATCCACACGAGGTCGTACGCGATGCCGCCGGGCAGGTACTGGCCGGACAGGGTCTTGATCAGGCCGATGACGAACCCGCCGACCACGGCGCCCTTGATGGAGCCGATGCCGCCGAGCACCGCGGCGGTGAAGGCGAAGATGCCGTACATGAAGCCGAGTTCGGTGTCGATCGCGGTGAGGTGGGTGCCGTAGAGCGTGCCCGCCAGCCCGGCGAGGGCCGCGCCGAGCACGAACGTCACCACGATGGTGCGGTTCGGGTTGACGCCCATCAGCCGGGCGGTGTCGCGGTCCTGAGCGGTGGCCCGCATCGCGCGGCCCATGCGGGAGCGCGAGATGTAGGTCTGCAGGACGATCGCGCCGACCACCGAGACCACGATGATCAGGATCGCCGTCGAACCGATCACGACGACGCCGTCACCGACGGAGAACTGGAGGCGGAAGTCCGGGAAGACCCGGGGGAAGGGCAGGGCCGCGGTCGCGCCGGGGTAGAACAGCCGGACCGCCTCCTTGAGGATCACCGAGACGCCCAGCGCTGTGATCAGCGGCGCGAGTCTTGGCGCGTTCCTCAATGGTCGATAGGCGAACCGTTCCATGATGACCGCGAGCACGACCGCGACGAGCGCGCCGCCGAGCGTCATCAGGGGGAGCAGGATGTACCAGTGGTCCCGAAGCCCTTCCGGGAGCAGGGTGTAGGTCGCGAGCGCCGAGAACGCGCCGACCATGAAAACCTCGCCGTGGGCGAAGTTGATGAGCTGGATGATGCCGTACACCATCGTGTAGCCGAGTGCGATGAGCGCGATCGCCGCGCCGAACACCAGGCCGTTCAACAGCTGCTGTAGCAGCGTGGCCACTTCTACCTCCGTGCGCGGCGGGGGCAGGCTGGTGCGCCTGCCCCCGCCGCTTCGTCACTCAGGGACCGGAATGACCGGGGTCCGTCAGCCGGTGAAGGTGCCGGTCTTGTCAGCGGCCCACTTGCCGCCGGAGACCTTGTACACGGTCAGCAGCTTGTTGGTGCTGTCGCCGAACTCGTCGAACTTGACCTCGCCGGTCGCGCCCTGGGCCGAGTAGGTCTTGGTGGCGTCGATCAGGGGCTGGCGCTTGTCCTCGGCCCACTCGCCGTCGCCGATGGCCGTGGCCAGACCGGCGATGATGACGTTGGTCGCGTCGTAGGAGAACGCGCCGTAGGCCGAGAAGCCGTCCTTGTACTGCTTGGCGGTGTACGCGTCGACGAACGCCTTCGCGCTGTCCAGCTGGTCGGTCGGGGCGCCGACCGAAGTGGCCAGGTCGCCGTCCTTGCCGCCCAGCTCGATGAAGCGGTCGTCGTAGATGCCGTCGCCGCCCATCAGCGGGATGTCCAGGCCGTTGTCCTTGAGCTGCTTGGACAGCGGGCCGGCCTGCGGGTACTCACCGCCGTAGTAGACCGCGTCCGGGTTGGCGCCGCGGATGGAGGTGATGGCCGAGGAGAAGTCGGTCTCGCGCTCGCCGACCTTGGCGGTGGCGACGATCTTGGCGCCGAGCTTCTCGGCCTGCTTCTTGAACTCGGCCGCCAGGCCCTCACCGTAGGTCTTGCCGTCGGTGATGATGGCGATCGACTTCTTGCCCGCGGTGTTGACCATGTAGTCGGCCGCGAAGGGGCCCTGCAGGGCGTCGGTGGCGCAGACGCGGAAGTAGTTCTCGAACGCCCGCTTGGGGGCGGTCGCGTAGTCCGCGCCCTGGGTCAGCGACGGGTTGGTGTTCGCGGGCGAGACCATGAGGATCTTCTTGCCGGCGAGGATCGGCTGCACGGTCTGGGCGACCGAGGAGTTCAGCGTCCCCACGACGCCGACGACCTCGGGGTTGGACGCGAGGCGGGTGGCCGCCTGGCCGCCGACCTGGGCGGTGGCCTGGTCGTCCTCGGTCTGGACCGCGATCTTGTAGCCCTTGACCGTGCACTTCTCGTTGGCCTGCTCGGCGGCGAGCTCCGCGGAGTTCTTGATGCCGAGCCCGAGAGCTGACAGACCACCGGACTGCGGCGCGATGACGCCGATGACCAGGGTGCCCTTGCTGGTGTCACACGCCTGGCCGCCGCCGCCGCCGGTGCCGGGCTCCTCGGTCTTGTTGGTGCCACAGGCTGCGAGCAACAACGCGCCGGTGACCAGCACCGCGGCCTTCACCGTCTGGTTTCGCACGTGATGTCCCTTCTCCGCTTGAGTTCGGGCGATGTGGGTAGAGCATGCCGAACCCATCCCTCATATCTGTTGGAGGGTTGGGGCGGAAAGTAATCACAGAACAGGCTGTAGTCACGCCCCTGCGCTGCTCGTGACCAGACTGCAACGAAAGTGACCAGCGGCGTCCGGTCGGCGAACAGCACGTCGCGCGCGCGATATTCACGCTTAACAATTGTCGGTGACCTGCACGGGTGCGCCCGCCCAGGGCCATTCGTGTGCCCTACGACAACCGTATGCCGGGAGGTCGGGAGGGCCGTTCGGCGCAGGCCTTCTCCCGGAGAGTCGGGTACGCGGAGTGACGATCTCACCCGATGCGTCCTACGCTGATCGAATGACGGTGCGCCGGCGGCTGGTGGCCGCCGCGGTGGGCGCGGCAGTGCTCGCCGGGGCCGTCCTGGCGCTGCGCGACCCGGGGCCGGGGGTCGACGGGCCGCCGCCGGAGCGGGTCAGCCGCTACGCCGCTGACTCCGTCGTGCTGCCCGAGCCCGGCGCCGCGCCGCGTCCGCCGGGGGACGTGCGGGTCACGGCGGGCCCGACCTGGCAGCGAGTCGCCTGGACCGGGTCCGCACCCGGCTACGAGGTGCGCTGGCCGGGCGGCGCCCGGCTGGTCGCGGCCGAGGAGGTCCAGCTCGACGGGGTGGCCGACGGCGCGGTGATCTCGGTGCGCGCGGTGGACGGCCACGGACGCCGCTCCGCGCCGGTGGAGGTGCTCGGCGCCGCCCCCTCTGGCGAACTCTGGCGCGGCGGGCTGACCGGCCTGTACGACGCCTTCGGCGGCGACGGCTCGCTGCGGGCCGACGCGCCGGGCTCGCTGTGGCACCTGTCGGGGTACCGGGGCTGCGTGGAGATCGGCGCGCGGTCGCCGGGGCGGGCGGGCGCGGTGGTGGAGCTGGGCTGCGGCGGCGACGTGGCCGTGCTGCGTCCCCGAGCGCCGATGCGGCTGATGGGCGGCGCGGGCCGGGTGGCGGTGCTGACCGACGCGGCGGGGCCGGGCGGACGGCTGGCCGTCGACCTCGTGCCGGGGCCCGCCGACCGCGTCGGCGAGGAACCGCCGGGGGTGCGCGCCGAGCTGAGCGGCACCTCGGCCCGGATCTCCCCCGGCGGGCGGCCAGGGCGGGTCGCCGAGCGCGGAGCCGGGGTGTTGCACCTGCTGGAGGTGGAGGTCGGGCCCGGCGGGGTGGTCATGCGCGTGGACGGCGCGGTGGTGGCGACCGGGCCGCCCGCCCCGCGCTGGAGCGAGGCGTACCCGCTCATCAGCGTGTCCGGCCCGCACGGCAGGCGGGCCAGGGTGCACCTGGCGGGGGCGGGCTTCAGCGGGCCCGCCGCGCGGGTGCCCCCGGTCTACGAGGTGCCGGTCTACACCGCGACCAGGCAGGTGCTCGGGCCGACGACCGACGCGCCGGACCTGGGCGTCGCCGGGCACCCGCTGGCCATGGCGGCCTCGGCCAGGGTCGTCGCCACGGTGTCGGCGCCCCCGGGCCTCGACCCGGCCGCGCTGACCGTCCAGCTGGGGCGCCACCGGATGCCCGCCCGCCTGGCCGCCCCCGTGACGCCCGGTCCCGGCGCGCTGGCCACGGTCGGCGCCGACGTCCCCGCCGCGGTCCTCGGGCGCGCCACGGCGGCGCTGAGCCCGTTCGTCCTGCGGTCCGCGCGCCCCGCGGGCGGCGCGACGGTCATCGAGTCCTACCTGGAGATCACCCCGGTCGCCGAGGCCGCGTTCCGCCCGCCCGCACCGCGCGCCCCGGCCGCCGTCGCCGACGCGCTCCCCCGCGCCGAGCTGGTCCTGGGCGACTCCGCGGGCAGACCCCTGCCGCACGCCGTCGCCCCCGCCGAGGGAAGGCTCGTGCTGGAGGTGCGCATCGATGCCGCCGAGGCCCAGTGGGACTCCGGCGCGGTGGCGGGCGTGCACGGCTTCGAGCTGCGGCTGGACGGCCTGCTGGTGGCCGCCGTGCCCACGGCGCTCGACGGGCCCTCGGCGGGCGGGACGTACGCGGTCGCGCTGGCGCTGGCGGGTCTCGCGCGCGGCGAGCACGTCCTGGAGACCACCGCGGTGGGCGCCTCGGCGTCGGCGTCGACGCTGACGCGCTTCACTGTGAGGTGAAATGTCTGGTGATCCCACTGGAGTTTCTCTAGTGATCTCCTCGACGGGAACGCGCTACCGGAGCACGGCGTGGTCGGCGGCGGCTTTGCGGATCGAATCGGCGAGCACCAGCAGCGAGTGCGGGGCGCCCGGGTTCACCAGGACGTGGACGCCGGTCGCGGGGAGGGCGTCGGCCAGCTGGACCAGGGTGACGTCGCGCCAGCGGGCGGCGTCCACCCGGTCGCGGTGGGCGTAGGCGGTGGTGACCAGGACGGCGGGGGTGCCGTCCGGGGCGGGGCGGACGACGGCGACCCCGCGCTCGTCCAGCGCGATGCCGTACCTGACCTCGGCGAGGACCTCGGGCAGGTGCTCGGGGTCGAACTCGCCGGAGGCGAGCTTGCGCAGCACGGCGTCGACCGGGTCCGGCGGGGAGTCCGGTGTGGACGGCAGGTAGAGCGGGTTGGGCTGGAAGCGGCCCCGGAAGCCGTCGGCGGAGACCCGCCACGCGCCGAGCATCGCGGTGATCGGCGGGTTCTGGCCCTCCTCCTCCGGCCGCCACTCGTTGTCGACCAGGAAGATGAGGCCGCCCTGCTCAGCGGAGGCCATGGACGGCCTCCTCGGAGGCGGCGGCGGGGAACGGGATGGAGACGGTCTCCATCAGACGCGAGAGCCAGGGCAGGTCGGTCTCGTCGTCGGCGGCGTGCTGCTCGGGCGCTGGCTGGTGGAGCGCCTGCTGGTGGAGCGCCTGCAGTTCAGGGACAGCGGGCTCCGGCGCGGGCTTCGCGGCCAGGACCCGGCGGTGCGTGCCGGCCAGCACCGTGCTGGCGATGAGCCGGGACTGGGGCAGGGTCGACTCGTCGAGCAGGTTCATCACGCCGACGGCGGCGTCGCGCAGGCGCTCGGCCCGCGCTGGATCGCTCGACTCGTGCACCAGCAGCGTGTGCATCGGGTCCAGCGGCGCGGCGCGGACGCCGGCGGGGTCGCCGGTCTGCTCGGCAGGGCGGACCCACAGGCCCGCGCGGACGACCTCCACCACGACGTCGGGGGCGTACCAGTAGACCCCGGCGGCCACCTCGGACAGACCGGGCGCGGGCGCGCGGTGGGCGGCCAGCCTGCCCACGGGCAGACCGCCCGGCCGGTAGGCGTAGGCCTGGGCGAACACGCGCGCGCCGAGCGAGCCGTCCTGGCGCAGCGCCAGCACATCCCCCGCGACCGGGACTCCGGTGTAGACGCACACCTCCGCGCCGACGGCGTTGGCCAGCTCCTGGCCGAAGGCGGCGTCGTCGGCCGGGCTGAGCGCCCCGTAGCGGGTGAACCTCACCGCCGCCGCGGCGTCGGCGGGCAGGGTCCGCCAGAACGCCGCGACCTCGGCGACGGTGAGGTCCACGGCATCCCGCGCGCCGAGCGCGACGATGGGTGTGTCGCGCAGCCGCGGGAGCGTCATGGTGAGCCGGTCACGCGCGGGGGCGAGCGCGTCGGGGGCGACGTCGGGGCGCAGCCACACGCCCGCGGGCAGCGGCTCGGCCACCCCGCGCAGTCCGACCGTCCTGGTCCGCCCGAGTTCGACGGACTCCCAGGCGGGAGCCGGGAACCGCTTGCCCGCCCACCTCGGCGCGGTCTCCTTGCCGAAGTCGACCCAGGCGCCTTCCCCCGGGACGAAAACCGCGCCCGCCAGGTGCAAAGCCACCCCGTAGGGCGCGGTCACCGGCCTGTTCGACCGGTCGGCGAGCCACTGCCACGCGTAGGGCGGGATGTCGCTGCCCGCCCTGCCCGGCACGACCCTGACCGGCCCGCGCCCGCGCGGCAGGACCCCGGCGAACGCCTGCCACACCTCGATCGGGGACACGGCGGGCAGGTCCATCACGACCAGGTCGTGGTGCGGGTCCGCGGGCAGCGCCCCGGCGAGCGCGCCGGCCTCATCGGAGATCCCGTCGACCGGGTGCACGACCAGCGCGGCGCCGATCCTCGTCCGGGCGACACGGGCGCCGACACGGGCGCGGAGTCTGCTCAGCAGGGCCATCGGGCTCCCCTTTCGATCCACCGCGACGATCACACGGCGGAGGGGCGCCCGGCGGGCGGGGGGCTCCGGCGACGCGACATCGCCGGAGTTCCCCTCACGAAGCTCAGGCGACGGCGATCACGTGCACGGCCAGCGGGTCGGGGTCGATGACCGCGGCGCCGCCGTGGGCGGCGATGAGGGTGACCTCGTCGGCGTCGCGGACGGCCACCAGGAGGGTGCCGACGGTTTCGCGACCGCGGTCGTCGGCGCGCCGGACCCAGACCAGAGCCCGCGGCAGGGCGGACAGCGCGGCCATGGCCTCGGTCCAGGTGCGGTGGGTGCTGGTGGCGGCCTCGCCCGCGGTGGCGGCGAACCAGTCGGGGCCGCTGGGCTCGGGGGGTTCCGGGAGATCGGTGGCTCCGGCGTCCCAGGCGCGCAGATAGGACCACGGGTCGTCGTTGGGGAGGGTGAAGGGCTCCTCGCCCTCGGCCTTGGGGACCACCAGGGCGGCGTCGAGCATCTGGTCGCGCCAGTCGCCGGTGGCGGCGTGGCGGGCCGAGGTGCAGGCGAAGAGCCAGCCGCGGCGCAGTTCGTCGGACTCGTCGGGGTCGACCAGGACCACCGCGCCGCGATGCCAGGCGTTCAACCAGGCGGTGGCCTTGGCGGTGGCCGACGGGAAGTCGGGGGCGGCGGCCATCGGCGGGGCGAACGGGACGGGCGCGCGGTGGAAGCGGGCCAGGGTCAGGGAGCCGACCTCGGCGTCGTCCAGGCGGGCCAGCTCGCCGCGCTGGCCGTCGATGAAGACCGCGATGCCGTTGACGTGCTGGGCGTAGAGCAGGTGGCCGGTGACCTCGACGCCGTCGACGCGCCTGCGCAGCCACAGCGCGCCGTGGGTGCCGGGGCCTCCCCCGGCGATGGCTGAGGCCGCTTCGTCCCAGGTGGCGCACTCGGCGACCTCGGCGTCCGGGAAGTAGCGGGCGAGCATGCGGTCCCACCAGCCGGGCCGCTCGTCCTGCGGGTGCCAGGGCAGGGCCGAGGCGGGGTGGCCGCCGACAGCGGCGTCGGTGGCGACGAGGCAGCCGCGGGCGTTGACCCGCCACTGCCAGCCGTCGGCCCCCAGGTCGGCGAGCGGGTCGGCGGTGGAGGCCGGGTACGGGTCGCCGCCGTCCTTGGGGACGGTGACGGTGGCGGCGAGCAGCGCGCCGGGGGCGGTCGGGTCGGCGTAGGCGCTGGGCACCAGCCAGGCGTGGGCGGTCTCGATGACCGGCTGCCCGGCTGGGACGACCAAGCCGCCGTAGGCACGCTCCAGCCAGCCCGCGGCCGTGCGCAGAGCCTCGTCAGATGCCACCGCTGCCTCCCCTCACGGCGAGATGCCCGTGGTCTGACCCTATCGGCGGCCAGGGCAGGCCCGCCTGCGCCAGGTGCCGCAGGTGCGCGTCGTAGCCCGCGCGCGAGTGCGGGTTGGACAGCGCCATGAAGGCGTCGTAGATGTTCCTGTAGCGCTCGGCGGCGCGCGGGTCGTCCGGGTGCAGGGCCGGGTGCATGAGGTGGGCGAGGCGGTCGAAGGCGGCCCTGATCTCGGCCTCGGTGGCGGTGGGCGGGAGACCGAGGACCCGGTAGAGGTCGCGGGGGTCGGTCTCGTCCAGCCTGCGGACCTCCTTCGCGTACTCGTCCTCGGGCTGCGTCTGGTCAGACTGAGCCTGGTCTGGGCGCGTAGGATCGGGCTGGGGGTCCTGCTGCCAGGCGTCGGCGCCCGCCTCGGAGTCGCCCGACCACCAGCCGTGCTGCCCGGTGTCGGCGGTGGGCGCGCTGGGCGCGGCCTGCTGGAGCGGGTAGCCGAGGTCGCCGAGCGCGTCAGCGAGCCGGGCCTCCGCTGCCGCGGTGTCCGCGCCGGTCGGCGAGACCAGCCGCACCGAGGGGGCTTGGGCCTGGTCGTACCTGCGCTGGAACGCCGGGCTGGAGGCCAGCACCTCGGCGAACACCGGCGGCCGGACCAGGACATCGGCGTCGCCGTCGGCGGACTCCACCGGCAGCGCGAACCGCTCCCCCTCGACCCGCGCCGCGACGGTGATCGCCTCCAGCGAAGGCGGCGTCGGGTCGGGCTGGGGGAAGGCTGTGTCCAGCAGCGCGTCGATGTCGATCTCGTCGTCATCGTCGGTGCGCACGACCGAGGGCCGGGGCACGAACCGCCCGGCGTCCTCGGCCCAGGCACGCACCCGCTCCAGCCGGTCGAAGGCGATCCCGCGGCCCAGGTCGGACTCGACGACGTCGTCCCGGCTGAAGCGCACGCTCGCCCCCTGCCCGTCGCGGCCCTGGAACACCGCGGGCAACCGCGACCCGCCGATGCCCGACACGCCGCCTTCACCGCTCAGCGGGGGCATGCCGTCCTCGGCGCGGATGTCCCGCTCGAACAGCTCGCGCAGCTTCTCCATTTTGGAGTGGTAGTCCGAGTTGTCGCTGGAGTAGGTGAGGTAGTCGTAGCGGCGCCCCCCTTCGGCGAAGACGAACGCGCCGGTCTCGTCGGGATGGTTCTGCTTCTCGGGATCATCGGAATCGACGCGCCTGAGCCCGCTGAACCCGGACTTCCTCCCCGGCACGACGCCCTCGTCCGGCCGCTGCGGGTTCACGTAGCGCGCTTCGGTGGAGTAGGAGGAGAAGTCCGCCTGGAAGTACTGCTCGACCTCGGTGAAGAAGTTCTTCACGTCCCGTGCGGAGACCCCGGTGAGCTTCGTCAGCTCCAGTGCGCTGGCCCCGGCGAGCTTCTTCAGTTTCTGTTCGGTGACAGTGGTGGTCTTCGGGCCGTCCTCGGTGGCCGAGGGGTCGACCGGTGGGCCCCACTGGTGGGCCACTCTGCGAATGAACTTGTAGGCCTCGGTGACGTCGTGCCCCTTCTGCTGCCCCTTCTTGTCCTCCCGGTGGCGCAGGTAGAGCCCGATTGGGTCGGCGTCCACGATCGCCTTGGCGATGCCGAACTCCCGCTTGCTCGACCACAGGCCCTCGTGCCTGTTCATCGCGGTGACCGCGCCGCGGTGCTCGGGCTCGGCGTCGTGGGCGGCTTTGCTGTCGCCGTAGAGGTTCTTGGAGTTGACCTTGTCCATGTCGTGGAACAGGATCGCCTTCGCCAGTGCCTCGCGGGAGATGAACCGCTTGCTCTCGTCGTCGTTCCTGGTCAGCTGGAAGTACTGGTTCAACACCATCTGCGCGTGCTCGTGGAAGAGCGGCTCGCCCTTCTCGCCCTCGGCGCGGTTGATCGCCGAGCCGTTGTGCTCCTTGATCATCTCGTTGAACTTGCGCCGGATTCCCTCGTGCTCCCGGGTCACCCCGTCGTCAAGCGCGGTGATCAGCTGCTCTACGACGCGGTAAGCCGCCGAGTGGTCGTGCTTCGGTTTCGCCAGCACGTCGTTGATGGTCCTCTTGAGGTCGTCGCCGACCTCACGGTGCTTGGCGAACACCTCCGGGTCGCCCTTCTGGGTGTAGCCGAGCGTGTGCTCGACGCGCCAGCGACCGAACTCGTTGGGGTACGGGTCGAGGTCGCTGGTCCTGGTGTCGAGGTCGAACTTGTTGCGGTCGGCGTCCATCGAGTTCAGCGCGCCGAGGTAGGCGATGGTGGCGAAGCGGGGCACCGTCGTCGTCATGACCGGGTCGAGTTCGTCGCGGGTGATGAGGCGGAGCGGCGCGTTGTCGATCACAGCGTTGACGCGGCCCGCGACGGCGGCGCTGACGTCGGCGGCCAGCCGCTTCACCGCGGCCGGCTCGACGAGGCCGAGAGGGCCGTTGCCCGGCTTGATCAGCTTCCGCAGCGAGTCCGCGATCTTGGTGCCGATCTTGTCCCGGAACATCGTGCGCTGCGCGTCGGGGGCGACGTCGACCAGGTTCTGGGAGAGGACCTTGTCGACGGTGGCTTTGCGCACGTCCTTCATGAGGGTTTCCTGGAAGTACTCGGCGAGTTTCACCGGGTCGACCGCGAGCGCGGTCTTGGGCAGCGGGCTGTGGTCCCGGTGGCCGATGCGCTCGCCGACCTGGTCGATGACCGCCTGGACGCGGGCGCGGTCCATCCAGGTCTGCTGGTTGGCGGTTGTGCTCGCGCCCTCCAGGAGGGTGGCGTTCGGCGTGCCCGCGGTGATGTCGCCGAAGAAGGTGTCGAGCATCCCCTGGATGCCGGTGCGCAGGGGGTCGGCCAGGTTGGTCGTGTCCAGGATCTCGAAGCGCTTGTCGGCGAGGATCCTCTCGGTGAACTTGCGGGCGACGGGCTCGGTCACCGCCTCCTGCCACGTCCGACCGTCGGCGGTGCCGTTGGCCACCAGGGCACGCAGCTCGGCGAAGGTGCCCGGCGCCTTCGGCTCCGGTGCGCCGGGCACCACCTTGAAGACGCCGTTGATCTCCTTGAGGAAAGCCTTGTCCTTGCCCAGAGCGGCGAACGCCTCGCCGATCGCCACCCGCACATTGCCCCACACCGCCGGGATCGGCGCGGTCGCCACGGCGGTCACCGACGCTCCGAGCTGGGTGCGGATGGCGTCGGTGACGGCGTTGAGGTTCTCGGCGGCGGGCGTGTAGGTGTTGACGAAGGTGTTCAGGTCCGCGTCGGTGGGCTGCTTCGGCGGCGCTGTCTCCGTTTCGCCGGGCCCCAGTTCCTGACGCGTGTGGAAGGCGTCCATCGATTCCGCGCCCGACTTCTGCGCCTGCCACAGGGCGTGGGCGGTCATCAGGCGGTTGCCGATCCCGCGCAGGGCGGGGGCGCTGTTGTTGAACCCCTTGAAGACCTGCGTGCCGTCGGTCTGCCGCGCCCAGCTGAACCACGGGTCGTTGAGGTGGCCCAAAGCGGTGGAGTCGAAGTCCTCGCCGATGCCCAGCCGGTTGTAGAGGTCGCCGATGGACTCGACGCGGCCGGACAGGTTCGGCCTGGGGTGCGATTCGGTGCCCAACGGGACGTAGGTGACCAGGGACCAGTCCAGCGCGTGCTCCTGGAGGGAGTCGCGGCCGTCTCCGCGCATCCCGAACTGGTTGGACTCGCCCGTGGGGTCCACCATCTGCGAGGTGTCCTTGTCCGCGATGTGCTCGCCCCTCGCGTCCTCGCTCGCCTTCTGGTACACCGCCAACGGGACCAGGTAGGAGCGCAGCAGCGGGGCAACCGAGGACGACGGCCCGGCCTTGCCCTGGGCGGCGGCGTCGATGCGCTCCTGGACCTGCTGGCGCTCGTACTTCGACACCCACTGCACGGCGCGCAACGGCCTGCCACCGCCCACCCACAGCGACCCGGGCTTGCGGTCCTTGTTGAGGGGGACCTGCGGGGTGACGTGGCCCTTGCGGTCCTGGTGGACCTCCTTGTAGTTGGAACCGGGCTCGGCGACGTCGTACACCGCGGTGTACACGCGCACGTAGTGCTCACCCTTGATGGTCTCCACCTCGAACTCGCCGCGGTGCTCCACGTGCGGCTTGCCGTCGGCCATGGTCTTGGTGGGGCCCGGGTAGACGATGCCGGGCCTGCCGAGGTGGACGACCTGGGTGGTGGCCGCGTAGCGGGGGGCGTCCTCGCTGGAGAGGTTCACCAGGTGCACCGGCCTGCCGCTCCGGGGACCGTAGGAGGACCAGGAGCCGTCCTCCCTGAGCAGGTGCACCCGGACGCCCGCCTTCTCGGCGATCGTGTTGCGGGAGAACGTCATCTTCTTGTCGATCTCGGCGAGCTTGCCGGTGATGCGCGCGAACTCCTTGGGCGAATCGGCGTCCAGGCTGCGCTTGATGGCGTCGATGAAGTTCGACAGCTCCCGGAAGCCGCCCGCCTTCGCCACGACCGTGTTCGCGCCGTGGCGCTCCAACTGCGCGCGCTGCGCTTCGCTGAGCGCGCTGGCCGCGACCACGGTGCCCGGCGGCAGATCGTCCTGCGAGACCGGCTTGGACGGCGCCGGCCCCGCCGCGGCCCGACCGTCGGCGGGCGGCTCCAGGGCGTGGACCGGCAGCGGCCGCACCACCCCGGGCAGCTGCATCAGGCCGATCTCGGAGGGCTTCGTGCCGAGGTCTGCGAGCAGCCCGTCCTGGCCGTCGAGGTAGACGACGCGGAAGCGGTCACCGCCTTCGGGCTTCTTGTGCACGGAGATGTAGTGGCCGTTGCGGTCCTCCTGGTTGAGGAAGACCAGCGCCTGCGACCCGATCGGGACGTCGGGACGGGACATGATCCAGTCGATCATGTCGAAGTCGTCGACCTTGCGGAAGCGGGCGCCGACGGCGCGCTCGACGTCCTCGGTCTTGACCGGGGCGCTCGGGCCCGCCTGGTGGGCCTTGCCGTCGCGGATGGTGTTGATGGTCTGGATGGCGGCGGCGGCGCAGTTGGTGCGGTGGCCGGGGGTGTCGCTGTCGAAGTGCTGCTTGTTGACCTTGGGGATGAGGGGGTAGTGCTCGCGGACGTAGCCCTCGGCGTCGGCCTTGGTGGCGAAGGTGCCCAGTGAGACGCGGTTGGGTGAGGGGTCGATGGGGTGGGCGCCGGTGGCCTCGGGGCCGCTGCCGGTTCCGGTGATCCGGTCCTGCCGGGTGGACGGCTCCGGGGTGGGGTCGGGGCGCTGCGGGGTGGGCTCGGAACGAGAGCCAGAAGAGCGGGTCTCCGCAGTGTCCTCGAAACGGACACCAGTCGACCGTGAGGACTCAACGGAACGGACCTCGGGAGCGGCCTGGGGGCCGACGTCCGTGGACCGGGAGTGGGAAGGGCGGGTCTCGGGGGTGTTCTCGGACCAGAAGCCGCCGACGTCGGCGACGGAGCGGGGGGCAGCGGGGCGAGGGGCGGAGGAGCGGGGGGTGGGGTCGGGTGTGGTGCGGCTGGGTGGGGGCTCGGGGTCGTGGCGGGTGGCGGTGTGGGCGGAGTCCTGGGCGCGCTGGGCGGCGGCGGTGGCGCGGTGGGCGGCGTTGACGCCCATGCGGGCGGCGGCGCGCATGGTTTCCAGGGCGAAAGTCGGCTTGCGGGTGGCCGGGGAGCCATCGAGGTCGGTTCCGGTGCGGGTGGCCGCGGATGGGGTGGCGGTGTCGCGGTCGGGGGTGGCCAGGGCGGGGATCTCGGCGGCGTGGCGCTGGGCGCCGTGGCGGGCGTCCATGATGGCCGGGCGGCGGGTGTCCTCGATGGCGCGGACCGCGTCGGCGGCCTTGGCTGCGGCGTCGCGGGCGGCTTGGGCGGCGCGGTGGGCGGTGGCTTCGTGCTCGGCGCGCTGGGTGCGGGCCTGCTCGGCGGCGGCGGGCCTGCCCTCGCGTTCGGCCGTGGCGGCGGCGTCCCCCGCGCGGGTGGCCGCCGCGGCGGCCTGTTCGGCGCGGGCGGCCTCCTTCGCGGCGGTGGCGGCGGCCTGCTCGGCGGTGCGGGCGGCCTGGTGGATGGGGGTCTCGGCGCGGGCGGCGACGATCTGCTCGTCGTAGACGCGGCGGGCCTCGTGGTAGGTGGCCTCGGCCTCGTCGCGCTTGGTCGCAGGGGAGGCGTCCTCGGGCTCCTTGCCCTTGCCCTGCTGGAGCTGCTGGGCCTCGACGGCCTTCTCGGCGGCGGTCCACGCCTTGCCCGCGTCGGCGAGGGCGGTGGCGGCGTCGGTCAGCGACTCCGGCAGCGGGCGGGTGGCGTCGGGGCGGTGGCGGATGGCGAAGGCGTCGGTGACCGGAAGGTCGGCGACCCCGGCGCCGGAGCGGGAGAACAGGCCCGGCTTGGGCTTGGCCACGAAGCGGAACTCGACGTCATGCAGGTCGACCTGGGTGATCTTGCTCTTCTCCGCCGACGTCCCCGGCAGGCCGGGGACCTTGTCCTTGGGCCGCGAGCGGTACTGCTCCCCCGACAGCACGCTCTCGTGCTTGCCGGTGGGCAGGCTGTTGGTCTGGGTGCTGGCGAAGTGCGAGCCGAAGTTGCGCCTGCCCTCGCCGAGGTCGTTGGCGCCGCCGGGGTGGCCGACCCCGGCCCCGCCCAGCAGCGGCACCGCCGAGGTCTCGGCGCTGTGCCCGGACTTGGCGGTGTAGGTGCTCTTGTGCTGGGCGTCGGACTTGGCCTCGATCTCGACGGCGGCGCTGACCGAGGACAGCCGCTGCTCCTCGGGCAGGCGGGCGTGCACCTCCAGGTCGAAGTCCTTCAGCGGCACGGTGAAGCCGCCGCGCATCATCTCCGGCAGACCGGCCTTGACCGCGGGCAGGGTGAGCGCGGCCTTGAGGTCGGCGACGGTGCGCGAGTCCACGACGCCGCCGGGCGCGCGCGACACCGCCAGCTCGGCCCGCTCGCGGAACGCTGTCATGTCGCCGAGGTAGTGCTCGGCGATGAAGTCGCCGCGCTCGTAGCCGAGGCCGTCGGGCTTGTCCGCCCCCGGCTCCAGCAGCGCGACGTGGCCAGGCTCGGTGCGCCACTCGGCCAGCTGCTCGGGGGTGACCTTCTTCGGGCGGGGCCTGTCCTCGGTCCAGGCCTCGGGGCCGTCCTCGCCGAAGCGCTCGCCCTTGGGGGCGGGGAAGGACTCCTCGGGCAGCTTCAGCAGCGTGACGTCGCGGATGGCCGCCTGGTCGCGGGCCACGGGCTGGCTCGCGGTCTCCACGCCGTTCTCGTCGAGCCCGTAGCCGCGCTCGATGCGCAGGTCCAGCTGGATCTTCCCGGTGTAGGAGGCGACCGGGCCGGAGGTCTCGGCCGTCTGCTTGTGGCTGTGGCCGAGGGAGTCGGAGCGCTCGGCGTCGTTGCGGGAGAGCGAGACCCCGGCGGCCCCGCCGGTCTGCAGGTTCCCCGACGCGGGGCCGTGGCCGGTGCGCGAGGTGGCGGCGCCCGGGTCGCCCTTGCCGCTGATGTTGACCCCGGGCCGGAACAGCGCCTCGACGCTGCCGACGGTGTGCCCCGAGCTGGTCGACTTGCCGGTGGACATCGACAGCGAGTCCGCCGTGGCGAGCTTGTCGACGTGCTCGATCCCGGTGAACCGAGGCGCGTCCACGAAGTCCGCGCCGACGGTCAGGTAGTAGGTCTTGCCCTGCCAGCGGCCGATCTCCTCGCGCAGCGGCGCGATCTGGCCGCCGTTGAGCGCGATGCCCGCCGCCCGGTTCACGTTGGCCAGGAACCGGTCGACCATGCCGTGGTTGTCGTGCTTGGCGTCGTGCTTGGACTTGGGCAGCAGCGCGTCGGCGGCCTGCTCGCCGAGCGACTCGGCCAGCCTGCGGTGCAGGTGCGGCATGCGGTCGCGCACGTCGACCACCGAGGTCACCGCGCCCAGCCCGAGCGAGACGCCCTTGCCGCCGACGACCGACTCCGGCGCGGGCATGGACGGCGGCCCCTGGACCGGCCCGTCCTGCGGCTCGCCGCGCATGGCCGCGATCTGCGCGTCGGTGGCCCACACCAGCATGGACTTCGGCAGCGTGAAGCTGGTGCCCGAGCGGCCGGGCTCCTTGCCGTCGAACCAGCCCGCCTTGTCGATGTTGCCCTGGTACTTGGCCTCGGAGACGACGTCGGTGGCGACGTCCACCCACACCAGCGTCTCCTTGACCGGGACCGCGCCCTTCACCGTCGCCTCGGTGGACGAGCCGATGTCGGCCGTGCCGCCCTTGCCCCACCGCAGGTCGACCGGCGTGACGGAGCCGCCCGCCAGCGCGCGGAAGCGCACCACGGTGCCGCTGTTGCCGCCCGCCGCGCCCACCGGCACCACGGTGTTGCCGACCTCGACGCCGACCGACGACGCGGTCTTGTCGCCCTTGCTGATGCCCGAGCCGCCGCCGTAGGTCTTCTCGATCGACTGGTACTCCAGGGCCGTGACCGGCTCCGGGTTCTTCGGGGTGAGCAGCACGGTGGTGTCGACGCTGAGGTCGCGCCTGCGCCGCTGCCAGTCGCGGTGCACCTCGATCGGCTCGAACGGGGTGCCGCTGCGGCGCAGCCCGTCCGGGGTCAACTGGGCCTCGGTGGCGCGCGACCCGCCGCGCGGGAAGGCGGCCTTGCCGTCGGGGCCGAGCGCGTCGATCGGGTCGCCGGAGGCGGTGAAGGCCCGCTCGTCGACGGCGTTGCCGATGTGGTCGGTGCCGAGCACGGCGACGATGTCGAGCCCGTCGAGGGCGTGCGGCGCCTTGCGGACCAGCTCGTTGGGCCTGGGCACGTGATCCATGGTGCGCACGTCGGTGGGGCGCACTCGGGCCAGCGCCTCGGGCGCGGTGTCGCTGGTCAGCACCTCCGGCACCAGCACCCGCAGCTGCACGTCGTGGGACTTGAGGTCCCCGGAGCCCTTGACCTCCACCAGGGTCGGCACCGAGCTGCCGTGGCCGCCGATGGTGATCTTGCGCAGCAGCGGGCTGGTGCGGACGTAGGACTGCACCTCGGGGGTGATGGTCAGGCGCGCGCCGAACGGCCACATCTTCTGCTGACCTACCGTGCCGTCCTCGCCGACGGAGTCGCCGTGGGTGCGGACGGTGCCCTCGTGGCTCTTGCCGGAGAGTTCGTCGGTGTGCGTCCAGGCCTTGCTCTTGGTGATGTTGAGGTTGCCGTTGTGGGAGTGCCCTGTCGTGCTGAACGGGTGCCAGACCCGCGGTCGGATGCCCGCGTCGAGCTTCAGCGTCTTCTCGTCGGTGAGCTTGGAGTTCTGCTTGGCCTTGGCGTCGGTGACGTGGGTGAAGTCCTCGGGCGTGCCCAGACCGCGGACCTGGTCCATGGTGGCCTTGAGGGTGACCGTGGTGACGTAGTCCTGGAACGTCGCCTGCTTGGGGGAGACGGTGAACGACAGCCCGCGGTCGGTGAGCATGGTGTCGACCAGCTCGGAGAGGTGCTCGCCGGAGAGGTCCTTCTTGAGCTGGTCGCCGCGTCCGAGGAGCCGCTCGATGCTCGCCTTGAGGCCGCGGGAGTACTTGCTGGTGAGCTTGGCGTCGCCGAACTCCAGCACGTAGTCGCTGCGGGTCAGGTGGTACCACTTGTGGCCGGGCAGGGTGCGCAGGGTGTCGGCGACGGCGCGGTAGAGGGCTTCGCCGCCGCGGAAGTCGTCGACGACCGCGCCGCCGATGGAGTGGCCGGAGACGATGTGCGCGGGCGGGTAGCGCACGGGCTGTTCGTCGGCCTCGGGCGTGGGCCTGGTCGAGCCTTCGGGGTCCGACGGGGTCGGGGTGGACTGGTTCTGGGTGGGCTGGCTCTGGGTGGTCGGGTCCTGGGTGGTCGGTTGGGGGGTGGCGGGGCCCTGGTTGCCGGGCTTGGGGGTCGACGGGTCCGGGGTGATCGGGGTCGGGTCGGGCTTCGGCGGGACGAGGCCCGCGTCGGCGGCCTTGTCCCGGGAGGTCGACTGGAAGGTCTCGATGATGCCGTCGAGGGTCTTGACCGCGCCGCCGAACGGGCGCACCTGGAGCACGTGCTCGGTGCGGTAGCGGACGGCCTCGCCTTCCTTGGTGAGCGAGGTCTTGTGCAGCGACTTGTCGCTGTGCTGCATGGTGTGCGACTTGGTCGCCGACGCGCCGAGGGCCGGTCCGATGCCCGCGTGGACGACGCCGGCGATGTCGGCGCCGGCCACCACCGTCACGGTGCCGTCGACGCCGCGGGAGGTGGAGTCGGAGGTGGTGAGGGTGTCCTTGACGAAGCGGTGCGCGGTGGACTTCGCGTCCGGCAGCGTCTGGATGACCTCGACCGTGCGCGCGATGGCCCGCATCTCGACCATGCTCGCCTTGTGCGACCAGCTGCCGCTCTCCGGCCCCTTGACCAGGGGCTTGGAGCGCACCCAACCGGCGTCGGGGTCCACCTTGAGCTGGGCGTCGGTCACGGCCATCTTGTGCCAGTTGGCCCAGATGTTGCCGTCGCTGAGGAACTCCTGCAGGTCGCCGCGCCCGGTGGAGCGGATCTCGG
Source organism: Actinokineospora guangxiensis (assembly GCF_042657845.1). Lineage (NCBI taxonomy): Bacteria > Bacillati > Actinomycetota > Actinomycetes > Pseudonocardiales > Pseudonocardiaceae > Actinokineospora > Actinokineospora guangxiensis. Next base: position 2,422 of record NZ_JBHSKF010000005.1, on the reverse strand, counting down.
TGACGCGCTTGGGCAGGTCCCTGGCGGTCTGCTCGAAGAAGCCGCCGCGCGTGCCGGGAATCGAGTGCAGCTCCTCGACGGCGGGGGCCTTCGGCAGCGCGGTCACCGGGACCGGGCCCGCGTCGGGGTCGGCGCGGGTGAAGCCAGGCGGCACCGCGATCTCGGCGGTGCCGGTGATGGCGCGCTCGGACCCGGGGGTGATCTCGGCGACGGTGCGGCCGTCGGCGTCCAGGACCGTGTAGGTGACCTCGACCGGCACCTTCACCGTGCGCATCCCGGTGGTCTCGGCCTCGGTCGACTGCGTCGTCTTCAGCTGACCGGTGACGTCGTGGCTCAGCGACGGCGCGCCGGGCACCCCGACCTTCGCGGCCACCACCAGCGGCGGCGTCGCCGAGTAGGACGCCTGGACGTTGAGGCTGCCGTCGCGCTTGGCGCCCGCGGTGTTGTTGGACCAGGTCTTGTTGTCCGTCTTGGACTTGACCTCACCCGGCGCGGCGTCGGGGTCGACGAACTCGGCCTTGTCCCACAGCGGACGGGTGCGCGGACGCACCTCGTAGACGTTCTTGCCGTCGACCACGCGGAAGGGCGGGCGCTGGCTCTCGTTGAGGAAGGACAGGACGTTCGTGGAGACCTCGTCCTGGATGCGCTGAAGCATCGGGTGTTCGCGCAGGGCGGGCACATCGCGGGCGATACCGCCCTTGATGTCGGCTCCGACGAGCACCGACTTCTGCTCCGAGGCCCCGGCGCCGCGGTTGTCCCGCACATACTCGGGAATGTTCAGGTCCGCGGTGGGCTCGCCGCGCGGGGGCAGCGTCCGCAGCTCGTGCTCCTCCGGTCCGCCGCGCGGGGGGTTGTCCGGATCGGGCTTGGGGGCGTTGGCCGGGCTGTGCTGGGCGGTGTACGGGCCGTCCGAGGCGATGCTGGAGACCAGCGGGCCCGCCGCGGCGGGAGCGGGGGCGGGGCGGGCCTCGTCGGCGAGCGAGTGGGAGGCGACCGGCCGCGACTGCTCGTGCAGCGTGGCGATCAGCCCGAGCTGCTCGGCGGTGAGCACCTTGTGCGCGATGTCCCCCATGATGCCGCCGCGTCCCGTGGGGCGGTTGAAGAGCAGATCCGGGTCGGTGTAGCCCTCGCCGAGGCCCAGGAAGTGGAAGTACTCGTGCAGCCTGCTGCCGACGGGCGCGGCGGCGTCCCACTGGACCTGGTTGACCTTGCCGTCCCCGGCGCGGATCTCGACGGGGACGTTGGCCTTCGGGTCGGCGTCCCAGCCGCGGGTGACGCCGTTGGGGGTGGCGGCGTCGACGGTGAAGTGGACCTGGCTGCCCTGGAACTGGCCCTTGCCGGGCCAGGTGTGCTTGTGGTTGAAGTGCTTGTCCAGCTCGGCCTGGAGTTCATCGGCCAGGCCGCGGCGGGCCTTGGCGTCGACGGAGCCGTCTGGGGAGACGAGGTCCAGGGGGACGGTGAACTCGACCACCCACTTGCCGGGGGCGACCTCGAAGTGGCGGAGGTCGTAGCGGATCTGGGTGATCCTGCCGGACACCTGGCCGTCGGCCGTGTGGAGACCGCCGTCCTTGCTGTGGGGGTCGAAGCGCTCCGAGGTGAAGCGGGTGGGGGTGGCGCCGTCGCGGCGGGTGGTCCAGGTGGTGTCCACCCGGGGGAAGGGGGTCGTGGGGGTCGGGGGGCGCGGGGTTGGGGGGAGGAGGTCGGGGGTGAGGTGGGGGACGGGGGCGGCGAGGACTTCTTCGGGCTTGGGGTGGAGCTTGACGGGGGCCGGGGACGGCTTGGCGACCTTCTCGGCGGGGCGCTCGGGGGCAGGTCGCTCAGAGGTGGACCTCTCCGGAGCGGGACGCTCGGTCACCGGACGCTCAGAGGTGAGCCTCTCCGGAGCGGGACGCTCGGGGACAGGGGTGGGGGTGGTGGCTTTGGCGGGGACGGGCTTTTCGGGGGCGGGCTTTTCGAGGGAGGTGGAGCGATCGCCGGTGGTCGCGCGCTCGGTCGGGGCGGGCCGCTCGGTCGAGGTGGGTGAGCGGTCGGCGCTGGTGGTTGAACGCTCGGGGGTTGGGGTCGAACGGTCGGTCGATGTCGTCGGGCGCTCTGGGGCAGGGGTGTAGCGGTCGGAAGTGGTGGCTGTGCGCTCGGCGGGTGGGGTGGAGCGCTCGGGAGGGGGGGTGGGGCGGTCTGTGGAGTGGGTGAGGGGCTTTTCGGTCATGCGGTCGATGAAGGAGCGGTCGGAGGACTTCTCCATCAGGGCGGCGAAGCGGTCTTGGACCGACTTTTCGATGCGCGGAGCGGCTGTTTCGGTGCGTGGGGCCGGGGTGGGCTGCTGGGTGGTGGTCGAGGTGTCGGTTCGGGTGGGTGTCTGGGGGGTGGAGGTCTGAGAGGTGGGGGTGGGAGTCTGGGAGGTGGGAGTGGGCTGGAGTGTGGG